>JBBRAZ010000010.1:0-102613 GCA_038206295.1 Acidimicrobiales bacterium
CCGCCGGGGGAGCCTGGGTGCCCACTGCGACCGGCATCGCCGTTCGGATGCCGGCTTCGCCCAGGCCGGTGGCGACGCGGCCCCTCAGCTCGCGCGCCACGTCCCACTGCGTGGACGGCAGGGTGCGTGCCACGTACCGGAGCTGCACGAAACCCACCGAGATGCTCTCGACGCCCATCACCATCGGTCGGTCCAGGAGCATCGGGGCCCAGTGCTCATCGGTGATCATCGCCTCGCTGATGCCGTGCAGCACGGTGCGTGCTCGGTCGAGGTCCGCGTCGGGTGCGAGGGGGATGTCGATGACGACGCGAGCCCAGTCCTTCGACAGGTTGGTCACCTGGCGGATCTCGCCGTTGGGGAGGATGACGAGCTCGCCCTCGAGGGTGCGGAGGCGGGTGGAGCGAAGGGTGATCGACTCGACGGTCCCCGCGATGCCGCCCAGCTCGCCGGGTGGCGCCACCCGGATGAGGTCGCCGATGCCGTACTGCCGCTCGGCCACGACGAAGAAGCCGCCGAGGATGTCCTGCACGACGCGCTGCGCTCCGAAGCCGAGTGCGACGCCGGTGACCGCTGCGGGCCCGATGAAGGTGCTGGCGGGCACGTTCAGCCGCTCGAGCACCATGAGCACCGTGACGATCCACAGCATCGCGATGATCGCCCACGGCACGCTCTGGGTGAGGGCGAGTCGCTGGCGGTCCTGATCGTCGAGCATGGCGCCCTCGCCGACCCGCGACCGCGCTGCGTCCTCGGCACGCGTCGTCGCTATGGCCGCCGCCCACCGCACGAAGCGGGCGAGGAGCAGCGCTCCGAGTATGAGCAGGACGCTCTCGAGGCCCGCGCCGCGCGCCCACCGCTCCAGGTCATCGAGGTTCATGTCCCCACCAGTGTGGCGCGGCTGCTGATCGAACGTGAACCGGTGCGCTCCTCGTGGGGGCTGCGGTGACCGACCCGGGCTCGGCCAGCCGCACCCCGCTCCCACCTCACTCCCACCTCACGAGGAGCACCTCGGTGGCGGTAGGTTGGGCGGCGTGTCGACGCAGCCGTCCCGTTCGCTCGAAGCCGTGCCCAACCCGCACCCGGGTCGCGACTACGAGGTGCGCTGCGAGACCGACGAGTTCACGTGCCTGTGCCCCCGCACCGGCCAGCCGGACTTCGCCCGCGTCACCGTGACGTACGTTCCCGACGCCTCCATCGTGGAGCTCAAGTCGCTCAAGCTCTACCTCTGGAGCTTCCGCGACGACGGGGCCTTCCACGAGGACGTCACGAACCAGATCCTCGACGACCTCGTGGCCGCCGTCGCCCCGCGCCGGATGACGGTGCACACCTTGTGGAACGTGCGCGGCGGCATCACCACCGAGGTCACCGCCTCGCACCCGTGAGCACCACCGCCGGGCGGCCAGCGGTCGTCCTGCTCTCGGGGGGCCTCGACTCCGCGACGGTCCTGGCGCTGGCGCAGGCCGACGGCTTCGCGTGCAGCTGCTTGAGCTTCGACTACGGGCAGCGTCACGCGATCGAGCTGGAGGCGGCCCGTGCGGTCTCGGCGGCAGCAGGTGTCACCGACCACCGCGTCGCAGTCCTCGACCTGCGCCTCTTCGGCGGCTCGGCGCTGACCGATGACATCGCGGTGCCCAAGGGCGATGGCTCCCCGGCAGTCGGCGGCGACGTCCCCATCACCTACGTGCCAGCGCGCAACACGATCTTCCTCGCGTACGGTCTCGCCTTCGCCGAGGTGATCGGAGCCACCGACCTCTTCATCGGCGCGAACGCGGTGGACTACTCCGGCTACCCCGATTGCCGTCCGGAGTACCTCGCCGCGTTCGAATCGATGGCGGCGTTGGCGACGCGCGCCGCGGTCGTCGACGGGGAGCGCGTCTCGGTGCGCGCGCCGCTGGTGGCCATGACGAAGGCGGAGATCATCCGCGCCGGGGTCGACCTCGGCGTGGACTACGCCATGACGACGTCGTGCTACGACCCGATCGGACATGCCGCGTGCGGTACGTGCGAATCGTGCGCGCTGCGACGGGCGGGCTTCGCTGCGGCCGGTGTCGATGATCCGACGTCCTACGCACCGGCGGCGGAGACGTGACCTACCGCGTGAAGGAGCTGTTCCACACGCTGCAGGGCGAAGGCGCGCGCACGGGGCGAGCCGCCACCTTCGTG
Organism: Acidimicrobiales bacterium; assembly: GCA_038206295.1. Classification (GTDB taxonomy): domain Bacteria; phylum Actinomycetota; class Acidimicrobiia; order Acidimicrobiales; family JBBRAZ01; genus JBBRAZ01. Next base: position 2,161 of record JBBRAZ010000010.1, read on the forward strand.
CGATTCACCGGCTGCAACCTGTGGAGCGGGCGCGTGGAGCAGCGGGCCGAGGCGGTGTGCTCGTTCTGCGACACCGACTTCGTGGGCACCGACGGTCCGGGCGGTGGTGCGTTCAGCGGTGCCGCCGCCCTGGCCGACGCCGTCCTGGCGGCGTGGGTGTCGGCGTGCGGGGTCGAGGCGCCCGAGCGCTACGTGGTGCTCACCGGTGGCGAGCCGCTCCTGCAGCTCGACGAGGCGCTGATCGATGCCCTGCACGAGCGCGGGTTCGAGGTGGCGATCGAGACCAACGGCACGAGGCCCGTGCCCCCGGGGGTCGACTGGGTGTGCGTCAGCCCCAAGGCGGGTGCGCCGGTGGTGGTGACCGTCGCCGACGAGCTGAAGCTCGTGTACCCGCAGGTGGATCTCGCTCCCGGCGACCTCGATGCGGTGCAGGCAGCGGTGCGCTACCTGTCGCCGATGGATGGTCCGGCGCTCGCGGCCAACCGGAGGGATGCGGTGGCGTTCTGTCGAGCCAATCCGCCGTGGCGCCTCACCCTCCAGACGCACAAGGTGCTCGACATCCCGTAGGGGGTTGCGAACTGGAGCGCGGCACGCCCATCGTCATCTGCGACGGCGTCGACCAGCCCCGCAACCCCCGCCCCCTCCGACTCCGCGACCTCCTCACCACCACCGGCAGACCACCGCCCGGCGGCTAACCCCACCCCGCCGATGCCAGCACGGGATCCGGCTCACGGGCCTGTCGGGCTGCGTGCCACCACGCCCTCCGCTCTAGTGTGCTCGCCGTGGAGATCTTCATCGAGGTCGGCTTCGAGTCGGCCCACTTCCTGCCCGAGGTGCCAGAGGTCCACAAGTGCAGTCGGCTGCACGGCCACTCGTTCCGTGTGGTGGTGACCGTCGAGGGTGAGCCCGGCGAGCTCAGCGGCTGGGTGATGGACTTCGCTGATCTGCGTGCTGCGGTCATGCCGTTCGTCGACCAGCTCGACCATCGCCTCCTCAACGACATCGAGGGACTCCACAACCCCACGAGCGAGGTGCTCGCGAAGTGGCTCTGGGACCGGCTGGTGCCGACTGTGCCCGAGCTGGCGTGCATCGAGGTGCGCGAGACCTGCACCTCCGGCAGCCGCTACCGCGGTCCAGTCGCCGATCGGTCCCGCTGATCGACGCCGATCCCGCTCACCGTCGCTCGCCGCGTGCCCATGCGGAGAGCAGCGCCGCGCTCGGCTTCGGCCGACGCTGGCGGTCGATGCACCCGAAGCGGATCGAGTCGCCGTAGGTCCACTCGTAGTTGTCCACCGCGGTCCAGTGGAAGAAGCCTCGAACATCGATCCCGTCGTCGATCGCGGACGCGACGTGCTGGAGCGACTCGTCGAGCACCTCGCAACGCCACGCGTCGTCCTCGATCTCCCCGTCGGCGACCTGCTCGGTCCCGACGCCGTGCTCGGCGACCACGAGAGGTCGGCCCGGAAGCTCGTCCGCGAGACGCTCGAGCACGAGCCGCAGTCCCGCACTCCACGGCACCTGGCCCATCGGGCCGATCCGGCCGTCCGGCGGGTAGGGGCCCATCGCCCCCGAGGCGCTGATGGTGGACGCGAAGTAGTACGAGAAGCCGATCAGGTCGAAGGATCCCGCCGCGCCGGGAACCTCCTCATCGGGTCGCCCCGGCAGCGACAGGACGCCGTCGCGCACGAGGCGGATCCACGACGTCCAGAGCACCTGGTCGACCATCGCTCGCAGCGAGGAGCTCGCCGCCTGCTCGTCGGAGGTGCCCGAGCGATCAGCGAACAGCGGTGACAGGTTGTGGATGGTGCAGACCGGCGACCCGGTCTGGCGCAGCACCTCCCACGCGGCCTGCTTGGCCAGCAGCGTGCCGCGCAGCGCATCGAGGAACTGCTGCAGGTCGCTCGTGCCTGGCGGCATCTCGCCCAGCAGCCAGCCGCCTCCGGCGTAGGCCACAGGCTCGTTGATCGGCTTCCAGCCATCGACGAGGTCGCCGAAGGTCTCGGCCACCCACTCCAGGTGGCGGGGCCAGAAGTAGCCGCGGGCGCGATCGTCGACGAAGCCGCCTTCGTCCTTGCTGAACCAGCCGGGAAGCGTGAAGTGGTGCAGGCACACCCACGTGGTCAGTCCGACGTCGCGTGCGTGCTGCAGCATCGAGCGGTAGTGCTCGACGGCGGCCGGATCGTGGCGGCCGGGCGACGTCTCGAGGCGCGCCCACTCCAGCGACAGGCGGTGGTGGGGGAGCCCGAGCTCGGCGAGCGCCTCGAGGTCCTCGTGGTGCCGCAGGCCGAAGCCGTTGCCGTCCCCCGATGCCGGCGCCCTCCCGGCGCGCTCCCACGCAAGCCAGTCGCTGGCCGGAGCTGCGCCCTCGGTCTGCGTCGAGGAGGCGGCCGTACCCCACCAGAAGTCGTCAGGGATGCCCATCGGGCGCATCATGGCGCAGCCGGGGTGACTCGCGCGCTGCGTGGCGCACGCCTACGATGCCCCGGTCCACCTGCAGGAGCCCTGATGGCCGACGAACCCGACGCGACCGACGAGCCCGACGCGACCGACGGGAGCGACGCGGCCGACGAGCCCAGCGTCGAGGAGCCCAGCGTCGAGGAGCCCGACACGCCGGCCTTGCCGGGCCGGCGCGCTGCGAGCCCGGCTGATGCCGAGCGAGTAGCCGATCCGATGGATCTCTTCGGGCACGGAGGCGTCGACGACGACGATCCGGTGTACGGCTCCATCCGTCGTCGACGACGCCCCTCGCTCATCGTCGTCGCGGTGCTCCTCGTCGTCGTGCTGCTGATCGGGCTGCTCGTGGCGCGCAGCGGTGACGACGACCGGGCCGAGGGCCCGCAGCCCCCGCCGCCCGACAGCCCGCTCGCGCTGCAGGCGCAGGTGCGCTCGTTCGCAGATGCCTGGGTCGGCGGCGACCTCCCGGCTGCGGCGGGCTACGCCGGTGCCTGCACCGAGGAGGTCGGTGCTGATGGCGTCCAGGACCTGCTCGACAGCCTGCTGACCGCGATCGAGGCGTTCCAGGGCGTGCAGCGCGACCAGCTCGTCGTGCGGCGCGTCGTCACGCGCAACGTCGGAGCCGGCCAGGGCGAGGCGCGCATCGACCTCGACCCGGCGCCGTTCGAGGATCCGCTCGACGCCGTCGGCCAGTTCCTCCCGTGGTCGCTCGATGGCGAGCGGTGGGGGCTCGCCACGTGCTCGTTCGGCGGCCCGCCGATCGATCCCGATGCCGAGCCGACTGATCGCACCCGGTCCGACGTGATCCGCGCCATGCTGGGGCGCGGCCTCGAAGAGGAGCTGGCCATCTGCGTGGCCGATGCCCTCATCGAGGACTTCGGCATCGCCGCGGTCGACCCGGCTGCGCTGACCGACCAGCAGGATGCGGTGCGCACCGCGTCCGAGGCGACGTGCCGCAGCGCCCCCACCCAGGCAGGCCAGGGCTTCGGCACGCCCGACAGCCCGGTGCCCCTCGGTGCCATCGGCCGCGTGGGCGACTGGGATGCCCGCGTCGTCGACATCACCGCCGACGCGACCGATCTGGTCATGGAGGCGTTCGACTTCAACGAGCCGCCGCCTGAGGGAGAGCAGCTCTACCTGGTGCGCCTCGAGATGGTCTACCGAGGCGAGGAGGCCAGCTCCACGCTGCTCGACCTCGGCTTCCGCCTCGAGAGCGCAGGTGGCCGCACCTACGACGAGTTCGACGACACGTGCGGCCTGTTCCCCGACGAGATCGACCAGGTGGCGCAGATCGCGCAGGGCGAAGCCGTGCGGGGCACCATGTGCTGGTCGGTGCTCGCCAGCGACGTCGAGCAGGTCTCGATGGTGCTCGACAGCCTGGTCACCCTCGACGACCCGAAGATCTGGTTCGCGCTGCGCTGATCGCGCCGGGGCAGCGGGTGTCGGTCAGGCCAGGTCGCGCTTGCGCAGCTCTGCGACCACCTGGTTCACACGTCGCATGCGGTCCTCGTGGTGCTCTCTGATCGCCGTGGCGTGCGTCGCCCAGCGGTCGGGGTGGTGCGCGAGCGCGAGGCGCCGCTGCGCCCGGGCGATGTCGGTGGAGGAGGCTCGGGGCTCGAGCTCGAGCTCGACGAGCAGCTCGGCGTCGGTGCGGTGCTCGACGAGGTCCTCGACGCGGCGGCTCTCGGCGAAGAGGGCGTCGGTGCTCCAGTAGCTGTGCTGCTCCTCCACGTGATCGACCGGCTCGGCGACTGGAGCGGTGGGTCGCATCCTGCGTCCGCGCGGGACGCCTGGCCGCTGGCGGCTGCCGGGTCGCTGCGATGCGGCGACGCTGTCTGCGGTCTGGTCGAACGGCACGAACTGCACTCGCTGGGTGGGGGGTGGCGCAGCGACAGCGTCCCGCCGCGGCAGCTGGTCGCCGCGCGCTGCGCTCACGTCGGTCGACTCGTCCGCCATCGTCGTCCCTCACCGCTGTCCGCTCGCCGGTTCGCCCGCCGGCTGGGTGCAGCGTAGCCGGCGGGCGCTGCTGCATCAGACCACGAGCGCGTCGGCGAGGCGTATCCTCGCCCGACGGTCCATGGAGGAGGTCGCGGTGCAAGCGGTCGTGCTCGACAACTACGGCGGCACAGAGGTGCTCACCCTGCGCGACGTGCCCGATCCTGTGCCCGGACCGGAGGAGGCGGTGGTGGCCATCGCTGCCACCGCGTTGAACCGGGCGGATCTCCTCCAGCGGCGCGGCCTCTACCCCGGTCCGTCGATGCCGCACGAGATCCCCGGGATGGAGCTCGCTGGCACGGTGAGCGCGGTGGGGGAGCGCGTGCGAGAGGTCGCGGTCGGCGACGCGGTGATGGCGATCGTCGGCGGCGGTGCGTACGCCGAGCGCATCGCGGTGCACGAGCGACAGCTGATGGCCATCCCCTCGGGCGTCGCGCTCGCCGATGCAGCGGCCATCCCAGAGGTGTGGATCACCGCGTGGGATGCGTTGGTGCTCCAGGGGGGCCTGACGTCCGGGCGGTGGGCGCTGGTGCACGCCGGCGCATCAGGCGTCGGCACCGCGGCGATCTCGCTGTGCAGCGCGCTCGGCGCGAGGGTGGTGACGACCACCTCGGCCGGGAAGGTCGAGGCGTGCCGCTCGCTGGGCGCCGACGTCGTGGTGGACTACGGCGCAGAGGACTTCGTCGACGCGGTGGCCGCGGCGACTGGGGGCAGCGGCGTCGACGTCGTGCTCGACGTCATCGGTGGCGACTACGTGGCACGCAACCTGCGTGCGCTGCGCACCGGTGGGCGCATCGTCCAGGTCGGGGTGATGGGCGGCGGATCGGTCGAGCTGAACCTCGGCGCGCTCCTTCCCAAGCGGGCGACGATCATCGGGACCGTGCTGCGAGCGCGGCCTCTGGAGGAGAAGATCGCGCTGAGCCAGCGCTTCGCCCGCGAGGTGGTGCCGCTGTTCGAGGACGGCCGGTGCGCACCGGTGATCGACAGCCGGTTCGATCTGGCCGAGGTCGCCGCGGCGCACGAGCGCATGGAGGCCAACGCCAACGTCGGCAAGATCCTCCTCGACGTCACATCTGCCTGAGGCGCCACCGGTCGCCGGTGGCGCTGGTCAGGTGCGCTCGGTGACGGGCGTGTAGTCGCGAGCGCCGGCACCGACGTACAGCTGTCGGGGCCGTGCGATGCGCTGGTCCTGGTCGAGCAGCTCCACCCAGTGCGACAGCCACCCGGCCGTGCGCGGGATGGCGAACAGCACCGGGAACATGTCGATCGGGAAGCCCATCGCCTGGTAGAGCAGGCCGGAGTAGAAGTCCACGTTCGGGTACAGGCGGCGGCTGACGAAGTAGTCATCGGCGAGCGCGATCTCCTCGACCTTCAGCGCGATGTCGAGCAGCGGGTTCTTGCCGGTCACCTCGAACACCGCGTCGGCGTGCTTCTTCATGACCGTCGCCCGTGGGTCGTAGCTCTTGTACACGCGGTGACCGAAGCCCTGGAGCTTGACCCGGCCCTCCTTGACCGCCGCGATGTACGGCTCGACGTTGTCGTAGCTGCCGATCTCGGTCAGCATCCGGATGACGGCCTCGTTCGCGCCGCCGTGCCGGGGCCCGTACAGCGCAGCGCATGCCGCGGCGGTAGCCGAGTAGGGATCGGCGTGCGAGGATCCCACGACGCGCATGGCGGTGGTCGAGCAGTTCTGCTCGTGGTCGGCGTGGAGGATGAACAGCACGTCGAGCGCTCGGGCGATGATCGGGTCGGCCTCGTAGCGCGGCTCGGCGGTCTTCCACATCATGGACAGGAAGTTGGCCGCGTAGCTGAGGCTGTTGTCGGGGTAGACGAACGGCATCCCCACGCTGTGGCGGTGGGCGCCCGCCGCGAGCGTCGCCATCTTCGCCACGAGGCGGATGATCTGCTTCTGGCGGACGTCGACGTCGTGGATCTGCTTGGCCTCGGGGTAGAACGTGGACAGCGCCGCGATGCTCGAGACCAGGATGCCCATGGGGTGCGCGTCGTGGTGGAAGCCCTCGAGGAAGCGCTTGCGGACGTTCTCGTGGATGAAGGTGTGGGTCGTGATCTCGTGCGTCCACCACTCGAGCTCTTGGGCGGTCGGCAGCTCGCCGTAGATGAGGAGGTAGGCGACCTCGAGGTAGCTCGAGCTCTCCGCCAGCTGCTCGATAGGGTAGCCCCTGTAGCGCAGGATGCCCGCCTCGCCATCGAGCTCGGTGATCTGCGACGCAGCGGCTGATGTGGCGGTGAAGCCCGGATCGTGGAACCACACGCCGGGAAGCAGCTTCCGGAAGCCATCAGCGTCGACGCCCCCGTCCGCGATGGGGATCTCGATCGACTCCCCGGTGCGGTTGTCCGTGATCGTGATGCTCTCGGCCACGCGTGCTCCTCGTCCGCTCGTGCGATGGGCCAGCCCGGCGGCCGATCCTACCGTCGAGCGCTCGGCGCACCGGCACGCAGGCTCAGAGCGGGATGTTGTCGTGGGCGCGCCGCACCAGCGGCTCACGCTTGGTCGCGAGCACGTCGAGCGCGGCGCACAGCTCGCGGCGCGTGTCCGCCGGATCGATGACCGCGTCGAGCAGGCCGCGCTCGGCCGCGATCCACGGGTTCAGCAGGCGCGCCTCGTAGCTCGCCTCTGCGGTCGCCCGAGTCTCCGGGTCGGCTGCTCGGTGCAGGATCTCCGCTGCGCCCTTGGCGCCCATCACCGCGATCTGCGCCGTGGGCCACGCCATCGCCAGGTCGTTGCCCATCTCCTTCGAGTCCATGACGATGTACGCCCCGCCGTAGGACTTGCGCAGGGTGATGCTCACCCGCGGCACGGTGGCGCGGGCGTACGCGAATGCGAGCTGGGCTCCGTGGCGGATCATCCCGCGCCACTCGAGGTCCTTGCCGGGCGAGAAGCCCGGGGTGTCGATGAGCGTGACCAGCGGGAGGTTGAACGCATCGCAGAAGCCGACGAAGCGAGCTCCCTTCTGCGAGGCCGCGATGTCGAGGGTCCCAGCGATCGCGCAGGGCTGGTTGGCGACGATGCCCACCGGCCTCCCGTCGAGGGTGGCCAGCGCCGTGACCAGGTTGGGCGCCCAGCTCGAGCGGAGCTCGAGCAGGTCGCCTCCGTCGACCAGGCAGGTGGCCACCGCGCGCACGTCGTAGCTGCCCGATGCCGCGTCGGGGAGCAGCGCACCGGCCTCGGGTGTCGAGCGATCGGCTGGATCATCGGTAGCCCACCGGGGCGCGTCGGCGTCGGTGTGGTCGGGAAGGAGCGCGAGGAGGTCTGCCACCTGCGCCAGGGCATCGTCGAGGTCCTCTGCCACGAGGGCGGCGACCCCGGAGCTGCGAGCGTGGACCGCGGCCCCGCCGAGGTGTCCGGGACCGATCGTCGTGCCGGTCATCTGCGCCACCATCCTCGGTCCCGAGACGAAGGCGTAGGCATCGGCGGTGAACACCACCTGATCGGCCAGGCCGAGCAGGAGCGCTGGTCCCGAGACGGTCGGACCGGCGACGACGGCGAGCAGCGGGATGGTGCCCGATGCGAGCGACAGCGCTCTCGCGGTCGTGCCCCAGCCGTGGAGCGCTGCGATGCCTGCGTGCACGTCGGCTCCCGACGACGCGAGCACCGCCACCAGGGGGAGTCGGGCGTCGAGCGCCTGGTGCACCGCGGCGGCGAAGGTCTCGCCGTCTTGAGCGGTCAGCGCGCCGCGGTGGGCGCCGCCGTCGACGTCGACCCGCAGGACGGTTCGCTCCCCGAGCACGTCGACGCGCGCGGAGACCGCACCAGGGGTGGCGGCGCGGAGCGCGAGAGGTGGGGCCATGTCCCGATGCGACCTGCCCCGGTCGACGTGCGTTACTGCGGCGTGCGTCCGTGCGGACGGATGCCCGGCTGATCGGGCACGTTGGCCTCGACGACGTCGAACAGCAGCTCGCGCACCGCGAGCGCGGGCGCCGATGGGCGGGTCCGCCGTGAGCGTGCCAAGCCCACGGAGCGCCCAGCGACGTCGCTGATGGGCACGCGCCGCCAGGCGCCGCCGACGAACCCGGGCGCTGCGGATGCCGGCAGGACCGCAGCACCGAACCCCTGGAAGGCGAGGCTGGCCACCAGCCGCATCCCATCGATCTCCGCCTGCGCCCGCAGCGTCACGCCCGCGGCGGCGGCTGCGCGGTCGAGGTCGTCGCGGAATGCGGTGCCCGGCGGCTCGAGGAGCAGCTCGTGCTCGGCGAGGTCGGCGAGGGAGACGGCGGGGGAGCTGAACAGCGGGTGGTCTGGTGGCGCGACGAGCACGGAGTCCTCGTCGAACAGCGGCTCCACGTCGAGGTCCGGATCGTCCAGCGGCAGGTTCACGACCGCCAGGTCGAGACGGCCATCGACGAGCCCGGGCACCAGCGATGTGGTGGTGGCGTCGACGATGACGAGGTGCACGCCAGGGAGCTCGATGCCGGCGGAGCGCAGCAGCGGCGGGGCGAGCCACCTGGCGGTGGTGCCGATGATGCCGCAGCGCACCGTGCCGGAGACCCGGGCGTCGAGCGAGGCGACGTCGGCGGCCAGGGCCTCGAGCTCTCGCTGGACGCGGCGGGCTCGGTCCACCACGGCCTCGCCCGCAGGCGTGAGGGTCCCGTTGGATCGATCGACGAGGGTGGTGCGCAGCTCGCGCTCCAAGCGGGCGATGTGCGCCGACACGTTCGACTGCACCGTGTGCAGGGCCTTGGCGGCCGCTGAGAAGGATCGGTGGTCGGCGATGGCGACGAGGGCGTTGAGCTGACGGAGGTCCATATCGGTGCAAACGATACTTCATATCTGTAACTACTGCTGGACAGATTGCTAACCGCAGTGCACACTTTGGTTGACATAGACGCCGAGGTGATGCATCGGATCCCCCCTCCGACCACCTCGTGCCGGTCTCGAGCACCGAACCCCCCTCCGGTGCGAGACCCACAGACCCGGCCCTCGTGGCCGGGTCTGGTCGTTTTCCCCAGCCGCGGGCTGTTGCGCCACCCTCCGTGTAGGTTGCCCGCCATGACCCAGGCGGCGGCGATCTTCGACCTCGACCGAACCCTCATCGGTGGTGCGAGCGGCCCGGTGATCTCGCACGCGCTGGCGGAGGTCGGCCTCCGGCCCGAGCGGCACGTGCCGGGCGAGGGGCTCGTGTTCCGGGTGTTCGACCTGATCGGCGAGACGTGGCCGACGATGGTGCTCACACGCCAGATGGCCAGGCTGGCCAAGGGGTGGTCCCAGGCCGACATGCAGGCCGCTGGCGAGCTCGCCGCCGATGCCCTGGTGGCACAGGTGCAGCCCTGGGCGCTGCTCGCGCTCGCCGAGCACCGCGCGGAGGGTCGGACGCTCGTGCTCGCCACCACCACCCCCGCAGACCTCGTCACGCCCCTTGCCGAGGCGTTGGGGATCGACGTCGTCGTCGCCACCCGCTACGGCGTCGACGCGCACGGCCGCTACGACGGAACGATCGACGGAGAGTTCGTGTGGTCGCACGGCAAGGTGGCCGCCGTGCGGACGTGGGCGGCTGAGGCCGGCGTCTCGCTCGACGAGAGCCACGCCTACTCAGACTCCTGGTACGACCAGCACCTCCTCGCGGCCGTCGGCCACCCGACCGTCGTGAACCCCGATCCGCGCATGGCGGTGATGGCGACGCTGCGCCGCTGGCCCGTGGTCTGGTTCGACCTGCCGCCGGGGATCCCGAAGCTCGCCGGGCTGGTCGAACCGCAGGAGGCGGTCATGGCGATCGCCCGACCCGAGCTGTTCCCGTACGCACGCTTCGACATGAGCGGGTGGCGGAACATCCCCGAGGATGGCGCGGCGATCCTCGTCGGCAACCACCGCTCGTACTTCGACCCGATCGCGATCGGGCTGACCATCGCGCAGCGCGGACGTCCGGTGCGCTTCCTGGGCAAGAAGGAGGTCTTCGATGCCCCGGTGGTTGGACCGCTGGCTCGAGCGATGGGCGGCATCCGCGTCGAGCGTGGCACCGGCTCCGAGGAGCCGCTGCGCGAAGCGGCGCGTGCGCTGGAGGCGGGCGAGCTCGTCGCGATCATGCCGCAGGGCACCATCCCGCGCGGTCCGGCCTTCTTCGATCCCGTGCTGAAGGGACGGTGGGGCGCGGCGCGCCTCGCCGCCATGACCGGGGCACCCGTGATCCCGATCGGGTTGTGGGGCACCGAGCGGGTGTGGCCGCGCAGCGCGCGGCTGCCCAACGTGCTCGGCGTGCTCGATCCGCCGACGATCCGGATCAAGGTGGGTCGACCGGTTGCAATCGGTCGCACCGACGCCGACGCCGACACCGAGGCGATCATGGCCGCCATCGCCGAGCTCCTGCCACCAGAGGCACGTGAGCACCGCACGCCGACGCCTGAAGAGCTCGCGCTGTCCTACCCGGCTGGGTGGAGCGGCGACCCGGAGGCCGAGATCGAGCGGCGGCCGGGAGAGGACTGATCGACCTCAGGCCGACGCGGCCGCGCCCTGCTCGTCGTCGATCTGCACCTCGGCGACGAGACCGCACAGCACCCGGATGATCAGGCGGGTTCGCTCGCCCTGCGACAGCGCGTTCAGGTTGACGAGCTCGCCGGGACGAGCCCGTTCGCCGCTGCTGTTGACCACCTCGAGCAGGGCAACGACCTCGGGATCGTCGGGGGAGACGTCGCCACGCTCGAGCAGGCGGCTCGCTCGCCGAGCCAGCGCCCTGTCGCCGTCGTCGCCGTCTGCATCATCCGCAGAGGCGGTCTCGACGTCGCGGGTCGCGGCGCCGTCGCTGACATCGACGATCGGCTCGACCTCAGCTGTTGGCTCGACCTCAGCTGTTGGCTCGACCTCAGCTGTCGGCTCGACCTCAGCTGTCGGCTCGACCTCGGAGACCGCCGACGCGGGAGCGTCGCTGGCCACCGGCTCGCTCGTGAGCTCAGCGGGCGTGACCGGCGGCGGAGCTGGCGGAGCGGGCGCGAGCGGAGGGGCGCTGCTCGTCACCGCGTCGTGGGTGGGCGTGGAGAGGTGAGGCGCCGACTTCCGCTCGAAGCGGCTGAGGCCCTCCTCCTCGAACAGCTTGTCCTCGTCGACCTTCTTCGGCGTGCCGAGCGCCGCGGTCTGCCACGGAGCGAGCCTGGCGCGCACGAGGGCCTCGCGTGGCGGCGCCTCGGCAGCAGGCTGCTCGGGCGCCGGCGGCGCCGGAGGCGGGGGAGGCGGTGCGACGGCAGCTGCGGGCTCGGGAGCCAGCGCCTGCTCGAGGGCATCGGCCGCCGCAGCGCTGTCGACCTCGACCACCTCGGGCATCCCGATGACGTCGTGATCGACGAGGTCGTCGAGAGGCGAGGTGTCCGGTGCGTACTCGACCTCGACAGACTCGTCGAAGGCCACGTCGTCCACCGCTCGGATGGCGACGTCGCCGACGGTCACCGCATCGTCGGTCTCGACGTCGATCTCGTTGCCGTCCTCGTCGCGTCGAAAGCGCTCACGGAAGCCCATCGGTTGCCTCGCTCCTCGTTCCCGTCGCCCGCGTCTCGTCGTCCGCCCTCAGGGTAGGGACTCTATGCCCACGGGGGGGTGATGTGCTGACGGCCGGGCGGAGCGCGCCGTCGATCAGCTGCCTTGCCGGGCACGGATGATGTTGAGGGCGCTGCCGGCCTGGAACCAGCTGATCTGCTCGGCCGAGAGGGTCTGGTTGGCGGCGAAGTCCTCGGTCGTGCCATCGGGGTGCGTGATGCGGCAGGTGACCGGTGCATCTGGCGAGAGGTGCTCGAGGCCGAGGACCGAGATGCGGTCGTCGACGCCGATGCGGTCGTAGGTCGTCGGGTCCGCGAACGTGAGCGGGAGGACGCCTTGCTTCTTCAGGTTGGCCTCCGCGATGCGGGCGAACGAGCGGACGATCACCGCACGGCAGCCTCGGAACCGGGGCTCCATGGCAGCGTGCTCGCGCGACGACCCCTCGCCGTAGTTCTCGTCGCCGACCGCGACCCAGGGCTGCCCCGCCTCGTGGTAGCGACGAGCGATGTCGGGGAACGGTCGGGTCGCGCCGTCGAGCTGGTCCTTGCCCTCGCCGACAGCACCCGTGAATGCGTTGACCGCGCCGAGGAAGAGGTTGCCGCTGATGTTCTCGAGGTGGCCGCGGAAGCGCAGCCAGGGACCGGCTGCCGAGATGTGGTCGGTGGTGCACTTGCCGGCGGCCTTGAGCAGCACGGGGAGCTCGATGAGGTCCGCTCCGTCCCACGCGGCGAACGGCTCGAGGAGCTGGAGGCGCTCGCTGCCGGGCGAGACCGCCACCACGACCGAGCTGCGATCGGCGGGCGGGGCGGTGAAGCCGTCGATGCCGGCGGCGAAGCCCGATGGCGGAAGCTCGACGCCCACCGGCACCTCGAGGCGGACCTCGGTGCCGTCGGGAGCGGTCAGCACGTCGCTGATCGGGTCGAAGTCCAGCGTTCCGGCGAGGGCGAGGGCCACGACCGTCTCGGGCGACGTGACGAAGGCGAGCGTGGAGGCCAGCCCGTCGTTGCGCTTCGGGAAGTTGCGGTTGTACGAGGTGACGATCACGTTGACGTCGCCCTCCTGGACGTCGTCTCGCGCCCACTGGCCGATGCACGGGCCGCACGCGTTGGCGAGCACGGTGGCACCGATGGCCTCGAGGTCCGCGAGCAGCCCGTCGCGCTCGATCGTCGCCCGCACCTTCTCCGAGCCGGGTGTCACCATGAGCGAGGTGCGGGCGCGCAGCCCGGCGGCGGACGCGGCGCGGGCGATGCTTGCGGCGCGCGTGATGTCCTCGTAGGACGAGTTGGTGCAGGAGCCGACCAGGGCCGCGCTGATCTCCAGCGGCCAGCCCTCGGCGGCGGCTTCGGCGCCGAGCGCGCTCACGAGGCGCGCCCGGTCGGGTGTGTGGGGGCCGTTGATGGCAGGAGACAGCGTGGAGAGGTCGATCTCGATGATGTCGTCGAAGGCGACCGACGGATCGGCGAGGACCTCGTCATCTGCGCGCAGCAGGTCGGCGACGGCGTCGGCGGCAGCGGCGACCGCGGCGCGGTCGGTCGCCCGCAGGTAGCGCGCCATGGCCTCGTCGTAGGGGAACACGGAGGTCGTGGCGCCGATCTCCGCGCCCATGTTGCAGATCGTGGCCTTGCCGGTGGCGGAGATGGTCGCTGCGCCCGGCCCGAAGTACTCGACGATCGCTCCGGTTCCGCCCTTGACGGTGAGGATCTCGGCAACCTTGAGGATCACGTCCTTGGGTGCCGCCCAGCCCGACAGCTCGCCGGTGAGGCGGACACCGATGAGGCGGGGCCAGCGCACGTTGAACGGGAAGCCGGTCATGACGTCGACGGCGTCGGCGCCGCCGACGCCGATGGCGATCATCCCGAGGCCACCTGCGTTGGGGGTGTGGCTGTCGGTGCCGATCATCATCCCGCCCGGGAAGGCGTACTGCTCGAGCACGACCTGGTGGATGATGCCGGAGCCGGGCCGCCAGAATCCGATGCCGTACTTCGCCGACACGTCGCGCAGGAAGTCGTACACCTCGGCGTTGGTCTCCTGGGCGGCGAGCAGATCGACCTTGCCGTCCACCCGGGCCTGGATGAGGTGGTCGCAGTGCACCGTGGAGGGGACCGCCGCCTCGGGGAGACCCGCCGTCATGAACTGGAGCAGCGCCATCTGCGCGGTGGCATCCTGCATCGCCACGCGGTCGGGGCGGAGGTCGACGTAGGACCGACTCCGCTTGAGCTCTTGGCCGTCGGGGTCGTCGAGGTGGCCGATCAGCACCTTCTCGGCCATGGTGAGGCCGCGGCCGAGGCGCTCGCGCCCCACGGCCACGTTCGCGGCCAGCCGCTCGTACGCGGCGCTGATGAGCTCGATCGGGGTCGATGCCTCGACTGCCATGGTTCTCGTCTCCTCCGGGGCTGCTTGACCCCGCGCCCGTGGTTGGTACGCTCTCAACCCCGAACCTATACAAGTAGCAGACAAGTGCGCAACCCCCGTTACCAGACCATCGCCGATGATCTCCGCCGCCGGCTCGACGAGGGCGAGATCGGTGAGGGCCGCCTCCTGCCGTCGGAGAGCGCCCTCGTCACGATGTACGCCGCGAGCCGCACCACCGTGCGACGCGCCCTCGACCAGCTCCGAGACCTGGGGCTGGTCGACGTCCGGCAGGGCTACGGGTGGTTCGTGCGCGCCGACCCCCTGCGCCAGAGCCTCGGTCGTCTCGGTACCGTCGAGGCGCAGCTCGCGGCGCAGGGCCGCGTCCCGGCACGCAGGGTGCTCGACTTCGCCTTCGTCGATCCGCCGCCTCGAGCGCGCACCGTGCTCGGCGACGGCCAGGTGCTCCGCGTGCGTCGTCTGAACCTCGCCGATGGCATCCCCTTCGCTCGCATCACGGTCTGGTGCCCTGAGGACCTCGGCGCGGCGCTGTCGCGCGACGACGTCGAGGGTCAGCCGTTCTACGAGCTCCTCGGTGTGCCGCTCGGCGGGGCGGTCCAGACGATCGGCGCTGCGGCGGCCTCGGCAGAGGATGCGGCGCTGCTGCAGATCCCGACGGGTGCCCCGGTGCTGGTGTGCGAGCGCGTCACGACCGATGCCGACGGGCGTCCGGTGCTGCTGAGCGAGCAGGTGTTCGCCTCGGAGCTCACCGAGTTCGTGGTCGACCTCCCGCACGTGGAGCCCTCGATCGCCGCCACCGGGGTGCGGCTGGTGGGCGCGGTCGGCGACGCAGTGCCAGACTCGGCGCCGATGGACGACGGGTCGGGGGCATGAGGTCGCAGGTGGTGTGCCGGGCGCTGTCGGCCGCACTGGTCGTGGTGGGTCTCTCGGCGTGCACCACGGGGGAGACCGAGGTGGACGCTCGCACCGAGGCGGTGCGCCAGATCGTCCGCGACGCCGGCGTGACCCGAGACGTCGCCTCGTGCATCGTGGACGAGCTGGAGGCCACCATCGGCCTGGAGGTGCTCGACGACGCGGGCACCAGCGACGAGCTGGCCCTCCAGCTCAACGAGATCACGACCGCCTGCCTGCTCGATGAGCCCAGCGATGGGTCGCCGACCTCGTCGACTGCGCCGACACCGACCGCGGTGCCCGCAACGCCCCCGTCGACCGTGGCAGGCAGCGCCACCACGGTGATCGGTCCGCCGCGACCCTGAGGTCCGCTCCTTCGAAGCAACGCCGCATCCGACCCGTTCTGTGCATGGTGGCTTCCGACAACCGGACGTCACCATGCACAGAACGGGGGCTGTGCTCAGCTGAGGTCGGGCCAGGCGCGGTTCGTCGCGGCAGGTCGTCGAGGTAGCGCCCACGAGCGGCGCCACACGCCCACCGCGGGGCCGGGGCCCCGCAGCGCTGGGGTCGCCGCAGCGTGCGCGCGGTGCCTGGCTTGCCACCAGTCGGTGCGCCCCTCATCTGCGAGCGCATCCACCGCGGCCGAGAGTCGCTCGTTGAGCGCTCGGGGATCTTCGCCCGGCAGCGGACGCAGGGGCGCACCGATCGCGACGCGCGTCGGCGCCGGCGATGGCAGGCGGCGCCCCTTGCGCAGGATCCGGCCCGTACCTGCGAGGTGGATCGGCACGACCGGCACGCCAGCGCGCACCGCAAGCCACGCCGCACCGGCGCGGAACTCCTGTCCCCAACCGTCGGGGCTTCGGCCGCCCTCGGGGTACAGCAGGACGCTCCATCCGTCGTCGAGGAGCTCGGCGAGCTGATCGGCAGACCGGCGGTTCACCTTCGTGCGCTCGATCGGCACCGCGCCGATGGCGAGCGCGGCGAGCGTCGCGGCTGGGCGTGACCCGAAGAAGTAGTCAGCTGCTGCACCCACCACCAGGCGGTGCCGCCACGGCTCGGGGATCGAGGTGAGCAGCAGCGGGGTGTCGAGGTGGCTGTGGTGGTTGGACACGAACACCGCGGGGCCAGCGAGGCCGTCGAGGCGGTCCGCCCCGCCGCGCCGCGGCATGGCGAGCGCGGCGACCACCGGGCGAGCGACGCCCTCCACGATCGTCCAGCGCACCACGCGGGCGCCCGGGCCTCGGGCCCACGACGTGTCGTACGCGATGCCGGTGCGGGCGGGAGACACCGTGGGCTCGACGTCGCGGGGCACGGGGGCGGCGCGGTACGGGAACGCGGTGGCGCGCCGTGCGCGCGCGAGCGAGGAGGCGAGCACCCGTGCCGGCGACGGCAGCTGCGGCAGCGCGGAGCGACGGGCCACGATCAGGTCACGTCCGCCATGAGCAGCGGCGGGTTGTGGAGGTGGGTGATGGTCGGCTGGCGGCCCACGGTGTCGCTCGCCATCTCGAGCGCGTCCTGGAGCGTGGACGCCGGTCGAAAGCCGAGTCGGCGTACTGCCCTCGGGTCCCCGCCGACGACGATCACGTCGCCGAGGTGCTCGAGCGCGTGCGAGCCCCAGTACCACATGTAGAAGGGGTGGACGCCGTGGTAGGCGTGTGAGGTGCGGTACAGGTGCCGGTACCACTCGTCGGTGGCGTAGCGCTCCTCGTAGCGCTCGCCGATCTCGACCGGGTCGGTCGTGTCCGCCAGGACCTCCTCGAAGAAGTCGATGTACGAGGGGTGGTGCACCGGGTGGAACTCCCACGGCGTCGGGTGGCTCATGATGAGCACACCCCCCTCGCGCA
This sequence comes from Acidimicrobiales bacterium, assembly GCA_038206295.1. Classification (GTDB taxonomy): domain Bacteria; phylum Actinomycetota; class Acidimicrobiia; order Acidimicrobiales; family JBBRAZ01; genus JBBRAZ01. The sequence goes on from JBBRAZ010000010.1 coordinate 19,192, forward strand.
CGACGGGCTTCCCGCGGTAGAGGTTGAAGAAGTACCCGAGCCCGAGGCACATGACGAGGATCGGGTTCATGATCGAGTCGACGTTGTAGGGCGAGATGTAGGGCAGCCCCATGGTCACGACGTCGGTCTGGCCCTCGACGGGAACGAGGTGCTGGCGGTAGACGTGCTCGGTGGTGACCTTGTGCACCGCCTCGATCTCGCCGGCCTGCACCGAGGTGAGCCCGTACGGCGAGCGCCACGAGTGGAAGATCTTGCGGCGCAGGCGCGTCGGCATCGCGTCCAGCCCCTTCTGCATGGCGAGGAACGTGGCGCGGTCGCGGCCGGTCCACTCCCACTCGCGCTTCTGGAGCACCGCCAGCGGTCCGTCGGCGCCGTACGTGTCGGTGTTGACCGTCGTCTCGATCTGGAAGACCTTGATCCCTGCGTCGCGAAGCACCTTGCCCATCCGCCAGTTCGAGCTGTGCAGCGCCGAGCTCTCCTGGTCCATGAACGATCGGCTGTGGCGCATCGTCGCCACGTTGTGGTGGTGGCGCAGGCTGCGGTAGCTGGACAGCCCGGTCGCGGTGCTCTTGTGCCCGCCGTCCATGGCCACGAGGTTGATGTTCACGTACACGATGAGGTCGCTCTCCGCGGCGCGGCGGTTGATCTCCACCTCCTCGCCTCGGTCGGTCTCGCCGATGAACAGGAGGGCGTCGGGGTCCTCGGCGTCGTGCTGGGTGAGCAGGCCGTGCGGCGCGAACGCGTCGTAGACCCGGTCGCCGAGCGCGTGGCGCAGCTCGGCCTCGGTCATCCGGCGGTGCAGCGCGAGCGCGGCCACGAGCACCACGTCGTCGACCCCGGCCGCAGCCGCGAGGTCCAGCACCGCCTCGATGATGCGCTGGCGCAGGTCGGGGCGCTGCATCGGAGGCAGGGGGAGCGAGACGTCGTCGAAGGCGATCGTGAGCTTCATCCCCGGACGCAGGAGCGAGGGCAGCGGCTCGCTGTCGATCGGCTCGAGCAGCGCGGCGAGGATCGCGGCATCGGGGTCGCGCAGGGCCGGCAGCGGCTCTGCGGGGTAGACGATGCGGGAGCGATCCGCGGGCAGGCGTTCGAGCTTGAGCTGCTCACCGTGGTGGAAGAGGACCGGCGGGGTGGTGCGGTCGACGTCCAGCACGAAGCCGGGACGGGGGCTCATCGGGTACCTCGGGGGGTTCGGGTCGGGGTCACAGGCGGTCGCGCTCCTTCTCGTGGCGCAGGTCGAACGCCACCTTCACCGCGCCGCGCGCGCCGGCGGCGGCTGCGTGCTCGATGGCGGCGACGTGCCGGTCGAGCGGGTAGGTGGCGCTCACGAGGCGGCCGAGGCCGGCATCGGCAACCAGCGCCATGGCGGCGTCGAACGTGCGCGGGCTGCCAGGCAGGCGGTGCTCTGTTCCGTAGGCGTAGGCGCCGATGAGCGACACCTCGCGCTGCCACAGCGGTGTGAGGTCGAGCCGGCTCGGCGCAGGCATGCCGACGAGCACGACCCGCCCGCCGGGGCGGACCACCGCCAGCGCATCGGCGATCGTCTCGGCGCTGCCGACGCAGTCGAGCACGACGTCGACGCCCCCGGCCAGGCGCAGCGAGGCTCCCTCGCCGATCGACAGCGAGCCGGTGGCTCGGCGCGCCCCGCGGCGCGTGGCGTCGGGGTCGAGGAGCTCGTCCGCGCCGAGCTCGCTGGCCAGCGCTCGCTGCTCTGGGTGCTTCGCGACCACCAGCAGGCGTCGCGGTCGGCTGTGGCGGTGCAGGGCGGCGGTGACGAGCAGTCCGAGCGTGCCGGCGCCGATGACGAGCACGGTGTCGTCGCCGGTCACCTCTGCGGCGAGGGCCGCGTGCAGGGCGCAGGCGGTGGGCTCGACGAGCACGGCGTCCTCGTCGCTCAGCGCGTCGGGTACGGCGTGCACCTGGCTGGGGTGGGCGACCATCGCGACCGCCCAGCCGCCACCGGTGTCGCAGCAGAACCCGGTCTGCAGACCGGGGGCCAGCGTGCCGCCGGCGAGGTGCCCGCAGCGGCCGAGGTCCCCCGCAGCGCACGCCGCGCAGAGGGGATCGTGGCCGCGGGCGGCGCAGCCCAGCACCGGCTCGACGACGACGCGCGTCCCGTCGTCGAGGTCGCCGACGACCTCGTGGCCCGGGGTGAACGGGAACGAGACGATCGGCTCGAACCAGCGAGACGAGCGCCCGTCGACGGTGGCGAGGTCCGAGCCGCAGATGCCGGCGAGGCGCGGGCGCACGCGCAGCCAGTCGGGTGCTGGCAGCTCGGGTACGTCCACATCGCGCAGGGTGAGCGGTCCGACTGCTGCGCCGCTGCCGGGAAGGACCGCGCCGGCGAGGCGAGCGGCGGCGAGGCGGGCGAGCTTCCGGTCGATGGTCAGCGCCCGCATCAGCGTGCCCTCCCCGCAACGGGTCGTCGCGTCGCCAGGGGCAGCAGGCGTCGGGGCGCGCCGGGCGATGGTGCGAACTGCTCGACGAGCCAGCCGCGCTTGCGGGCCAGGGTGGCGAGACGGGTCTCGGGGTTCACCGCCACGGGGTAGCCGACGGCCTCCAGGAGCGGGAGGTCGCTGGTCGAATCTGCGTAGGCGACGCACTCCGCGGGGTCGAGCCCGTGCAGGGCGCAGTGGTCGTACAGCGCCTGGGCGCGGGTCTCACCTGTCGGGGGGACATCGGTGAGCTGCCCGGTGAGCACGCCGTCGCGCTCGCCGAGCGATGCCGAGACGATGTCGTCGAACAGGGGTGCCAGCGGCGCCACGAGGTGGTCCAGCGCTCCGGTGATGAGCACCGTGCGGTGGCCGAGCTCGCGGTGCAGCCGCACGCGGCGGATCGCGGCCGGGAAGGCCTTGAGCAGGAGGAGGTCGTCGTACAGCTCGGGCACGTCCTCGGCGAGCTGGGCGACCGACGCCCCCTCGTAGCGTCGGTAGAAGTGGCGCAGGAAGTCGCTGCGGTCGCGGCGGTCGAGCGCGAGCAGCGCCGGTGCCTCGGCGACGGTCTGCGCCACGAACCGGGCGCGCTCGCGCAGCGGCAGGCGGCGGCTGGCGAGCCACGCGTAGGACGCGACCACGTTGGAGGCGACGAGCGTGTTCTCGAGGTCGAACGCCGCGAGCTGCCGCTCGGGCGCGAGCACCTGGGCGCGCAGTCGTTCCTCGCGCGACGGGCCGCTGCGCCCGCCGGGGGTCGTGCGAACCCGTGCGTGCACGACCACCGAGGGGAGGTGGATCTCGCTGACGTAGCGATCCCAGTCGATGGCTCGCGGGTCGAGGCACACCGACTCGCGGTCTGCGGGGTCGAGGCCGTCGGAGAGGGCCAGCAGGCGATCCAGCCCGTAGAGCGCCTCGCACTCGGCGTAGGCGCCGTAGAGCTCGACGTAGCCGAGCGCTCGCTCGGCCTGCTCGCGCTTCTCCTCGATGCCGGCGGACCACGTCGCCTGCTTGCCGCGCAGCGGCAGCGCGGCGAGGACCCGCTCGATGCGCTCCAGGCTGGATGTGGCCTTCTGCAGCTGGGCCTGGACGCGTCCGCGGCCGGGGAACGTCCACTCCGGCAGGACGATGGGCTGGCCGTCGTGGTCGTACAGGGGGTTGGCGGAGAAGAAGCCGTTGACGAGGTCCACCAGCCGGCCGTAGCGCAGGGGGTTCTGCGAGCCAGATGCCACCTGGAACACCTCGGGCTCCGGCTCCGGTCCCTTCGCAGCGACCGCCAGGATGGCGGCGACCACGAGATCGACCGGGATCACGTCGACGACGCCCTCTGGGACGCCGGGGAACTCCTTGAGCAGGCCGCGGGCGTAGCTGATGATGATCGGCTCGGCCATGCGGAAGCCGCGGATCCAGCCCGGCACCGGCTCCGCCCACGCCGACTCGATGATGGCCGGGCGCACGATGCTGACCGGGACTGCGCCGCGGTTCTCGATCAGCGCCTGCTCGCCCAGCGCCTTGGTGTAGGCGTAGGCGTCTGGCCAGCCGAGGCTGGCGGCTCGCGCCCGGCCGGCGGCGACCATGCGATCGGCGACCCAGCGGCTCCGGAGCTGCTCGGTGCGCGCCGCGAGCAGCGGCGTGCCTGCGGCGCCGAGCTCGCGGTGCGCGTCGGCTCGCAGCGCTGCGAGGCGCTCGGGGGTGCGGCTCTCGGCCTCGGCATCGGCGCGGGCCCTGCGGGCTGCGGTGACCTCGGAGCGCCAGTCCACCGCCACGCTGAACGGGCTGTCGGCGAGCAGCTGCTCGGGTGCCTTGCCGCGGCGGTTGCCGGCGACGTAGCAGGTGGATACCGAGATGAGGTGCGGCGTGGTGCCGAGGTCGGCGAGGAGCTCGGCGATGCGCGACGGGCCGAGCAGGTTGACCTCGACCGCACCGTCGAGCGGCGAGTCGAAGGAGACCGTGGCTGCCGAGTGCATCACGATGTCGCAGGCGGCCACCGCGTCGCGCCCGTCGTCGTCGAGACCGAGGCCGTCGGTGGAGACGTCGCCCCCGACGACGCGCACGCGGCGCTCGACCATCTCGTCGAACGGCGCCGAGCCGCCCAGCTCGCTGCGGAGGCGGTCGAAGCAGTCGTTCTTGAAGATCTCGCGCTTCGCCCGCTGCAGGGGGGTCGAGCGTCGCCCGGGCCGCACGAGGAGCACGACCTCGCATCCGGGGGCGCAGCGCAGCAGGCGCTCCAGCACCGCCGTGCCCAGGAACCCCGTCGAGCCGGTGAGCAGGATGCGTCGGCCGTCGAGGTCGTCGCTGATCACGACCCCATTCTCTACCATCTGGTAGGTGGCTGCCGAAACGACCAGCGCGCGCGGCGCCCGGACGCGTGAGCGGGTCCTCGATGCCGCCACCGCGTCCTTCGGCACGCGGGGCTTCGACAGCACCTCGCTCGATGCGCTGGCAGCCGAGCTCGGCGTGCGCAAGCAGACGATCCTGTACTACTTCTCGAGCAAGGACGCGCTGCTCGATGCCGTCATCGACCGGGCTGCGGCGTCGGTGATCGGCGAGCTCGAAGCAGCGCTGATCGGTGCCGGCTCCGGGTTCGATCGCATCGAGGCCATCGTGCGCACGGTGTTCCGCGTCGCGGTGCGCAACCCCGAGCTGCTCGGGCTCCTGCGAGAGCTGAGCCGCCTCGGCGCCCCGGCGTCGTCGCGACTCACCGACGCCCTCGAGCCGCTCGTGATCCGGGCGACGTCGTTCCTGGAGGAGGAGATGGCGGTCGGAGCGTTCCGGCGCAGCGACCCGCGGCTGCTGCTCGTGTCGTGCTACTCGACGGTCGTCGGGGTGGCGACGGAGGCCGAGGTCCTTCGGGCGGTGGGCATCGAGCCGTCGCTGCGCGCCACCGTGCAGCGACGGCGCGAGCTGCTGGACTTCCTGCGCAGCGCGCTCGTCGCGCACCCCGCCGCGCCGGGCCACTAGGTGGTGCTGCGGTGCACCCGTCGTCGTGCGTGCCGCTCGATCGCCAGGGCGACGAGCTCGTCGAGGAGGTTCGCGTACGGCAGGCCGCTGGCCTCCCACAGCTTCGGGTACATCGAGATGGGGGTGAACCCGGGCATGGTGTTGATCTCGTTGAGCAGCAGGCCTCGCCCGGGCTCCTCGTAGAGGAAGTCGACGCGCGCCAGGCCCTCCGCTCGCAGCGCGTCGAACGCGTCGAGGGCGAGGGATCGCGCCTGCTCGTGGACGTCGGGGGGCAGCGGCGCCGGGATGAGCAGCTCGGCGGTGCCACCGTGGTACTTGTCCTCGAAGTCGTAGAACTCCGCCGCGGGTCGGACCTCGCCGGCCACCGACGCCCGCGGTGATCGGTTGCCGAGCACCGCGACCTCGATCTCGCGGCCGCCCTCGATCGACTCCTCGATGACGACGGTCTCGTCGTAGCGCCCGGCGAGGGCGACGGCGTCGTCGAGCGCGGCCGCATCGTGCACCTTGGAGACCCCGATCGAGGAGCCCATGTTGGCCGGCTTCACGAACAGGGGAAGCCCGAGCTCGTCGATGACCGCGCTGGCGTCGTCGGTCCCCCAGCGCTCGACGAGGCGCACCACCCAGCGGGCCTGGGCGATGCCGCGCGCCGCGACGACCTCCTTGGCCGCGGCCTTGTCCATCGCCAGCGCGCTGCCCAGCACCCCGCTGCCCACGTAGGGCACATCCGCCAGCTCGAGGAGGCCCTGGATGGTGCCGTCCTCGCCGAACGGGCCGTGCAGGAGTGGGAGCACCACGACGGGCAGCTCGCCGGTGGAGGACGTGGGTGCCCGCAGCGCTTCATCCGGGTCGATGGCGGTGCCGGCGGCGACGAGGGCATCCGGCAGCTGGTGGCCTCCGGCGGCGAGCTCGGCAGCCGCGCTGTCGGCGGCGACCCAGGCCCCGTCGCGGGTGATCCCGATGGGTGCCACGTCGTAGCGCGTCGAGTCGAGCGCAGCGAGCACGTGGCGGGCGGTCACGCAGGACACGTCGTGCTCCGCGGATCGCCCGCCGAAGAGGACCACGAGGCGGAGCCGTGCGGGCAGCGGAGCGAGATCGGCCATGGCCACGCACCGTACCGCCGGGCCCTCGGGGGTGGCGGTACCGTGCGGGCGTGCGCTTCACCACCGCCGAGCTCGCGGCCGCCCTCGGCGCAACCGTCCACGGCGACGAGGTGGTGGTCGATGGCGTCGGCATCGACAGCCGCTCGCTGCCCGCCGGAGCGCTCTTCGTGCCCGTCGTCGCCGATCGCGACGGTCACGACTTCATCGAAGCCGCCGTGCAGCGCGGCGCCCGCGCCCACCTGAGCAGTCGCAGCGTGCGGATCGAGGGGGCCACGGCGCTTGAGGTGGACGACACCGTCGACGCGCTGCGAGTCATCGGGCACCTGGCGCGCACACGCATCGGAGGCCCGGTGGTGGGCATCACCGGGTCCGTGGGCAAGACGAGCGCCAAGGACCTGGCGCGCTCGGTGCTGGCCACGACGCTGCGCACCGCGGCCAGCGAGCGATCCTTCAACAACGAGCTGGGCGTGCCGCTCACCCTCGCCGCAGCTCCCGACGACGTCGAGGTCGTCGTCGTCGAGATGGGGGCCCGTGGCAGCGGCCACATCGCCGAGCTGTGCGATGTCGCCGAGCCGACCATCGGGGTGGTGACGGTGGTGGCGATGGCGCACACCGAGCGCTTCGGGTCGCTCGAGGGCGTCCTCGACGCCAAGGCCGAGCTCGTCGAGCACCTGTCTGCCACCGGCACCGCCGTGCTCAACGTCGACGACCCGGCCGTCGCCTCGATGGCGCAGCGAACCGATGCGGCGGTCCTGCGCTACGGCACGCACGGCGACGTGATCGCCGAGCACGTGGCTCTTGACGACGACCTCCGCGCCACGTTCACGCTGCGCAGCGGGTGGGGGAGCGCACCGGTGCACCTCGGCGTGCGCGGCGTGCACCAGGTCACCAATGCGCTGGCCGCGGCGTGCGTGGGGCTCCTGTGCGGGGTGCCGCTCGACGCTGTGGTCTCCGGTCTCGGCGCGTCGGCTGCGAGCCCGTGGCGCATGGACCTGCAGCAGACCCCGTCAGGGGTGCTCATCCTCAACGACGCCTACAACGCCAACCCGACGTCGACGGCAGCCGCGCTCGAGGCGCTGCACGCCCTGGCGGCGCGGCGGCGGTTCGCGGTGCTCGGTCCCATGGCCGAGCTCGGAGACCACGAGCGCGATGCGCACGCCGCCATCGCCCAGCAGGCCCGGGCCCTCGGCATCGAGGTGGTGGCGGTGGGGACATCGTCGTACGGCGGACCGGCGGTCGCCGATCACGATGCTGCGCTCGAGGTGCTCGGCGAGCTCGGCGATGGCGACGCGGTGCTCGTCAAGGGGAGTCGTGTCGCGGGCCTCGAGCGCCTCGCAGCCCGGCTCCTGCGTGACGGCACGGCGACGTGAGCGGTCGCCATCCACCTCGCAAGCGCCGCGTGCTGGTCGTGGCGCGCGACCTCGCCGGCGGCTCGGCGCGCGTGCGGGTGCTGGCGCTGGTCCCGGCGTGGCGGGACGCAGGGGTCGAGGTGCGCACCTTGGGCTGGTCCATCTCCGGTCGCCGCGCCTTCATCGGCCGGGCCGTCCAGCTGGTGCGCAGCGCTCGGTGGGCGGACGCGGTCATCCTGCAGAAGCCGACGCAGCCGAGCTGGCTCCTGCGGCTCGTTCGAGCTGCAGGCGCGGCGATCATCGTCGACGTGGACGACGCGGTCTGGGTCGGCAGCACCGGGGTCGTGACGAAGGCGAGCGAGCGCACCGGTCGTCGGCTCATCCGCGCGGCAGGCGAGGCCGCCGCTGTGGTCGCGGGCTCGCGGTGGCTCGCAGCGTGGATCGAGCGAGGTGCGCCTGGTGCTCGCGTCGAGGTGCGGGGCTCAGCGGTCGACGTCGCTGCGCTGGCCGCTGCACCGCGCACGACGAGCACGCCTCCGGTCATCGGGTGGATCGGCAGCGGGGGCAACCTCCGCGACCTCCACCCGGCGTTCGTGGCCGGGCTGCGCCCGCTGCTCGATGAGGGGCTCGCCAGCTTCCTGGTCGTCTGCGACCGCGCGCCGTCGCTGGGCGAGGTGCCGGTGCGGTGGGCGCCGTGGTCCGAGGCTGCGGAGGCTGCGCTGCTGGCGACGATGGACGTGGGCGTGATGCCGCTGCTCGACGATGAGCGGGCGCGCGGCCGGTGCAGCTACAAGGCGCTCCAGTACCTGGCGGCAGGCGCTGCGCCGGTGGCTTCGCCGGTGGGGGGAGCGGTCGAGGTCGTGCGCGACGGCGAGACCGGTCTGCTGGCCACGACCGCGGAGCAGTGGGAGGGCGCCCTGCGTTCGCTGGTGGCGGATCCGCAGCGACGTGCTGCGCTCGTAGCGGGCGGGCGCCAGCTCGTCGGCGAGCAGCACGACGTTGCGGGCGCGGCGACGTGGTGGCTGGAGCTGCTCGACGAGGTCGCCTGGTAGCGTCGCCTCGGTGGCGGCGCCTTCGTGGAGCGTGATCATCCCCACGTGGAACCGGTCTGCGCAGGTCGTCGGCGCGGTCCGCAGCGTGCTGGCGCAGACCGATGCCGACCTCGAGGTCGTGGTGGTGGACGACGGCTCCACCGATGACACCGCCGAGGTGCTCGCGGCCGTCGGCGACCCGCGCGTGATGGTGGTGCGCCAGGCCAACGCCGGCATCTCCTCAGCCCGCAACGCAGGTGCAGCCGCAGCGTCGGGTCGGTGGCTGGCGATGCTCGACGACGACGATCGGATGCGGCCGGGCTACTTGGAGGCCATGCGCGTCGGCTTCGAGCGCGATGGCGCGGCGGTCGTCACCTGCGGAGCGGAGCTGCGCAGCGCGACGGGCACCACCATCGGCACGCGCCTGCCGACAACGGGCGGCCCCGCGTTCGACGGTGTGAGGGCGTGGTTCACCTCCGGGACGATGGCGGTCGAGCGCGAGGCGATGCTCGCTGTCGGCGGCTACCTCGAGGGCCTCCAGTGCAGCCACCAGACCGAGCTCGCCTTCCGCCTGCTCGACTGGTGCAGGGTCAACGGGCGATCGGTGGCCGCCGTCGACGCGGTGCTGGTCGACCTGATCCGCCAGGCTCCAGAGGATCGCCCGGAGGCGTCACCCGCCAAGCTCCTGTCGGGCACCGAGGCGGTCCTCGCCCGCCACCCGGAACGCTTCGCCCGTGACGCTGCGCTGCGAGCGGACTTCCACGCCATCGCCGGCGTCGCCGCGTCCCGGCTCGGACGACGTCCAGAGGCCCGCCGGCACCTGCGGGCGGCAGCGCTGGCCACCCCGAGCGATCCCCGCCAGCTCGCGAGGCTGGCGATCGCCTGCGTCCCACCGCTGGCCGACCGCGTGTGGGGTCGCGACCGCTTCACCTGATCACCCCACCCGCACACAGCATCCTACGACCTGATCTGGGCAGGGCTTTGAGACTGGCAGTCTCACCAGCGCACCCAGATTCCGGCGAGCTGATCTGGGCAGGGTATTGAGACTGGCAGTCTCACCAGCGCACCCAGAACGTGGGCGGGGGTGGGGTCAGCGGCCGAAGGGGAGGGGGGTGGCGGCTGCGTGCACCCAGGCAGCGTTGGCGCGCATGGTGCGTCGGGCGAGCAGCGACGGCAGCAGCCAGTCGTCGCGCACGAGCCACCGACCGTCGGCGACCACGCGGTCGCGGAGCTCCGGTGCGAGCTTCATGTTGTTGCCGAACACCGTGTGCGTCGTGGCGAGGCGCAGGTCGCCGTCGATGCTCGCCTCCGCCGCGTCCAACCCGAGCGACAGGAGGATGCGTGCCAGCTCGCCGCCGGGGTCGCCCACGAAGGGCTCGTAGCCGACGGCCACCGGTCGCATCCCGGCGCTCACGAGCGACAGCCGCCGAGCGTCGTTCATCGCCATCCACGTGCGGAACAGCGCCGGTGGGCTGCTCGCGATCCGGTCGCGCACGCGGTCGGCGGGCTGTCGCGGCCGGTGCTCGGGATCGGCCCGACGCCGAGCGGCGCGATCGCGCATCGCGACCGTCCACGACCGCACGTCGCGGGTGAGATCCACCGCACGGACCGTCGCGCCGGCAGCGAGCAGGTCGCGCAGCGCCCGATCGCTCTTGGAGGAGTCGACGAGCGCGACGTCGGGTCCCAGCACGTCGCGGGCGATGTCGAGAACGACCCGGTAGCGCGCCACCTCGTCGCGTGCGGTGCGCCGGAGCTCGGGGACCGCCACCGACCACAGCGCGCAGTCGCCGACGCGCTCGCCGCAGCCGCACGGGTGTCCATCGACGTCGCTCCGGTCGTCCAGGGTGCGCAGGAGCTGGTGGACCTCGCCGAGGCCGACGAGGGCGGGGTGGGTCGACAGCGCTCGCTCGAGCAGCGTCGAGCCGCTGTGGCCCAGGCTGCTGATGAAGACCACGTGGCCGCCACCCGCGCGGGCGGCATCGGTCGTGCTCACCGAACGATGTTGGCGACGACCTCGAGCAGCTCCGGCGGCCCGGATACCAGCAGCGTCGTGACGACGCTGTCCTCCCAGGCCTCGAGTCGCTCGGCGATGCGATCCACCGACCCGATCAGCGCCACCTTGTCGACGAGCTCGATCGGCACGGCGGCTGCGGCCTCCTGCTTGCGCCCCTCGAGGTAGAGGTCCTGGATCCGGTGGCAGTCCTCCTCGTGTCCGAGGCGAGCGAACACGTCGAAGTGGAAGTTGGTGTCGCGCGACCCCATGCCGCCGATGTAGAGCGCGAGGAACGGCCGCAGGAGGTTCGCCGCCTCCTCGAGGTCGTCGACCGGGACGATCATGGCGGTGGCGGCGACCTCGAAGTCGTCCCATCCGTGGCGCGCTCCGGGCTGGTCGAAGCCCTCCTGGAGGCGGGCGCGGTACCAGTCGTCCTGATCGGGCGAGAAGAAGATCGGCAGCCAGCCGTCGCCGATCTCGGCGGTCAGCGCGATGTTCTTCGGACCCTCGGCGCCGAGGTAGATCGGGATCTCGGAGCGCAGCGGGTGGACGGTGGCCTTCAGCGGCTTGCCGAGCCCGGTGCCGCCGGGGAACGGCATCGGGTAGTGCGGGCCGTCGGCGGTGACCGGCTCCTCTCGGGCGACGATCCGCCGGACGATGTCGACGTACTCCCGGGTGCGTGCCAGGGGCTTCGGGTACGGCTGGCCGTACCAGCCCTCCACCACCTGGGGGCCCGACGCGCCGAGGCCGAGGATGAACCGGCCGCCGCTGAGGTGGTCGAGCGTCATCGCCGCCATGGCGGTGGCAGCCGGGGTGCGCGCCGAGAGCTGCACGATCGATGTGCCGAGCTTGACGCGCTGCGTGCTGGCGCCCCACCAGGCGAGCGGGGTCAGCGCGTCTGACCCGTAGGCCTCGGCGGTCCAGATCGAGTCGAAGCCGAGCCGCTCCGCGGCGGCGATCTGCTCGGTGACGCCCGCTGGGGGCCCGCTGCTCCAGTAGCCGGTCTGCAAGCCGAGCTTCACCATGGCCTCCCGCACGTCGTGGACCGGCGCAGTGTAGGGCGGCGCCGTCGCCGGGGTCTGAGGCTCAGCGCTGCGGCGGAGCGATGACGTTGGATCGCCACCGCCCCTGCCGGGGCGCCTCGGCAGGGAGCGCAGCGGTGCTGGTGCTCGCTGCACCTGAGGTGGTGCCGGCGCCACGACCCGCGAACGAGCGAGCGGCTTCGCGGGCCCGCTCGAGCTCGGGGATCGTCGGCATGAGCACCAGCAGCAGCACGAAGGGGATCACCTGGGTTCGCTGGCGTGCCAGGAGACCGAAGTTGGCGAACGGCGAGAACGCGTAGCAGAACGCGGCGATGTACACGAGGGAGTAGCCGATGAGGGGGCGGATCCGGAACTCGCCGGGCAAGCGCAGCATGTGGCGGATCCGCAGCACGATCACGCCGACGAGCGCCACGCCCTCGGCGGCGGAGATGAGCGCGGCGGCATTGCTCGTCTCCCACGGGAACGGCCGGAGGAGCACCGTCACCACCGCCCGGGGGTAGTCCGCGGGCGAGCGCACCGTGACCGGATCGAACGCCGAGCCGCCCTGGTTGGTGCGGTCCTCGACGAAGCCGACGGAGTCGGTGGAGTCATCGGCGGTCTCGACCAGCTGGAGCGCCTCGCCAGAGGTGATGAAGAGGCCACCCACCAGCAGCACGACGAGGAAGACCTTGCCGGCGGTTCGACCGCGCTGGCCCTCGGTGTCGGCTGCGAGGACCGTGGCGATCAGCAGGGAGCCGAGCAGCAGCAGCGCCACGTGCGGGCGCACCATGCCGGTGGTGATGCTGCCGGCGGCGAGCATCACGAAGCCGCCGTCGTGCTTGAACCGCCGGGCGGCGCCGACGGTGAACAGCCCGATGCCGAGCAGGACGATCGCCTCCTTGCCGACCGACGAGGGCCAGTAGACGAGCGACGGCCACAGCATCACGGCGATCGCCATGTGACGGTGGGCCACGTCGGGCAGGGCGATCGTCGCGGCGCGGAAGATGAGCGCGCAGCCGATGAAGCCGCACACGGTGTAGAAGGCCGTCGCCACCTCAGCGTTGTCGGCGAACACCACCTGCGTGACGCCGGTGAGGTAGCGGATCGATCCGGTGCCGGGCACGGCGCGCTCGGTGTCGACACCGAAGTTGAGGTTCCGCAGCTCCACGGCGAGCTCGCGCCCGACGCGCACGTACGCCTCGGCGTCGACGCCGCTGAGCCACCGCGGGATGGATGCCAGCATCCGGGCTTCGAGCCCCACCACCAGGATCCACAGGACGTCGTCGGTGGACTCGCCGGCGGTGATCGTGCGCAGCCATGGCAGGCAGGCGAACATGAGCATCGGCGAGACCGCGGCGGCGAGGAGGTAGCCCGGGCTTCGTCCGTTGGCGACGATCATCGCCCCCGGCACCGCGATGAAGCCCACGGTGGCGAGCGAGCGCCACACCGAGGACTGGCCAGGTAGTCGCCTGGCGGTGTGGATGGCCGGGAGCACCTCGCCGCCCGGCGCGCCAGCGCCGAGCGAGGACCTGCTGCGGACCCGGAGGTCGCGCCGCACCGTCGGCTCGGTCATCGGCTCGCCACCAGCTTCGACCATCGCGAGCGGCGGGGGGTGCGGTGGTGGGTCGGGGCGAGCAGCGCTGCGCCGAGGGCCACGCGGTCTGGCCAGGGTGCGGCACCGAGCGCAGCGCGTCCGAGCCGCACCGACCGCTGGTCGGTCGCGCCGTAGGCGTCGAGGTGTCGGCGCTCGTCATCCGATGTGCGGCGGCCGCGCGCCCACTCGACCTGCTCGCCGATGACGTCGTCGATCCCGGCGCCGAAGGTCGCGCGTGCCGAGCGGAGCGCAGCCGCGACCGGTGCGCCGACTCGCAGGTCCTCGGCCCGTCGAGCGAGCGAGGCATCGCCGGCGATCGCTGCGCTGGTCCACAGCACGTCGCGCAGCGCGGCGATGGATGGCACCGCGGAGCCGCAGATCGCGTGGATCGCGGCGTGGACCGCCGCGTCGTTCGCGGCGAGCGCCGGGATCGGCCGGTCGGCGATGCGGACGGTCCGCTCCTGCTCGAAGAGCCGCTCAGCTGGCAGCAGCAGCGCCACCGGCCCCTGGGCGAGGCTCCGGTGGAGGTCGATCTCGACGCCGTCGCTGCGCACGATGGCGGCGCCCTTCCCGAATCGCCGGTCGAACCCGGCGCGAGGCTCGGGGTAGCGTCGCTCGCCCCCGTCGCGGGTCAGCACCTGGATTGCCTCAGCGAGCTGATCGCCCCGCACGAGGAGGTCGATGTCGCCCCCAGACCGCAGCGCCGGATCGGGGTAGGTGCTGTGCGCGATCGCGGCGCCCTTCAGCGCACGCACATCGATCCCCGCATCGACCAGGTCGTGGACGGCGGCGACGAGCAGGTGCTCGAGGCGGACGTCGAGCACGGCGGCGGCCCGGTGCGCCTCGGCGAACGATGCGACGAGGTGCTGCGGAACGACGAGCACGTCCTGTGCGATCGCGGCGAAGGCCGCGCCCGTCAGCCGATCGCGCCGTGCGGTGCCCAGCAGGGCGGTCGCGTCCGCGGTGTCGAGCCGATGCGTCGGGACGCGCACGAGCGGGTGGGCGCACGCCGCCACCAGCGCTGCGGTCACCGCAGGCGCCGTGCTCATGGCACCACCTCGACGAGCCCGTGGGCGAGGAGGTCGTCGAGCAGGGCGCGCACGTCGCCGTCGAGCGATGGCGACGGGCCGAACGCGTCGACCAGCGCATCGACGATGGCAGCGACCGACGTGGGCGAGGCGAGCTGGGCCCAGAGCGCGGGAGCCGGATCGCTGATGACCACGACGTCTCCGTCGGCGGGTGCCACCACGAGGGCTCCGCCTGCGGCTCGCCACGCGACCCCTGCGGAGCGACGCCAGCGCGCCACCGCTCAGACCTTGGGGGTGCGTCGCTCCGGCACCGACAGCTGCCGGAGCTCGTCGCTCAGCTCGTCACCCAGCGTCTGGCTCGCGGACTGCGCGTCGAGCACGACGTCGCCGTCGGACGTCGAGTCGCTTTCCGCTGCGGTGGGCTCGGGGCGGACGCCCGAGTCGTAGTAGTAGTAGCGCGCGGTGGGAACGTCGGTGGCGCCGACGAGCGTGATGCCGAGCACCTTCGCCTGTCGGCGCTCGAGCAGCTCGGCGGCGCGCTCGGCAGCCACGGCGTTGGTGCGGCCTGCCTGCACCACGAGGACCACCATGTCCGCCAGGCTGAGCAGCTCCGTGGCGTCGTTGGTGGTGAGCAGCGGCGCGGTGTCGAGGATGACCACGTCGAACATCTCGCGAGCGGTGCGCACGACCCGGCGCTGAGCTGCGGCCATCTCGGCGGGGTTGAGCTCGTTCTCGTCGTCGACCACGTGGTCGACCAGGTGCACCCGCGGGATGCGGGTCTCCGAGACCCGGCGGTCGTCGTCGGGACCGCCCAGGTAGGCCTTGACGCGGGGACGACGGAAGTCGCAGTTGACGACCAGGACGCTGTAGCCGGCTTCGCCGAGCACCGCTGCCAGGTTGGCGGTGGTCGTGGTCTTGCCCTCGGAGGGTCCTGGAGAGGTGACCAGCAGCACCTGCGGCGGCGTCGGATGGTCGGCAGCCGGATCGTCTGCGGACGACGCGAAGAGGACCGCGGAACGCAGCACGCGGTACGCCTCCGCGGCTCGGGAGAGGGGCTCGTCGACGGAGAGCACATCGGTGCCGAGGCGCTGGCGCCGCGTGAGCGGCGGGATCTCCGCCACCACCGGGTAGCCGCAGATCTCCTCCACCTGCTCCTTCGTGCGCAGCCGCGGGTCGAGGCGGTCGGTCGCCAGCAGCGCGATGACCCCGAGCACCATCCCCGCACCCATGCCCATCACGCCGCGGGTCACCGGGTTGGGCGGCGGCGGAGGGGTCACCGGCTCGAGCGCCCCGGCCAGCGCGAGCGCCCCGGGTGCGGGTGGCGCGGCGTCCTTGCCCTTCTTCGAGGAGCTTCCGGTGATGCGCTGGATGTAGGCGTCGAAGTTGTCGCGGTTGATCGGCTCGGCGACCGCGTCTCGCTGGGGGGTCAGGACGACGCCAGCGGCGCGCGACTGGGCGGCGAGGCGGTCGCTCTCCGCCGAGCGGTACTGCTCGAGGAGCGAGTCGTACTGCGCCTTGAGGATCTCGAGTGATGACGGATCTGCGTTGTCGATCAGCTCCTGCTGCTGTCCGAGCTTGGTGAGGAGCTCGGAGGCGCGCTCGAACGCAGTCGTCTCGGCCGACTGGGTCTTCTGCTGCTCGAGCTCGCCCACCCGCGTGGCGAACGCCAAGGCGAACGCGTCGGCGATCTGCTCGGCCCGATCGGCATCGGGGGCCACGGCGGTGATCGCGATCGTGCCGAGCTGCTGGTTCGAGGTCGCCACGACGTGGCCGCGGAGCTGCGCCGGCTCGCCGCCCAGCTCGGCGGCGACCTGCTCGCCGATGACCGGATCCGCCAGGTAGGCCGTGGCGGCGTTGACCGGGACGCTGAGGCCACCTCCCGCGCCGAGCACCGCGCTCGCAGCGAAGACGCCCGACTGCTCGGCATCGTCGGCCTGGGGGGAGATCGACGCGGACATGGAGCCGAGGATGAGCCCCAGCGCGCCGAAGACGGCGATGACTCGCCATCCGCGCTTGAGCATCCTGATGAAGCTGTTCGAGGCCATGCCGCTCCCAGAGGGGCCCCATCGGGGCCAGAGCAGTGTAGCCACGGCGCCGGCACCGCCAGGTGGCACCCCGGTGCGAGACCTCACCGGGGCTATCGTGCGGACGCTCCGACCCTGGGGGGACAGCCCGCGTGGACCTCGATGAACCCAGCACCTTCCAGCGCCTCGTCGGCGCCCCGTCGACGCTGGTGCCGAAGGAGGACTGGATCGTCGAGATGGCGACAGGTCGGCGCGTGCTCGACGTGGGGTGCATCGACCACAGCGTCGAGACCGCCCTCGGGCTCGGCGACGAGTGGCTCCACCACCGTCTGCGCACCGTCGCGACCCAGCTCGTCGGGCTCGATCTGCTCGCGGATGCGGCCGCAACGCTGACGAGCGAGCACGGCTACGACATCCGCTTCGGCGACGCCGAGGCGTTCGACCTCGAGGAGCGCTTCGAGCTCGTCGTCGCCGGCGATCTCATCGAGCACCTCTCCAACCCCGGACGCTTCCTCGACTGCGTCGCCGCCCACCTCGATGCCGGTGGTCGAGCGGTCATCACCACGCCCAACCCGTTCAACATCGAGCAGGTGGTGCAGGGGCTCGTGCGCGACACCGTCTTCGTCAACCCCGAGCACGCCCTCTGGCTCGATCCGCGCACCATGCACCAGCTGGTGAGCCGCAGCCCGCTGCGCATCGTGGACTTCCGGTGGATCGACACCAGGTTCCACTTCGTGCTGAAGGGCGGCCGGGTGCTGCGGCGGATCCTCAACCCGCTCACCGAGGTGGCGATGCGCCGCCGGCCGATACTGGGGCGCGACTACGGCGTGGTGCTCGAGCTGCGCTGACCGAGGAGACGCCGCCGAGCGAGCCCGGCGCGCATGCGCTCGACGCGCCACCACTGGTGGAGCACCGCACGCGTGCCGACGAGGCGTCGGTGGCGACGGAGCACCTCCAGGCGAAGGCGTCGGCGGCGCAGCGACGCGATGCTGCTGGTCATCGAGGCGTCGTGGCGGCGGTACTCGAGGAGAGGCTCGTCGACGAGCACGCCACCCCACCCGTGCTCTGCGAGCGTGAGGAACAGGTCCCAGTCCTCCCAGCCGACGCGGTTGCCCTCGTCGTAGGGGTGGTCGAGCACGAGGTGGCGACGCAGCAGGCAGCAGGCGTCGATCTCGTTGCGGCGTCGCATCGCGTCGAGGTCGTACGCGCCGAGCTCTGTGGTGCGGTCCACGGCGCCGAAGTGGTGGACCTGCGGATACGCGAACCCTGCTGTCGGGTGGTCCAGCAGCGCGTCACGGCACCGCGCCACGAAGTCCGGGTGCAGCTTGTTGTCGGCATCGAGGTAGACGAGGAGGTCGCCGCGGGCGAGCTGTGCGCCGACGTTGCGTGCCGCGGACAGCCCGGCGTTGTCCTGCCGGTGGACGCGGATGGCGTCGCCGTAGCGCTCCAGCACCTCGGGCGTGTCGTCGGTCGATCCGTCGTCGACCACCAGGACCTCCGTGCGCGCGCCGCGCTGGGCCAGCGCGGAGTCGATCGCCTCTGCGAGGTAGCCGCCGTAGTTGAAGGCGGGGATCACGACCGACACCAGCGGATCGTCGCGAACCGGTGCGTCCGCCGCCGTCGCCATCGGGCTCGGGTCCAGCGCCGCGCGCTGCAGCATCCCCAGCATCCGTCGACGCCACGGAGGCTCGTGCGTCTCGTAGTACCGACGCAGGCCGTCCCAGCGCAGGTCGCGCAGGGCACGTGCGTCGAGCTGCCGCAAGCTGACGCCGCCCTCGTGGACCATCCAGGCGTCCCAGTCGACGACCACGCGCAGCCCCGCGTCGTGCACGCGGCGCGACAGATCGACGTCGTTGACGAGGATCGGCAGCGACTCGTCGAAGAGCACGCCGCCGAGGGCACCGTCGATCACCGAGCGGCGCAGGACCATCAGCGCCCCGGCCGCCTGGCCGATGTCGACGACACCGAGGCGCGGTCGCTCCAGCAGCCGGTACCGGCGCTGGTGGCGGCGCCCGAGGAGGCGGTGGTCGATGGCAGCGCCTGGACGGGTGAGGGTCATGGCCACGGTGCGCAGGTCTGGCAGCGATCGGTGCAGCGTCTGCGGCCGGCCGTCGAGACCGATCAGCGCGCAGGTGGCGAGACCGACGTCGGGCTCCTCGACGAGCGCGAGCAGCCGGTCGAGTGCGGCGCGGCGCAGCCGGAGGTCGGGGTTGCACACGACGACGACGTCGCCGGTGCTGGCATCGAGGGCGTCGGCGTTGCCGCCCGCGAACCCCCGGTTCTCGTCGTTGGCGATGAGCACCACCGCGGGGTGGTCGCCGAAGCGTGCCCGCAGGCGCTCGATCGTGCCGTCGCCGGACGCGTTGTCGACGACCACCACCTCGGCGCGCAGGTCGGCGAGCTCGTCGAGCGCGGTGGTGACGCACCGCTCGGCATCGTCGGGGGTTCGCCAGGTGACGACCAGCACGGAGATGGCGGGCCGGTCCCCGATAGCGGCGCTCATCGCCCGGCATCCTTGCACGCCCCGGGAGCGGACGGTCCTGCGATGTCGCAACCGACGCTCGGTAGGGTGCCGCCGTGGCCGACCCCTCGCTCCGGGTGCGCCGGGCAGGCACCGACGACGTCGAGGAGATCGTCGCGCTCGCCGGGCGGGCGCTCGGGTGGCCCGCAGGCGAGCCCCACGAGGCGCTCTTCCGGTGGAAGCACCTCGACAACCCTGCGGGCGCGTCGCCGACGTGGGTGGCGATCGACGAGCGCGGCGCGGTGATCGGTGTCCGCACGTTCCTGCGGTGGCGGTTCCGGCTCGACGGCGACCCGCTGGCAGCCGTCCGAGCGGTCGACACCGCCACGGCACCGGAGCACCAGGGCCGCGGCATCTTCCGCCGGCTGACGATGCACGGCATCGAGGAGCTGGCTGCCGAGGGCGTCAGCATGGTCTTCAACACCCCGAACGACCAGAGCCGGCCCGGCTACCTGTCCATGGGGTGGGAGGTCGTCGGCCGCGTCCCCATCGCGACCAGGCCGGCGAGCCTCGGCGCGCTCGTGCGCATGGCTGCAGCGCGCGTGCCGGCAGCGAAGTGGTCGATGCCGTGTCGTGCGGGGGTGACGGTGCCCGAGCTCGACGACGCCACGCTCGATTCGCTGGCGTCGCACGTCCGGGGCGCTGGGCTGGTCACCGATCGCACGCCTGCCCACCTCCGCTGGCGCTACGGCTTCGAGCCGCTGCACTACCGCGCCATCGCCGCGGGGCGAGATCTCCACGAGGGGTGCGCGGTGGTGCGGACCAGGTCGCGAGGTTCTGCGATCGAGGCGGCGGTGTGCGAGGTCCTCGCGCCGACCCCCGCCGCGCGCCGAGCGGTGCTCCGAGCCGTGCGCCGGGCCACGGGCGCCGACTACCTGGTGGTGGCTGGCGGCGGGGTCGGTGACGGCTTGATCCCGTTGCCGCGACAGGGCCCGGTGCTCACGTGGCGCGCAGTCGCCCGCTCGACGCGGCCGCCCCTTGCGTCCTGGCACCTGCAGCTCGGCGACGTCGAGCTGCTCTGAGGCCTTCGCTCAGGGGGCGACGGAGCGCAGCATCGACAGCCATCGCCCGGCGACGGCGTCGATGTCGGCCGTCGCCAGGCACCGCGATCGCGCCGCAGCGCCGAGCCGGTCACGATCGGCGAGCACCGAGCGAAGGGCGACGGCGATCGACCCTGCGTCGCGGCTGGGCACCACGGCGCCGGTGACGGCGTCCTGCACGGCGTGGCGCACGCCGCCGACATCGACCGCGACTGCGGGGGTGCCGGCGAGGGCGGCCTCGAGGAGCACCCCGGGGACGCCCTCGGTCCGGCTCGTGAGCAGCAGGGCGTCGGCTGCGACGAGCCATCGACGAGGGTCCTGGGTCGCGCCCGGGAGGAGCACGGCGACGCCGAGGGCGTCGGCGCGGGCGGCGAGCTCGGCACGCAGCGGACCGTCGCCGACGAGCGCGAGGGTGACGCCTGGCAGCAGGCTGGCGGCTTCGATGGCGAGTGCGAGGTCCTTCTCCGGAGCGAGCGCGCCGAGGGCCAGCACCAGCGGGCCGTCGACGCCGATCGACGCGCGCGCCATCGCGCGCTCCGCTTCGCTCGGCGCTTGATGCTCTCGTGCGTCGAGGCCCTTGGCGATCGTGTGGACCCTGGCACGATCGATCCGGTATCTCTGCGCGACCGCGTCGCTGGCGCGGTCGTAGTACGTGACCACGGCCGCAGCGCGGCGCAGCTGCACGCCGACGCGCAGCCGGCGCAGGCGCGTCGAGGCCCACCGGTCGCTCTCGCCGATCACGCGGTAGACGAACGGCGTGCCGGTGCCGACGGTGGCAGCCGCGCACAGCGGCAGCGACCGCGAGCCGTGGGCGACGGCGACGTCGACGTCGCGCAGCGCTCGGCGCAGCCCGACCAGCTGGCGAAGGGGCGAGCCGCCAGCCGGGTCGAGGACCGGGACCGGCAGCGTCGGCGACCCAGCGGCGGCGCCGCGCAGCGCGAGGGTGCTCGACGCTGCGCCAGCGCGGCGAAGGGCGAGGTCCAGATCCACCGCGAATGTCTCGGCCCCCCGGCGCTGCGCGGTGGTGATCACGTGCAGCACCCGGAGCGCACCGGGGCGCGGGTCGGAGTCGCGCACCGCGGCACGGTAGCGGGCGGGCGGCGACCGACGAGCGTGCACACTGGTGCGGTGCGGGTGCTGCAGCTGATCGACTCACTGGCGCAGGGCGGGGCCGAGCGATCGCTCGTCGACCTCGCCCCGCACCTGCGCGCTGCTGGCGTCGAGCCCGCGATCGTCGTGCTCGCGCACCGCCCGGGCATGGAGGACGAGGCCCGCTCGACCGGCACCCGCGTGCTCGACGTCGCGGGCGCCGGCGGCGTCGCCGGCGCCACGCTGCGTGCGGCGCGGCTGCTGCGCCGGGAGGATCCGGCGCTGGTGCACACGACGCTCTTCGGCGCCTCGGTCGTGGGGAGGCTGGCTGGTGCAGCGATGCGGGTTCCAGTGGTCACGAGCCTCGTCAACACCCCGTACGGCGACGATCAGCTCGAGCGGCTCGGTGCGCTGCGGGTGCGTGGGGTGCAGGCCGTCGACATCGTGACCGCCCGCGCCGTACGGCGGTTCCACGCCAACGCCGAGCACGTGGCCGACGTGATGGCTCGCCGGCTGCTGGTGCCCCGCGACCGCATCGACGTCATCGCCCGCGGCCGCGATCCCGAGCTGCTCGGGCGCCGCACCGACGCACGCCGCGCCTCGGTGCGCGCGTCGCTCGACCTCGGCGACGAGCCCGTCGTGCTGGCGCTGGCTCGCCACGAGCACCAGAAGGGCCTCGACGTGCTGCTCGATGCGCTGAGCGATGCGAGCGGCCCAGGTGCGCGCGCGACGCTGCTGATCGCTGGTCGCGAGGGCTCGGCGACCGGAGAGCTCGCCGCTCAGGCGGCGGCGAGAGGGATCGCAGGCCGCGTGCGCTTCCTCGGCTACCGCGACGACGTCGCCGACCTGCTGGTCGCCGCCGACGCGTTCGTGCTCCCGTCGCGTCGCGAGGGCTTCCCCGGCGTCGTGGTGGAGGCCATGGCGACGGGGTGCCCGATCGTCACCAGCGACGTGCCCGGAGCGCTCGAGGCACTCGGCTCGGGTGCCTCGCTGGTGGTGCCGATCGGCGCGGCCGCCGCGCTGGCCGCCGCCATCGACGAGGTGCTCGCTGATCCTGAGGGAGCCGCTGCGCGCGCGGCGCTGGCGCGCGCGCGATTCGTGGAGCGGTACGCGACGCCGGCGATCGCGGACGCGATGGCGGCCTTCTACCGTCGGGCGGTCGGAGAGCAGCCGCTACGCTGACCCGCCGGGTGGCCCGAAGGAGGACCGTGCGAGCCCTCGTCACCGGAGCAGCCGGCTTCATCGGGAGCCACGTCGCCGAGCGCCTGCTCGCACGCGGTGCGGAGGTCCGCGCCGTCGATGCGCTCGTGCCGTACTACGACGTCGAGCGCAAGCGCGGCCACCTCGAGCTCCTGGCGGGCGCCGGCGCCGAGGTGATCGTGGGCGACGTCGCGGAGGATCCGACGGCGCTGGTCGAGGGGTGCGACGTCGTCGTGCACCTGGCCGCGCAGCCCGGCGTGCGCGCCTCCTGGGCCGACTTCGACTCCTACGAGCGGCACAACGTCGTCGCCACGCATCGGCTCCTCGAGGCGCTGCGCGCGCAGGGCATCGACCGGCTGGTGCTCGCATCGACGTCATCGGTGTACGGCGACGCCGAGGCGTTCCCCACCACCGAGGACGCGACGCCGCTGCCGCGCAGCCCGTACGGGGTGACGAAGCTCGCGGCCGAGCACCTGGCCATGGTGTACTCGCGGGTGTTCGGCCTCTCGGTCGTCGCGCTGCGGTACTTCTCGGTCTACGGGCCGCGCCAGCGCCCCGACATGGCCATGCACCGGCTCATCGAGGCTGCGCTCGGCGGCCCGTCGTTCCCGTGCTACGGCGACGGCGGCCAGATCCGCGAGTTCACCTACATCGGCGACGTGGTCGACGCGACCGTGCGAGCCACGACCGCTCCGGTCACCTCCGGCACGGTGCTGAACGTGGCCGGGGGCGAGTCGGCGTCGCTGCGCGACGTGATCGATCGCGTCGAGGCGCTGGTCGGCTCGCCGGTGGCGCTGGACCAGCACCCCGATGCGCCCGGCGACGTGCGGCGCACCGCAGGCAGCATCGAGCGCATCGGCGAGGTGCTCGGTTGGGTGCCGGCGACGTCGCTCGACGACGGGCTGGCCGCGCAGCTGGCCTGGCATCGCAGCCTCCGCACCGGTGGCGTGTGAGCCTCGCCCGCTCCGCCGTGAAGCTCCTCGCTGCGGGCTGGGACGTCGTCGATCGTCCGCCACGCGGCATCGTCGTGCTCATCTACCACCGGGTCGGTGCCCGCACATCGGTCGACGTGGACCTGCGAACCGAGGTGTTCGAGGAGCAGATGGCGATGCTCGCCGCGGATGGTCGTGCCGTGACCCTCGACGCCGCCCTCAGGCTGCTCTCGATGCCGGAGCCGCCGGCGCGCGATCCGATCGTGGTGACCTTCGATGACGGCACGGCGGACGTCGTCGAGCTGGCGGTGCCGGTGCTCGAACGCCACCGCGTCCCGGCGCTGCTCTACCTCGCGACCGCGCACATCGAGGAGCAGCGCGCCTTCCCCGACGACGGCAAGCCGGCGTCGTGGGGGGCGCTGGCCGATGCCGTGTCCACCGGGTGGTTGCAGGTCGGCTCGCACACCCACTCCCACGCGCTGCTCGACCGCTTGCCGGCTGATGAGGTGGCAGGCGAGCTCGACCGCTCCATCGACCTGATCGGCGATCGCCTCGGGGTCGCCGCGGAGCACTTCGCCTACCCGAAGGCGCTCGCCGGCTCGCCGACGGCAGCCGCAGAGGTGGCGCGACGCTTCCGCAGCGCCGCGCTGGCGGGCACGCGTGCGAACCCCTACGGCGCCACGGATCCGCAGCGACTCGCACGCACGCCGGTGCAGCGCTCCGACGGCCGGTGGTTCCTCGAGCGCAAGCTGGCCGGTGGGATGGGGCTGGAGGATCGCCTGCGCTCGGTGCGCAACCGGCGGCGGTACTCGGGCGCGACGTCGTGACCGTGGCTGGCGCGCCGGTGCGGCTCGTCCACCTGGCCACCACCGACATGAGCCTCGACTGGTTGCTGGGACCGCAGCTGCGCGCCTTCGCCGCTGCCGGCTACGAGGTGATCGGCATGTCGGCACCGGGGCCGCACGTCGCGGCGCTGGAGGCGGCCGGCATCGCCCACGTGCCGCTGGCCAACGCCACCCGGTCGTTCGATGCGCTCGCCGACGCGCGTGCGCTGCGCGAGCTGGTGTCGGTGCTCCGCTCGCTCGCACCCACGATCCTGCACACCCACAACCCGAAGCCCGGCGTCTACGGCCGCATCGCCGGCCGCCTGGCCCGGGTGCCGATCGTGGTCAACACGCAGCACGGCCTCTACGCCACCGCCACCGATCGCCTCGCACGCCGGGCGGCCGTCTACGGGTTGGAGCGCGTCGCTGCGGCGTGCTCGGACGCCGAGCTGGTGCAGAACCCCGAGGACCTCGCGCAGCTGCGACGACTCGGCGTGCCGGCGCGCCGCCTCACGCTGCTCGGCAACGGCATCGATCTCGCCCGCTTCGATCCAGGTGCGATCGGAGCGGGGCGTCGGGCAGCGCTGCGCGCCGAGCTCGGTGTGGCCGAGGACGCAGTCGTGTGCGGCGCCGTGGGTCGCCTGGTGGGGGAGAAGGGCTACCGCGAGCTGTTCGCCGCGGCCGGGTTGCTGGCCGAGCGCGACGTGCCGGTCACCATCGTTGTCGTCGGTCCGGAGGATCACGACAAGGGTGATGCGATCACCGTCTCCGAGCTCGACGCAGCGCGCGACGCCGGCGTGGTCCTGCTCGGGCGGCGCGACGACGTCGCGGACCTCTACGCGTCGTTCGACCTGTACGTGCTGGCGTCGCATCGCGAGGGCTTCCCCCGCTCGGCGATGGAGGCAGCGGCGATGGGGCTGCCGGTCATCGCCACCGACGTGCGGGGATGTCGCCAGGTGGTCGACGACGGCGCCAGCGGGCTGCTGGTGCCGGCGCGCGACGCGGTCGCACTCGCCGGCGCGATCGAGTCGCTCGTCGTCGACCACG
Source organism: Acidimicrobiales bacterium (assembly GCA_038206295.1). Lineage (GTDB taxonomy): Bacteria > Actinomycetota > Acidimicrobiia > Acidimicrobiales > JBBRAZ01 > JBBRAZ01. The sequence goes on from JBBRAZ010000010.1 coordinate 44,376, forward strand.
ACCGTCGGGCGTCGATGGGGAGCGCGGCGCGGTCGAAGGCGTTGGTGGAGTTCGACCAGCAGCAGGTGATCGAGCTGACGTTGGAGACCTACGAGCGGCTGCTCGCCGCCCACGGCCGCCCCGCCAACGCCACGTAGATCGCCTCGAGGTGCGCGATGGCGACGGCAGCATCGAAGCGGTCACGCTCGCCTGCGGCGCCGGCGGTCAGCTCGGCGCGCAGCTCGTCGTCGCCCACGAACCGGATCATGGCCGCAGCGAGCTGCTCGGGCTGCGCCGCAGGGACGAGCAGCCCGTCGACGCCGTCGCGCACCGCGGAGGGGACCCCGCCCACGGCGGTGGCGATCACCGGGAGGCCCAGCGCTCGAGCCTCCATGATCGCCACGGGCAGCCCCTCGTGGTGCGAGGAGAGCACGAGTGCGTCGCAAGCGCTCAGGACGCGCACCGCGTCGGTGCGGTGGCCGAGCAGAAGCAGGCGATCGCCGAGGCCGAGCTGCGCGTGACGCGCCTCGATCGCTGCGGCGAGCGGCCCCTGGCCCACGCTGAGGACGCGCAGGCGCGGTGCCTCGGTGCGAGCGAGGTCCACAGCGGCGAGGAGGTCGTCGTGCGCCTTCTCCCGGCGGAGGTTCGCGACGCATCCCAGCACGACGTCGTCGGGGCCGAGCCCGAGCTCGGAGCGAGCGCCCTCGCGGTCCGCGCTCGACCGCAGCTCCTCGAGCGGGACGCCGTGCTCGAGGACCTCGACGCCGGGCTGCCATCGCGCTGGCATCGATCGGCGCACATCATCGGACACCGCGAGGCGAACATCGTCGAGCCCGATGGTGCAGCGGTTCGCCAGGCGCGTGCCGGGGCGATGACGCGGCCACCGGTTGTGCTCGGTGCTCACGAGCCGGGGGCGCTGCGCTCGCGGGAGCGAGCGCACCACGAGGCGCGCCACGGCTGCGACGAGCGGCGAGTGGACGTGCACCACATCCACGGGGTCGTCGCGCAGGAGGCGGCGCAACCGCGCTGCCCAGCGGAGGTCCGCAGCGCGCTCGCCGTGCAGGCAGGTGACCTCCACGCCCGCTGCAGCCAGGTCGCCCACGAGGTGGTCCTTCCACGGCACGAGGTACGCGGCGCGCAGGTCGAGCACATCGTGGTCGGCGCCTGCCGCGTGGTGCACGAGGAGGCGCTCCGCACCACCCGGACCGAGGCCCTTGATGAGCCACAGGACGCGCACCTGTCGGGGCCCGGTGGGCGTCGGTGCGGCGGAGCTGTCGGTGGGGCGTCGTCGATCGGCCAAGGGCGGCCGAGGCTAGCCTGGCCCGTCCGCGAGCGGGAGGAGCGCAGGTGCGCATCGTGATCACCGGTGGAGCGGGGTTCATCGGTGCCAACCTGTGCCGTGTCGCGCTGGCGGCGGGAGGGGTCGACGAGGTGGTCGTGCTCGACGACCTGTCCACCGGTCGTCGAGCGAACCTCGACGGGCTCGACGTCGAGGTGGTGGAGGGGTCGATCCTCGACGACGCGCTGCTGCGCTCGACGGTCGCCGGCGCCGACGCGGTCGTGCACCTCGGCGCCCTGCCGTCGGTGCCGCGCTCGATCGAGGACCCGGTGTCGAGCCACGAGGCGAACGCGACGGGCACGATGCGCGTGCTGGAGGCGGCGCGGGCCGCGGGCGGAGCGCACGTCGTGGTCGCCTCGTCGTCGTCGGTGTACGGCGCGAACCCCGAGCTCCCCAAGCACGAGGGGCTCGCCACCCGACCCCGCAGCCCGTACGCGGCGAGCAAGCTGGCGACGGAGTCCTATGCGCTGGCGTGGCAGGACGCCTACGGGCTGCCGGTGCTCGCCTTGCGCTTCTTCAACGTGTTCGGCCCGCTGCAGCCAGCTGACCACGCGTACGCCGCGGTCGTGCCGCGGTTCATCGACGCCGCGCTGGCGGGCCCACCCGCGGTGGTCCACGGCGACGGCATGCAGAGCCGCGACTTCACCTACGTCGACACCGTCGCCGAGGTGCTGCGCCAGGCCGTCGTGCGCCGGGTCACGAGCGAGGAGCCGGTGAACCTCGCCTACGGCACCCGCACCGATCTCCTCGACGTGCTGGCACGCCTCGAGGGCATCGTCGGCCACCCCATCGAGCGCGAGCACGTCGAGCCACGCGCGGGAGACGTCCGCCACTCGCAGGCCGACGGCACGCGCATCGCAGCGCTCTTCCCGGATGTCGTGCCGACGCCGCTCGACGAGGGCCTCGCTGCGACCGTCGACTGGTTCCGGAGCCTCGGTGCCGACGCCTGAGCCCGTGCTCCGGCCGGAGGGACCCGTCGTGGTCGTCGGCGCAGGGGGCCACGGACGCGAGGTGCTCGACGTGGTCGCGGCGCTGGTCGCAGCGGGAGCGGGCCTCGAGCTCCTCGGGGTGCTCGACGACGACCCGGCGGATCCGTCCCTCCTGGCGCGTCGCGGCGTGGCGCTGCTCGGGGGGATCGGCGTGCTGAGCGAGCTCGGCGCCCGCTACCTGATCGGCATCGGCGACGGCGCAGCGCGCCGCCGCATCGCAGCGACGGCAGACGAGGCCGGTGTCGCTGCGGTGACGCTCGTCCACCCGGCAGCGGTGCTGGGCGCGGACGTGCACCTCGGCGACGGCGTGCTCGTCGCCGCGGGTGCGCACCTGACCACCAACGTCGTGGTCGGACGCCACTCGCACTGCAACGTGGCGTCGGTGGTGTCGCACGACTGCCGCGTCGGCGACTTCGTGACGATCTCGCCGGGGGCGCTCGTGAACGGCGCAGCGGTGCTCGATGATGGCGTGCTGCTCGGCACCGGGGCCATCGTGCTGCCGGGGCGCCGCGTCGGCGCGGGCTCGGTCGTCGGCGCGGGTGCGGTAATCGACCGCGACGTGCCCGCAGGGGTCACGGCGCGGGGCGTGCCGGCGCGCTGGTGAGCGGCGCTGCCTCAGCCGGCGGTGTCGCCCGTGCCCGCCGAGCGCTGGGCGGGCGCTGCTGAAGCGGAGATCTCCTCCAGCAGCGAGCGCGCCACGGCGTCGTCGACGGTGCCGACGAGGCGCTCCAGCAGCGCGGGGTCCAGCGGCGGGGTCGGCACCTGGGAGATGAGCGGGTGGAACGGTCGGGCATCGACCTCGTCGGCCCCGAGCAGCACCTCGTGGAGCTTCTCGCCGGGACGCAGGCCGGTGTACACGATCTCGATCGGCCGCTCCGCGTGGGCTGCGAGGCGGTGCGCGACCTCGTCGATGCGCACCGGGCTGCCCATGTCGAGGACGAGCGCCTCGCCGTCGCGACCGACTGCGCCGGCTTGGATGACGAGCTGCACCGCCTCCTCGACGGTCATGAAGTAGCGGGTCACCTCCGGGTCGGTCACGGTGATCGGCCCGCCGCCGCGTATCTGCGACTCGAAGGCGGTGAGCACCGAGCCGCGGCTGCCGAGCACGTTGCCGAACCGCACGCTGAGGTACGTCCCGTCGGCATCGGGGGCGATGGTGGCGGTGAGGCGCTCGGCGATGCGCTTGCTGTGGCCGAGGACGCTCGTGGGATCGGCGGCCTTGTCGGTGGAGACGTTCACGAACCGCTCGACGCCGGAGTCGCGGGACGCGAGCAGCGTGTTCCACGTGCCCCACACGTTGGTCTTCACGGCTTCGCCCGGATGCATCTCGAGGAGTGGCAGGTGCTTGAGCGCCGCAGCGTGGAAGACCACCTGCGGGCGGTGCTCGGCGAAGACCGCTGCGAGCCGCGGCGCGTCGCGCAGGTCGGCCACGACGAGGCAGCGATCATCCAGCATCGCCCGTCCCGTGAGCGAGAGCTGCACCGCGTGCAGCGCCGACTCGTCGCGGTCGAGCATGACGAGCGCACCCGGTGCGAAGCGCGCCACCTGGTGGCACAGCTCGGCGCCGATCGACCCGCCGGCGCCGGTGATGAGCACGCGCTTGCCCGTCAGGTAGCTGGCGATGGCGCCGACGTCGGTGTCGATCGCGTGGCGGCCGAGGAGGTCCTTCTCGGTGACGGGCCGAACATCGGCGACGTCGATGGTGCCGTCCAGCAGCGACTGCACCGGTGGCACGACCCGCACGTCGAGGCCGGCCTGCTCCGCGACCTCGACGACCGAGCGCACGAGCTCGGCACCCGCGCTGGGCACCGCGAGGATGACGAGCTCCACGTCGAGCTCCGCGGCGCACCGGGCGAGGTCCGCTCGGGTGCCCACGACCGGCACGCCCATGATCCGCAGGTTGGCCTTGGCAGGATCGTCGTCGAGCATCGCCACGGGCAGGTACTGGCTGTCGGGGTTGCGGAGCATCGCGGTGATGAGCTGGATGCCGCCCTCACCCGCGCCGAGCACCAGGACGCGCGTGGCGTGTGCCGAAGGTCGCAGGGAGCGCTCGAGCTGCAGCCGCCAGAGGTACCGGGCGGTGGCCATGAGCACGAGGGCCAGCACGCCGGCGATCAGCACGACGCTGTTGGGCACGTACTGGCCGCCAGGGGTGAATCGGTTGAGCAGCGCCACGAGTGCGGTCACGGCGAGCACGACCTGGCCGAGCGCCGCCACCTCGTCGAAGGATCCGAACCGCCAGCGCGCCTGGTAGAGCCCCACGGCCCAGCCAGCGGCGATCTGGAGCACCGCGGCGACCGCCATGACGAGGGCGAGGTCGCCGGCGGTGAACTGGCCCCAGCGATCGCTGGTCAGGTGGAGGTCGAAGCGCACCGCCATGCCGCCGCCGAGCGCCAGCACCCATGCGAGGGCATCGATGGCGGCGTGGACCGCCGGTCGGTGGTCGACCAGGACGGCGCGCACGCGCCGCCACGCGACCTGGAGGGGGGGCGGCGATGGAGGGCGCAGGTCGCTGTGGTCGCTCATGGGCTCCGTCTCCACCGGCGACGGCAGGCGCCGGGCACGTGATCGCATGCCCGGCATCGATCGCATCCCGCATGCGGTGCCCGCCGATGGTCGTGGAGAGCGTAGCCGGACGACCCCCGTCGGCCGGGGTGCGCGTCCCCTCTGCGCCGCAGGGCAGCGGTAGAGTGCGCCGCCGACCTCAGCCCTCCGCCGTCGTCCGCGCCCTCCACCGTGCCTCGCCCCGCCACCACCGCTCGCTCCCGTCGGACCCCGGCGCCGACCATCGGTCGCCGCCGGGTCACGAGCCCCGCCGAGCGTCGGGCGATCCTCGTGGTGACGGTCGCCGCCGCGGTCGCCGCTGCGTTCGAGCCGGTCTCGATCACCGGCTTCCCGGCGACTGATGCGCTGTGCTCCGTGCTGTTCGCGGTGGCGCTGGTCGAGGCGACGTCACGCAGCCGCCGCTGGTCGTGGATGTACCTGGCCGGCGCCACCACGACGGTCGCGCCCTCGCTGGAGATCGGCGTGCTCGGCGTCATCGCTCTGGGGGTCGCGTTCTGGGCGACAGCGAGCGATCGGCGCGACCGCGTCGTCGGCGCGGTGATCGGGGCCCTGTGCTCGCTGGTGCAGCTGCGGCTCGACCTCCCCGAACCCGAGGGGCTGTCGGCCCTGGTGGTGGCGGCGATCGCCGTGCCCGTACTCGTGTCGGGCTGGCGCGTGGCGCCGCGACGGGTGAAGCGGCCGCTCCGCAGGGCGCTGCTGGTCGGTGCCGTTGCGGGGCTCGTCGCCGTCGTCGGGTTCGCGGTGGTGGGCGTCATGGCCGCGATCGAGGTGACCTCGGCGATGGCCTCGGCGCAAGACGGCATCGACGCGGCGCGCGACGGCGAGGCAGACGATGCTGCGGAGCACCTGCGCGGTGCCCAGGAGTCGTTCGACCGGGCGCACACGCTCGTCGGCGGGTGGTGGGCCGCACCGGCGCGCGCCGTGCCGATCGTCGGGCTGAACGCCGAGGCGCTGGTGGTGGCGACTGCGGCGGGAGGTCGCCTCACGGGTGCCGCTGCGGGCACTGCGGAGGAGGTCGACCTCGACGCGCTGTCGACGGCCGCAGGCACGATCGACCTCCAGGTGCTCGCAGGCTTCTCGGAGCCGCTGCACGGCGCGTCAGACGAGATCGAGCTCGCCGCGGCTGAGATGGACGAGGTCGCCGGTCTGCTCATCGCTCCGCCGCTGGCCGCCAAGCTCGACGAGCTGAGCGAGCGCATCGACGAGGTGGCACCGGAGGCCGAGCTCGCCGCGGAGGTGATCGACGTCGCGCCTGCGCTGCTCGGCGGCGGGGGCGTGCGCAGGTACTTCGTCGCCTTCGTGCAGCCAGCGGAGGCGCGCGCCGGTGGCGGCTTCCTCGGCAACTGGGCAGAGCTCACCGCAACCGACGGCACGATCGAGATGACCCGCCACGGGAGGGTGAACGAGCTGCTCGCGAAGCCCGAGCAGGAGGTCCGGACGCTCACCGGTCCGCCGGACTACCTCGAGCGGTACGGCGGGTTGAGGACGCAGTACTGGGTGCAGGACATCCCGATCTCGCCCAACTTCCCGAGCGTGGCCGAGGTGTTCCGCCAGGTGTACCCGCAGACCGACGGGGGTGCGGAGATCGACGGGGTGCTGCGGCTCGATCCCTACGCCCTGGCAGCGCTGCTGGAGCTCACGGGACCGATCGAGATCGACGGCTACCCGAAGCGCCTCACCTCGAGGAACGCGGCGCAGGTGCTGCTGCGAGACCAGTACCTCGAGTTCAGCGATCGCTCGAAGCGCGCCGACTTCCTCGGCGAGGCGAGCCGGGTGGCGTTCGACCAGCTCCTGGAGTCGCCGCTGCCCAGCCCGCGTGCGGCAGCAGACGCGCTCGACCAGGTCGTGGACGAGGGGCGCTTGACCTTCTGGACCTTCGAGCCCGACGAGCAGGCGCTGTTCGAGCGCGTCGGGGTCGATGGTGCGCTCCCGCTGCCGACCACCCAGGACTTCTTGTCGGTGCGCCACCAGAACAGCGCCAACAACAAGATCGACAGCTACCTGGATCGCTCGATCAGCTACGAGGCCGAGGTCGATCCGCGCACCGGCGGCATCGACGCGACCGTCCGCATCAGACTTGAGAACCGTGCGCCGTCGAGCGGACTCCCCGATGCCATCATCGGCGACAACGACAAGGGCCTGGCGCTGGGCACGAACTTCATGTACATCTCGGTCTACACGCCCCACGAGCTGCGGGGCGCCTCGGTCGACGAGGAGCCGGTCGCCCCCTCCTCTGAACGGGAGCTCGGCCATCGTGTGTACACCGTCCCCATCAACATCCCTGCGGGGGAGGAGCGGACCTTGGAGCTGCGGCTCGAAGGGCAGCTGCTGCCCGGCAACGACTACCGTCTCACGCTGTCTCCTCAGCAGCTCGTCCAGCCCGACCGGGTGTCGGTGACGCTCAAGGGGGCCGGGAGCTGGAGCATCCGGGGACCCGAGCTCGCGGCGACCGGTGGCGAGGACGGGGAGCGGATCGTGGGTCTGACCTTGGACGTGGAGCAGGTCGTCGAGGGCCGGTGGCGGCGCGATGGAAACGGGTAGTGGCGCGCGGCGTCCAAACCGGGCAGACTGTGCGGAACCCCTAGGGGCCAATCCGCGAATACGGAGGAACCTGTGATCCGACGACTGCTGACCGCGATGGCTGTGCTGACCGTGGCACTGCTCGTCGTGGCCCCTTCGGCCAACGCTCAGGACGTCCCTCCCCCCGCCTACCCCCCGGGCACCTGCGGCTTCGTGCTCGATCCGCCTGTCATCGCCCTCGGCGGCGAGGTGCACGTCGTCGGCGCCGGCTTCGAGCCCGGCAGCACGGTCGTCTTCGAGATCAACGGCATCTTCCTCGGCAGCGTCATCGTGGGCGCCGACATCGACGGCCCGATCGACGCCGTGTTCACGGTGCCCGCCGGACTGCCCGACGGCGAGTACATCATCACCACCTCCTGCGAGGGCAACTCCTTCAGCCAGTCCGTGCTCGTCGGCGACGCCGCCCTCCTGTGCGGCATCCAGATCTTCACCAGCGGTGCCACCACGTCGCTGCGGCTCCCCGGCTTCCAGCCCAACACGCCCATGACGGTCACGGTGAACCCGGGCTCCTACCAGGTCTACAGCGGCCCGACCACCGGCAACCCGATGACCATCGACGTCGTGATGCCCGTCGGGCTCACCGACGGCGAGTACCAGATCGACGTCGTCGGCACCGGCATGGACGGTCAGCCCAAGGCGATGCTGTGCGCGGTCCAGGGCCAGGCTGCCGAGCAGCAGCAGCCGCCGCTGCCGGTCACCGGCTCCGACGCCACGGTGATGCTCGTGCGGGTCGGCTTGGCGCTGCTCACGCTGGGTGGCCTCCTGTTCGTGATCGGTCGCAAGCGCAGCGCAGCCGCCTGACGCAGCGAGCTCCACTGATCTGATCGGAGGCCCGGGCAGTTGCCCGGGCCTCCGGCGCGTCCGGAGGGGGTGAGGTCACGTCCCACTACGACGTGCTGGGCGTCGAGCCCATCGCTGGGCGCGAGGAGCTGCGCAGGGCCTACGTGGCGCGGGCCATGGCCTTCCACCCGGACCGCGTGCCGCCCGGCGACGAGGCCGCTACCGCCAACGCTGAGCATCGGATGACAGAGCTCAACGCCGCGTGGGAGGTGCTGCGCGATGACGACCGCAGGGCCGAGTACGACCGCGAGGTCCTGGGCCTCGGCCGCGAGCGCGCGACCGCACGCGGCGGCGAGCCTGCGAGCGAGTGGACCCCGACCGCAGCGATCGGCGACCGAATCGATGAGCAGCGCAGCGGCGGGCCGTGGTGGTGGCTGGGCCCGGCGCTCGTGCTCGCTCTGATCCTGGTGGGCGCAGCGGTCGTCGCAGTGTTGCAGGCGGCCCAGCAACCCGATCCCGAGGTCGAGCTGCGCACCGGCGAGCTGTTCGAGCCCGGCATGTGCATCGCGGTCCGGCCGGGGCCGATCGTGGAGGAGGTGCCGTGCGGTGCAGCGGCGACAGGGCGGATCGTGGAGGTGCGCCCGTTCCCTCGTCCGTGCGCCGACGGGATGCTCGAAGCGATCGTGCTGCCTGCCGAGGCCCTGACGCTGTGCGTGGAGCCTCTTGCCTGAGGTCGGTGCGCGGTACGGTGCAGCCATGGTTCAGGTGGAGGGTCTCGACCACGTGGTGCTGCTGTGCGAGGACGTGGAGCGCAGCCTCCTCTGGTGGACTGATCAGCTCGGCCTTGTGGGGGAGCGCGTCGACGAGTGGCGTGCTGGCACGGTGCTCTTCCCCTCGGTTCGCATCGACGCGTCCACGATCATCGACCTGCTGCCGGGCGTGCCCGAGGGTGCGAACATGGATCACCTGTGCCTGGTCGTCGACCCGGCGACTGACCTCGAGGCGCTCGCTGCGAGCGGAGACTTCGACGTCGAGGTGGGGCCGATCGAGGTCTTCGGCGCGCGGGGGATGGGGCGCTCGGTGTACGTGCGCGACCCCGACGGCCACCGCGTCGAGCTGCGCACGTACCCGACGTGAGTGCCCGCTTCCGGGTGTGAGCCGCCGGGGGCGGTTGCGCTACCCTCGCCGCTTCCGGGCGATTAGCTCAGCTGGTTAGAGCGCTGCCTTCACACGGCAGAGGTCGGCGGTTCGAGTCCGCCATCGCCCACCACCCTTCCCCAGGTCGCAGGCCCAGGGGTGACATCTAGCAGGTGTGGCCCAACGGCCGATCGCACATTCATCGCACATCGAGGGCTGCGGCCGCCTCCGGTGCCATGCGATCGAGGGCATCGGTGATGGCCACCTCCCGGCTCGGGAGCAGGTGCCCGTACCGGTCGAGGATGGTCGACACCGACCGGTGACCGGCCCGCACGGCGATCTCCTTGGCGGAGGCGTCAGCAGCGATCCAGAGGGTCACAGCGGTGTGCCTCAAATCGTGCAGCCTCAGCTCCGGGAGCCCAGCCTCCTTCTTGGCAGGCGTCCAGATGCGGGCGCGCCACAGTCCCAGGCGCATCGGGCCCTCGCCGGGCGCAGGGAATAGGAGGTCATCAGGACCGGTCGCGCAGGCCCTCATGTAATCGCCAACGTCCTGGGCGATCGACCGGGGGGAACCGGCTCAGTGCGTAGTCGGAGCAGACAGCGTCTTGGCGATCTTGGCCTCTCGGCCCGGGGTGTCGGACCGGAGCATCGGGGCGAGGGGCGGTGCAGGAACTTTCATAAACCGTAGAAAGGAGTACGGATGATGGAAGTATCTGGCAAGGGATCTGCGCTATCTCGGAGGAATCAGCGAGCGGGCGCGTCGCGGCGCCGAGCTGTCAGTGGGTTGGGTAGGTGGTCTCGCCACAGGCCTGGGCGCATCAGACGCAGGCGTCCATCACGAGCTGATCTGCGGGCGCGATCGTCACCTCGTTGTAGGAGACGTTCATGACCCCGTCCTCGTCGTCGAGATCTCGAACGAGTGCATCACCGGCGTCGGGACATCGCTCGTGAGCTCCACGTCGAGCACGATCGGCAACAGCGACGCGTTCATGCCTTCGACCCCAGCGTCCAGCGGAAGGGAGTCCTCGAGGAGGTCGGCGGTGCTCCGCGAGTGGTGGGGTGTCCCGGGTCGGGGATGTCTCGGTGCCGGCTGGGTCAGACTGGTCAGATGGACCTCCGGCTGAGCCGACTCGTGGAACGGATACGGGTGAGCCTGTTCTTCGTTCCGGTGCTGTGGGTGCTCATCAGCATCGTCGGTGCGGCGGTCACGATCTGGGTCGACAGCCGACTTCACCTGCAGGCCGCCGATCTACCGCTCGGGGTCACCTCGACCGTGCCCAGCGCACGTGCGGTGCTGAGCACCGTCGCTGGGGCGACGATGACGTTCGCGGCGATCGCGTTCTCGATCTCGCTGCTCATCATCCAGCAGGCGTCGAGTCAGTTCTCGCCCCGAGTGGTGCACACCTTGTTCCGAGACCCGTTCAACAAGCGAGTCATGGGACTGGTCATGGGGACCTTCACGTACTGCCTGGTCGTGCTCCGATCAGTGCGATCGTTCGCCGATTCCGGCGGGGAGGTCGTCATCCCGAACCTCTCGGTCGCCATAGCGGTCGTGCTCGGCATCGCCACGATCATCTCCATCGCAGCGTTCTTGAATCACAGCGCCCACACCATGGACGTCAGCCAGATCCTCGAGGGGGTCGAGAAGGAAGCAAGCGGTCACGCTCGTCGCGAATGGACCGTCGCTGAGTCCGACTCGCCAAGCCCAGCATCGGTCTCCGCACCAGTTCATCCGGCGCACGTGGTCCGGTTCGACCGCAGCGGATGGGTCCAGCAGATCGATACCAGTGCGCTTCTCGCTTGTCTCCCCGACGAGACCACCGCGTGGGTGCACACCTACCCGGGCCGATACGCGATCCGAGGAGCACCGCTGTGCGCCCTCTCGGCGGCGCCCGAGCACATCCAGGCGACGGAGCACGCCATTCTCGCCACCGTCTCGACAGGTAGCACCCGCACGATGCAGCAGGACATCTCGTTCGGACTCCGCGAGATGGTCGATGTCGGTCTCAAGGCGCTGTCCACGGGGATCAACGATCCAACCACGGCACAAGACTCGATCTTTCACATCGCAGCGGTGCTCGCCGAGCTGCTCCGCCGCGATCCGCCGCACCGGGAGCTCAGTGGCGAGAACGGTCGTCGTGTGGTGCTCGTCGATCAGCCCAGCGGCGACGATCTGGTTCGCCTCGCGTTCGGTGAGCTTCGGCGTGCGGCAGCCACCCAGCCGACCGTGTGCATCTACCTCCTGGAAGCACTGCACCTCCTCCGAGAGGGGCTCGATGCGACGGGGCTGCCGTCTCGCACCGCCGTCCTGGTCGAACAGGCGCGCCTCGTCGTCGACGGATGCGAGGCAGCCAACGTGTTGCCAGCCGACCTCGACGAGGTCCGTGGAGCGTACGAACGGCGCTTCGCTGCCGACCCGCTCCAGCCCCCGAGCACCGCACCTAGCTCGGGGTCATCGAGGTGAGCTGGAAGCTGCCGTTCTCCTCGTAGGTCACCCCACCGATCAGCGATCCGCTGTGCACGGTGATGACCCGCTCGTTGCGCAGCGGCAGACCGCTCGCAGCGTCGAACCACACGTCGACGTCTTCCGTGCCGGTCTGGCCGCCAGTCAGCTCCCGCAGCCGGCGGTAGTGCAGCGCTTCCACCTCCGTGCCGCCGATGTCGAGGCGCTCGGCGCCGACGAAGGTGTACGGGCCGGAGGAGACCACCTCGCCGGTCGACCCCGTCGACGTGCCGCGGCACTCCTGCATCCACTGGTCGCCGGGCTGCTGCGTCGACCTGATGGCGTCGACCGGTGGGTCGCACGTGTAGGTCGACGATGTGTCGACCTTGGTCACGACCAGGTCCAGCCGTTGGAAGAACTCGCCGGCGTTCTCCGTGAGTCCCGAACCCGCGGGGCAGTAGTCCCAGCTCTGCCAGTGGTTCGTGCTGTAGTCGACCCGGAGCCTCCAGCACCCGTCGTCGAGGTGGGTGACGGTGCCTGGGATCTCGGGGCCCTGCGTCTGGGTCAGCGGCGGCGTGTCGAGCCGCTCGGTTCCCTCGCCGCGGTACTGGTAGATGCCTGCAGTCGGCTGGAGCGGCACGACGTCGGGCGATTGATCGGTGGTCGGTGTTCCGGCCCGGCGTTGTGCCTCCTCGATCGATACCGGTCGGGAGGAGCCCTGGTTCCACAGCACGATGAACGTCGCCACACCCGCGATCAGGACGACCCCGACGATGGCTGCGACGATTCGGGCCCGACGGTGGCGCCGATGTCCGCGTTCGTGCACCGCCACGTCGGGGGAGTCGGGCTCAGCCATGGTCCGGGACCCTACCCACCTCGAGGCTGGCCAGCTCAGAGGTGCCCTCGAAGATCACCTGGCCGCGTCCGGCCTCAAGGGCCGCATCCCGCAATCGGTCGAACGTGGTCATCGCGCCGAAGGTCCCCACCGGTCAGCTGGTCTCGTTCGCCGGGCGAGCGTCATCCGCCGGCGGAGCGGGACCGAGGTAGGGCTCGGCCACGCCGGCCACGATGATGCGGTTCCGTCCGTCGTCCTTGGCATGCAGCAGGCAGCCGTCGGCGATGGCCAGGACCTCGTCGAAGGACCCGCCATGCAGGTTGGAGGCGACGCCGATGCTGACGGTGAACGGGGGCACGCCGTCGGCTCGCACCATGTCGGCGAGAGCCGCCTGCACCCGTTGGAGGACGGTGACGGCCACTGCCGGCGCGCAGGAGGGAAGGACGACGACGAACTCCTCGCCGCCGTAGCGGGCGACGATGTCCTCCGGTCGGACGTTGGTGCGCAGCACGGTGCAGAAGAGCCGCAGCGCGCGGTCTCCGGCGTCGTGGCCGTAGGTGTCGTTCAACACCTTGAAGTGATCGAGATCGGCGAACGCCACGCTGTAGTCGAGGTGCTCCCGGGCGAGCCGCTCCACGGCCACATCCAGGCTCCGGCGGTTGAGGAGTCCGGTGAGCGGGTCGGTGTGCGCCTGGTTCTCGCTCTGAGCGAAGGCCCGGATCGTGCCGAGCCTCTCGCCCGCCTTCCGGGCGATGATCTCGAGCTGGTGTCGTCTATTGGACCCGACCGCGCCCTTGTGGGGGTACGCCTCGTGGATGACGCCGACGGCGAAGCCCGAGATGCTGACGGGCACGCAGAGCGCGGACGCGGGGACGTCATCGCGCTCGAGGAGGTAGGTGCACGCGTTGAGCGCCTCGCTGTCGGCCGTCACGAGCTCGTGGCCGTGCCGGGTCACCGGGCAGTCCATCGGCGACGCAACGGGGCAACGGACCGGCTCGTCGCCACTCGCCGCGATGACGTGCTCGAACGGCGCGGTGCTGGAGTCGGCGAGGAGGAGGTCGAATGAGTGCGTGGACTGGCCCTGTCCGAGTGCACGGTCGAGCACGTGGATGACGCGATCCTCGGTCTCGGCCATGTCGAGGGCCTGCTGGAGCTGCGCATCGAGCTCGTTCTCATCCGCGATCTGGTGCTGGAAGTGTCGGTCTTGCTCTGCGGTGAGGTCGAACCGCGCCGCCCGTCGGAAGCCGAGGGTGGTCAACAGCGCTCCCATGGCGGTGACGAGGAGCATCCCGACGAGGAACTGCTGGCTGGCGTCGTCTGTGCTCGCCCGGAGGTCGGCCAGATCGCGGCTCAGGGCGGGTCGGTAGAAGTCGGACTCGATCTGCTCGTACGCGACATCGAGCTGGCTGAATATGGCCTGGTACTCCCCGGTGAGCCGTGCAATCAGCTCCTCGTCGCGATTCGACGCGAGCACGGCCACACCGACCGCTTCGCCTGCTTCGGCGCTCGCATCGCTTGCAGCCTCGATTGCCTCGCGGGTCTCCTGCTCACCATCGAATTGTGGGGGTATCGCACTGAACTGCGCCCATGCGTCCCCTGCCCGGTTGATGTCGGCAAGGGCATCTGCGAAGTAGGCCCCCGACGCCCCGCTCGAGTCGGCATCGACGCCAGCCAGGAATGCAACATGGCCTGCTCGAGTCCACGCCTGCGCCTCGTTCAGCAGTGACAGGGGCTCTGCGCGTTGCGAGGAGATCTGATCGAGATCGGCACGCTGGGACTCCATCTGCACACGACTGATGAACAGGGAGGCGACGATGAGCGATGTCCCGATGAGTCCTGTGACGAGGACCATGGTGTGCAGCTGGACGTCGGAGGGCTGCTGCGACTCGTCCCCGCTCTGCGAGACCGCACGTCGAGCTGTCCGCCTCGTCCTCGTCCTGGTGATGCTCATGTCCCACCGCTTCTCGCCGGGCACGACGCTCCGACCTCGGTCATCGTGCTCCGCGCGGCATCTGGCTGGAAGGGGACAATGTCACCAGATGTTGCTCCCTCGGCGACCCTTCACCGCGTGCACCACTACCTCGGTCTGGTGACATCGCACGTCGGTCATGGCTGCTTCGACCGGACTCGGTCACGGGATATGGCGCTGCGTCAGGCGACGTTGGCCGGCCGTGGTGTCGTCATGGGTTCGTGTCGCGACGGTGGCGGCTGTTTCGGGGCTCGGTCTGGGTCTTGGCGTCGGTGATCTGACGGATGAGGTCGTCTCGGACTTCGGTGAGCGCCTGGTCGAGAACTGTGTGCGTCGATGTGGCGACGAGCCGGTTCTGTCCGGCGATCCAGGCTTCGAGGGTGGTTCGTTGGCTGGGCGTGTCGCGCTCCTTGACCGTGATCTGGAGCTCGACCGTCCCTGCGTCGAAGGAGCGGAGCCGGGAGTCCATGCCGGCGAGATGGGCGACGATGCTGTCTCGCTCGGAGGGCTCGACGCCGCCTCCGAGGCGGAGCGCCGCGTCGACTGTTGCAGTGGTTTCGCTCATGGGGACCCCTTCAGGTGTTTGGTAGCGGAGTATCGCAACAATCGGTGTGTCGGCGCGGAGCGTGCGGTCGATCGCGCTGCCGCCCTGGTGCGGTCGTCGGCGCCGGAGAGCCCGACCAGCGTGCCGGGTGCTGTTCAGCGACGCCGGCGGTGCGCTCCGAGCCAGCCGACGCCGAGTCCGAGCAGGAACGCCACCACGAGCGCTGCGGCGAGCGGGGCGCTGCTCTCGCCCACGACCCAGCCGATGTCGACCTCGCGGCGGTTGTCGATGGTGAGCGCTGCGATCAGTGCGACGAGGGTCGCCATCGCCACCAGCTGCAGCGTCTGCCCGAGTCCGCGGGTGGCGGACGACTCCTGAACGTCGTTGCTGTCGTCGGTCACGGCAACTCTCCTGTTGCGATCTCGTCGTCGACTCTACTGGCGCTCGCAGCGAGCTCCCCGGGTGCCCGGCAGGCCGAGCAGCGTGCGTCGTGCGTCACGGGGTGCCCTCGAAGGTCGGCACCGGCCGAGCGTCGGCCTCCTCGGGCGTCGCGGCCACGCCGTTCTCCTCGATGTCGTCGATGAGCCACTCCATCTCCGCGATCTCGCGGCGCTGGGCCTCGATGATCTCGTCGGCGAGCTCGCGGACTCGGGCATCGTCGATGCCGGCGTTCTCGCTCGTGAGGATGGCGATGGAGTGATGGGGGATCATGGCGCGCATGTACGACGTGTCCTCGACGGTGGCCTGGCTCCGCACCAGCAGGAGGGCGCCGACGAACACGAGGGCGCTGCCGACGTAGATCGCCGTGTTGATGCGCTTGTTCGTGTACATGCCGAGCATGAAGGTCAGCATGATCGCAGCCATCGCTGCGCCCATCACGACGGTCATGTAGAAGCGCGTCTCGCTCCACCGCACGTGGGCGGCCTCGTAGGTGTTGAGGTACATGACGCCGAACATGACCAGCACCGAGGTGAGGATCATCGCCCCGAAGCGGAGGTAGGACTTCTGCTCGTCGCTGAGTCGGGCGGGCGGCGCGTCACGATCGCGGCCACCTTCCTCGCGGTCGATGTCCGGATCTGCGATCTGCGTGGTCACGGCGGCTCTCCTCTGGTCGCGACACCGTGCCTCTACCCCGATCGTCCGTGAAACGTGCACGCACGGGCGAGGCGGCGTCTGCGGTCGCTCGGGCGGCGACCGTGCCGGTCACCTCGTAGACGTGGGCGGCGTCGGCCGGGGGAGCGTCGGGTTCTGTCACGAGATGGTGCGGATGACGATGGCGTCGCCTTGGCCGCCGCCGCCGCACAGCGCGGCGGCGCCGGTGCCGCCGCCGCGGCGGGCCAGCTCGAGCGCGAGGTGCAGGGTGATGCGGTTGCCGGACATGCCGAGGGGGTGGCCGATGGCGATGGCGCCGCCGTCGACGTTGACGACGTCCATCGAGACGCCGAGGTCATCGGCAGACGCCACGCCGACGGCGGCGAACGCCTCGTTGATCTCGAACAGATCGATGTCGCCGATGGCCATGCCAGCCCGGTCGAGGGCCGCCTTGATGGCGCGGGACGGCTGGTGCAGCAGCGAGGCGTCGGGCCCGGCGACCTGCCCGTAGGCGACGATCTCGGCGATCGGGGTGACGCCGAGGCGCTCCGCGACATCGGCCGTCGTGATGATCGTGGCCGAGGCGCCATCGCTGATCTGGCTGGCGTTGCCGGCGGTGATGTGCCCGGCCTTGTCGAACGCGGGCCGCAACCCGGCGAGAGACTCGACGGTGGTCTCGCCCCGCACCCCTTCGTCGTGGGCGACGACGAGCGCGTCGCCCTTGCGCTGGGGCACGGTCACCGGGACCATCTCGCCCTCGAACCGACCTTCCTGCTGCGCGGCGTCCGCCCGGCGGTGCGACTCGAGGGCCATGGCGTCCATGTGCTCGCGCTCGAGGCCGTGGGCTTGGGAGTACTTCTCGGTGCCTTCACCCATGGCGCACTGGTCGAACGCGCAGTAGAGGCCGTCGTACATCATCGAGTCGACGATGGTGCCGTCGCCGATGCGGTAGCCGGCTCGGGCCCCTGGGAGCAGGTGCGGGGCGTTGGTCATCGACTCCATGCCACCGGCGATCACGATCTCCGCGTCACCGGAGCGGATGCGCCGGTCGGCCTGGTAGATGGCATCCATGCCCGACAGGCACACCTTGTTGACCGTCGTGGCGGGCACGTCCATCGGGACGCCGCCGTTGACCGCGGCCTGGCGGGCGGTGATCTGCCCGGCGCCGGCCTGCAGCACGTGGCCCATGTACGTGTAGTCGACCTGGTCGCCCGACAGCCCGGCGCGCTCGAGGGCGGCGCGGATGGCGAACCCGCCGAGCTCGGTCGCCGAGAACGACGAGAGCGAGCCGGACAGCTTTCCGATCGGGGTGCGTGCCCCGGCGAGGATGACGATGGGTGAGGAGGTCATTGGTGCTCCAGCTCTGCGGGGACGGTGGATGGATCTGATGGGTAGTAGCGACGCTTGGCCCACAGCGACACGTAGACGAGGGCCACGAGCGCGGGAACCTCGATGAGCGGACCGATGGTGCCAGCGAGGGCCTGACCCGACGTGACGCCGAAGACTGCGATCGATACAGCGATGGCGAGCTCGAAGTTGTTCCCGGCAGCGGTGAACGCAACTGACGTGTTGTGATCGTAGGGGAGGCCGAGGCGGTGGCCGGCCAGGAACGACCCCGTCCACATCAGCGCGAAGTAGACGAGCAGCGGGATGGCGACACGCGCCACGTCGAGGGGGTTGCTGGTGATCTGCTCGCCCTGGAGGGCGAAGAGCACCACGATGGTGAACAGCAGCCCGTAGAGCGCGATGGGGCCGATGCGGGGCAGGAAGGTCTCCTCGTACCACGTCGCTCCCTTGCGAGCTTCGCCGATGGTGCGGGTGAGGAAGCCCGCCAGCAGCGGGATGCCGAGGAAGATGAGCACCGACGTGGCGATCTCCCACATCGACACGTCGAGCTGCGCGGTGTCGAGGCCCAGCCAGTCAGGGAGAGCGGTGAGGTAGAACCAGCCGAGCACCGAGTACATGACGATCTGGAACAGCGAGTTGATCGCGACCAGCACCGCTGCGAGCTCGCGGTTGCCGCATGCCAGGTCGTTCCAGATGAGGACCATGGCGATGCAGCGCGCGAGGCCGACGATGATCAGCCCGGTGCGCAGCTCGGGAAGGTCGGGCAGGAACACCCAGGCCAGCGTGAACATCAGCAGCGGGCCGACCACCCAGTTGAGCATCAGCGAGAGCACCAGGATGCGACGGTCGGCGAGCTCGTCGCCGATGCGCGTGTAGCGGACCTTCGCGAGCACCGGGTACATCATCGCCAGGAGCCCGATGGCGATCGGCAGCGAGACCGTGTCGATCTTGATGCGCTCGAGGGTGGTGTTCAGGTCGGGGACCAGCCGGCCGAGCAGCAGACCGCCCACCATGGCGCACCCGATCCACACCGGCAGGAACCGGTCGAGGGTCGACAGCCTCGCGGTGACCGCTTCCGATGGCGTGTCTGTCACGCTGCCGACTCCACGTCGTTGCACTGCGTCACGATCCCCAGCGGCGCAGTCGCTTGTCGGTGGCGACGATCACGGTCGCGGCAGCAGCGATGGCGAAGATGCGTCCCCACGCACCTGCGGCGATGGGTGCGGTCTGGAAGGTGTCGTTCATGGCCGGCACGTAGGTGATGGCCAGCTGGCCGAGCGCCTGGAACGAGACGCCGCCGAGGATCCAGCGGTTGGAGAGCACGCCGATGTGCCAGGCCGAGTGGGTCAGCGACCGGCAGCTGAACAAGTAGAACGCCTCGACGACGACGAACAGGTTGAGCGCCGCGGTCCGGGCCTCCTCGAGGCTGGCGCCGTTGGCCCGCTCCCAGTCGAACAGCCACCAGGAGCCACCGACGAGCAGGGCGGACACCAGGAGGATCCGGATGATCAGCGGCCCGGTGAGAAGCGGGCGACGAGGGTCGCGGGGCGGGCGCTGCATGATCCCGTCCTCCTTGGGCTCGAACGCCAGCATCAGTCCGAGCGCCACCGCGGTGGTCATGTTGATCCAGAGGATCTGGACGGGCAGGATCGGCAGCGCGGTGCCGAACAGGATCGCGGTGAGGATGACCAGTCCTTCGCCCATGTTGGTGGGCAGGGTCCAGACGATGAACTTCGTGAGGTTGTCGAAGACGCCGCGCCCCTCCTCGATGGCGGACTCGATGGTGGCGAAGTCGTCGTCGAGCAGCACCATGTCGGCGGCCTCCTTGGCCACCTCGGTGCCACCGAAGCCCATGGCGATGCCGATATCGGCTTGCTGGAGGGCGGGGGCGTCGTTGACGCCGTCGCCGGTCATGGCCACGACGTGGTGGCGGGACTGGAGGCCCTCGACGAGGCGCAGCTTCTGCTCGGGCGACACCCGAGCGAACACCGACGCCCTCTCGACCGCTGCCGGGTACTCGTGGGAGGGGAGCGACTCCAGGTCGAGGCCCGTCAGGACGCGCCCGGGCTCGTCGCCGACGAGGATGCCGAGCTGCCTGGCGATGGCAGTCGCCGTCGCCGCGTGATCGCCGGTGATCATCTTCACGTCGATGCCAGCGGTGCGGCAGCTCTGCACCGCCCGGATCGCGGCGGCTCGCGGCGGGTCGAGCATCGCCTGCAGCCCTGTGAACGCGAGCGACCCACGGAGCGCGGAGGCATCGAGGCTGGACTCTGCTGCGGTGGGCGCCACGGCGGTGGCCAGCACCCGCATGCCGCGCCGAGCGAGGTCGTCGACCGCTGAGAGGATGGCGTCGTGGTCCAGAGGGTGGTGCGATCCGTCCTGTGCCATCTCGGTGGCGCACAGGTCGATGACCTGCTCCACGGCGCCCTTCACGAGGACCACCGACGCTCCGTCGGCTGCGCGGTGCATGGTGGCCATGTACCTGCGGTCGGAGCTGAACGGCATCGTCGTCACCCGTGGCAGATCTGAGGCGAGATCGTCGGCATCGAGGCCACCCTTCGCTGCGGCGACCACCATCGCTCCCTCGGTGGGGTCACCGATGACGCCCCACGCGCCCTCGTCGTGGGTGAGTCGCGCGTCGTTGCACGACGCACCGGCGACGAGTGTCCAGCGAAGGGCCTGGTCGGCACCCACCGACGCAGCGCCTCCACCGTCGGCGACCAGCGCCCCCTCGGGGTGGTAGCCCGATCCGGTTACCTCGATCAGGCGGTGCCCGGTCCAGATCGCACGAACGGTCATCTGGTTCTCGGTCAGCGTCCCGGTCTTGTCCGAGCACACGACCGTCGTGCTCCCTAGCGTCTCGACCGCCGGCATCCGCCGGATGACCGCGCGCTGGCGCGCCATCCGGTTGACGCCGATGGCGAGGGTGATGGTGACCGCGGCGGGGAGCCCCTCCGGGATGGCTCCGACCGCAAGGGCGACCGCGGCGGTGAGCATCTCGCTGGAGTCCTCGCCCCGCAGCATCCCCACGCCGAACGTGACCGCTGCCAGGCCGAGGATGACCGCGGTGAGCAGCTTGCTGAACGCCGTCAGCTTCTTGGTCAGCGGTGTGGCGAGGTCATCAGCCGAACCGACCAGTCGGTGGATCTCGCCGAGCTCGGTCTCCGCTCCGGTGGCCACGACGACCCCGATCGCGGTCCCGTTGGTGGCCAGCGTCCCCGAGTAGATCATGTTGCGCCGATCGGCGACGCGCGTCGCGTCGGTCAGGACCGCTTCGTCCTTGACCACGGGCAGAGATTCTCCGGTCAGCGCGGACTCGTCCACGTGGAGCTGGGCGATCTCGATCAGGCGCACGTCGGCGGGCACCTTGTCGCCCGCCTCGACGAGGACGAGGTCACCAGGAACCAGATCCTCCGATGGCACCGTGCGCTGCTTGCCGTCGCGGCAGACCCGGGCGTCGGTCTGGACCATCGATCGCAGCGCGTCGAGTGCCGCCTCCGCCTTGGACTCCTGGATGAAGCCGACGATCGCGTTGATCAGCACGACGCCGAAGATGACCGCCGAGTCGACGGTCTCCCCCAGCAGGAACGTCACCGCCCCCGCCACGAGCAGCACGTAGATCAACGGGTGGTGGAGCTGGGCGAGGAACCGCGCCAGCGGACCGGAGGCGTCGGCCTCCGGCAGCACGTTGGGCCCGTACACGTCCAGTCGGGTGGCGACATCGGCATCGCTCAACCCGCGGTGCCGATCGGTCTCGAGGAGCAGCAGCACCTCGTGAGCCGCAAGTGCGTGATGCGAGCCGCCATCGAGCTGGCGGGGCAGTCCGTCGGTGCTCGCGGGGGGTGGCGCCACAGCGGGGGGTTCCTTTCCGGAACGCGTCTCGATCCTCGCCGACCAGACTTCCCGGCACACCAAGCACCCGCAGCGTATCGGCTGCTGGGCGTGCTGATTTTGGCTGACCGTCGCGCTCTGCGAAGGTGGGCCTGTGCAGAGAGCCACCACCTCCGCGGTGGCCGGAGCCTTGCGGGTCCGCGAGCAGCGCACCCTCGCGCTGGCGGCGCTGACCGGCGTGGTGACCGGCCTCGGTGTTGCCGGATTCGAGTGGGTCACCCAGCGCAAGGTCTTCGAGCAGATCATCGAGGCGCCCCTGCCGGTGCAGGCGGCTGCCATGGTCGTCGGGCTGGCCCTGGCCGCTGGGGCACTGCACTACATCGGCGGCGATGCGTCGCCTGCGACCGCGGACGAGTACATCCGCAACTTCCACGACCGCGATCGCCCGCTGTCGCTCCGACCCGTCCTCGGGCGCATGCTGGCCGGGGCCTCGACGCTGGGTTCGGGCGGCGCGCTCGGCTACGAGGGGCCATCGCTGTACCTCGGCGCGTCGGTCGGGACCGCGATTCAGGCCCGGCGCCCCACCTGGTTCACCCGCGCCGACAGCAAGGTCCTCATGGTCGCCGGCGCCGCAGCCGGGGTGGCGGCGATCTTCAAGGCGCCAGCCACCGGCGCCATCTTCGCCCTGGAGGTCCCGTACCGCGACGACACCGCACGCCACATGCTGCTGCCGGCGTTGGTCGGCGCCGCGACCGGCTACCTCGCCTTCGTGGCCCTCATCGGAACGCAGCCGCTGTTCGACGTCGCCGGATCACCCCCGTTCGATCTGCAGGAGCTGGGCGGCGCCGCCCTGCTCGGCGTGGTGTGCGGCCTCGCAGCCCGTTGCTTCGCGCTCCTCATCACGCGGGCGAAGCACATCGCCGGCTCCACGACGCCGTGGCTGCGCACGCTCGTGGCCGGCGCCGCCCTCGCCGGTCTCCTCATCGCCTCCGAGCAGGTCTTCGGCGAAGGGCTGTCCAGCGGCTCGGGGTACCGCACCCTGGAGTGGGTGACCCATCCTGGGCACAGCATCGGCCTCGTGCTCGCGCTTCTCGGGTTCCGCGTCGCGGCGACCACCGCGACCTTGGCGGGCGGAGGGGTGGGGGGCTTGTTCATCCCGCTGGTCATCGCCGGCGCGCTCATCGGCGACGCGGGTGCCATCGCCATCGGCGACACCACCAACCTCTTCCCCCTCATCGGGGTCGCGGCGCTGCTGGGGGCGGGCTACCGGACGCCGCTCGCGGGTGTGGTGTTCGTGGCGGAGACGACCGGCCACCCCGGGTTCATCGTGCCCGGGCTCATCGCTTCAGTCGCGTCGCAGCTCGTCATGGGCGACCAGTCCGTCTCGCTGTACCAGCTGACGGGTCGGCGAGGTCACCTCGAGCGGCGCTTCCTCCTGCCGATGAGCGCGGTCATCCGCGCCGATGTCCTGACCGTGCCACCTGATGCGACGCTCCGGGAGTTCTACGAGCACCACCTGCTCCTCACCCGCGAGACCAGCGTCCCCGTGCACGACGGGCAGCAGTACCTCGGCATGGTCAGCAGCGCTCACCTCCGCGAGCACGCCCCCGAGCAGTGGTCGGAGATCGAGGTCGGCGACGTGCTCGACGTGCAGTGGCCCGCGGCGACACCAGGCTGGACGCTCGAGATGGCGCTCCGGGCGATGGATGCCGCCGATGTCGACGCCCTGCCGGTGCTCGATCAACGGGGTTCGTTCATCGGCATCGTCACGAGCGCCGACATCGTCCGACTCGACGAGATCCTCGGTTCCGCAGATCCCGACGGCGAGACGGACAAGTGACCCGCTGACCGGAGCGCCACGCTGTCGAGCGGCGACCGCTTATCAGGCGCTGCGCTCGTTGAAGATGCTCCAGCCGCCGGG
The DNA here is from genome assembly GCA_038206295.1 of Acidimicrobiales bacterium. Classification (GTDB taxonomy): domain Bacteria; phylum Actinomycetota; class Acidimicrobiia; order Acidimicrobiales; family JBBRAZ01; genus JBBRAZ01. The sequence continues at coordinate 67,727 of JBBRAZ010000010.1, forward strand.
GCCGACGGCGAAGGCGAGCACGATGAGGCCGACGCCGAGCAGGAGCTGGCCTTGGAAGAGTTGGACGACGCCGACGACGGCGATGACTGCGGCGACGAGCCAGAGGATGGCGGCCATGGTTGCTCCTTGGGGTGAGGACCGCACGATGCGGTCCGATGCGCCACTCGTACCCCCGATCGCCGATCCCATGCGCAGGGCTGGCATCTCGAGATCGGGGTAGGGGGGCTCACATGAACCACAATCGCACCCACCAGACCCGTTGACGTGGGCAGCATCCACGAGCAGAACCGATCCCTCTGGATCGCCACGACGTCGACCGATGCCCACCCGCCGCGCGTTGATCTCGCCGCACCTGTCGACGTCGCAGTCGTGGGCGCTGGCATCTTCGGGCTGACGATCGCACGCCTCCTGGTCGATGCAGGGGCGACGGTCGCCGTGCTCGAGGCAGGTTCGCTGGCGGCAGGTGCCACCGGCAACACCACCGCGAAGATCAGCGCCTTGCAGGGGACCACCTTGTCGGAGCTTCGCGACTCGGTGGGTGAGGAGCGCACCGCGGTGTACGCCGCCGCCAACCTGGCGGCGGTCGAGCGCGTCGCCAGGTTCGTGACCGATGACGCCATCGACTGCGACTTCGAGCGCGCCGCCGCCTGCACCTACGCCACCGACGTCACCGGCGCCGAGCACGTCGGCGCCGAGCACGACGCCGCCACCGCCGCCGCGCTTCCCGTCCGGTTCGGTCCCGCCCCCGAGCTGCCGTTCGACACCACGGCGTCGCTCTGGCTGGACGACCAGGCCCAGTTCCATCCACGCCGCTACTGCCTCGGTCTCAGCGACGCCATCACGCGTGCTGGCGGCCGCGTGCACTCCCACGTTCGCGTCGTCGACGTCTCCCAGCACGAGCACGGCTGCACCGTCGTGACCGATCGCGGCGAGCTGCACGCCGAGAGGGTCGTGCTCGCCACCCACCTGCCGTTCCTCGATGCGGGCGGGTTCTTCGCCCGGGCGCATGCGCGCCGCTCCTACGCCATCGCTGCGCGCATCGCCGGTCCGCGCTTGGCCGGCATGTACATCAACGCCGAGAAGCCGACGCGCAGCCTGCGCTCCACGCAAGATGGGTGGACCATCATCGGCGGTGAAGGTCACAAGGTCGGCTACGACGATGACACCACCCTGCGCTACAGCGCTCTCGAATCGTGGACCCGCGACGTCTTCGGCGACGCGGAGATCGGCTATCGGTGGTCAGCGCAGGACTTCACCACCGTTGACGGGGTGCCCTACGTCGGGCCGCTCACCGCTCATTCGGACCGCGTCTGGGTCGCCACCGGATTCCGCAAGTGGGGCATGACCAACGGCACCGCCGCGGCGATCCTCCTCGACGACCTCCTCGCGGGCCGCGGCAACCCGTGGACCGAGACCTTCGACAGCACTCGTCTCGCTCCCGGGGCCTCGATCTCATCGCTGATCAGCGAGAACGTCGAGGTCGGGAAGCGCTTCGTCGGCGACCGCCTGCGCACCCTCAACCCGCCGTCGATCGACGAGCTGCCAGCTGGTGAGGGTCGCATCTGCAGCGCTGGCGGTGACACCGTCGCCGCCTACCGCGACACCGATGGCACCGTGCACGCCGTCGCCGCGGACTGCACCCACCTGGGTTGCCGAGTCGCCTTCAACACCGCCGAGCGCTCCTGGGACTGCCCCTGCCACGGCTCGCGCTTCTCCATCGATGGCCACGTCCTGCAAGGCCCCGCCGTCACCGACCTCGCCGTCCACGAACGCAACGACTGACCGACACAGAAAGCCTCGACGACGCCATGTCCCTGCTCGACCGGCCCATCCACCCCATCGTCAGCACCGAAGCTCCGCTGCCCCAGGCCCGCGGCCCGCGCAGCGCGAGCCTCCTCGCTCACCTCGCGAGGCCGCCGCACGATCCGGACCCCCTTCCGGCCGCTGTCGACGATCCCCTCACCGGCGAGGACACCCCGCTCGCGCTGCACCTGCTCTACGAGCTGCACTACCGAGGTCTCGACGGCGTCGATGAGCGATGGGAGTGGCACCCCGGCCTGCTGGCGATCCGGTCGCAGATCGAGGCCGAGGTCGAGGCGCGGCTCATCGAGTGGATCGGACCCGTGCCCATCGGCTTGACCAAGGACGACGTCCTCGACGAGCTCGACGCCCTCGTCGCGGGCTCGCCCGGCGACCCGTCGCTGTCGCGGTGGATGGCCGATCACGGCACCGAGACGCACGTCCGCGAGTTCGCTGTGCACCGTTCGATCTACCAGCTGAAGGAGGCCGACCCGCACACCTTCGGCATCCCCCGCATGGTCGGTCGGGCCAAGGCGGCGATGGTCGAGATCCAGCGGGGCGAGTACGGCGACGGCGATCCCGACGCCGTCCACGCCGAGCTGTTCGCCCGAGCGATGTCGTCGATCGAGCTCGATCCCACCTACGGCGCCTACCTCGATGACGTCCCCGGCGTCACGCTCACGACGGGGAACCTGATCAGCCTGTTCGGCTTGCACCGTCGCTGGCGCGGTGCGCTCGCAGGCCACCTGGCGCTGTTCGAGATGAGCTCGGTCGGGCCCATGGGTCGGCACGCCTCCACAATCCGCCGCCTCGGCTTGTCCGAGCAGGCTGCTCACTTCTACGACGTGCACGTCGAGGCCGACGCGCACCACGAGGTGGTCGGTCGCAACGACCTCGCCGGGGGCCTCGTCGAGACCGAGCCGTGTCTCGCCGGCGATGTCGTCTTCGGGGCCCGAGCGCTCTGCCACGTGGAGGCGACGTTCGCAGGGCACCTGCTCACCCGGTGGACCAGCGGTGCCCACTCCCTGCGGCGGCCGCTGCCAGGCGCCAGCTGGCTGCACGAGACCTAGGCCGGACCAATCGTGTCCACCCGCCGGGTCCGCACCCCGCCGGCGCCCGCTGGCCCCAGGTCGCGCCGCGGTGAACCGGAGCAGCACCCGCGGTGGATCGAGCCGATGACGGCGATCGTCGCCGAGCGCTTCTCGGACCCATCGTGGATCTTCGAGCCCAAGCTCGACGGCATGCGCTGCCTCGTGTACCGCCACGGCGACCAGGTGCGCCTCCTGAGCCGCAACAGGCGGAGGATGAACGAGCGCTTCCCGGAGATCGCGGACAGCGTCTCGTCGCGGGCCGCGGCGGATGTCGTCCTCGACTGCGAGGTGGTCGCCATCGAGGGCGGGAGGCCGAGCTTCGGTGCCTTGCAGGCTCGAGCGCAGCGGCCAGCGCCCGTCCTCCTCTACGTGTTCGACGTCCTGCACCTCGATGGTCGATCCACGCGCGAGCTGCCCCTGGTGGAGCGTAAGGAGCTCCTGCCCGCAGCGATCGATGTCGGTGAGCACGTGCGCCTCGTGCCCCACCGCGCCGGCGATGGGCACGGCTTGTTCACCGAGCTCTGCTCGCTCGGCTGGGAGGGTGTGGTCGCGAAGCGGGCCGCGAGCCCGTACACCTCCGCGCGGTCATCGGACTGGCGCAAGCTGCGGTGCACGCTTCGCCAGGAGCTGGTGATCGGTGGCTTCACCGATCCGAGCGGGGAGCGCAGAGGCCTCGGGGCCCTGCTGGTGGGGTACTTCGATGATGACGGCCGGTTGCACTACGCCGGGAAGGTGGGGTCGGGGTTCGACCAGCAGCTGCTCGTCGCGCTCCGAAGGGTCCTCGGCGAGATGGAGATCGCCGCGTCGCCGTTCGGCGTCGCTGGTGCACCCGCGGCTGGCGCCCACTGGGTTGCGCCCACGCTCGTGTGCGAGGTCGCGTTCGCCGCGTGGACCGCTGCCGGCCTGCTGCGCCACGCCCGGTTCATCGGGATGCGCTCGGACAAGCCAGCGCGCGCGGTTCGTCGTGAGACGAGCGCACGCTGACGACTGCTGCATCGAGCGGTGGGTAGGTGAGCGGCATGGCGCGCTCGGTGTGGTCAGGATCGATCAGCTTCGGGCTCGTGAACGTCGGGGTCAAGGCCTACTCGGCCATCCGGGACCAGAGCGTGCACCTCCACCAGATCGATCGAGCCAGCGGCACGCGGGTCCGGAACCAGAAGGTCGCCGGCCACGGCGGACCACCGGTGGCAGCCGACGACATCTCGATGGGATACGAGGTCGCCGACGGTCGCTACGTGCTCATCGATCCCGACGACATCGCCGCCTTGCGGCCGACCTCAACGCGGTCCCTCGACATCACCGCCTTCGTCGAGCTGTCAGCCATCGATCCCGTGCACTACGAGCGCACGTACTGGCTCGCGCCAGCAGGCGATGGTGCCGAGCAGGCGTACCGCCTGCTGCTGGCGACCATGGAGGACCAGGGGCGCGTGGGCATCGGGAGCGTCGTGATGCGCAACACGGAGCACCTTGCGGCGATCCGGCCGTACGGCGGGGCACTCGCGATGTCCACCATGCGCTTCGCTGGAGAGCTCGTGCCGCGCGAGGACGTCGAGGACCTCCCCGAGCGCGGTGACCCGCCTGACGACCGCCAGCTCGCCCTGGCGCGCCAGGTGCTCGACTCGCTGGCCGACGAGTGGGAGCCGGACCGCTACCACGACACGTACGCAGCCGCCCTCCGACAACTCATCGAGCAGGAGGGCGAGGTCTCCGAGATCGACGACGGCTCGTCGCCGCAGGGCGTCGGCGCCGTGCTCGACCTGATGGCGGCGCTCGAGGCGAGCGTGCGCAACGAGGGCGAGGCGGAGGCCGCGCCGGGTCGCAAGCGCTCCAGGAAGAAGGCGCCCAAGAGCCCAGCGTCACCGCGTCGCACCGCCTGAGCCGATCCATGCTCGGCGCGTCGTCACAGGCCGGTGCGGTTGTCGGCTTGGGCGTCGTCGGGTGTCGAGGTGGTCAAGAAGCGAGCAGGCGACGGTGGGTGGCGCTGAGGGCGGCGATGTGCCCGAGGAGCTCGTGGCGCAGCCCGAGCGCCCACGCGCTCAGATCCGATGCGGTGCGCGGTGTGCGAACCAGCTCGCCGCAGGCGGCGCGCAGCGCATCGTGGCCGGCGACGAGCTCGGCGGCACACGCTTCGTCTCTGCGTGCGAGCACCTCCGCCTCGAAGCGCAACAGATCGTCGAGGCTGACTACCAGGGCGGTGATCGCGGAGCCTGACGGATGGTTCACCGCATCGCCGACCGCCTCGCGTGCGGCGCACTGCAGCTCGTTGTACAGTCGAGCGGCGGGGATGTCGGTGTGCGAGACGGCAACCGGCCCGGCTTCACGTGGAGCGGCTTCGGCGATGCTCATGCGTCCGCCCTACCCGCACGCGACGTGAGCAGAACCGGGGCCCTGCGCGCGTGCGACGGGAAACCCGCCGGCCCAGCACCGGCGTCGCTTCGATGCGCGAATACCGATGGGGCAGCGCCGTGGGCACCGAAGCAGTATGACGGGCACGGGAGACGCTCGGTGCGTCCCTCTGTCTGAACGAGCACACATCGGGAGCACCGTTGTCCCCACAGCCAGCGATCAGCGCCACCGGCCTGGTCAAGCACTACGACGAGACGACCGCGCTCGCCGGCGTCGACCTCTCCGTGCCCACGGGCTCGGTGACCGCGGTCCTCGGCCCCAACGGGGCGGGGAAGACCACCGTCGTTCGCATCCTCACGACCCTGACCGCGGCGACTGCGGGCACCGCGGTGGTCGCGGGCTTCGACGTGGCGCGCGACCCGACCGAGGTGCGGAGGCGAATCGGCCTCGCCGCGCAGGACGCGACGGTCGACCCGCTGCTGACCGGACACGAGAACCTGGTGCTCAACGGCGAGCTGCACCAGGCCTCACGCAAGGACGCGAAGCTACGCGCGACGCAGCTGCTCGCGCAGTTCGACCTGTCCGACGCCGGTGATCGGGTCGTCTCTGGCTACTCCGGCGGCATGCGCCGCCGTCTCGATCTGGCCGCCACGCTGGTGGGGCATCCCGAGGTGCTGTTCCTCGACGAGCCCACCACCGGGCTCGACCCGCGCGCTCGCAACGACCTGTGGAGCGTGCTCGAGACGCTCGTCGACGACGGCACCACCATCTTGCTGACCACGCAGTACCTCGAGGAGGCCGACCGCCTCGCCGATGACATCGTCGTCGTCGACCACGGCCGCGTCATCGCGCAGGGCGATGCACGCAACCTCAAGCGACAGGTGGGCGGCGACAACGTCGGCGTGACGCTCAAGGACGAGGCTCGCCTCGACGAGGTGGCAGCGATCATCGGTCGGGTCACGGGCTGCGAGCCGGTCATCGATCGGCCGGCGCGCACGATCACCGCACCGACCACCGCCGGGGTCGGAGGGCTGGCCTCGGTTGCGAACGCGCTGGCATCCGAGGAGTACGGCATCGAGGACCTGAGCCTCCGACAGCCAACGCTCGATGAGGTCTTCCTGTCCCTCACCGGGGCACCGATCGAGGCCGACGACGCGAGCGAGTCCTGGGAGGGGCAGCGATGAGCGACCCGATCCAGAGCAGGCCGGTCGCGCTCCCCGCGCACCGCGGCCTGCTGCACGACGTCTGGGTGATCGCTCGCCGCGGCTTGCTGCACATGCGTCGCCAGCCCGAGCAGCTGAGCGACGCCACCATCCAGCCGGTCATGTTCGTGGTCATGTTCGCCTACGTCTTCGGCGGGGCCATCGCCATCCCGGGTGCAGAGGCGAGCTCGTCGCAGGGCTACCGCGAGTTCCTCATGGGCGGGATCATGGCCCAGACGCTGGTGTTCACAGCGTTCGGCGTCGCGCTCAGCATCGCGAACGACCGCAAGAACCAGGCCGTCGACCGGTTCCGGTCGCTGCCGATCGCCAGCGGCGCGGTGCTCGGCGGCCACGCCGTGGCGAACATCATCAAGGCGCTGCTACCGATCGCCATCATGTCGATCACCGGATACATCGTCGGCTGGCGGATCCGAGGCACACCAGTCGAGACCATCAGCGCGTACGCGCTGATGGTCTCGTTCGCGTTCGCCATGATCTGGATCGGGGTGCTGCTGGGCAGCCTCGCCTCGACGCCCGAGGGTGTGAACGGGATCGCCTTCGTCCTGCTGTTCCCGCTCACCTTCGTGGCCAGCACGTTCGTGCCGCTCGCGTCGATGCCCGAACCGCTGCAGACGCTCGCGGCATGGAACCCGATCACCACCTTGGCCGACGCGCTGCGCGACCTGTTCGGCAACCCCAACACGCCGATCGAAGCCGGCGACCCGTGGTCGATCGCAAACCCGATCGCGTACACGTGGATCTGGATCCTCGGGATCGTCGGGCTCTGCGCGCCGGCCTCGGTGCGCGTCTACCGACGCTCGATCGAGGCCTGAGCAGCGGCTCTGGTGAGCCGGTCGGCGGTCACCACGCCGCGGCAGCTGCCTGCGCCTCGGCGATGAGCTCGTCGGCATCGACCTCGAGAAGGTGGCCCGCATCGACCGCTCCCTCGGCTGAGCGGCGGACAGCGTCGACGTAGGTCGCTCCGTCGGGATAGCGCTCGGCGAGCGTCGCGTCATCGATCGGGGTCGTGCTGCCGAACAGGCCGCACACGTAGCCCTCGTGCTCGGGGTTGTCGCCACGCAGCACGACGGTGGGAGCGTCCACCGCCGGTGTGCGGATGCCGCCTCGTGCGATGCCCAGGTCGTCGCGAGCGATGACGCCGTCGCTCACCTCGATCGGCTCGCCGGCCGCCGGGGGCGTTCCATCGAGGGCCCAGGTTCGCAGGCTGGCCAACGCCATCGACACCACATGGTGCTGCGGCCCCTCGTTGATGCGCCCGCACTGGGCGGCGAACGGGTCCGCCGCATCTCCAGCTTCCGCAGCAGCGCTCGGAGCGCTCCGCTCGGTGCGAAGGTAGCTGACCAGGTGTCGATCCAGGTGGGCGGCGCCGGCGATCTCCCAGGTGCGCAGCAGGTCGCTGTCGCTCTGTCGGGCGTCGAGGAACGGCAGTCCGAGGATGTCGGTCTCGGTCTCGACCTGAAACACCGGTACGGCAAGGTCGTCCCGGATGTGCACCGGCGTCGGAAGCGCAGGCTCGCCGCTGCGCAGCGCGGCGGATCCGCTGCTGCGGCTGTGCACGAGGAAGCCGTCGTAGAGGTCTGCCAGCGGGTGCACGGCGTTGATGTAGGTCACCATCCGGGCTGCAGACTGAGACTCGCCCGCCGCGATGATGGCGCGAAGGGGCACACCGCCGAGCGGATCGACGTCGCCCGGGTGCAGAAGCGCCGCGCCCACCTGCGAGAACACGTCGTAGCTGAAGTCGTCGCCGGGGTGGGACAGCTGCTCGTAGCGCTCCGGGTCCCAGGTCTTGAGCGGCGTCGGGGCCAGGCCGGGCATCGGCATCGTCGTTCCGCCCTCGATGCCCACCACCTGCGCAGAGACGCCGACCCACGCAGTGCCCTGCGCCATCAGCTCATCGTGGGTGTGGGCCCACTCGACGTCGGAATCCTGCCCCGAGCTGACGTTGAGCCACTCGACGACCACGGTGCCATCGAACGCCTCGACGGCGGCCGGTCGGCGCACCACGATGCGCGTCACGAACGGCGCGGCGTCCGCCGGCTCGGCAGCCCACCTCCCGTCGGTGCCCGCCTCGCCGGTGATGGCGTAGGCGGTGGCCTCACCAGCGACCAGGTACTCCTCCTCGACGTAGCCGTGCTCCTGCGCGAGAGCTGAGGGCATCGCGTTGAACGGGTGGTCGTGGTCGCCGCCGGTGATCGGTCCCGACACCGTGGGCACCGCGACTTGCTCGCCGCGTGGCGACGAGCGCCGATCCGGCGGGGCCGTCGTGGTCGTGCTGCTCTCGCCCGAGTCGTTCGGCGCGGTCGTCGTCGAACCGCCGTCATCCGATGCGCACCCAGCGAGCACCGCGCACGCTATCGCCATGCTCGCCCACCGTGTCCTGCGGATCTCGACGTGCATGCCATCATCCTTGCATCGAGAGACGCCGAACGGCGTCACGTCATCGCTTGTGCCGGCCGACCAGCAGCCCCCATCATCGGGGCGCGGGCGCCGCGGGTCGGTCGCCATGGCCGATAGGGGGCGCAGAGATGGAGCAGCTGGCGGGTCGTGTCGCGGTGGTCACCGGTGCTGGCAGCGGCATCGGGCGCGCCACCGCCGTGCTCCTCGGCCGCAGGGGCTGCCACCTCGCGCTGGTCGACATCGACGAGGGGCGGCTCGCGGCCGCTCGCGCTGAGCTCGAAGCCTCGGGCGCCATCGCCACGACGCACGTGGTCGACGTGGCCGATGCCGGCGGCATGCGAGGCCTCGCCGCCGACGTCGTCGCCGCGCACGGCGCCTGCCACATCCTGGTCAACAACGCTGGGGTGACCTCCGCCGGCCGCTTCATCGACGACGAGGCCGACGACATCGCGTGGATGGTGGGGATCAACGTCTTCGGGGTGGTGCACGGCTGCAAGGCCTTCCTCCCCGCGCTGATCGAGGCCGACGAGGCGCACATCGTGAACCTCTCGAGCATGGTGGCCCTCGTCGGGTTGCCGCGCAACGCGGTGTACTCGCTCACCAAGGGAGCGGTGCGCTCGTTCTCCGAGGCGCTGCGTGCCGAGCTGGTGGGGACGCAGGTCGGTGTGACAGCGGTGCTCCCCGGCGCGATCCACACGAACATCGTGCACAGCGCCCGGGGCGCAGACGCCGAGCGGCTCTCGGCGTTGGGGCGCTCCCGTCTCGCACCGCACCTCCTCCGCTCGCCGGAGGCGGTCGCTCGCAAGATCGTGTCGGCGATCGAGCACGATCGCGCTCGCACGCTCGTCGGTCCCGATGCACGGCTGCTCGACCTCTTCGCTCGGCTCGTTCCAGGTCGGTCGGGTCTGCTCGGCCGCGCCATCGAGCGCGTCAGCAGCTAGCAGCGTCGGCACCGACCATCGAGACCCGTCCGCCGCTGTGCTCAGATGGTGCGGTGCGGGCGCCGAACCTCTACATCGTGGGAGCGCCGAAGTCGGGTTCCACCTCGCTGTTCCGGGGACTCGCCGCTCACCCCGACGTGTTCGAGCCGCGGACGAAGGAGCTGAACCACCTCGGAGCTGACCTGAAGTTCCGGAAGCGCCGCAGCGAGGACTCCTACGCAGCGGCGTTCGACGAGTGGGCTGGGGAGCGCTACGCCCTCGACGGCACGGTGTTCCTCCTCCTGTCGCAGTCCGCTGCCGGTGAGATCCACGAGAGGCGCCCCGATGCGCGGATCATCGCCGTGCTGCGCGACCCGTTCGACGCCATTCCTTCGCTGCACGCTCAGCTGCTGCAGAGCGGCGACGAGGACGAGCCCGACCTGCGCCGTGCGCTGGCCCTCGCGCCGCTGCGGGCGGCGGGGGAGCGCACACCCCCGCGCGCCGATCACCCGCACGCCCTGCAGTACCTCGACGTCGTCGACTACGAGCCGCAGGTGCGCCGGTACCTCGACGTGTTCGGATCCGACCAGGTGCACATCGAGCTCTTCGATGACCTCCGAGCCGACCCGCGCTCGGTGATGGCGCGCTGCCTCGCGTTCCTCGACCTGCCAGACGACGGCACCAACGGCATCGCGCACCTCAACACCGCGAAGCGGGTGCGCAGCGCAACGGTGCGCGACCTGGTGCGCCAGCCGCCGTCGCCGGCGCGTCGCGCCGCTCGGTTCGTCCTGCGCACCCCGCGCGCTCGCAGCGTGGTGCGTCGTGCTGCGCGCAACGCGGTCAACCGGTACAACCGCGTGTCGATCGTCGTGCCGCCCCCCGATCCGCTGCTGCTCGAGGAGCTGATCGCGGCGCTGACGCCCGGGATCGACGCCCTCGAGGAGCTCCTCGGACGTGACCTCTCAGCGTGGCGGCGCGGCTGAGGTCGTTCCGTCGTCGCTGGCGGTGGGTAGGTTCGCCACCGTGACGGACTCCCACGACGATCCTGGCGATGCGGCAACGAAGGACCTCGATGAGCCCCTCCCGGAGGGGGACGACGGCGGCGAGGACGAGGTGGACGATGAGTTCGTCCTGCTCCTGGAGGGGTTGCGCACCACGCTGCCCGGCGTGCAGGTCCTGTTCGCCTTCCTGCTCACGATCCCGTTCCAGGCCAGCTTCGGCGAGCTCAGCACCTTGGAGCTCATCGCGTACTACGTGGCGCTCACCTCTGCCGCGCTGGCATCGATCCTGCTGATCGCGCCGAGCGTGCACCAGCGGATGCGCGCGCCGCTCACCGGCATGCGTCGGCGGAGCCGACGCCACCTGGCGATCGCGGTGCGCCTGGCCATCGTGGGCACGTTGCTCTTCCTGATCGCTCTGGTGGCCGGTGTGCTCCTGGTCACGGCGGCGATGACCGACGCGCCACTCGCAGTCGGTCTCACCGCCGGGGTTGCTGCAGTCGGCCTGTGGGCGTGGCTGTGGCTGCCGCTGGTCACCTTCGTCGCCGACGACCACCGCGGCGGCTCGGGGGACTGACCGCTGCGCCGCCTCAGGCGCTGGTGGCGATGAGGTCGAGGTTCACCGCGAACAGCAGCACGCCAGCGGTGACCCCCAGCAGGTGCCAGACCTCGTGGTAGCCGAACGAGTCCGGTACCAGCGCTGGCCGCTTGAGGCCGAACAGGATGGCACCGACCGTGTAGAGGACCCCGCCGGCGATCACGAGCGTCAGGTGCTCGGGGCGGCCGAGAAGCGCCGGCAGCGCAGCGAGCGCGCTCCACCCGAGCACGAGGTACATGGCGAAGGTGACCTTGTGGAAGCGCTCGAGCGCCAGGATCGTGAGCGCCATGCCCACCAGCGCACCGGCCCACATCCACGCCAGCACGACCCACCGGGCGCTGCCGGTCATGGCCAGGATGCACACCGGGGTGAACGTGCCGGCGATGAGCACGTAGATCATGGCGTGGTCGAGCGACTGCATGATCCTGCGTGCCCGGGGCGAGGTGGTGAAGACGTGGTACGTGGAGCTCGTGGTGTACAGCGCGATGTTCGCCAGGCCGTAGATCCACGCCGCGATCAGGGCCTGGGTGGTGGCGGCGACCGACACGAGCCACACGAGGCCTGCGACCGAGGCGACCGCTGTGCACAGGTGCAGCCGACCCCGAAGTCGCGGCCGCTGCAGCGGGTCGGTGCTCGCCGGTCCCCGCCGGACCGCAGGCTGAGGGGCAGCTGCCGCAGCGATGGCGGATGCGCCGGCTGGAGCGGTGGGACGAGGCACGGGCGAGACGCTAGACGAGGCGACCTGCCGATGCGCCTCGGGTCGCAGATGTCCCGTCGTCGGCTGCACCGTGCGTCGCAGGGCCCGCACCGCTGAGCCGAGGCCAGCGACGCACAGGTCTACCGAGGGGCCTGGCGTCCGTCAGGCGGCTGATCCGGCGGCGCGCCTGCGAGCTCGACGACCACGCCGTCGGCCGCCGAGCGCATGGCGGCGAAGGCGATCCGGTGGCTGTCGAGGCTGGCGCGTCCCGACGACGTCGGCGTCCGCCCATCACGAACGGCTCCGAGGAAGTCCTCGAACAGCGGCCGCTCGCCTCCACCGTGCCCGTCGAAGGCCACCGGCACCTCGATGCGGCGCATCCGTCCCGACTTGTGGTCGTGCACGCGCAGGTCCCCGTCCACCGCCCGCAGCTCGCCGACAGCCGATCCTCGGGTTCCGTCCACGCGCACGTGGCGCATCGATCGGTACGACGAGCTCTGCAGGAGGAACGAGGCCTGGACGCCGTTCTCGTACTCGATCGACACGCTCTGGGCGCTCGGTTGGTCGTTGTCGCCGATGCGGTACGCGCAGCGTCCCCATCGCGTCGTGCGCAGCGCGTGGTCCAGGCCGGCGGCGGTGTGGTCATCGGTGACCGCGGCGACCGGCCACCGCCACCACGCCACGGCGTCGCGCACGGGACGGATCGGTGATGCGGCCAGCGTCGGGCGCACGCGCCGCGCCGCGGCGGCGAGGGGCCCGAGGCCCAGGGGACGACGCGTCATCGCCAGGTCCCCGAGCACCGGATCGAGCTCGCGGTACATGGCCACTGCGTCATACGGGCAGGTCTCGGCGTGGGGGCAGCCGTCGATGCAGTGCTCTGGCGCGCCGTCGGGCGCGTTGCGGTCGGTGAGCTCCGTGGGTCGGAGGAACGACGACACCCGCCTCGGGGGTGCCCCTGCCATCCAGCTGATGAGGTCGAGGTCGTGGCACGACTTCTGGAGCAGCCACGGCACCTCGCTGCTGCGGGTGAGGCCTCGCACGTAGGAGTGGGCGTAGTGCCAGTAGGCGACGTTCTCGGACTGGGCGATCGCCACCACCTCGCCGAGCGCCCCCGACGCGATGATCTGGTGGAGGCGTGAGAAGAGGTGGGAGTAGCGGTAGACGTGGCAGACCGCGAGCACGACACCGGCTTCGTCAGCGGCATCGACGAGACGTCGGCAGTCCTCCTCGGTGAGTGCCATCGGCTTCTCCAGCAGGACGTGGTAGCCGGCGGCCAGCGCGGCCAGCGTCGGCTCGACGTGGTGGCGGTCGCCGGTGGCGACGAGCGCGAAGTCCGCCAGGCGTGGCAGGGAGAGGAGGTCCTCCCAGGTCGTGTGGCACTGCGAGGCTTCGAGTCCGTACCGGTGGGCGAACCTCGCCGTGCGGGTCGGGTCGGGCTCGGCGACGGCGACGATCTGCCCGAGCGACGGGTCGTCGATCAGCGCTTTGGTGTAGGCGTCGTAGCCGCGATCGCCGGCGCCGATGACGATGCCGGTGAGGGGGCGGGACATGGACCCATCATGACCGACTCAGCTGGGATCGCCTGCGGTCGCTGCGCGCATGGAGGCCAGCGCCCGCGATCGCAGCGCGTCGACAGACGCCACGATGCCGTCTGCGAGCACCGCCACGTCCGGCGCGGTGTCGAGGTCGCCGGTGACGCCGAAGGCGAGCCGTCCGTTGTACGAGAGGATCGCGGTGCCGACGCGCACCCCGAACCCGATGGGGACGAACGGCAGGTACTCGAGCATCTCGCGTCCCAGGCAGTGCAGCGGCAGCTGGGGGCCGGGCACGTTGGTGGTGACCGTGTTGACCGATCGCTGCGGCAGGCGGTGCATGAGGCGCACCGCGACGCGACTGAGCGAGCCCACCAGCATCGGCGGTGCGAGGTTCCCGAGCGTGGTCACGACCTCTCCGGCCTCGGCCATGGACGACGCCTTGAGGCGGTCCATCTGCTCGTGGACGAGCGCGAGCCGCTCGACTGGATCCTCCACCCCGACCGGCAGCTCGTAGAGCATCGCCGAGACGCGGTTGTCGAGGACGCCCTGCGCGGTGTCGCTGCGCACCGACACCGGCACGAGGGTGCGCACCACGGCGTGGTCCGCATCCTCCTGTCGCTCGAGCAGAAGCGCCCGATAGCCGCCGGCGACCGCAGCGAGGACGACGTCGTTGATCGTGCCGCCGAACGCGTCGCGGATCGTTCGGACGTCGGCCAGCGACGACGACGCATGCGCCCAGGATCGATGCGGGCCGATCGTCCCCTCGATGGACAACGGCGGCGTGGTGCCCAGGTGCCTGCCGAGCTGCAGCAGGCCCGCACCCGTTCGTCCCACCGAGCCGAGCGCTGCCAGCGGGTCGCGGAGCGCACCGAGGAGCGAATCGGCAAGAGCGGCGGCATCGCTTGCGAGTCCCGACCAGGCGTCGACGACGCGCGCTGCACCCGACGGCTCCGGTGCCGGCGACCAGGGCTGCGGGTCGGGGAGCGGCGCGTCAGGATCGACGTCGAGCAGGACGCCGAGCAGCGCCACGCCCGACACGCCGTCCACCATCGCGTGGTGGACCTTGAGGACCAGCGCCCACCGGTCGTCGCTGAGACCCTCGACGAGCCACGTCTCCCACAGCGGGCGGTTGCGGTCGAGCGGCAGGCCCATGAGCCGAGCCATGAGGTCGCAGAGCACGCCGTCGTCGCCGGGCCGCGGGAGAGCGGTGCGCCGGACGTGGTAGCTGAGGTCGAAGTGCGGGTCGTCGAGCCACACCGGGCGTCCCAGATCGAGGGGGACCGCGCGCACCCGCTGCCGGTACCGGGGGATGAGGTGCATCTTCGACGCGAGGAGCCCGACGAGGTCTTCGTACGCCGGCGGTGGACCGGCGAAGATCGCGAGACCTGCGATGTGGAGGTGCGAGACCTCATCCTCGGTGTGGAGGAACTCGGCGTCGAGCACGCTCAGGCGGTCCATGCGTCGACCCTCGCACGATGCGGGGGTGCGGGCCAGGGTCCGAGGTCCTCGCTCGGGTGGCGCTCCGGATGTGGGCGTTCGGCTCAGGCGGTGCGGCGCACGAGGTAGTCGACGAGCGCGTCGACCGATGTCATCTCGGCGGCATCGCGCTCGGCGATCGGCGAGCCGATGTGGTCGCTGAGCGCGGTGATCATCGACAGCACATCCATCGAGTCGAGATCCAGCTCATCACGCAGGGGAGCGGAGCGGTCCACCGCGTCGAGGTCGAGCTCGGGAGCGATGCGACGCAGAGCGTCGGCGACCGCGGCCATGGCGGTGACCGATGTCAGAGGCATGGTCGGATGGTCGGAGTCGGTCATGGTCCTGCTCCTGGGTCGGGGTCGGCCGCGAGCGCATCGGGCTCCTGGAGGAGGTTGGCGAGGGTTCGCAGGAACCGTGAGCCGAGGTGGCCGTCGACGGCGCGGTGATCCGCCGACAGCGTGCAGGTGAGCACGGGGTGCACCGTGAGCATGCCGTCGTGGGCGACCGGCCGCTCGGCGATGCTGCCGAAGCCGACGATGGCGACCTGGGGCGGGTTGATCACCCCGAACACCGCGTCGACTCCCTGGTCGCCGAGGTTGGTGACGGTGATGGAGCCCTGCAGCTCTGAGCTGCGCACGTTGCCGGCGCGGGCGCGCTGCACGAGGTCGCGAAGCGACGTCATGAGGTCGTCCAGGCTGCGGTGCGCGGCATCGGTGATCGACGGGGTGACGACGCCGCCGCTGCGCAGCGAGATGGCGACGCCGAGGTCCACGTCGCCTGCGAGCTGGACCTCGTCGTCGATCCACCACGCGTTGATCCCGGGGTGCTGCTGGGCGGCGAGTGCGGTGGCCCGCAGCAGCAGGGAAGCTGGCAGGAGCCGATGCTCGGGGGGTCGTCGGTCGTTCTCCAGTTCGAGCCAGCGGCTCGCAGCCGCCAGGTCGATGGTGCTGCTCAGGTAGAAGTGCGGGATCTCGCGCTTCGAGCGCGCCATCACGCGAGCGATCGCCAGGCGCGTGCTGGCCTGCTTGTCTCCACCGCGGGCGCTGGGCGCGTCGCTGACGGCAGCTGTCGGCGGCGCGGTCGGCATCACGTCGCGTGCCACCACGGCGCCGGCGGGGCCCGTGCCCCGCAGCTCGGCGAGATCGACGCCGGCCTCCGCGGCGAGGCGGCGGGCGTAGGGCGACGCCGACGGCCCCCGGCCACCGGAGGGGGGCTCCACCTCCGCAGGCGGGCTGGCGAGCGGCGCGCGGTGCGTTGCGGCGGCTCGCTCGATGTCGTCGCGGTGGAGGAGGCCTGACGGATCGCGGGGCTCGAGCCCCGCGAGGTCCACCCCCTCGACCTCGGCGAGGTGGCGCACCAGCGGCGAGGCCGTGCGCGCCGCGTGGGGACCGGTCGCGGTCGTCTCCGGCGCGGGCGCGGGCGCGGGCGCGGCCGCCGGCGGCGCGTGGCTCGGCGCAGCGGGTGGGGGCGCTGCGCTCGGAGGGCCCGTCGGATCGAGACGAGCCAGGGGCGTTCCGACCGGGACCTCGGTGCCCGGCTCGACGAGGAGCTCGGCCACGGTGCCGTCCTCGAACACCTCGACCTCGACCTCAGACTTGTCGGTGTCGACGAGCGCCACGATGTCGCCGCGGCGCACAACGTCGCCGGGAGCGACGCGCCACTCCAACAGGGTGCCGCGATCCATGTCGGCGCCCAGCGACGGCATGCGGAACTCACCCATCGGAGCCCCCGGCTGCGCCGACGGCGATGCGCGAAGCGCGCACCACGTCGTGGACCTGGGGGAGCGCCGCCTCCTCGAGGTGCTGCGCGTAGGGGATGGGAACCTCGAGGGTGCACACCCGCTGCACCGGGCCGTCGAGCTCGAAGAACGCGTGGTCGTTGATGCGGGCGATGATCTCGGCGTTGATGCCGCCGCTGCGCCAGCCCTCGTCGACGACCACGACGTGGTGGGTGCGCGCCACCGTGGCCACGATGGCGTCGGTGTCGAGCGGTCGCAGCGTGCGCAGGTCGACGACCTCGGCATCGATCCCCTCCGCTGCGAGCAGCTCGGCGGCAGCCAGCGCCTTGGGCAGCGAGCCGCCGTAGGTGATGATCGAGACGTCTCTGCCGGCTCGGCGCACCGCAGCGCGATCGAGGTCCACCTCACCGGCATCGCTCGGGTCCGGGCCCGGCTCTGTGAGCAGCGCGCCGTGCTCGAACACCAGCACCGGGTCCGGATCCTCCAGCGCCGCCTTCAGCATCCACCGAGCATCTCTCGTGGTCGCTGGGGTCACGACCCGCAGCCCGGGTATGTGGGCGTACCACCCCTCCAGGCTGTGGCTGTGCTGGGCGGCGAGCTGGCGACCGGCGCCGGTGGTCATGCGGATGACTAGCGGCACGTTGAGCTGGCCGTTGGTCATGTGCAGCAGCGTGGCGGCGTTGTTCATGATCTGGTCCAGCGCGAGCAGGCTGAAGTTGACTGTCATCACCTCGACGATCGGGCGCATGCCGCCGATCGCGGCGCCGATGCCGGCGCCGACGAACGCGGACTCCGACAGCGGCGCGTCTCTCACCCGAGCGGGGCCGAACTCCTCGAGCAGACCCAGGCTCACCGCGAAGCTCCCCCCGTAGCGCCCCACGTCCTCGCCCATGAGGAACGTGCGGTCGTCCGCGGCGAGCGCAGCGCGCAGCCCCTCGCGCAGCGCCTCTCGGTAGGTCGTGGTGCCCGGTGCGCTCATCGCGCCACCTCGGAGGTCACGAAGCGGGTGAGCGAATCGACCGGCGCGGGAGTCCCGGCCTCGGCGAAGGCGACGGCGTCATCGATCTCCGCGGCAACCTCTGCTTCCAGGTCGCCGACCGGGTCGGCCGGACCGCCGGCGGCGACGATGGCGGCCGCCAGCAGAGCGATGGGGTCGCGCTCCCGCCATCGCTCGATCTCCTCCTTGTCGCGGTACCGGTCGGGGTCGTACATGGAGTGGGCGCGGAAGCGGTAGGTGCGCAGCTCGAGGAACACGGGACCGCCGCCGGCGCGGATCTGCGCCGCCGCAGCGCGTGCCGCATGCTCGACTGCGATCACGTCCATGCCGTCGACGACCCACGCCGCCATCGCGTACGACGACGCCTTGAGCGCGAGGTCGACCTGCGACTCGGAGCGATCTAGCGCGGTCCCCATCGCGTAGAGGTTGTTCTCGCAGCAGAACAGCACCGGCAGCTCCCACAGCGCGGCCAGGTTCATCGATTCGTGGAACTCCCCCTCTGCCATCGCTCCCTCGCCGAAGAAGCAAGCGGTGACCCTGTCGCGGGCCTGCATCTGGTCGGCCAGCGCGAGGCCCGTCGCCACCGGCAGGCCGCCGCCGACGATCGCGTTGCCGCCGTAGAACCGGTGCTCGGCGCTGAACAGGTGCATCGATCCGCCGCGCCCCCCACAGCACCCCTCCTGCATCCCGAGCATCTCGCTCATGATCGAGCGCATCGACAGGCCGCGCAGCAGGGCGTGGCCGTGCTCGCGATAGGTCGCCACGACGGCATCGTCGGGCTCGAGCGCGGCGAGCACCCCGGCGGCGACGGCCTCCTCCCCGATGGCGAGGTGCAGGAACCCGCGGATCGCCGACGCGCTGTAGAGCTCGACGCAGCGCTCCTCGAACCTCCGCACCCGCACCATGGCGCGAAGGCGATCGAGGGCGATGGGGAGGTCGATGTCGACCGACTCGGGGGTGGTGGTCACTGCGGCTCCAGGGTGGACAGGTCGCCTTCGGGCAGGCCGAGCTCGCGGGCGCGCAGCAGGCGACGGAGGATCTTGCCGCTGCGGGTGTGGGGGAGCGAGTCGACGAAGACCAGCTCCCGGGGCGCGACCGCGGGGCCGAGCCGGCTGCGCGCGAAGCCGAGCAGCTCGAGCTCGAGGTCCTCGGTGGCCTCGACGTCGGGGCGCAGAGCGACGAAGGCCTTGATGATGCTGCCCGCTACCTCGTCAGGGCGGCCGATCACCCCGACCTCGCTCACCGACGGGTGCTCCATCAGGGCGCTCTCCACCTCGAAGGGCCCGATGAGGTGGCCGGCGGTCTTGATCACGTCATCGCTGCGGCCCACGTACCAGTAGCGGCCCTCTGCATCGACCGAGGCCAGGTCGCCGGAGAGGTACCAGCCGGCCTGGAAGCAGGCCGCATAGCGCTCCGGGGCGTCCAGGTAGCCCCGGAACATGGATGGCCAGCCAGGCCGCAGTACCAGGTGCCCTGCTTCGCCGGGCGCAGCGGGCTGGACCTCGCCACCGGGGTCGAGGAGCAGGACGCCCTCGTCGCCGCAGCGTAGGATCGCCGCCTCGATGCCAGGCACCGGACGCCCCATCGACCCGGGGCGGATCTCGGTGCCGGGGCCGTTGGCGATCATGATCCCGCCGGTCTCGGTCTGCCACCAGTTGTCGTGCAGCGTGACGCCGAGGTGGTCGGTCGACCACTCGACGACCTCGGGGTTGAGCGGCTCGCCGACGCTGGCAGCGAGCCGTACGCAGGAGAGGTCGTGCTCGTGCGCCAGCTCGTCGCCGGCGCGCATCAACATGCGCGCCGCTGTCGGCGACGTGTACCAGACCGACACCTGCTGCTCCTCGAGGGTGGCGTACCACCGCTCGGCGTCGAAGTCGCGCTCGTCGACGACGACTGTGGCGCCGACGGTGAGCGGCGCGATGATCCCGTAGCTGGTGCCGGTCACCCAGCCAGGATCAGCTGTGCACCAGAAGACGTCATCCCTGCGCAGGTCCAGGGCCCAGCGTCCGGTGATGTGGTGCGCGACAACGGCCTCGTGGACGTGGATTGCACCCTTGGGGGTGCCTGTGGTGCCAGAGGTGAAGTGCAGCAGCGCCCGGTCCTCGGGCTCGGTGGGCGGGATCGTGAAGTCCGGCGATGCCGAAGCCAGCAGCGCGTCGAGGTCGACGGTGCCGTCCGGGGCCGTCGTCGATCCGAGGCCGACGAGCAGCACCTGCTCGAGCTCGGGCAGCTCGCTGCGGATCGCTGCGACGCGCTTGCGGTAGAGCGACGGGGTGGTGACCAGCGCCCGCGTGTGCCCCAGCTCCAGTCGCTGGCGGATCGGGTCGCGCCCGAACGCCGGGAAGAGGGGCGTGGAGACGGCGGCCGCCTTCAACGTGCCGAGGCACGCCACGTACACCTCGGGCCGTCGGTCGAGCAGCGTCACCACGCCGTCGCCCCGCCCGATGCCGAGTGCGCCGAGCACGTTGGCGAAGCGGTTGGTCGCGGCGCGCAGGTCGTGGTAGGTCCAGTCCTCCCGAGTGCCGTCGGAGCGCAGGAAGCGGAGTGCGGTGCGCTCGCCGGCGCCGGACAGCACGTGGCGGTCGACGGCCTCGTGCGCGATGTTCAGCCCACGCCCGCCGGGGAGGCCGTCGAGCAGCGAGCGTGCCCACGCCCACGTGAAGCCGCCGTCGGGAGGTTCCAGTGCTGCAGTGCCGCGCCCTGGGGCGTCCGTCTCCACGGGGAGAGTCTCGCATCCTGGAGCGCCGTGTGGCTCGGGACCGTGGGCCGTTGACGCCGGGACCTTCGGCAGCACCGCGCGGGCGGGGTCGCCTACTCGACGACGCGCAGCGTCGAGGAGATGTCCATGTGTCGCAGCTTTCGCAGCGTGAGCAGCGGCGCCAGCGACACCGCCACGATGCCGAGGATCCCGGCGGTGGCCAAGGTGGCGGTGGTGACCTCGACGTCGATGGTCAGCTCCGGCATGGTGCCGGGCAGCAGCACGGTGATGAGCCATCGGAGCAGCACGAGGCCCGAGGTGACGCCGATCGCGGTGCCGAGCACGCCGACGAGGAAGCTCTCCGCCACAGACACGGCGAGCACGGCGCGCGTGGGCAGGCCGAAGGCGAACATCGTGGCGTGGTCGCGGGCGCGCTCGTCCGCGCTGATGCTGCTGGAGTTGAAGGCGATGAGCAGCGCCAGCAGCAGCACCGCGCCGCGCACCACGTTGAGGTAGTCGACCATCTCGCCGATCAGGTCGCGGATCCGCTGCGCGGCGGCGTCGACGGGTTCGACCGATGCCACGCCCGGCTGCTCGAACAGCGCACGGACCAGCGCGTCGGTGTCGGCGCCGCGCTCCGGCACCACCGAGACGACGTTGATGATGCCCTCCAGGCCGAGCATCCCGGCGTGGGAGCGGTCCAGGTAGGCGAGGAACCGGTAGGGGTTGGGGTGGATGCCGGCGACGCGCACCTCGCCGTCCACGAAGCGGTAGCCGACCCCCTCGCGCACGGGGTATCGGAACGGCACCACCTCGCCGGCATCGGCGCCGAGGTCCTCAGCCGCCTTCTGGGAGATGACGATCGATGGCTCGTCAG
This sequence comes from Acidimicrobiales bacterium, assembly GCA_038206295.1. GTDB lineage: Bacteria > Actinomycetota > Acidimicrobiia > Acidimicrobiales > JBBRAZ01 > JBBRAZ01. The sequence continues at coordinate 89,121 of JBBRAZ010000010.1, forward strand.
CTTCCACCACGCCCTCGTCGATGGTCGGGTGCCACACGGCGCTGTCGAGGTCCATGACGCCGAGGTACACGTCGAAGGCGTCATCGCCGCTGCCGAGACGTCCGCCGACCGCCAACGTGGTGTCGGCGGCGGCCACTCCGTCGATGGCGCTGATCGCCGCCACCTGCTCTGACCCCTCGAGGTAGAAGAAGTCGAGGCGAACGTCGATGCGATCGGGGGTGTCGCCGAGGATCTCGCGCTCCCCGCGGTCGACGGTGGCGAGGAACGAATCGACCATGCCGATGACCGCGACCAGCGTGGCGATGGCGGCCGCGATCCCGAGCGCGGTGAGCGCGGTGCGGCGCGGGGAGCGTGCGACGTTGCGCACCGGCAGCTGCCACACGCTCGTGCCCGGGAGCGGGAGCCGCCCGACGAGCTGCACCAGGCGGCTCTGGTGCGCGGCGGCCGGCCCGGTGCGGATGGCGTCGATCGGATCGACTCGCACCGCTCGCCACACGGGGTAGATCGTCGCGACCACGGTGAGCACGAGGCCGAGGAGGATCCCGCGCGCGAACACCATCGGCAGGAACGGCGCGTCCCAGATGGGCAGGGGGATGAACTCCTCGCTCACAGCGCTGAGCACGCGACCGACCACGAGGCCCACCCCGATGCCGAGCAGCACACCGACGAGCGCGATCTCGACGCCGACCAGCAGCGGGCGCACGGCGAGTCGCCACCTGGGAACGCCGAGCGACATGCCGATGCCGATCTCGCGCCGTTGCGCTTCGACGATGCGCCCGGTGAGGTTGAAGGCGGCAAACGCGGCACCAGCCATGATGAGGACGGCGAAGATGTTGAAGAGCCGCTGATCGCCCTCGATGTCGTCGTACATCATCCGGTAGAGGCGGTCGTCGTCGATGGAGGTCACCGACAGTGCGGCGTCGGGAAGCGCTGCAGTCAAGGCCACCTCGAGCTCCCTGGCCGCCTCCGCCGCATCGGCGTCCTCGGCGAGGGTCACCACCAGGTCGTTCACCTCGCCGGCGTGGCCGGTCAGCTCCTGAGCGTCTTCGATCGAGGTGAACAGGACGGCGAAGCCGGCCTCGGCGAGGAACGACCCCTGGTCCGAGGCGATCATGAAGTACTCGGGGGTGAAGCCGAGGCCGGCGTAGGCGACCTCGGTTCCGCCGCTGATAGCGACCGTGCCCGTCGGCGGCAGCTCGTAGTGCTCGGCGAAGTGGTCGTCGAGCACCGCCGTCGCACCATCCGCGCCATCGAGGCCACGGCCGGCGCGCACGTGCAGGCGATCGATCATCGGTCCGCCGCCGGTGGCGTCGACGCCGACGATCCTCCCTGGCACCAGGATCTGCTCCTCGGCGGTCGAGGCGTCGACCTGCGTGCCGACGATGAGGCGCTCCTCGACCGCAGCGAGCAGCTCGGGGTGCTCGACCGCGCCAGCTGCGGCACGCAGCGTGCCGGCGTCGACGTACGTGTCCTCGGCGAGCGAGACGCGCACGTCGTGCACCTGGAGCGCGGCATAGCTGGCGTCGTAGTTCGCGCGGCGCCAGACAGCGCTGCTGCTCATGCCGGCGTACACGCCGGAGCCGAGAGCGATGATCAGCGCGATGGCTGCCACCTGCACCCAGCGCGCCGAGAGGTCGCGCCACGTCCAACGCAGCCAGAGTCCCACCTCACCCACGGCGCTGCCTGCTCACCATCGCAGCGACGACGCCTCGACGCGCCCGCCCTCGGGGGGACCGTCGCTCAGCAGCTGCCCTCCGCTGAGCTCGACCACTCGATCGGCGGCTCGGGCGATCTCGCGGTTGTGGGTGACGACGACGACGGCGCGGCCGGCGATCGCCTGCGCTTGGAGCAGGGCGAGGATCTGCACGCCGGTGTGGAAGTCCAGCTCGCCCGTTGGCTCGTCGGCCAGCAGGATCGGGTTGCCGGTGGCCAGCGCCCGGGCGATGGCCACGCGCTGCTGCTCGCCGCCTGAGAGCTGGTGGGGGAAGTGGTGCAGCCGCTGGCCGAGGCCGACCCGCTCGAGGACCTCGCGGGCGATCGCGGGTGCGTCGTGTCGGCCAGCGACATCGGCTCCGAACCGGACGTTCTCGAGCGCGGTGAGGCTGGGGAAGAGGTTGAACGTCTGGAAGACGAAGCTCACCGTCGAGCGCCGGTAGGCGAAGAGGTCCTGGCGCGTGGAGGCGGTCAGCTCGCGCCCTCCGACGGTCGCGGTGCCCTCGCTCGGCGTGTCCAGCGCGCCGATCAGGTTCAGCAGCGTCGTCTTGCCGCAGCCAGACGGTCCGAGGACCACGACCAGCTCACCGGCATCGACGCGCAGGTCGATGCCCTCGAGGGCGGTGACGATGCCGGCGGCGGTGTCGTAGCGTCGAGCGACGCCGGTCAGCTCGATGAGCGCCATGGGGGAACCCTGGCCGACCCGCATCGGTCGGGGCCAGGGGAGAACGTCACCTGCGAGCGGGCCAGACGGTCAGGACGCCTCGACGGGGGTGAGCGCGCCGCTGTGCACGTCGAACACGAAGCCCCGCACGATGAGCGACGGCGGGATGAGCGGGCACTCGGCGATCAGCTGCAGGTCGTCGCGCAGCGTCGCCACCTGGTCCGTGCTGGTGAGGAACTGCCAGCCCGAGGCGTCCTCGCCTCGCAGCGCACCGATGCGCTCGCGCATCTCGTCCTCGGTGGAGCCGACCATGGCGCAGTCGGTGTGGTGCACCACGCACACCCGCTCCACATCCAGGAGGTTGGAGGCCAGGACGAGGGAGCGGAGCGCGTCGGGGGTGACCCGGGCGCCGGCGTTGCGGATGATCTTGGCGTCGCCGGCCCGCAGGCCGAGCATCGCGAGCGGATCCACGCGGGAGTCGATGCAGGTGAGGACCCCGAGGCCCCGCGCTGCCTTCCCCTGCACCCCGGAGTCGTGGAACTCGCGCTGGTACCGCCGGTTGGCCTCAAGCAGATCGTCGAACATCTGACCGTTCTACCGAGCCGGACCGCTGGACGCCAACCCCCTGCGCTGTCGGCTGTCGCGCGCGAGCCGGCCGGTACGGTGTTGCGATGGCGCAGCCCGGCACCGCGAGCATCCGAGTCCTGCTGGCGGTCGTCGTCGCCGGGTCGTTGGTGACGGGGTGCAGCGGGGAGCCCGATCCGGCCACGAGCCCGACGAGCATCGCAGCGGGCGTGACCATCACGTCGTCGTCGTCGACGACGACGCAACCTCCGGCAGTCGTGCCGGGCTCGTCGTGGGAGACGGTCGCGCCCCTCGATGCCGGCCTCGGATCCGAGGAGCTCGATGCGCTCGGGGCATACGCCGAGAAGCAGGCGTCGAACTGCACGGCGGTCATCCGTGGCGGCCGGCTCGTCGCATCGTGGTACTGGAACGGGTTCGACGTGTCGTCGGATCAGGAGATCTTCTCGGCGTCGAAGTCCGTCACCGCCGCCCTCGTCGGCATCGCGGAGGCCGATGGCGCCCTCACGCTGGAGCAGCCAGCGAGCGAGCTGCTCACCGAGTGGCAGGGCACCGAGTCCGAGAGCATCACGATCCGCAACCTGCTGTCGAACGACTCGGGGCGCTACTGGGACTTCCAGACCGACTACGGCGCGCTCCTGGCGGCGCCGGACAAGACCGCTCAGGCGCTCGCGCTGACGCAGCAGCATCCGCCGGGCACGCACTGGGAGTACAACAACTCGGCCATCCAGACGCTCGAGGCCGTCGTCGAGCGGGCGACTGGCACCGACATGGCCGAGTTCGCGCAGGAGCGGCTCTTCGAGCCCATCGGAATCACCGCGAGCTACGCGCGCGACGCAGCCGGCAGCCCGCTCGCCTTCATGGGGGTGCGCGCAGGGTGCGAGGACATGGCCCGGTTCGGGCTGCTGCACCTGCGCGACGGCGTGTGGGGCGACGAGCGCATCTTGCCGGAGGGCTGGGTCGACGAAGCCACCTCCGCCTCGCAGGAGCTGAACGACTCCTACGGCTACCTGTGGTGGCGCAACGGCGATCGGCGCCGCACGGCGGTGCCATCGGGGGCCGCAGTCGGCGACCGCGACGAGGGAGGCGCCGAGGCCGGCGAGGCAGCGCGCTCGTGGCCTGACGCGCCAGACGACGCCTACGCGGCGCTTGGATTCGGCAACCAGATCGTGCTCGTCATGCCCGAGCGCGACCTCGTCGTGGTGCGCATCGGCGGGAGCGCGGGGATCGCGAGCGACGGCAGGATCGTGAACGAGCTCGCCCGGCTGGTGGTCGCAGCCGACGACGCAGCGCCCGACCCCCGCACCTGACGCGTTCTGTGCATGGTGGCTTCCCATAGTCGGAAGCCACCATGCACCGAACGGGCCTGAGGCGGGTAGCTGGACCTCAGTCGATCTCCTCGGCGAGCGATGGGAAGACGCGCGCCACCTTGGCGGTGATGTACTCGCCGTACGTGCCCTGCCACGCGGTCACCTCGGCGCCATCCCATCGCGGTCGAGCAGGTCTGGGGGTCGCGTCGGGTCCGAGCGGGATCGCAGGAACCTGCACGTCCCATCCGGGGTCGAGGAAGAGCGGGAACGACAGCCGGGCGCGGCCCGACTCGTTGCGCACCCGATGCGACGTGGACCGGTAGCGCCCCAGGGTCATCCGCTCGAGCATGTCGCCCAGGTTGACGACGAACGCGCCGGGGTTCGGGGGCACATCGATCCATCCGCCAGGCCCGTGCACCTCCAGGCCGCCGACGTCATCCTGGCGCAGGAGCGTGACCAGTCCATAGTCCGTGTGCTCGGCGACGCCCCAGCCCTCGGCGTCGCTCGGAGCCGGTGGGTAGCGGAAGATGCGGAACAGCACCAGCGGATCCGCGGTGAGGTGCGCTCGGAGCCAGTTGCGCTCGAGGCCGAGCGCGAGCGCCACGCCCTCGAGGACGAGCTGGCCGACCGCGGTGACCGCGGCGATGTGGTCGAGGACGGCGTCGCGCATCGCCGGCACCTGGCGGGGGAAGAGGTTCGGGCCGTGCATCGGCACGCCTGCGACGACCCGTGGATCGTCAGGCGGCAGCTCGGTACCGAAGTAGATCCCCTCCTTCAGGTCGGCCACGCCTGAGGTGAGCTCGCCCCCCACCGGGAACCAGCCTCGCCACGCCGATCCGCCCCGTGCCATGCCGACGTGCGCCTTCTCCTCTTCCGACAGCGCGAAGAACGCCGCAGCGGCGACGTCGAGGCGTGTCTCGAGCTCGGCCGGCACGCCGTGGCCGACCACCGTGAAGAAGCCGACCTCGCGGCAGGCGGCGTCGATCGCCTGCGCCGTCAGCGCGGTCTGCGCGGGATCGGCATCGGGGGAGAGGTCGCGCAGGTCGATGGTCGGGAGCTCGTCCACGCGCGCAGTGTCGCGCGGTGAGGTCGCGGCCCGTCACGCAGCGCGCCGTCGGGGCAGCGGCGCCGGTAGCGTCGGGGCGTGGACGATTCCCAGCCGGCGACCCGCACCGCACGCGACTCGATGGGCGAGGTGGCCGTCCCCACCGGCGCCCTGTGGGGTGCATCGACGCAGCGCACCCTGGAGCTCGGCCCGATCTCTGGCGCGCGGCTGCACGCAGCGGTCGTGGTCGCCATCGCCGAGATCAAGCGAGGCGCGGCGCCGGCGAACCAGCGGTGCGGCGTGCCAGGCATCACCGCGGCCATCGCCGAGGCGATCGTCGCTGCGGCCGACGTCGTCATCACTGGTGACGCAGCGGATCAGTTCCCCCTCGACGTCTTCCAGAGCGGTTCGGGGACCTCGACCAACATGAACGTGAACGAGGTGGTCGCAGCGCTCGCCTCGGCCTCGCTGGGCGATGGCGGTGCGGTGCACCCGAACGATCACGTCAACGCGTCGCAGTCATCCAACGACGTGTTCCCCTCCGCGATCCGCATCGCGGTGCTCGGTCGGCTGGAGGGGCTGCTTACGGCGCTCGGGGTGCTCGAGGGATCGCTGCGAGCCAAGGGGTCGGAGCTCGCCGGAGTCGTCAAGGCGGGGCGCACCCACCTCATGGATGCCACACCCGTGACCCTCGGTCAGGAGCTGGACGGCTACGCAAGCCAGCTCGCAGCCTGTCGCCGCGCTCTGGAGGGCGAGCGCCCCGTGCTCGGCGAGCTGCCGCTCGGCGGGACCGCGACCGGCACCGGCATCAACGCGCCCGCAGGGTTCGCCGCCGCTGTCATCGCGGAGGTGGCGAGGCGCACCGGCTTGGAGCTGCGGGAGGCGCCCGACCACTTCGCGGTGCAGGGCGGCCAGGACGCGCTCGCGCAGCTCTCCGGACGCCTTCGCGCCGTCGCCATCGCGCTCATGAAGGTCGCCAACGACGTGCGGCTGATGGCGAGTGGGCCGCGCACCGGCCTCGCAGAGATCGCGCTGCCGGCGCTGCAGCCCGGGTCGTCGATCATGCCAGGGAAGGTCAACCCCGTCGTGCCCGAGGTGGTCACGCAGGTGGCGGTGCAGGTCATCGGCAACGACGCCGCGGTCGCCCTCGCCTGCAGCCAGGGGACCCTCGAGCTCAACACCTACCTGCCCGTCATCGCACAGAACCTGCTGTCGTCGATCGATCTGCTCGCGGCCGCCTGCGAGCTCTTCGCTCAGCGCTGCATCGATGGCGTCGTGGCGGACGAGGCGCGCGCTCGGCGCTTCGCCGAGTCGTCACCAGCGATCGCCACCTCGCTGGTGCCCGCGCTCGGCTATGCCGCAGTCGCCGAGATCGTCGGCGCTGCGACGGCCGAGGACCGCACGATCCGCGAGGTGGTGCTGGCGCGCGGACTCCTCGACGCCGAGGTGCTGGACCGGCTCCTCGACGTCGACCGGATGGCCGGGGGGTCGGCCGATCAGGCTGGCTGATCGGCCAGCCAGCCCCGCACGAGGCCGCGAAGGCGATCGATCCCCACGCCCTTCGCGGCGCTGACCCACACCACGTCGCCAGGCGAGATGCCGCAGCCGATCGCGAGGTCCTTCTTGCGCTTCTCGCGCTTGGCCGACTTCACCTTGTCGTGCTTGGTCGCGATGACGGTCCACGGCAGCCCGCACGCCTGGAGCCACTCCAGCATCTGGACGTCGAGCGGTGTCGGGCCGATCTCGCCATCGACCAGCACCAGGATCATGCGCAGCTCGTCGCGCTCCTGGAGGTAGGTCTCCATCATCTTCTTCCACGACCCGCGCATCTGCGCTGGCGCCGATGCGTAGCCGTAGCCGGGGCAGTCGACGAGGGTGGCGCCCGCAGCGAGCTCGAAGCAGTTCAGCAGGCGGGTGCGGCCCGGCGACTTGGAGGTCTTGGCCAGGTGCTTCTGGCCGGCGAGCGCGTTGAGCAGCGAGGACTTGCCGACGTTGGAGCGCCCCACGAGCGCCACCTCGGCTGCGGTGGGGGGCAGGTGCTCGATCGTGTCGGCAGAGGTGAGGAACGTGAAGCGAAGCGGTCCGGACATGGGAGGTGCAGTCTCCCACCCCGCAGCGTGCACCCCACCACCCCACCTTCTCGGCGCGCTGCGTGGACTGGGAGTCTCACCACGCTGCCGAGAAGGTGCTGTCGGGCTTCTGGGCGTGCTGGTGAGACTGGGAGTCTCACCACGCTGCCGAGATCGTCGGGAGTCAGCTGCGATCTGCGGTCAGGTGGGGTGGGTGCGGCCGAGGAGCTCGCCGTTGCGCACGACCGTGACCGGTCCGTCCTCGCTCACCGCGATCACCGTGGCCGTGGGGTCGTCGAAGCTGTAGCGCCGAGCAGAGGTGTGCCGCATGCCGCGGAAGCCCTCCACCGCGTCCTCGGCCTCGGCGGTGGGCACGAGTCGCACGCCGAGGTGCGTGAGCGTGCCACCGGCGTCGAACACCGCCGCGCCGTCGACCTGCGCCAGCACGTGGCGCAGCGGCGCGAGGTCGGTGGGCTCTCCCACGCGCAGCGGCGGCGGCGTGGGCAGCCGTTCCTCGAAGGCGGGCGGTGGCGATGCGTCGGGGCGGTGCAGCAGCAGCGCGCCGATGCCCCGCGCTCCGAGGTCGTGCACCGCGAAGGTGAGGAGCCGCTCGAGCACGACGCTGCAGGGGCCGCCGAGGCACACCCCGAGCTCGTCGATCCACGCTGCCACCGGCGGCTCGTGGTGCCACGCCATGCCGTCCCAGCGCAGCACCCCGCCCTCGCCGACGATGCGGACCATGCCCGACGGGTGGCGCTGCAGGATCGTGGCGCCAGTTGCTGCGGCGAGCACGACCAGGTCGCGCTCTGAGCCCGCTGGGCGATCGAGCACGAGCAGCGACCCGTCATCGCGGCCAGCGGGGATCACCCAGCTGGTGAGCCCGTCGGCGAAGCGCCGCGCATCGGGGAGGGGCAGGGGCTCGGCGAGCAGGTGCGTGGTGCGCAGACCGGTGGCTGCCTCCCAGCTGCCGGGGTCGGTGGTGGGAGCGACCAGGGCGCCGTAGCTCGGCACACGTCGCTCGTGGACGTGCGGGCGCAGGGAGTAGTCGAGCTCGGCGAGGAGCCCCGGTGTCGCCGTGAGCTGCGTGGCGTCGCGCACCTGCTCCTCGAGCTCTTCGGCGAGCCGGCGAAGACGTGCCTCGGACTTCGGCGATTCGATCACGCTGGGCAGGCTACGGGACCTCGACGTCGAGCCCTCACAGTCCGCATCGTCCTCAGGCGCTCGTCGCCACCTCGTCGAGGAGGACGAGGTAGGCATCGATCGGCGCGACGTCGATGTCCTCGATCTTCCCGAGATCGTCCCAGCGCCGCAGCGCGACTGCGGCATCGAACCCGACCGTTCGCTCGAACGCCACCACCTCATCGGGGCTCAGGGGTCCGCCCTGGCGAGCGAGGCTGCTGGCTGAACCGGCCGACAGGCGGCCGAGTGCATCCGCGTCGGTCGCGCAGAGGTAGCGCTTCGCCCGCACGTGCAGCGCGATCGGCCCGGTCGTCGCGGGCGGCAGGATCCGAGCCAGGTAGCGAGCGCCGACCGCCTCGTGGCGGAGATCCTCGTCCACTGCCCCACCAGCGCCTGGTGCCACGGCGCCCGCGGCCAGCGCGAGGAGGTGCCCCACGTCGTGAAGGAGCGCAGCAGCGACGAGCGGTGCATCGGCGCCTTCCGCCGAGGCGAGCGCTGCGGTCTGGAGCGCATGGTCGATCTGGCTCAGCTCCTCGTCGTAGCGGTCACCACCGAAGCGCTGGTAGAGCGCGAGCACCTCGTCGATCGAACGAGCGGGGTTCACGACACCGGTCTTCCCTGGAAGTCGCCGATCAGCGACACCTGCACGTGGTCGCCGACACCGGTCGTTGCGAACTCGGCCAGCTTCTCGCGGTAGTACGCGGCTCGGAGGTCGCCCTCTCGGAGCGCGTTGTACGTCGGGTACAGGGCACGCCGATCCTGCTCCGAGGCGTTGGGGCCGCTGCGATGCGGGGTGCGAGAGTGGAACCACAGCGTCTGGCCCGCGCGGAGCGGCACGTGGTCCCAATCCAGCGACCGCACGACATCCTCGGCGATGCATCCCCGGTCGTCCTGGGGCAGCAGCTCGTGGTGCATGCCAGACACCACCTCGAGGCAGCCGTTGGCCTCGGTGGCGTCGTCGACTGCCACCATGCACGACACGTGCACGTCGATGAACGGGTAGGCAGGAGCGTCCTGGTGCGGCGCATAGCCTGCGCCGCCCACGGGCTTGTAGTTGACCTTCTCCTTGTACAGCACCGCTTGCTCGCCGAGCAGCGCCGATGCGACGGCGAGCATCGGTCCGGCGGTCAGCAGCGAGCGAAGGCCGTCGTGGAACGGCACCAGGTTCTCGCTGCGGCACAGACGGGGACCAGCGTCGGTCATCTCGCGGTGGTGGAGCCAGGCACCGTCGCGATCCGGCCAGGTGGCGACGTCGTCCAGCCAGCCTTGCAGCTCGGCGGTCTCCTTCGCCGGCAGCGATGCCGTCAGCAGCCACCCCTTCTCGGCGAAGTGACGCAGGTCGTCATCGGGCAGGGAAGCGGCAGCGGAGGCCATCGGCGGAGGGTACCGAGTCGATGCGTCGGCGTGGTGGCCGCAGGGGAGACGCGAGGTGAACGACCGACGCCATCCTCCCCAGGTGGTGGTGGGTCAGTCCCAGCGCCAGCGGTCGCCGAGGAGCGAGCGGAGGAGGACGCCGTCGTCGGCCAGCGATGCGTGGAGGTCGTCGAGCGCCCGGTCGTCCGCCGGGCTGCGCGCTGAGCGCCCCCCGGCGAGCGAGTGGTTCGGGAAGCTCGGCGGGAGCCACCGCCGGAGCTCGAGGAAGTCCTCCACCTCGTGCAGGACGGCAGCCGGATCGGCGTAGAGGTCCTCGCTGCGAAGCACGAGGAGGCGCTCGCGATCGGTGTGCTCGAGCCAGCGCTCGAGCTGCTCGCCGTAGCGGCCGCGGGCGGCGTAGGAGAACCGCAGCAGCGGTCGCACGTCCGCAACGTCATCGCCTCGCACCAGCGCGTCGAGCGCGCCGTCGAGCCGATCGGGCTCCGCCGCCAGCGCATCGCAGAGCGGGAGGTCCTCGTAGCCGAGCCGGGTCATGTGGCCGTGGTGGGAGACCGCTCTCGCCACCGGGTCGCGCAGCAGTGCGATCACCTTCGCGTTCGGCAGCAGGGCGGCAGCCCGTGCCGGGGCCTGCGGGTGCAGCAGGTAGTCGGGCGTCGCCTCGAAGGAGAGCCGGTCGCGACGAAGGGTGAAGTGGCTGCGATACCAGGCCTCGCCGCAGCCGTAGGAGCGCGTGAGGTACTCCGTCTCCTTGCGGATGCTGCGCTCGACGTCGGGGTGCGCGCCGAGGTAGCGGTACAGCGAGCTCGTCCCGCCGCGCTGGGTGCCGATGATCAGCAGCCGGGGCAGTGGCCGGATCGACGAGGTGAGGCCACGGACCCGGAGCCGCTGCTGCGCGATGCGCCGCTTGGTCCGCAGCGAGGCGCGGCCTCGGGCGAGCTCGATGGGTGAGCGCACGTCCGGGACGTCGACTACGCGCTGGTCGGGCGGCCGGGAGCCTGGAGGTCGAGTGCACCGGCATCGAGCGCCGAGCGGAAGAACTCGTTGTGCTCGAACACCTCCGCCAGCGGCCCGGCGATCTCGAGCCGGCCATCGTGCAGCACGACGAGGCGATCGCAGATGCTCAGCGTCGAGAGGCGGTGGGCGATGATCACCAGCGTCATCTCGCCCTGCAGCTGGGTGAGCGTCTCCTGGATCTGCCCCTCGGAGTGGACGTCGAGCGAGCTCGTCGGCTCGTCGAGCACGAGCACCGTCGCGCCACGGCACAGCGCCCGGGCGATCCCCACGCGCTGGACCTGACCTCCGCTGAGATCCCGGAACGCGGGGCCCACCTCGGTGGCGTAGCCCAGCGGCAGGCTCGAGATCACGTCGTGGATGCCGGCCTTCGTGGCGGCGTCGATGACCTCGTCGTCAGAGACCTCCGGGCGGAACATGGCGATGTTGTCGCGGACGGTGGCGTGGAACAGGTGCGTCTCCTGAGGCACCATCGCCACCTGCTCGTACCACGACGTCAGGGAGTAGTCCGATGCTGGCGTGTCGTTCACCAGCAGCCGACCCGCCGTGGGCTCGCGCAGCCGCAGGAGGATCTGCAGAAGCGTCGACTTCCCGCTCCCCGAAGGGCCGACGACGCCGATCACCTCACCGGAGCGCAGCGTGAGATCGAGCTCGTGCAGCGCGTCTTCGGCGCCGTCGTAGCTGAACGTCACCCCGTCGAGGCGCAGCGAGTGCACCGCCTCGAGCGGTGAGCCTCCGACCGGAAGCGCACCGGCGCGGTAGGTGGCACGCGCCTCCTCCAGGCGGTCGAGGAACGGAAGGTTCTCGAGCACGGTGCGGTACGCGGTCTGCAGCTGCTGCGCGTAGGAGAGGCTGCGCAGCAGCAGCAGCGCGATGGCGCCGAGCGCAGCGATGTCGATGGTGCGCGCGCGGCTGGCGACGAGGATCGCCACGAGGATGAGCAGCAGGCCGGCGTACTGGTAGGCCGGCGCCATGATCCCCGACATCACGGTCGCCCGACGCTTGAGCTCGGTCATGGAGCTCGACCGCGCCTGCATGCGGGCGAGGGCGATCTCTGCGGCGCCGAAGACGCGCAGGTCGCGAGCGTTGGTCGCTGCGTCGTTCATCTCCTGCGCGTACTCGATGTTCTCCCCGCTCAGCTCGGCGCTGAGATCGCGCACGCGGTGCGCCAGCGGCCGCAGGGCCAGCGAGAGCACGGTGCCGGTGACCACGATGGCGAGCGCGGCGCGCCAGTCGATGACCATCGAGATGGCGACGAACGTGATCACCGAGAGCAGCGAGCGGATGCTCGTCACGAGCGCGGTGAGAATGGTGGACGCCTTGTTCGTGAACCCCGACAGCTGCAGGAGCCGCCCGCCGCGGACCGCCTGCTGCGTCGGCCACGACGCTCGCATGTAGAGGTCGATGATCTCGTTGCGCTCGCGCTCCTCGAACGCCGCGACGATCCCGGAGCGCACCACGGCGAGCACCACGTTGCTGAGGGCGGCGAGCACGATGCACCCGACCGCCACCAGGAGGAGCTGGTCGACCGACAGCTGAGCGCTCACCGGACCCAGGTCGCCTCCGGCCTGCTGCTTGCCCTCGGCCACGGCCTTGGCGAGCGGCACCACCACGACGAGTGCAGCGGCCTCCAGCCACGCGGCGATGACTGCCACGACCGAGACCTTCAGGATCTCGCGTCGGTACGGTATGAAGTACTCGCGGGCGGTGACGGGCACCTGGCCATCCGATCGGGGTCGTGCGGGAGGTGGAGCGACGAGCCTACGCGACCTCGGGACGGCGGTTGCGTCGCATGCGATCTGCGCGCGGCCGCTTCGCTCACGGCGTCGCCCCGCGGTGGCGCGCGGTGCGCAGCGCTACCCCGGTTCGCGGCCGAGGACGACGGTTCCCGAAGCGGCGAACATGCCGCCGACCCCGTGCGCCACCGACACCTCGACGCCGTCCACCTGCGCCGGCGACGTGCCCCGGATCTGGCGCACGCTCTCCTGCAGGGCGAACATGCCGTACATGCCCGTGTGGGTGTACGACAGTCCGCCACCGTTGGTATTGATCGGCAGATCGCCGCCCGGCGCCGAATGTCCGGCCGCGAACCACGGACCGCTCTCGCCCGGTTTCACAAATCCGAGCGCCTCCAGACCGTACATCGGCGTGTGCGCGAAGGCGTCATAGAGCATCAGGTGATCGACATCACTCCGCTCGATCCGCGCCTGCCGGAATGCACGATCGACCGCCTTCTGGAAGGCCCGTGACTCCGTGAAGTCGTGCATCGAGCTGATCATCATGTTCTCGGCACCCTCGCCCGTACCGAGGATGTACACCGGCGGCTGCTTGAAGTCGCGGGCGCGGTCGGCGGTGGTGAGAATCAGCGCGCCGCCGTTCTTCAAGGTCAATAAGACCTGCACGCTGGCCTTGCCATAAGACTGCTCGCCCATCACCGTGGCAACGCCCTTGTCTTTCAGGGCGCCGGTCACGATTTCAGCGGCCGAAGCGCTGTAGTTGTTCACCAGCACCACGATCGGGATTTTGAAATTCATGTAACGGCCGCT
>JBBRAZ010000011.1:0-97919 GCA_038206295.1 Acidimicrobiales bacterium
TGCCGGCGATGGTGCTGTTGGTGATCGTCAGGTCGCTGTTCGCGCTGAGGGCACCGCCGCTTCCCGCGGCTCGGTTCCCGGAGAACGTGCTCCCGGTGATGGTCAGGGTCGAGTTGGCATGGACCGCACCGCCCTCGTCCGGTGAGGTGTTGTCGAAGAACGCGCTGTTGGCGATGGTCATGTCGCCGTTGATCTTCATGCCCCCTCCGTCGTCGCTGCCCGCCCGACCGTTGCGGACCACCACGTTGTTGACCGTGAGGTCGGCTGTGCTGCCGCCGCCGATCTGCAGGACCCGGCTGTTGCCTCCACCGTCGAGCGTGTGGCCGTTGCCCTCGATGGTGAGTGGCTGCGTCGAGACGTACAGGGGGTCGGTGGCGCCGGCGACGGTGATGTCGGCGGTGAGCGAGATGACGTTCGGCTCGCTGTTCGAGGCACCCGTGACCGCGGCGCGCAGCTGGGCCTCGGTACCGACCTCGACGGTGAGGGCGCCAACCGGCATCGCCGGCAACATCACGACTCCTGCCGCCACCACGGCCACGGCGGCCACGCTCGTTGCTCCGGCGATGATGCGCTTCGACCTCACGACAGCTCTTCTCCTCAGGATGGTCCCGAACCCGGCGGGCCAGGCGGCCCTACGGAGCATCATCAAGCCCGGACCCGCTTCGGTGCATGAGTAGTGCGCTACTCATCCACGCAGCACCAACGCTCTGCAGGCAGGGGGTCGTGGGTTCGCGTCCCATCAGCTCCGCTGGCGTCCCACGCCGTCTCGCCCGGCCAGGCGAGAAGCGGTGCCCAGCTAGTCCTCGATGACGTCGAGACCCTGCTCCCGGAGTCGAGCGAGGTTGTCGAGCATCCCCTGCAGCACCGCAGGGGCGTGGCCATCCCACGTCCGCACCTCATCGATGACGCGCACCGGATGGCGCGTTCGGTAGGAGCGGGTGACGTTGCCGGGGAACCTCTTGTTGGTGACGTTGGGGTCGTCCTCGAAGGGGCCGGCGGGCTCGACGACGAAGATGCGGCCCCGCTCCCCGCTGCCATCGAGCGCCGTGGCCAGCTCGGCCGCCCACACGGCCGGCTCGAGCAGCGCAGCGAAGTACACGTGGTTCGAGACGCGTCGGTCGTGGTAGTTCGAGCCATGGCCGGGCACGATCTCGTCGCCCACCTCGAAGGCGACCTTCGTCCCGTGGAAGAAGGGCCCCTCGATGTGATCGCAGCTCTCGAACGTCACGGGGACGTGCTCCGCATCGCTCGACGCCGCGATCGCCTCCGCGATCGACGTCGTTGCTTCGACGCGCTCCTGGCCGCTCACGCTGCCCTCCTGATCGCCAACATCCCGACCGAATCGGCCAGCGTCGAGATCATCGCACCCGCCGCTGCTGCTACGTCTGCGGTGGCCGACCGACGCCCTGCGGGCAGCCTCGAGGAACTGCCGAACGGTTGCGACCCGCCACCTCGGGGTTCGGCACGCCCGAAGGGCGCCTCGAGGCTCTGGCCTTCGCCCGCGCCGAACCCGTCCATCGACACGCAGAAGTTCTGCACTCGCAGCAGCTGAGACATCTCCTCATCTTCTCTCGGTGTGTGCGCAGGAGCCCGCGGTCGAGGGCGCGACGCGGCTGTCGTGGGATTCAAGCGACCCCGAGATGGAGCGCGAGCTTCTGCATCGTCTGCAGACCGAGCTCGACGGCGCCGAAGCCGATGCCTGCATCTCGCTGCTCGACGGTCGGGTGGAGCTGTCGCAGCGTCAGCACCGTCTTCCCATCGGCTTGCTCGTCCAGGGTGATCGTCACCCGGAAGCGTCCTGGGTCGTCGTCGATGTCAGAGCCGTGGTCCATCACCAGCCTCTGACCGGAGATGACCTCGAGGTAGTCGAACCGGTTCGTGTACAAGGTGCCGTCGCTGGACGTCATGTCGAAGCGCGCTCGGCCTCCCGGGCGCACGTCCATCTCGTGCACGGTGCAGGTGAAGCCGCCGGGGCCGAACCACTGGCAGAACGCATCTGCATCGGTCCACGCAGCGAACACGGCGTCGCGGCTGGCGTCGAGGACTCGGACGAGGACGATCTCGCGATCGAGCGCCCACGTCGTCGGGTCGGTGGTGGGCGGGATGCTCGTCATGGCTCCTCCGGTGTCGGTGGGGATGGGGTGTGGTCCGATGAGCGCCGGAGGTGCGCGTCGAGGCGGTCGAGGCGGTGCTCCCATGCCGCTCGGGTGTGCTCGGCCCACGCGGCGATCTCGATCAGCGGCTCGGGCCGCAGCTGGCAAGGCCGCCGTTGCCCGTCTCGGCCGCGGCTGATCAGGCCAGCGTGCTCGAGGACCTTCAGATGACGGGAGATCGCCGGAAGGCTGATCGGGAAGGGTTCGGCCAGCTCGAGCACGGTTGCCTCACCATCGGCCAGCCGACGCACGATCGAGCGGCGCGTGGGGTCCGCCAACGCAGCGAAGACGACGTCGAACCGATCGGGGGCCGTCACGGTCATCGGTTCGGTATCTCCGGCAGATCCCCCACGGAGCAGTTGTTTAACAGACTCGTTAACTATCGTCAAGGGCAGCTCAGGCTCAGAGACACGCCGACGCACACTCGGGGGTGGTGATCAGGTTGGAGTCGAGGGTGACTGCGCCGGTGCGGGCGAGCAGCCGACCGTCGACCATGGCACCGGTGGTCACGGTGATCGAGATGAGGGCGAGGATGGTTCCGACGAACGTCGAGTTGGTGCCGAGTGTGGCGGAGCTGCCGACCTGCCAGAACACGTTGCAAGGATTGGCCCCGCCGATGAGCTGGACCGCGCTGTCGTCGGCAGTGAGGAGGGTGCTGCCGGCCTGGAACACCCACACGGCGTCGGGGTCGCCCTGAGCGTCCAACGTCAAGGTGCCTGTG
Organism: Acidimicrobiales bacterium; assembly: GCA_038206295.1. Taxonomy (GTDB): domain Bacteria; phylum Actinomycetota; class Acidimicrobiia; order Acidimicrobiales; family JBBRAZ01; genus JBBRAZ01. The sequence goes on from JBBRAZ010000011.1 coordinate 2,875, forward strand.
AGATCGAGCGTGGCTCCGTCGTAGACGCCGGGCAGGAGCGTCTGCCCGCCCAGGTCGGTCGTCACGGTGACGTCCGCGGACCGACCGGCTGTGTCGCCGTAGGCGATGGTCACGTCGGACTGGGCCTGCGCAGCGGTCGCATCCGCGCTGTGGATGGTGCCGTTGATCACGACTCCGGGCGGGAAGCCCGTGATGGACGCGCCGGGGCTCACCCCCACGTCGCCGCTGATCACCGATGCGCCGGTGTTCGTGACGGTCGATCCTCCGAGCACCCCGAACGTGGCGGCCGACCCGAGGGTCGGACAGAGGGACAGCACGCTCCCCTGGGCCGATGCGGGGGCCGAGAGGATGAGGGGCGCCGTCCACGCGATCGCTCCTCCGACACCCATCTTCTGCAATGCAGCCCGTCGGTCGATACGGGAGTCCGAGTGCTGGAGAGCTGGCTCTTCGCGTGAGCGCGGCATGCCCGCCATCCTCCCACGTCCCGCCATCGGGCAGCAGCGAGCTCCCTCTCAGAGCCAGGTCCGGAACCTCGCCGCCGATGCGCGCCGCCACGCCGTCGGCCACGCCTCGCGAAGCTCCATCCGTCTCGCGCGCTCGATCTGGATGAGCTGTCCCGCAACGATGCCGAGGGTCGGATTCGTCTCGGATGCTGCACGCAGCCACGATTCGGCGATGGCTGTGTCGTGATGCTCACCGAGCAGGTCCTGCAAGCCGGCCAATCGCGCTGCCCAGCGGCCTGCCTGCCGACTCGCGACGGGTAGCGCTGCCTCAGCGGCGTACCGGGTGCGCTTCACGAGGATCCGGATCCTGTGCAGCGCGTCATCAGTCGGGTCCTCCCCGAGGTCATCCACGGCAGCGGCGAGGTGCTTCCATCGACGTCTGACGAGGCGGCGGGTGATGTGAAGCGCAGGGCGGTCGAGCTGATCTGAGCGGTCCGCTGCCCAGACCGGATGTGTGCAGTCCCTGACGAGCGATCCGACGAGAGCTTCGTACCGATCGCTGCGCATCGTGCTGAGCAGCCCCGCCCGCGATTCGCAGTGAGCGCTCCTCAATGCATCCAGCAGCATGGCGCCGTGCGCAACGTCTTGGTCGGGGAGCATCGCGACATCGCGGCGCAGCGTGGCATGCAGCACATCGATGTCTCTCACTCGGCCGATCTCGGTCGCCAGCCAGCTCAGCTCGGCGCGCACCCCAGCAACCCACTCTGGATCGAGCAGCGACGCGAACGTCTGGAGATCAGACCGAAGCCGGCGCGTCGCGACGCGGAGCTGGTGGACGCCTTCGGGATCCTCGCCCACCCGTACACCTGGATCACTGCGAATCAGGCGCACCACCGACGAGCAGAGCGCGCGAGTGATCAGCTGCTCGACGGTCGCCTCCACGGAGAGGTCGGGAACCACGACATCGGGTGGTTCGAGCGCGGCCGGGCCGAGCGCTGGGATCAGCGTCGTCCGCTGGTCGCTGACCTCGAAGCTGGCGGCCACGAGTCTCTTGGCTGCTGCCTTGAGGGCCGCGCGTCCCAGCTTGCCCGGCGCCAGGATCTCGACCCCCACCTCGCGGAACCGGACGGCGAGTCCCGGTGCATCGTCGACCGATGCATCATCGTCGACGACCTGAACGAGCAGTCCACCTTCGGCATCGCTGACGTCGGTGGTCACGCGGTGGATCTGCAGCCGTGCAACCCTCACGAGCTGGTTGGATCGAACCATCGCGCGGAGGATGTCGAGGGCACCATCGGGGACCTGGTCGCTCGCTCCGTCGAAGGTGAGCACGCGGCGCTCGACAGCTGACCCCACGCCCTCGACGGGGAGCTCGACGATCCACATCGACACGTCGACACCGCTTCGTCGGCGCAACGTGACACCCCACCGAGCGAGCGAGAGGTCGGAGGTGTCGTAGTAGCTGTCGTCGAGATCGACCTCGCGCGGCGGCATCGAGGCTGCGCCGGGCCGCAACCCATCGAACGACGGCAACGCCGCGCCGACCGGAACGATGACCCTGCACCCACGCTCGATGCTCGTGCGCGCTGCAATGGAACTCATCGACTGCAGGGTCCCACATCGACTGGTTCGAGAGCGGTGCCGGCCAGCGGTGACGAAGCACCTGCTCATCATCGATGCGCTCACCACGCAGTCGAGCCGTCGCTACGCCTTCTGCGGGCTTGCAGCCCGGACAAACAAACTGTAAATGTGTTCAGATATGTTGATCGACACCGTGGGGGAGACCGATGGACGGCGCCAGCGCGGTGACGCCAGTCGGCGCGCCATCCTCGCCGCCGCCTCGCAGGTCATCGTCGAGGACGGCGTCGACGCCCTGACGCACCGCTCGGTGGCGGAGGCCGCCGGCGTCCCGCTGGCACGCGTCTCGTACCACTACCCCAGGGTCGAGGACCTGATGGTGGCCGCCGCCACCCAGTACCTCGAGGTGTTCGACGACCGCCTTCGCTCGCTCGCCGAAGGCGCCCGCGGCGGTCGGCGCTCCATGGTCGAGGCCTGCACCGACTTCCTGCTCGAGCTGGTGACCGAGCGCTCTGCCGAGTTCCTCAGCACGCTCGAGGTGCGCCTGGCGCTGCACCGCCGGGGCCGCTCCGTCGACGACGTCGGGGTCGTCGCGTTCATCCGGTCCTTCGGTGCCGACGAGGACAAGGCGCTGTCCATCACCGCCGCCATGTTCGGGTTCGCGGTGCTGGCAGCAACGGCACCCGAACCGGTGACCCGTACGCAGGTGCGTGCCTACGTGCGCTCGATCCTCGGAGGTCTGACGTGAGCGACGAGAAGCGACCGCGAGCGCAGGGCGCCCCCCTCGGGCCGGGCTCGCTGCTGTGGCAGGTGGCTGGTGATCCGCGCGGCCTCATCCCGGGCACTGCGGCGGGGATCCTGCAGCTCATGCTCCCGGGCCTCGGCGCCGGGGTCACCGACCACTCCAACTTCTTCGCCGATCCCTTCGACCGCATCTTCCGCTCGATCCCCTACATCTGGGGCAGCATCTTCACCGCAGACGAGGCGGAGGGCGATGCCCGCGGCCGCACCATCCGCGACTTCCACCCCGACATCAAGGGCACCGACCACAACGGGAACCGCTACCACGCGCTCGACCCCGACGTGTTCTGGTGGGCGCACGCCACCTTCACCTGGGAGTTCTTCCGAGCCTACGAGCTGTACATCGCCCGCCGCCTCAGCCGCTCCGAGAAGGAGCAGCTCTACCGCGAGACGGTCACGTGGTACCGCCGCTACGGCGTGAGCGACCGGCCCGTCCCCCTCACGCTGCGCTCCTTCGAGGACCGCTTCGAGGAGATCTGCCGCGAGCAGCTCGAGCTCACCCCAGCGGTGCAGTGGGTGCTCGACCCGACGACCAACCCCAGCGCGCAGTCCGAAGTCGTCCAGCTGCCCGGTGTCCTCGCCCCGCTGAGCGACCTCGCGGCCAGGTTCGCCTCCGAGGTGATGCGCACCATGGTCTACGGCGCCATGCCCGACGTGGTGCGCCGCCGCTTCGACTTCCGCTGGTCCAACGCGGACCGCGCTGCCTTCGCTGCCATCTGCAGCGCCATCCAGTCGATGGGGCCGGCCATCAGGCGCGGCACGCTGTCGAGCGCTTGGCCCGAGGGGACGCCGCACCTCGACATCACCGACCGGAGCGGGCAGCGGGTCGTCGTCGCCCCGCCCAACCCACGTCAGCAGACCCGCTCGCGCCCCGCACCCGCCACCACCGGCTGAGCACACCGAAGCCTCGACCTATCGCGGTCCGGGCCCTCCGCGACGCGACGGAGAGTGGCCGCGAGACCGTCCGCCGGTCGATCAGAGCGGCGCGCTCAACTCTCCGTGAGCCCGCGACGTGCCGCGAGCGCGTCCTCGAGCGCGACGAGGTCCGACTGGCTGTCAGCGACGCGCCGCTGCCTCGAGACCGTCGAGAACGAGGTCGAGGCCGAACTCGAACTCAGCGCCGTAGCTGTAGCCGGGCTGCAGCACGACCTCCAGGGTGAGCTCGAGCAGGTGCGGATGGGTCGCAGGGGAGAGGTCGGGGACGATCTCCTCGATCAACTTCCCCATGTCGTCGCCGTCGTCGAAGGGCAGGTGCACCTCCTGCAGGACGAAGCCGTAGATGTAGCTGTCGAGCAGCGAGAAGGCGTGCGCCGCCATCTCGACGGAGAAGCCCGCCGCGCGCGAGCAGCCGAGCACGGCGTCGTGGTGCCGGAGCGTGGCGGGACCCGGCGAGGTCCTCGTCTCCATGAGCCCGATCGCCCACGGGTGGCGGGTGAGCACCGCGCGCACCGAGACAGCTCGTTGTCGCATCGCCACCTTCCACTCGAGGTCGCTCGGCGGGAGGTCGATCTCGCCGAAGACGAGATCGATCATGCCGTCGAGGATGTCGCTCTTGCCCGAGACGTGGTGGTAGAGCGACATGGCCTCGACGCCGAGGGCCGCGGCGAGGCGCCGCATGGTGAGCGCTGCGATGCCGTCCGCGTCGGCCAGCTCGACTGCTGCGATCAGCGCCCGCTCACGACTGAGCGGCGTCCTCGACGCCGCTGCCTGCTCCTTCGCCACGTGGACCCTCCGCTGCGGGGAGCGCGTATCGCTCCTTGACAACCTTACAACATAAGTCTACGGTGCGCCTAGCCCCTTACGCAGTAAGGGCGACGCCCCGACCAGGGCCGGACTGGAGCGAACGACATGGCAACGACCACCACCCACGTTGATCCCGAGACGGCGGCGCCGACGAGCGCCTCGACGATGCAGGCGATCGTTCAGCGCACCTACGGCTCGGCCGACGTGCTCGAGCTCGACGTCATCGCCCGCCCGTCGATCGGCCCACGTGAGGCGCTCATCGAGGTGCGAGCCGCCGGCCTCGATCGCGGCACGTGGCACCTGATGACCGGCACCCCCGCCATCATGCGCCTCGCCTGCGGCCTGCGGCGACCGAAGGCGCTCGTGCCCGGCCTCGACCTGGCTGGGGTCGTCGTCGCCGTCGGTGACGAGGTCACGCGAGTGCACGTCGGCGACGAGGTGCTCGGCATCGGCAAGGGCTCGTTCGCCCAGTGGACGGCCGCGCACGAGGACAAGCTGGTCCGCAAACCCGAAAGCCTGACCTTCGAGCAGTCGGCTGCGCTCCCGGTGTCGGGCCTCACCGCTCTGCGCGGGCTGTGCGAGGTCGGCCGCGTCGCGGCCGGGCAGCACGTGCTCATCACTGGAGCGTCCGGCGGGGTGGGCTCCTACGCCGTGCAGATCGCGGTTGCGCTCGGAGCGACGGTCACCGGCGTGTGCAGCGCAGCCAAGGCAGACCTCGTCCGGTCGCTCGGCGCCACGCACGTCCTCGACTACACGACCGACGACGTGCTGAGCGGCGACGTCCGCTACGACCTCATCCTCGACCTCGCCGGCAACGCATCGCTGCGCCGCCTGCGCGGCGCCCTCACTCGCAACGGCACGCTCGTCATCGCCGGCGGCGAGCAGGCCGGCAGCTGGTTCGGCGGCATCGACCGCCAGCTGCGCGGCGTCCTGCTGTCGCCCTTCGTGTCGCAGCGCATCACGACCTTCATCGCCGAGGAGCACCACGTTGGGATCGATCGGCTGCTCGAGCTCGTCGGCGCCGGGCACCTCGCACCCGCGGTGGAGCGCACCTTCCCGCTGCCGGAGGCAGCAGACGCCATGCGCCACCTCGAGGCCGGCCGCGCTCGCGGCAAGCTCGTCATCACGATGTGACCGACGGCGGTCCGCAACGGGCGACGGCCGCCGCTGGCGGCGACGGTACGGTGCGCGGGTGCTTCGGGCGACGGGGATCTCACGCTGGCACGGCGGCCAGGTGGTGCTCGACGACGTGGCGATCGGGCTCGACGCCCGCGATCGCGTCGGGGTCGTCGGCCCCAACGGCATCGGGAAGTCGACGCTGCTGCGCATCCTGGCGGGCCTGGAGCAGCCCGATGCCGGACGCGTCACGCGCCGCCCCCCGTCGCTGACCGTCGGGTACCTGCCGCAGGAGCCCGACCCCCAGCCCGAGGAGACCCTGCTCGCCTACCTCCGCCGCCGCACTGGCGTGGCGGAGGCCAGCGCCGAGCTCGATCGATGCACCGAAGCCCTCAGCGGCGATGCGGACGCGCTCGAGGCCTACGGCGATGCGCTGGATCGCTTCCTCGCCCTCGGCGGCGACGACATCGATGCCCGCGCCGGCGAGACGTGCGCGGCGGTCGGCCTGACCGACGGCGACCCGGCGAGGCTCAGCCAGGTGATGGTCACCCTGTCGGGAGGCGAGGCCGCCCGAGCCCTGCTCGCAGCGATCCTCCTGTCGCGCCACGATGTGCTGCTGCTCGACGAGCCGACCAACAACCTCGACTTCGCCGGCCTGGACCAGCTCGAGTCGTTCGTCGCCGGGTTCCCGGGCGCGGTGCTCGTGGTGTCGCACGACCGGGCGTTCCTGGATCGTGCGGTCACACGCATCCTGGAGATCGAGGAGCACAGCCACCGCGCCCGCGAGTTCGCGGGCGGTTGGACGGAGTTCGTCGACGCCCGAGCGCTGGCGCGCGACCAGCAGTACGAGGCGCACTCGAAGTACACGAGCGAGCGCGACCGGCTCGTGCAACGGCAGCGCACGCAGATCGAGTGGAGCGAGACCGGCGTCCGTCGAGCGAAGGCATCCGATGAGCCCGACAAGAACGTGAAGCGAGCGAAGGTCGCGCGCAGCGAGAAGCAGGCCGGAAAGGTGAAGGCCACCGAGCGCAAGCTCGCCCAGCTCGAGCGGGTCGACAAGCCGTGGGAGGGGTGGCGCCTCGAGCTGGCGCTGCAGCCCACGGCGCGCAGCGGCGATGTCGTGGCTCGCCTCGAGGGAGCGGTGATCGAGCGGTGCGATGGCGGACCGCTGAGCAGCGCGTTCCGGCTCGGCCCGATCGACCTCGAGGTGGCGTGGCAGGACCGCCTCGGCATCATCGGGCCCAACGGCAGCGGGAAGACGACGCTGATCCAGGGGCTGCTCGGCACCGCACCGCTGGTCGATGGCCGGCGGTGGGTCGGCCCCGGCGTGGTGATCGGCGAGCTCGACCAGAGCCGCGGCCGCTACGCCGTCGACGAGCCGCTGCTCACCACGTTCCTGCGCGAGTCGGGGCTGCAGCTGAGCGAGGCTCGATCCCTGCTGGCCAAGTTCGGGCTCGGAGCGGCGCAGGTCGAGCGAGCCGGCAGCCAGCTCTCACCCGGCGAGCGGAGCCGCGCGCTGCTCGCCCAGCTGATGGCCGCGGGGGTGAACTGCCTCGTCCTCGATGAGCCCACGAACCACCTGGATCTCGCCGCGATCGAGCAGCTCGAGGACGCGCTCGGCGCCTTCGAGGGAACGCTCATCGTCGTCTCCCACGACCGTCGCTTCCTCGAAGCCGTGCAGCTCACGCGAGCCATCGACCTCGGCGCGTAGCGCGCCCTCGGGACCTCGCTCTCACCGATCGCCCCTCCATGCCCCAACGGGTACCGAGCGGGAAGCGATCTGCTGGTGCAGCCGCCCCGCACCGCCGCGCATCGACCGGTACCGTCGCGCACATGACCCGATCGAGCGTGCGCCGGTCGATCGCCTGCCTCCTGCTGGTGGTCGGGGCCGCGTGCTCCAGCGACGGCGGGTCCGACGGTCCAGCAGCTGGCGATGGCTCCGCCGAGCGCGGCCCCGAGCAGCCGCTCGCCCTGATCGGCGTGCTGCGCCAGGACCCGCCAGCCGAGGTGCCCGCTGCCGACCTCTACCTGGTCGAGCTGGGGGAGCCGGTGGCCGACGGCATCCTCGTCGACGACGACTCCGGCTACCAAGCGATCCGGATCGGTGCGGCGGACGCCAACCCGACTGCTGACCCGCCTGACCACGTCGAGGGCTTCGTGCGGCTCCCCGACGACCGCCTGCTGATCGGCATCGCCCGACCATCGACGTCCGACGACGAGTACGTCGATGAGGTGGCGGCGGTGGTGGTCGACCCAGCGAGCGGCGCCGTCGAAGACGTGTTCCGAGAGGTGGAGAAGACCTCGTGGGATGCAGCGTCGACGACGTGGGATCCCGAGCAGGGCGTCCTCCGGACGGCTTCGGAACGCTGCTTCACGTGGACCGCCGAGGCACCGGGCTCGGGCTTCGACGAGGGCGCGTGCCCCGAGGTCCCGCGCCTCGACGAGGCGATCGATCCTCTGGCACGGTGGGATGTCGCCTGCTGCGATCCGTTCCAGCTCACCGACCGCGAGAGCGGCGACGTGGTGTTCGAGCAGCCCGGGATGCCGCAGCCGGCTGCCAGCAACCCCGAGGACCTGCCGAGCTTCATCGACCAGGTGGGCGACGTGCTGCTGTTCGACCTGCCGGTCGACCCCGGCACCAACGACGTGAGCCCGCGGCGATTGCTCCTGCTCGACGGCGACGGCGCAGTCGCCGAGATCGCCGGCCCGAGCGACGCTGCGCCAGCCGAGGTGATCGAGCGCGCTGCCACGATCGAGGGCGGCGCCGTTCTGTTCAGCGAATCGGACCCGAGGCGCGCCGGCTCCGACGACCGGTTGCTGCGCTACGACATCGCCACCGGCACCACCGAGGTGCTCGTCGAAGGCGGCCGGCTTCGGTGGACCGTCGTGCCGGGGGACGAGCCCTGGCTGTCGGTGTGGCAGGAGCCGTCCGGAGAGGCCGAGCCGATGGCGACCTCCGTGTGGACCGGTGACGCATCCGGCGGTGCGCTGGAGCGGGTCGCCCGGTGGACGGCGACCTCGCACCAGGGCAGCTCGGCTGCCCTCGATCCGGCATCGAGCACGATCTTCTTCAACACCCAGGCGATGGAGCGGCCTGGAGATCCCACCGGCCGCGGTGTTCGGATGTGGCGCCTCGGACCTACCGGCAGCCCGATCGAGCAGGCGACTGCGGAGATCGTGCTGGACGCGAGCGACGCCGGGCAGGTCGTGCGCACCACGCCGGACGGCTGCACGCAGCCGACGCAGGACGGCAGCTGCGACACGTCCCTGGAGCTGATCGTCGACGGGGAGCGCCGACCCATCGATCTCCCGGCAGTCCCCTACATCGACACGCCTCACCTGCTCGCCGATGGCACCACGATCGTCGTCCATGCACGGCTCGAGCTCGGCGGTGCCCCCTACCAGGACGCCATCTGGGCGATCGACCTCGATGCTCCGGACGACCCCCGCGTGCTCTACGGCCCGAGCGACGACCTCCCCGCGGGTGCCGTCCTCCTCGAGGTCGACGGCACCACCTACCGGTCGATGCTCGAGAACCTCGATCTCTGCCCGTACGGCTGCGGCAACCCACGCCTCCCACAGGTGAACGACGCCGCCTCCTGGGCGCTCGCTTCGCGGCCTAGAGGTGCAGCGGCTTGATGGGTGCGGCGATGAGGCCGGGGTCGTTGCGCCAGTCCACACCTGGCACATCGATGTAGAGCTCGATCTCGTTGCCGTCCGGGTCTTCGATGTAGAGGCTGTGGGTGACGGTGTGATCGCTGGCGCCGGTGATCTTCACGCGGTTCGCCAGGAGCGTGTCGCGCGCCTCGCGCAGCTCGTCGTCGCTGTCGCCCACCTTGAGGCCGAAGTGGTACATGCCGACGCGTCGCCCGGCCGGCAACGCGGCCGCGCCCTCGCCGACCTCGATGAGCAGCAGCTCGTGGTGGGTGCGACCTGACGGAGCCGAGAAGGCCGCCGCGGGGAACGGCAGCGGGTTGCCCTCGGCCGGGTCGGGAAGGATCTGCCGCCACCCGAGCACGTCGCGGTAGAAGGTGGCGGACCGCTCCAAGTTGCGCACGTAGAGCACCAGATGCCCGAGCTCCTTGACCTCCACAGCGTGCACCTCCGCATCGGACCGATGCCAGCAAGCGTACGAGCCGACGCCTCCGGTGGCACCAGTCGGCCGTGGCAAGATCGTCGACGTGCTCCGATCGCATGTGCCGTCGCCGAGACGACGGATCCTCCGAGTGGTCGCACCGCTCGCGCTGGTGCTAGTCGGCGCCGCCTGCTCGGGCCCGAGCACGGACGACTCGTCGAGCACGGCGCCGACCGACGCCGCGACCGCGCCCGCGTCCGATGGAGTCGTCTCCCGCGACGTCGAGAGCATCGTTGCCGCCTACGAGGCCCGCAGCCACGCGTGGCTCGAGGGAGCGGCGAGCGCCCTGGAGAAGGCGGCGGCCTTCGCCTACCCGCCCGGCGAGTGGACCGCCGACTCGGTCAGCCTCCCCTGCCGTCGATCGAGCCGCGGCGGCGACCCCGCGATGACGGTCGAGGAGTGGGTCCGCGGCCTGGACGAGGCCGGCTACCGCATGACCCTGACCGTGGACGAGGCGTCGATCGTCGCCGACCCCGACTGGACGATCCCACCCGGGCGACCCGGAGGCGGCACCCACCCCGACGGCCGCGCCTACGCCGTCGAGGTGACCACCCGCTCGACGGCACCGGAGACCGACGGCACCACCACCGAGCACGTGACCGCGCTCAACGGCACCGTCTACTGGTTCCCCGGCGACTGCTGAGCTGGAACCCGTCCGCTGCCTGCATCGGCGCCCAGACCGGTGGGACCGACGACCCCCCCTGGTGTGCCACGCGGCACAGGGACCGGGACCTTCTGCCCTGCCCCGGAGGTAGTCATCTGTCGTCTGATGGGCAGATCGCCGGGGAGGTGCCCCGAGCGGTGGGAGGACGACATGAAGCGCAAGACTCTCGATCTCATCTTCAGCGTCGGAGGCCTCGCCCTCGCGATGCTCCTGCTCGTGCTGGGCTTGGTGCTCCAGAGCCAGGCCAGCTTCGCCGACGACTACGTCACCACGCAGCTCGGGGCGCAGAGGATCAACTTCACCCCCGCGGAGTTCCTCTCCGACGAGGAGAAGGGCGTGGCCTGCCTGGTCGACAACGCAGAGAAGCCGCTGACCACCGGCAAGCAGGCGGAGTGCTACGCCAACGAGTACATCGGATCGCACCTCAAGGGAACCAACGACGGCAAGACGTACGCCGAGACCAGCGGCGAGTCCCGCGAGGCGCGTGCAGCGGCGGACGAGGCGCTGGAGGCCGACCCCGACGATCCCGCAACCGAGGAGCTCGTCGCCACCGCGGCGGAGCTCGAGGGCAAGACGGAGTCGCTGTTCCGGGGCGAGACCCTGCGCGGCCTGCTGCTCACCAGCTACGGCTTCAGCATCTTCGGCGAGCGTGCCGGGCAGGCGGCGATGGTGGCCTTCGGCGCAGCGCTCGTGCTGCTGCTGGCGTCGATCGCCGGCTTCGTCCATGCGCTGACGAAGGCCAAGGACGAGGTGGTCGTGTAGCGATCGGCACGCACCGAGCACGGGCAGCCGGCGTCTCGAGGTGGGAACCGACCCACGAGGCGCCGGCTGCGTCGCGCTCGGACGGTGGTGGCTACTCAGCCCAGGGGCCGACGCCGCCGACGCGATCGGGCGTGATGTGGATCACGTTGCCCGGCGGCGGGTCGTCGAACGGCGGGAACCGCACGCCGGGGCCGACGTAGACCTCGGCCAGGCGCTGCAGCAGCTCGGGGGCGCCGCCGGGCACCAGCCGCGCGGTGCCCCGCACGACGAGGTAGTTGCCCATGCCGACCGGGTTGGCGCCCTCGGCCTCCAAGGTGAGCGCCACACGCGGGTCGCGGGCGATGTTGCGCACCTTCTGCCCGCTGCCCAGGTGACCGACGACGATGTCGTCGCCGTCGACACCGACCCACACCACGCTCATCTGCGGGCTGCCGTCGGCGTTGATCGTGGCGAGGTGGGCGAGGCGCCCCGCGGTGAGCGCGGTGCGGACGTCGTCGGTCATGGCCATGGATGCTCCTCGTGCTGACGATCGGCGTCCATCGTGCCTCAGCCCACGCGGGCGTGCTGGCCGCCGTCGACGGGGAGGATCACGCCGGTGATGAACGCCGCCTCGTCCGACGCGAGGAACAGCACGGCGTGCGCCACGTCCCACGCCGTGCCCATCTTCCCGCCGAGAGGGACCATGGCGTCGCGCTGGCGACGCAGCTCGTCGGGGTCGACGCCGGTGGCCGACGAGATGCCCTCGATCGCCATGGGCGTGTCCATGAGCCCTGGCATGATCGCGTTGACCCGCACGCCTCGCTTGGCACTGGTCATCGCCAGCTGCTCGGTCAGCGCGTTCACCGCCGCCTTGGACGTCTTGTAGGCGAGGTGACCGACCGAGCAGACCGCGGCGACCGACGAGATGTTGATCACCGAGCCGGAGCCCTGGCCTCGCAGCAGCGGCAGCACGTGCTTGCAGGTCAGCCACATGCCCTTGAGGTTCACGTCGTGGATCAGGTCCCACGATTCCTCGGTGAGCTTGGTCGCGCCCGCATCGCCGGTGCCGATGCCGACGTTGTTGACGAGCACGTCGATGCGACCGAACCGCGCCAGCGCCTCCTCAGCGATGCCGCGGCAGTCGTCCTCGACGGTGATATCCGCGCGCAGCACGGCGGCCGTGCCCCCAGCGGCCTCGATCTGCGCCACGGTCTCGTCGGCTGACGCGAGGTCTCGGTCCACGGCGAGCACCGCGGCCCCCTCCCGTGCGAGGAGCAGCGCCGCGGCACGGCCGTTGCCGACCGTGCCGCCGGGCGTCTGGCCGGCACCGACGACGACGGCGACCTTGCCGGCCACCCTCACGACGGCCAGCCGGGCACACCCGGGTCGAGCTGCACGGCGAAGCTGTTGAGCGCCATCGACACCAGCACGTACTGCCCGACAGCGAAGACGAGGTCGATCACCTGCTGGGTGCCCCACGCCTCGGCCAGCGCGGCGTAGGTCTCCTCGCTCAGCCCGTGGTCGACCACCAGGTCGTCGACGGCGCGCAGCAGCAGCGCATCGGCATCGGACCACCCCTCGGTGCCCTCCGTTGCGAGCCGGTGGATCTCCACGTCGTTGAGGCCCGCAGCGCGCCCCAGCACGGTGTGCTGCCCGAACTCGTACTCGCAGCCGCAGCGCCAGCCGGTCCGCAAGATGAGCAGCTCCCGCTCGCGCTCGGGCAGGGTGCTCTTGGCGATCACGTGGCCGCCGAACACCAGCCACCGCTTCAGCAGCTTCGGGTGGTGCGCAAGCGTGGCGAAGATGTTGAGGTCGCCCAGCGCCTCGAGCAGCTCCCGGGTCTCGTCGTCCCGATCCGCCTCCGCGATCGGCGCCAGGCGCGGTCCATCAGCCATGTCGTCCCCCTCGGTCCTGCCGCCGCTCGGCGGTGCGGGGATGCTCGCACAGCGACCGCGGCGCGTGTTCCCCGACCGCCGATCGCCGATCGCCCCGCACGTGGAGGCGTTGCCCTCCCATCGCACCTTCTCGGTGCGCTGCGTGGACTGGGAGTCTCACCACGCCGCCGAGAAGGTGCGGCTAGGTGAACGGCAGCTCGGCTGCTTGCAGCGCGGCCAGCTCGTCGAACATCGCCCGGCACGCGGCCTCGTTCGGCGGCGACGCCGGGTCCTCGATGACCGCTTGGAGCGCCAGGTCGCGGTCGCCGGTGAGCGCGGCGCGCACGATCAGGTCCTGCAGCGCGACCTGCGTGGCGATGTGGCCGGCGATGGGCTCGACCACCGGCGGCATCACGTCGGGGTGGATCCCGTCGCCATCGACCGTCGCGCCGACCTCGACGATGGCGCCGTCGACGACGTTGGGCAGGTTCCCGCGGTTCGGTACGTTGACAGCCATCACCCGCGTGGCCTCGCCGGTCGCCATCGCGGCGATGATCGGCACGACCTCCTCGAGGCTGTGGCCCATGCGCCGCAGCGGCAGCGGCACCTTCGTGTCCGCCACCCACGTCGTGAGCCGCTCGGTGACGGCGTCGATCCGCTGGAACTGCCGGTGGTGCGCGGGGTGCACCTCGCCGATCTCGTGCGCGAACGGGAGGTACTCGCCGATGTGGCTGTCGACCGAGCACGGCACGACGCCGTAGGTACGCACCACGTGCGCCACCAGCGGCGAGTAGAGCTGGTCGGCGAGCATTCCGAGCACCGGCCGACCGGCCATCGCCCTCGCCAGCGTCGTGGTGCGCGGGCCGAAGTCGAAGACGGGCCTGGCGAACAGGTCGCGCACGCGGGGCAGCAGGTCCTCGCCGGTGCGGCGGTGGCGCATCTCGGTGAAGAACGTGAAGTGGTTGATGCCCGACGCGCGGGCCGCGATATCGCTCGGGCGGATGCGCAGCATGCGTCCGATGCGGTGCACGCCGATCGGCATCTCGTGGCACATGCCCACGTTGCGCACCTTCGTGCCCCGGTTGATGGCGAGCGTGACGCGGCTCATCGGGTTGGAGAGGTTCAGCAGGAAGGCATCGGGGCAGTGGCGCTCGATGTCCGCGCAGATGCCCAGCGTGTTGCGGATGCTGCGCAGGGAGTGGAACACCGCGCCCGGTCCGCCGTTCTCCCCGTTGACCTGCGTGGCCCCGTGCCGGCGCGGCACCTCGTAGTCCTGCTGCCAGTACCTGAACCGTCCATGCTCGGCGCTGCTCAGGCAGAAGTCGGCGCCGTCGAGAGCAGCTGCAGGATCGGTGGTGCGCTCGAGCACGACCGGTGAGCCGTTGGCGGCGTTGAGCTTCGCCGCGAACCGGTGCGCCCGAAGCAGGCGCGCCTCGTCGATGTCGTGCAGCACGAGCCGGCTACCTGCCAGCACCGGCGTGTGGATGACGTCGTTCACCATCGTCGGGCCGAACGACATGCCGCCTGCGCCGATCAGCGTGATCTTCGGTGTGCTCACGGCTCCCCCTCGCTGCACTCCTGCCAGGTGCGGAGCCTACGCCCGGCCGGTGTTCGGAGGAACGGGAGGACCGCGTCGGTCAGATCGTCGTCCGATTCGGCACAGGTCGGCGTCAGTCGATCGACACGCGGCGTTCCCGGGACAGAAACGGTGGTGAATCGCAGGCTTCGTACGTTCCCCGCAGATGAATACCGCCTCGCATCCACCTCGGTATACCGCCGTGGGCAACGACCAGATCGCCTCCGGCTCGACCGCGCCGCACACCGGGCTCGCTGCGGCCACCTACGACGAGCTGAAGCATCGCCTGCTCGCCGGCGAGCTGCCCCTCGGGCACCGGCTCGCCGAGGGGCGCCTGGCCGAGGAGCTCGGCGTGTCGCGCACGCCGGTGCGCGAGGCGCTGGTGCGGCTCCTGGCCGAGGGCCTCGTCGAGCGTCGGCCGCAAGGCGGCTACGGCCCGGTCGCACCCGACCTCCTCCTGATCCGCGAGCTCTACGAGGTTCGCTTCGCACTGGAGCTCGATGCGCTGAAGCGCCCTGCTCGCCTCGGCACGAAGCACGACCCGGTCGCCCTGCGATCGCTTCGCAACGACTGGATGGATCTTCGCGACGCCGTCGGAGACGACCAGGGATCTCCCGATGTCGCCTGGCTCGACGAGGACTTCCACCTTCGCCTCGCTGCGGCTGCGGGCAACGACGCGCTGTGCGAGCTCCTGGCGCGCGTGAACGAGCGAATCCGCCCGGTGCGCGTGCACGACTTCCGCACAGGCGAGCGGATCGAGCGCACCATCTCCCAGCACCTCGCCGTGCTCGACGCCGTGATCGAGGGCGACGACCACGCGGCTCGGTCGCTGCTCGAGGCGCACTTCGACGAGTCGTTCTCCGTGGTCGAGGAGCGCGCCACCGCCGCGCTCGTGGCGATGGCGACCCGCCGCCGGGGGTCGGTCCGATGACTACCGGCGATGACGAGCTGATCGTCGCCCGCGGCATCACGCAGCGCTTCGGCACGTTGGTCGCGAACGACGGCGTCGACTTCGATGTGCGAACGCACGAGGTGCACGGGCTGCTCGGCGAGAACGGCGCCGGCAAGAGCACCCTCATGAAGGTCCTCTACGGGGTGAACGTCCCCCAGGAGGGCACGATCGCCGTCCAGGGCGCGCCGCTGCAGCTCGGTTCGCCCGCGGCCAGCCGTGCGGCAGGCATCGGGATGGTGTTCCAGGACCTGCGGTTGATCCCAGCGTTCACCGTGCAGGAGAACATCGACCTAGCGCTCGGCGGGCGCGGCACGCGCGGCGAGCGCCGTCGGCTGGTCGTCGATGCCGGCGAGCGCTTCGGCATGCCGATCGATCCGGACCGCGCCGTGCGGGACCTGTCGCTCGCCGAGCGCCAGCGCGTCGAGATCCTGCGCGTCCTCCTGCTCGACGCGAAGGTGGTCATCCTCGACGAGCCCACCTCTGCGCTCGCACCGCAGGAGGTCGACGGCCTGCTCGCGGTGGTCGACCAGATGCGCCAGGCCGGCCTCGGCGTGGTGATCATCACCCACAAGCTGGCCGAGACGCGCACCATCGCCGACCGCGCCACGGTGCTGCGCGGTGGGAAGGTGACCGTCGGCGGGGTCGATCCGTCGACCTGCACCGACGACGAGCTCATCGAGCACATGGTCGGCTCCGTCCCGCCTCCGCTGCCCGCCGAGCGGGTGCCGCGCCGCAACGAGACCGCCCTCGCCGTCAGCGGCCTGCACGTCGCCGGCAGCGACGGGCGCCCCGCGGTGCGCGACGCGACCTTCGAGGTGCGCGCCGGCGAGCTGGTCGGAGTGGCCGGCGTGTCGGGCAACGGCCAGCGAGAGCTGCTCGAGGCGGTGCTCGGCGTGCGCCACGTCCAGGAGGGCAGCGTCCACATCGCCGGTGTCGAGACCACCAACCGCTCGCCGATCGCCGCGCTGCGTGCCGGCGCGTTCGGCGTGCCCGAGGACCTCGTCCAGGACGCCGTGGTCCCGGGGCTGTCCGTTCTACGTCACCTCGCGCTCTCCGGGGAGGCGGTGCCGCGCCGCGGCCTGGGCATCGACTGGCGGCGGATCCACGACCACGTCGAGCAGCGGCCCGAGCCGAAGCGCCTCAACCTCGCCGCGCTCGACCGAGACGTGGCCACCCTGTCGGGCGGCAACGTGCAGCGCGTCGCCCTCTCCCGGATGCTGCTCATCGACGACCCCACTCTCCTGGTGGTCGCCTACCCGAGCCGGGGCCTCGACATCGCGTCGGTGCGCGCCACGCAGCAGCTCCTCCTCGAGCGGCGGGCGCAGGGCGTGGCGATCCTCATGGTGTCCGAGGACCTCGACGAGCTCATGAGCCTGGCAGATCGCCTCGTGGTGCTCCACGACGGCGAGGTGGCTGGAATCGTCGACGCAGCCGACGCCGACCGCAGCCAGATCGGCCGCCTGATGCTGCAGGGAGCCGCCGCATGAGCACGCACACCGCGCCCGATGCTGTGGTCGACGAGACGTCGGCTGGCGAGCCCGACGTGGCGCCGACCACGCACCACGCGCCGGTGCCCCCGCCGGCCGACGGATCGCCGCACGACGATCGCTGGCGCGCCGCGGCGCGCGCCACCGTGCGCTGGACCGCCTCCATCGGCGCTGCGGTGATCATCTTCGCCGCCTTCCTCACGACCCAGGGCGCCGATCCGGTCGAGGCGCTCACCGCCATGTGGAACGCCGCGTTCGGCGACGCGCGCAGCACCGGCGACACGCTCCTGCGCGCCACGCCGCTGCTGCTCGCTGCGCTCGCGGTGGCCGTGCCGGCGCGCGCCGGCATGTTCAACATCGGCGGCGAGGGCCAGCTCGTGATGGGCGCGGTGGGTGCCATGGCGATGTCGACCGCGCTGGACGGCGCGGTGAGCGGCCCGCTCGTGTTCGCCCTACTCGCGCTGGGCGGCGCCGCGGGCGGCGCGCTGTGGGCGCTGATCCCCGCGATCCTCAAGGTCGCGCTGCGCACCAACGAGGCGATCGTCTCGCTCCTGCTGAACTACGTCGCAACCATCGTGCTGACGTGGCTGGTCTTCGAGCCGTGGAAGGACCCGCTCAGCACCGGACAGGCCTACTCCACCGAGCTGCCCGACGCCGAGCGGCTCCCCATCCTCTGGGCCAACCGCGTCCACATCGGCATCGTCGTGGCGGTGCTCGCCGCGCTCGCGGTGTGGGTGGCCTTCCGCTCGACCCGGTGGGGGTTCCGCCTCCAGGTGCTCGGCGGCAACCCCGAGGCGGCGAGGCGTGCCGGACTCCGGGTCGGCTCGCTCGCCATCGGCGCCATGGTGCTCGGCGGTGCACTCGCCGGCCTCGCCGGGATGCTCGAGGTCAGCGGCGTCGAGGGGCGCCTGCGTCCCGGGATCATGGTGGGCTTCGGGTACATCGGCTTCCTCGCCTCGTGGCTGGCGCGCCACCACCCCCTCAAGGCCGTGCTGGCCTCCCTCGTGCTCGCGGCGATCGCGGTGGGCGGCAACGGCCTCAAGATCTCCGCCGGCGTGTCGGGTGCCGCGGTCAACGTCCTCATGGCCCTGGTGCTGCTCGCCGTCCTCGGCTGGGCGCGCCCCAACAAGCGCGTAGGTGCACCGTGATCGAGGCCGTGTGCGTGGGTGCCGTCGCCGGCGGCACCTCCATCCTCTTCCCCACCCTCGGCGAGCTCATCACCGAGCGCTCGGGCGTCATCAACCTCGGCACCGAGGGATCGATGCTGTGCGGCGCGCTGGCCGCCTACATCATCGGCATCGAGACCGGGAGCCCGTGGCTAGGCGTGGTGGCCGGCCTCGTCGCCGGTGCCGGCCTGGCCGCCGTGCACGCGTTCCTCGTGCTGCACCGCGGCGCCAACCAGATCGCCACCGGCCTGGTGGTCACCTTCCTCGGCCTCGGCCTCACCGCCCTGTTCGGCCAGGACTACGTCGGCCAGGGCGTCGTGGCCCTCGAGCCCGTCGCCATCCCCGGCCTGGCGTCGCTGCCGTTCGTCGGCCCGGTGCTGTTCGACCACGACCCGCTCACCTACCTCTCGCTTCTGGCGGTGCCCGCCCTGTGGTGGGTCCTCGTCGGCACCCGCGCCGGGTTGCAGCTGCGCGCCGCGGGCGAGCGGCCGGAGGTGCTGCGCACGTTCGGCACCTCGCCGCGTGCGGTGCGCTACGCGGCGGTCATCGGCGGCGGGGGGCTCTCGGGCCTCGGCGGCGCTCAGCTCGCCACCGCGTTCACCCGCAACTGGTCCGAGGGCATGACCGTCGGCCGGGGGTTCGTCGCCGTCGGCCTGGTGATCTTCGCCGCCTGGGATCCGCGAAAGGCGCTGGTCGGCGCCTACCTCTTCTCCGGGGCCATCGCCCTGCAGCTGCAGCTCCAGGCGCAGGGATCGGACATCTCCCGCTACCTGCTCGCAGCGCTGCCCTACCTCGTCGTGATCATCAGCCTCGCCTCGCTCAGCCGCCGCCGGCTGCATGCGGCACCGGAGGCGCTGAACCACGTCTTCGAGCACGCGTCCTGACGCGCTCCCCCATCCCAACCCCAGCAAGACCCAACCAAACCCCCAACCAAACCCCCAACCAGAGCAACCGACCACCGGAGGTGGAGATGAAGATGCGAACGCTGGCCCTCGTCGCAGGGCTCGGCGCACTGACGATCAGTGCGACGGCGTGCTCGGACGACTCGTCCGACACGGGCACGACCGACGGCTCAGAGGAGACCACCGGCGAAGGCGGGGGCGATCTCACGATCGGCTTCCTCTACGTCGGCCCGAAGGACGACTTCGGCTACAACCAGGCCGCGTACGAGGGCAGCCTCGCGGTGCAGGAGTCGTTCCCCGATGCCGAGATCCTCCAGGCCGAGAACGTCCCGGAGACCGCCGATGCCGAGGTGGTCATGGAGGGGATGATCGAGGACGGCGCCGACATCATCTTCGCGACCAGCTACGGGCACCTCGAGTTCGCGGCCAACGTCGCCGCCGATCACCCCGACGTGACCTTCGTGCACCAGGGCGGCCTCGAGGGCGAGGAGCAGCTCGACAACCTGGGCACCTTCTTCGGCACCGTGTACGAGCCGGTGTACACCGCCGGCATCGCGGCTGGTGCGTCGACGGAGTCCAAGAAGCTGGGCTACGTCTACGCCTTCCCGATCCCGCAGACGCTGGCCAACATCAACGCCTTCACGTTGGGTGCGCAGAGCGTCGACCCCGACATCGAGGTCATCGCGGTGTCGACCGGCAGCTGGTGCGATCCCGGCCTGCAGGCACAGGCGGCGCAGAGCCTGCTGGACCAGGACGTCGACGTGCTGACCCAGCACCAGGACTGCACCAAGACGATCATCGAGGCGGCCGAGGCCGCGGGTGCGATGACCGTCGGCTACCACTTCGATGCCTCCGAACTCGCGCCCGAGGGCTGGCTCACCGGCTCGGAGTGGAGCTGGGGCCCGCTGTACAGCGACATCGTGCAGACCGTCGTCGATGACGAGTTCGTGGACAGCCCGTACAACGGCGACTTCCGCGTCGGCCTCCAGACCGGTGAGAACCCGTTCGTGCAGTCGTCCTACGGACCGAGCGTGACCGAGGAGACGCAAGCGCTGATCGACGAGGCGAGGCAGTCGTTCATCGATGGCAGCTCCCCGTTCGCCGGCCCGGTGTCGAACCAGGGCGGCGACGAGGTGTGGGCCGAGGGCGAGCAGCCCACGTACGAGGAGGTCGAGACGATGGACTTCTTCGTGCAGGGGGTCATCGGCGAGACCAGCTGATCCCCGGGGCCCTGGTCGCACGACGGCACCTCCCGTCGTGCGGCCGGGGCCCCACCCCCCACCCCACGACCGATGACCGACCTCCTCCCCACCCGCCGCCTCGGCCCCCGTGACGCTCCGGCCACCGTCGTGCTGCTGCACGGCGTCGGCTTCGGACCCGCCACCTTCGCCGCGGTGGCCGACCACCTCGCTCGCTCGCTGTCGGTCCTCGTCCTCGCCCGTCCGGGCTACCAGCTCGAGCCCAGCACCGGCCGCCGCACCCTCCCCGCCCCCGACCTCACCGAGCAGACCACCATGATCACCGCCACCGTCGATGCGCACACCGAGCCCGACGCGCCGCTCGTGCTCGCCGGCGCCAGCGGCGGCGCCACCCTCGGCCTCGCGCTCGCCGCAGGCGCACCGCTGCGGTGGCACGCTGTCGTGCTGCACGAGCCCCTCGTCGGTCCCGACGCCTCCGACCTCCACGCCATCGTCTCGGCCGCCGCGCAGCGCCTCACCGCCGAGCCGGGCCCCTCGGGCACCGCCGCCTTCCTCGCCCAGCTCGTCGGCGACGCGCCTTGGTCGGCGCTCGCCGATGCCGAGCGCGCCGCTGCCCTCGCGGGCGACGCCACGATCCGCGCCGAGGTGCCGTCGTTCGCCGCCTTCGCACCCAGCGCCGACGCGCTCGGGTCGTTGCACGGCCGACGCCTCATCACCACCGTCGGCGCACGCAGCGGTCCGGCACGCCGAGGCGCGGCCGCCGCGCTCGCCACCGCCACCGGTGCCGAGATCGTGACCGTCCCCGATGCCGGTCACCTGGTGCAGGTCGAAGCACCCGCCCAGTGGGCAGCGATCATCGAGCGCGCGGCGGTCCGGTCGTGACCGCGCTGCAGCAGGTCGCCGCCGATCCCTACCCGTGGCCCTGGGACGGCGCGCCCGACCCGCGTCGCCTCGTGCTCGTCGCCGCCGGATGGGACCAGCACTGGCAGGCGCGCGGGATCGATGCCCCACTGATCGACGACGTGATCGCCCGCCTCGCCCGACTCGTGATCGACGTCGGCGGCGAGTGCACCTGGATCGCGCACGAGCTGCCCGCTCGCGCCCCCGCAGGGCTGCCCGCTCCGACCCCGCTCGCGCGGCCCACCGGAGCGACGGGCCCGCTGCTCACCGCAGCGGGCATCGACGCCTACTGCGGCAGCGCGCTCGATGCGCTCTTGCGGCGCACCGGACGCGACCAGCTGCTGATCGTCGGCCACGGCCTCGAGGGGCCCGTGCACTCGACCATGCGCAGCGCCAACGACCGCGGCTACGAGTGCCTGCTCGTCATCGGCGCCAGCTCCGCGCTGACCACCGACGCCGCCGGCAGCGCCGTGGCCTCGGTGACCATGTCCGGCGGCATCTTCGGTGCCGTCGCCCCGCTCGCTGCCGTCGAGCGATCGCTCGGCGCCGCGCCCACCCACCCCGACGGCGACGCCGTCCCCACCTCCGAGGAGGACCGATGAGCCACACCACCTTCGGCACCGTCGATGCCGACCCCTACGCCTGGCCCTACGACGGGTCGATCGAACCGGCGCGCACCGCGCTCGTGTGCATCGACTGGCAGATCGACTTCTGCGGACCGGGCGGCTACGTGGACGCGATGGGCTACGACCTGAACCTCACTCGGGCCGGGCTCGAGCCGACCCAGCGCGTGCTGGCGGCGTGCCGCTCGGCGGGGATCCACGTGATCCACACCCGCGAGGGCCACCTCCCCGACCTGTCGGACTGCCCGCCCAACAAGCTCTGGCGCTCGCAGCGCATCGGGGCGGGCATCGGCGACGCCGGGCCGTGCGGCCGCATCCTGGTGCGCGGCGAGCCGGGCTGGGGGATCGTCGACGAGGTGGCGCCCATCGAGGGCGAGACGATCATCGACAAGCCCGGCAAGGGCTCCTTCTACGCCACCGAGCTCGATCTCATCCTGCGCACCAAGGGGATCACCCACCTGATCTTCACCGGCATCACCACCGATGTGTGCGTCCACACCACGATGCGCGACGCCAATGACCGCGGCTACGAGTGCCTCCTGCTGTCGGACTGCACCGGCGCCACCGACGTCGGCAACTACGAGGCCGCCCTGAAGATGGTGACCATGCAAGGGGGGGTGTTCGGTGCCGTCGCCCCCTCCAGCGCGCTGATCGAGGTGCTCGAGGCGTGACCTCGCCCACGACGCGGGCCATCGACGCGTGGCGAGCGGACCTCGTCTCGTCGCTGGACGATCCTGACCGCCACGCCGACCACCTGCTCGACGCGGTCGCCGCGCACGACGACGGAGCGACCTGGATCAGCCGCGCCGATGCCGCTGTCGTGCGCACCCGCGTGCGCGCGGCGGCGGACGCCGTGCGTGACGGCAGGAGCGGGGCGCTCGCCGGCGTGCCCTACGCGGTGAAGGACAACATCGACGTCGCTGGGCTGCCCACCACCGCCGGCTGCCCGGCGTTCTCCCGTGTCCCCGATGCCTCGTCACCGGTGGTTGCCCGGCTCGACGCCGCGGGGGCGATCTGCCTGGGCAAGACCAACCTGGATCAGTTCGCCACCGGGCTGGTGGGCACGCGCTCGCCCTACGGCACGCCGCGCAACCCGCTGGATCCGCTGCTCATCCCCGGCGGGTCGAGCTCCGGCTCGGCGGTGGCGGTCGCCACCGGCGCGGTCGCCTTCGCGCTCGGCACCGACACCGCCGGGTCCGGTCGCGTGCCCGCGGCGATGACCGGCATCGTGGGGCTCAAGCCGCGCCCCGGGGTGCTGCCGTCGGCGGGGGTGATCCCCGCGGTGGCGAGCCTCGACTGCGTCTCGGTGTTCGCCGCCACCGTCGCCGATGCCGACGAGGTGCTCGCCGTGCTCGCCGGCGCGGGGTGGGGGACATCGAGCGGGCCGATGCGCGTCGCGGTGCCCGACGAGCGCTCCCTCGCCCCGCTCGACGCACGAACGCGCCAGGCGTGGGACCAGACGATCGAGCTGCTCGCCGGGCTCGGCATCGAGCTGCGCGTCGTGGACCTCGCGCCGTTCTTCGCCGTCGGCGACCTCCTCTACGGCGGGCCGTGGGTGGCGGAGCGCGACGTGGCGGTCGGCGCGTTCATCGACGCCCACCTCGATGACGTCGACCCGGTGGTGCGGGCCACGGTGCTCGCCAGCCGGTCGTGGTCAGCAGCCGATGCCTACCGCGCCCGCGCCGAGCTGGCCTCCCTCGCGCTCTCCTGCGCCCCGACGTGGGTCGACGCGGAGGTGCTGGCGGTGCCCACCATCGCGTGGCCGCCGACGATCGTCGAGGTGGACGACGACCCTGTCGGAGTCCACGCCCAGCTGGGTCGCTACACGAACTTCGCCAACCTTCTCGGCCTCGCTGCGCTGTCGGTGCCGGGCACGCGACGCAGCGACGGCATGCCCGTGGGCGTGTCGCTGCTGTGCCCGACCGGGCGCGAGCCGGCGCTGGTCGCGGTCGCAGAGCACCTGGAGCGCGACCGTGGCGTCCTCCCCGCTGCCGCCGGCCTCGCGCCACGACCAGGCGAGCACCTCCTCGCCGTCGTCGGCGCGCACCAGAGCGGCCTCGCCCTCAACGACCTGCTCACCGACCGCGGGGCGACGCTCGTGGCGCGCATCCGCACGGCGCCGGCGTACCGGCTGTGGGCGCTGACGCACCTCGAGCCGCCTCGGCCGGCGCTCGAGCGGGTCAACGACGGCGGTGCGGCGATCGAGGCGGAGGTCTGGTCGATGCACGCCGCCGCGCTCGGGGCGGTGGTGGCAGAGGTCGCCGCCCCTCTGGCGGTCGGATCGGTGGAGCTCGACGGCGGACAGCGCGTGACCGGCTTCGTGTGCGAGCCAGCCGGTCTCGACGACGCCATCGACATCTCAGCCCTCGGCGGCTGGCGGTCGTTCCTCTCCCGACGCGATGCCGTCGCCTGACCCGCGATCGCGGGCAGCCAGCAGCACCGATCGCTAGGGTCCGCGCCATGCGCACCATCGCCCACACCCGCTCCCGTCGCTCGCGGTCTGCCCTGCTGGGGGCGAGCGCCATCACGCTTCTGCTGCTCGCCGGCTGCTCCGAGGATGCGGAGGACCCGCCGGAGACCACCGAGGAGTCGACGTCCACGACCGAGGCACCGACGGCGACCTCCACGACCGAAGCGACGAGCACCACGAAGCCGACGAAGCCGCTGCTCGAGAAGGATCCGGACGCCGCACCCGAGGACGAGTCGGACGTCGATCCGTGGGCCCGCACCGCGATGCCGCACCGTGAGGACATCGGCGACGAGATCGATGTCGAGTGCCCGGAAGATGGTGAGGCGCGGGCGATCTGGGGTTCGAACCTCTACACCGACGACTCATCGATCTGCACCGCCGCGGTGCACGTGGGGCTGATCACGATCGAGGAGGGTGGCGACGTCACGATCCTCATCGAAGAGGGTCAGGCCGAGTACATCGGCAGCGACGCCAACGATGTCGAGTCCCGGCCGTACGGCTCGTGGCCGGGCAGCTTCTCCTTCCCCGAGGCGGATCCGCTCGAGGTCGACGAGGGCATCGCGTGGAGTCGTCCAGCGAACTTCTACGGCACCTCCGAGGCGGACGTGATCGAGGTGACCTGCGCCGCTGACGGCGAGGCAGGTCGGGTGTGGGGCACCGACACCTACACCGACGACTCGTCGATCTGCACCGCCGCGCTGCACAGCGGGCTGATCACCCTCGAGGAGGGCGGCCCCGTGGCGTTCAGCTTCGCCGACGGCCTCGAGGCCTACGAAGGCAGCACCGCCAACAGCGTGACCTCGTCGGACTACGGCTCGTGGGGCCGCAGCTTCGAGTTCGTCGACGACTGACGCTGACGTGGGTGGGAAGAGGCGACCAGCGCATCGCTGATCGCTATCGTCGCCGGCCGGGAGGACAGCCCATGGCGCCACCGGAGGCGGAGATCGACGTCGACGTGACGCTGGTGCGGCGACTGCTCGTGTCGCAGCACCCCGACCTCGCCGCGCTGCCGATCGAGATCGCCGCCGCCGGGTGGGACAACGTCCTCGCCCGAATCGGCGACGACCTCGTGGCGCGGCTCCCCCGTCGCTCACTCGGCGCGGTGCTCGTGGAGCACGAGCAGGAGTGGCTGCCTCGACTGGCTCCGCTGCTTCCCCTCGAGGTCCCCAGCCCGTTGCGCATCGGGCTGCCCGAGGAGGGCTACCCGTGGCGCTGGAGCATCTGCCGGTGGATCGAGGGCACCGACGCAGCCATGCAACCGCCCGAGGACCGCCACGCCGTGGCGCAGGACCTCGGCGGCTTCATCGCCGCGCTCCAGACGATCGACCCGACCGACGCGCCGCGCAACCCCTACCGCGGCGTGCCACTGCACGAGCGCGACGACATCACCCGATCACGCCTCGCGGCGCTCACCGCGGTGGTCGACGCGCCGAGCATCGAGTCCGTGTGGATGGAGCACGTGGCGGTCCCGGTGTGGGAGGGGACGCCGGTGCTGGTGCACGGCGACCTGCACCCGGGCAACCTGCTGGTGCGCGACGGTCGGCTCGTCGCGGTGCTCGACTTCGGCGACCTCACCGGCGGTGACCCCGCGACCGACCTCGACGTCGCGTGGATGGCGCTGCCGCCGGCGGAGCGCTCGGTGCTGCGCGAGGCGGTCGGCGGCGTCGACGACGACACCTGGCGGCGCGCCCGGGGGTGGGCGCTGTCGATCGCGATCGCCATCCTGGCCGACGCCGGCGACGACCGTCTCGTGGCGGTGGCGCACCGCACCCTCGACGCGGTGCTCGCCGACGACAGCTGAGCGCTGCGGACGACGAACCAGCCGAGCCTGTGCCTCAGCCTGCGGGTGCGAGCTGCTCGCGGTGCTCGTAGGCCCAGCCGGGACCGCGCACCACGTAGGAGAGCCGCTCGCGCCACGTCGTGGCGCGCGCCACGTCGCCGAGCATGTCGGCGTGCTCGTGGGTGGCGACGCGCAGCGGGTTGAAGGTGCTGATGTTCTTCGTCAACCCGTAGACCACCGCCTCGTCCTCGACCTCGTGCGTGCCGAACAGCCGGTCCCACGTGATGAGGATGCCGCCGTGGTTGCGGTCGAGGTACTGCTTGTTGGCGCCGTGGTGGGCGCGGTGCAGCGACGGGGTGTTGAAGACCTCCTCGATGGGGCCGAGCTTCCCGATGGCGTCGGTGTGGATCCAGTACTGGTACAGCAGGTTCCAGCCGCGGGCCTGCACGATGAGCGATGGGCGGATGCCCAGCAGGCTGAGCAGGCCGTAGGGGACGAACGTGCCGAGCGCGTCGGCGACGGGCTGTCGCAGCGCGGTGGAGAGGTTGTAGCGCTCGCTCGAGTGGTGCACCACGTGGATGGCCCACATGGCTCGGCTCTCGTGCATGAGCCGGTGGTTCCAGTAGTAGATGAGGTCCCAGCCGACCATGGCGGCGGCGAACGCCCCCGGGCCGTCGCCGAGGTCCGGCAGGATGCGCCTCGGGAACAGCGCTGTGGCCGTGGTGCGCGACGCCCAGGTGGTGGTCAGCGCCACGCCGCCGGTCGCCACCGACGCCACACCGCCGACCGCGGCCACCTTCCGGGCGATGCGCGCGATCCGCTGCCGCCGCGTCGTCCCGCCCGACGTCGCTGAAGCCGCGTCGCCGGCAGGAGGCGCGTCGGCGTCGAGGCCCCAGCGGGCGACGACATCCGCCACGGTGGTCACGGCGACCGAGGCGGCCGCTGCGCTGAGCAGCGCCCTGCCGTAGCGGCCGCGCCCCGGTGTGATCGGGCCGGTCAGCTTGGGCACGACCAACGGGGCGAGCAGGCTCCCCACGCCCATGAGCAGGCTGGTGACCGTGTCGCGACGCTCGTAGTCGGTGCGTGCCGGCTCGCCGCGCTGGCGCGCTCGTCGCTGCAGGTAGAGGTGCTCTGCGGCCATGGTCCCGAAGTACCCGGGCACCGCGACCACCGTCGGATCCGCCACGTCCTCTCCTCGTTCAGCCTCGGCCCGCCGTCGTCACGCCCTCACACGGAGGGATCGAGGATGACGACGGGGATGTCGCGATCGGTCTTCTTCTGGTAGCCGGCGTAGCCCTTGTACGTGCCGGTGATCTTCGGCCACAGCTCGGCCTTCTCCTCCGGTGTCGCGACCCGTGCGGTCATGGTGCGATGCGAGCCGCTCATGACCGCCTCGACCTGCGGGTTCGCGGTGAGGTTCAGGTACCACGCCGGGTGGCGCGCATCGCCGCCGTAGGAGGCGACGAGCACGACCGACTCGCCCAGCTGGACCGGCGAGGTCAGCATCGTGCTGCGCTGCTTGCCGCTCTTGCGGCCGGTGGTGATGAGCATCACGACCGGCATCCCGCCGGCGCGTCCGAACACCTTCCCCTTGCTGATCCTGAAGACACCTTCATGGAACCCCGTGAAGAGCTTGAACGCCGTATCCTTCGCACGAGCGCCGGCAGATGGGCTGGTGGCCATGGGTGCCTCCTCCTCGGTCGCACCCACCGTAGGGGAGGGGACCCTCATGCGCACCAGCCGCACACCGATCGCACTGCTCGCCGCAGCGGCGCTGCTCCTCGGGGCCTGCGCGTCCGATGACGACGGCGGCGGTGACGCCGCGCCGACCACCGCCGGGCCTGCAGAGAGCACCACGACGACCACGCCGCCCGGTTCCGCCGGCTGCGGCGCCGAGGAGGTGCCAGAGGCCGGCACCTCCGACCTCACGATGACCTCCGGTGGTGAGGAGCGGAGGTACCTGCTCACCATCCCCGAGGGCTACGACGGCACCGAGCCGATGCCGATCGTGCTCGGGCTCCACGCGCTCACCGTCGACTACCACGTCATCCCCGGCATGTCGGGCTTCGGCGACAAGGCCGCCGAGTACGACTTCATCGGTGTGGCGCCATCGGGCCTCATCGACGAGGACGACGGGGTCACGCCGTACTGGATGCCGGCACCGGTCGCCGACAACTACGACGTGGCCTTCATCGGCGAGCTCCTCGACGAGCTCGAGGGCGAGCTGTGCGTCGACACCACCCGCGTGTTCTCCACGGGCATGTCCAACGGCGCCCAGATGTCCTCCACGCTGGCCTGCCAGATGTCGGACCGCATCACCGCCATCGCCCCGGTGTCGGGCGTCGAGTTCCTCGAGCCCTGCGAAGGCGACCCGGTCCCGGTCCTCGCCTTCCACGGCGTGAAGGATCCGGTGCTCCCCTACGAGGGCGGCGGGCTCAGCGCCACCACCATCTCGAACATGCACTCGTGGAAGGGCGAGATCCCCGAGGGCATGCCCGAGCAGCTGGGGGTGGACGAGGGCATGGCGCTGTGGGCCGAGCACAACGGCTGCGAGGAGGACTTCGTCGAGGACGAGCCCGCCGAGGACATCCGTCGCCGCACCTGGCAGGGCTGCGACGCCGCGACCGTGCTGTACATCATGGACGAGGGCGGCCACACCTGGCCGGGCAAGCCGATGCCGCAGTTCGAGCGCATGATGGGACCGGGCACCACCGCCATCGACGCCACCAACCTCATGTTCTCGTTCTTCT
The DNA here is from genome assembly GCA_038206295.1 of Acidimicrobiales bacterium. GTDB lineage: Bacteria > Actinomycetota > Acidimicrobiia > Acidimicrobiales > JBBRAZ01 > JBBRAZ01. The sequence continues at coordinate 31,775 of JBBRAZ010000011.1, forward strand.
TCGAGGGCGAGCTGCCCGAGGACGGCACGGGGGTGGTTGCGGGCACTGCGCCGAGCGACGACACAGTTCCGGCGACGACCGAGACGACTGACACGACCGAGACAACGGTCGCCGGCTGAGCGCCCGGACCGGGGAGCACGACGTGCCCGAGGAGCCAGACGCAGCCGGCGACGCCGCCGTCGAGGTGGTGCGCGATGGGTCCACGATCTGGCGCTTCGAGCGCTCGTTCCTCGAGTCGCGCTGGACGTGCCTGTGGGGGCGCGGGTGCAAGGGGATCCTCGCGACGCCCGCCGAGGACCTCGGCCAGGGGTGCTGCTCGGTGGGCGCCGAGCTCGACGACGGCGACGAGGCGCGCACCATCGGTGCGCTCGCCGCGATGCTCGAGCCCGAGCGCTTCCAGCACCACGCCGCAGCCGTGGCTGCCGGCATCTACCGCGACGACGAGCGCACGGCGACTCGCGTCGTCGACGGAGCGTGCATCTTCCTGAACCGCCCCGGCTTCCCCGGTGGCGAGGGCTGCGCGCTGCACCTCGCTGCCCTCGACGCCGGCGAGTCGCCGATCGAGTGGAAGCCGTCGGTGTGCTGGCAGCTCCCGATCCACGTCGACTGGGCTGCGGGTGACGACGGCGACGAGGTGGCGACGGTGCGCCGCTGGGCGCGCGCCGACTGGGGTGACGACGGCGAGCCGATGGCGTGGTGCTGCACCGAGGAGCCGGAGGCCTACGTCGGCGACCGGCCGGTCATCGAGTCCCTCGCCGAGGAGCTCACGGAGCTGGCCGGCGACGCCGTCGTCGTCGAGCTCCGCCGCCGCCTCACCCCTCCCCCGACACCGCGCACCGGGTAGCGGGAGCCTGACCAGCCCCGGCTGGGGCTACCCGGAACGCGGAGAGGGGGAGGGTCAGCGCTTGCGGATGCGGTCACCGGTGCGGATGGTGCCCGGCTCGACCACCCGGGCGTTGATGCCGCGCAGGTGGAGCTCGCGGCCTGTGCGCGAGTTCACCCACCGCGCCGCGTCCTCGCCGTAGCGCACGCCGAACTTGGCGCAGCCGTTGTGCGGCGGCGCCGTCACCTCGACCACCGCGTCGCCGATCGCCAGGCGCGTCCCCGCCGGCAGGTTCTCGGACCGCAGGTCGAGATCCGCGAAGAGCTGGTCGCCGGCCAGCGCCCAGCGCCCACGATCGCCGGCGACGGCCTGCGCAGCACGAGACGACATGATCGTGAGCTGGCGATCCGGCTCGGCGCTGCCGTCGGGCGTGTGGCGGCTCCCGCGCACCGCCCAGCCGTCGCCCACCAGGCCGAGGGTGACGTCGAGCAGCCCCTCGTCGACCACCTCGCGCTCGCCGACCTCGGGGCGACGCACGATGAGCTGGAGCTCGCCGTCGTCGCTCGGCGCGGCGCGGATGTGGTCGAGGGCGGCATCGAGGTCCACGACGGTTCGCATCACCCTCCCATGGTGGCGCACGGAGCTCAACGACGGGACGGGTTTTCGTCGCGGTGCCTCGCTACCCTCCGGCGGTGCCACCGATCGAGCCACCTGATCCAGCGCTCACCGACGGCACCGTCGTGCTCCGGCCCATGGCGGCGACCGACGCGGCCGACGTGATGCGCGCCTGCAACGACCCGGAGATCCAGCGCTTCATCCCGATACCGCAGCCCTACGAGCGCGACGACGCCGATGCCTACCTCGAGCGGTGCGCCCAGGAGTGGGCTGAGGGGACGAACGCCACCTTCACGATCCGCGATGCCACGGACGACGGCTTCCTCGGATCCATCCGACTCGCGCCCACCGCTGCCGGCACGGCCGGCTACTGGGTGGCGCCGTGGGCGCGCTGCCGTGGAGCGGCGCGCCGAGCGCTTCGCCTCGTGAGCGACTGGGGCCTGGGGCCGCTCGGCATGCACCTCGTGCTGCTCGAGATCCGAGACGACAACCTGGCGTCGCAGCGCGTCGCCCTCGACTGCGGGTTCCACCAGGTCGGCGCGCTCGATGCGCAGGACGGCGAGCGCCACGTGCACGGCCTGCTGTTCTCGCGCACCGCCCCAGACCCGCACGAGGAAGCGCCGTGACCGACTGGGAGGAGGTCCGCGCCGAGCGCGGCGCCGATGGGCGACGACGCTGCGGGTGGTGCGGCGACGCCGCCGACTACGTCGCCTACCACGACGACGAGTGGGGCCGACCGGTCGTCGACGACGTGCGCCTGTTCGAGAAGCTGTCGCTCGAGGGCTTCCAGTCCGGGCTCTCGTGGCTCACGATCCTCCGCAAGCGCGAGGGGTTCCGCTGCGCGTTCGCAGACTTCGACCCCACCGTCGTCGCCGGCTTCGGCGAGCGCGACGTGCAGCGCCTCCTCGGCGACGCCGCGATCGTGCGCCACCGGGGCAAGATCGAGGCGACGATCGCCAACGCCCGCGCCACGCTCGCGGTGCAGGAGGCGCACGGATCGCTGGCGGCGCTGGTGTGGTCGTTCGAGCCCGACCGCCGCGGGCGACCGGTGCCCGAGCGCCTGGGCGACCTGACGCCGACGACGTCCGAGTCGACGGCGCTGGCCAAGGCCCTCAAGGCCGCGGGCTTCCGGTTCGTCGGACCGACCACCGCCTACGCCGCGATGCAGTCGCTCGGACTCGTCAACGACCACCTCCGCGGCTGCCACGTGCGAGCGGCGTGCGAGCGGGACCGCCGAGCGACGACCGTCGGCTGAGCACCGCTGCGTCGTCGCTCAGGCCGCCCAGAAGGCGACGACGAAGAGGAACGGGTCGATGGGCGGCTGCTCCCCGGCGACGAGCGGCACCACCGCCCCCTCCGCCGAGTTGCCGCTGAACGTGGTGGCCGTGTGGCCGTGGATCCACGTGTAGGGGCGGACGTTGCGTCCGAGGTCGGCGACGTTGCCGGTCAGGACCGTGCCGGTCACCGGCTCGTCGAGCACCTGCGTGCGGTCCCTCGTACCGATGATCACCGCGCGGCTGGAGCTGCCGCGGCTCGTGAACGTGTTGCCCTCGACGACGGTGCGGTCGTCCTCCACGCGCACGCCGCGCTGGACCTGATCGAACTCGTTGTCGCGGATCACGTTGTCCGACGCCACGTCGCGGTGGATGCGGGTCAGGACGTCGCTGCGGTAGGTCGGATCGCTGCAGTCCATGAACAGCTGGTTCTGGCTCATGCGCGACCCCACCCACACGCCGTTGCGCTCGTCGTGGATGCGGTTGCCCTCGATGAGGTTGCCGGTCGCTCCGTAGGGGCGCGTCCACCACTGCGCCGGCTGCTCGGTCGCGAACTCGCCGCAGTTCTTGTAGAGGAGGATCGCTCCGTTGGCGTTGCGGCTGATGTCGTTGCCGCGCACGACGTTGTCGCGCGATCCGTCGATGGCGATGCCCTCACGTCCCGTGCTGAGGTAGCGCACGTCGTTGCCGGCCACCGTGATCGGCTCGCCGTCGGCACGCACGTCGGCGTAGCCGTTGGCCTCGATGACGTTGTCCTCCACGACGTTGCCCTTCGAGCCCGCCTCGAGGTAGATCCCGACGCTGCCGGACCCCGCGATGTGCAGGTCGCGCAGCGTGACGTCGGTGACGTACCCGTCGACGAACACGCCGGAGCCTCGCGAGGCGTGCAACGTCGAGTGCTCCACGACGATGTCGGCGAACGGGTGCTCGTACTCGGCGCCGAGCGGGAGGTCCTTGAACCCGGTGCGCTGCACGCGCACGTTGTTGAGGAAGCCGGTGACGACGCAGTTGCGCACCGTGACGCCGCTCAGCACCTGGTCGGCGGGAGCCGAGATGAGGATGCCTCGCTGACGGGTGCGGGTGGGGTCCTCGATGCGGGCGCCTCGACAGTCGAGCGTCACCCCGGAGGTGTGGATCTCGACGCCCCTCGTGTAGGAGCACGACGGGTCCAGGTGCGCATCTGCTGTGAGCACGACGACGGTCGCGGCCTGGTCGCAGCCCACGAGGGTCGAGCCCGGCGCCGGCGCGCCGAGCAGCGGCGCGACCGCCCGGGGCACGTACGGCGGCTGGCAGGCGCCGAGCAGCGTGGTGCCGAGCACGACGAGCGCCACCAGGGTCGTCCGCGAGCGCACCGCCCCACGCCTGCGGCCGAGAACCCGCTCCTGCGCCATGCGGCGGAGCCTACGGCGGCGAGTGCAGCGGAGGTCGTAGGCTCTCGACGCCCGACCGCCCGGGTCGACCGCAGGGGGACCTATGCACCACCACCGACCCGACCGCCGGCAGTTCCTCGCCGCCCTCGCCGCAGGAGGTGCCGGCGCCGTCATCGGCCTGCCCGCTGGCATCGCCTCGGCCAGAGGCGGCGTCAGACCGACGAGCGCACACGGCCCCTACGGACCGCTCGGCGCCCCCGATGCCGAGGGCCTAGCCCTCCCGGAGGGGTTCACGGCGCGGGTGGTCGGCCGCGCCGGCGAGGTGGTCGGCGCGAGCGCCTACTCGTGGCACGCCGCCCCCGACGGCGGCGCCACGTTCGCGACCGACGACGGCGGCTGGGTCTACGTCTCCAACAGCGAGGTCGGCGCGGGCGACGCCGGGGTCGGCGCCGTCCGCTTCGACGCGGACGGCGAGATCGTCGATGCCTACCGCATCCTCGACGGCACGGCCCGCAACTGCGCCGGCGGCGCCACGCCGTGGGGCACCTGGCTGTCGGGCGAGGAGTTCGACTTCTTCGGCGACGCCGCGCGCACCGAGGCGCTCGGCGCGTCCGCGGGGCGCATCTGGGAGTGCGACCCGATGCAGCCCGGCCAGGGTGAGCCCCGCCCGGCGCTCGGCGTGTTCACCCACGAGGCGGCCGCGGTCGACCCCGACGACGAGCGGATCTACCTGAGCGAGGACCACGGCGAAGGTCGCTTCTACCGGTTCACACCAGACGCCTACCCGTCGCTCGAGGCCGGCCTCCTCGAGGTGGCCAAGGTGGACGACGACGGCGCGGTCACGTGGCTCCCGGTACCCGACCCGTCGGCGACGACCGCGCCGACGCGCCTCCAGGTCCCCGAGAGCACGGCGTTCGACGGCGGCGAGGGCCTCTGGTTCCGCGACGGGCACGTGTACCTCACCACGAAGGGCGACGATCACGTCTGGGATCTGGATGTCGCCGGGCAATCGATGAGCGTGCTGTACGACGGGTCCGACGATCAGCCGCTGCACGGCGTCGACAACATCACGGGGCCTCCCGGCGCGGTGCGCGACCTCTACGTGGCCGAAGACGGCGACGACATGCAGTGCATCATCCTCACCGAGGAGGGCGACGTCGTCCCGTTCCTCCAGGCGAGTGGACCGCTGCACGAAGGCAGCGAGCTGACGGGGCCGGCGTTCTCCCCCGACGGGTCGCGCTTCTACATCTCGTCGCAGCGCGGGGGCGAGCGCGGCATCGGCATGACCTGGGAGGTCACCGGTCCGTTCCGCGACGCAGCCACCCCGTCGACCACCACGACGGCCGCAGGCGATCCGCCCTCCACCGGCGAGGATCCGGTGCTGGTCGACGCCAGCAGCGACGACGACCCCCCAACCGCCCTCATCGCCAGCGCCGTGGTCTCCGGCCTCGCCGTGCTCGGCGCCGGAGCGCTCGCCCTGCGCAACCGAACGGCACGTGACAGCCAGACCCGCGCCGAGGACGACACCTCCACGGGCTGACCACCAGGTCAACCCTCGAGGTCGTCGCCGCGCAGGAGGATCGGCTCGGTGACCACCACGTGGCACGGCAGGGCGCCGTCGCGGCCCGGGTCCCCCCCGAAGGAGTCCACCGCCACCTGCACCTCGCCGGCATCGTCGAGCCCGGCGAGCTCCAGGAAGAACTGGAAGTGGTCGCCCACCGCCACGTCGCTGGAGGAGTCCGGGAGCAGCACGCCGCCGAGCGTGAGCTGCCCACGCACCTCCTCGCCCGATGGGGTGATCTCCACCACCGAGACGCTGCCCTGCGCCAGGCCACCGTCACCCAGCGCGTAGCCCCGGACCGCTCGACGCGACAGCGATTGCATCGTGTCGTCGAGCGGCTCGAGGAAGTCCACATCGACGAGGAGGGTGTCGTCATCGAAGCCGTAGACGTCGACCCGGCGGATCCGGATGCCGGCGAGGTCGCCGTCGTACGGACCCTGCGGGACGCCATCGACGCACCAGCGGAGATCGATCCCGCCAACGGTCGTCTGGCGCAAGGGCAGCTCGTCGAGCGGGAACAGGCCGTCGCGTCGCGACATCGGCGGCTCGTCATCGCCGCCGCCCGATCCACCGACCACCGCACCGAGGAAGAGCGCGATGAGGGCGACGGCTGCGGCCGCCGCCACCCACAGCGGAGCGCCGCCGCGCGCCGGAGCCGCCACCTCGTGCGCGCGCGGCGCCGAACCCACGTGGAGGTGGTCCGGCGGGACCGCCTCGCCGTAGGACGCCCAGAACCAGAGCTTGTCGCGCAGCACGTACGGACCGTCGCCCGCCCCGACGAGGTCCAGCAGCGAGATCCGCTCGATCCCCTCGATGCCGATGCGCACCCCCCACAGGTGGTCGAGCGCGATCGCCGCGCGCAGCGGCCCGGCGCCGCGGGCGATGACGAGGTCGCCTCGCCGCACCTCCGACCACAGCACGGTCCTCGCGTCAGGCGTGGCCAGAGCGGCGGGAACGGCTCGGCGGACCCACTCGTCGATCCCCTCTGCCTGCGTGACGCCGTTCGCCATCGCCGCGACCCACCCGATGAGCGCGACGTCGTCGCCGCGGTCCTGTCCGAGCAGGTCGTCGGACCGGCCGAAGACGCGAGCATCGGGGTCGCCGGGTTCGGCGAGGCGAACGCATCCCTCGGCGAGCAGGAACGCTGCGAGGTCACCTGCGTCGCCCTCAGCCGCCAGCGCTCGCAGCACCACGCGGCGGTCTGCAGCATCGGGGTGCGGACCCCACGGCTGCTGCTCGTCATCGCTCGATGGCACGGCGCGGACCCTACCGGCGACCCGCCGAGGACGCCGGACGAGCGGCCGGCACGACGCGCCGCGCAACGGATCCGTCCGACGCCGCACCTCACCGCGACGAGCGCCGCGCCATGCTGTTGCCATGGACCTCGTCATGCTCGGCACCGGCAGCCCCATCCCCGACCCGAACCGCGCTGGGCCCTGCGCCCTCGTGCGCGCTGGGGGCCGCAACCTGCTGGTGGACTGCGGCCGCGGCGCCCTGATGCGCCTCGCCGGAGCCGGCGTCATGCCGCCCGGCGTCCACTCGGTGCTGCTGACCCACCTGCACAGCGACCACATCACCGACCTCAACGACCTCATCACCATGCGCTGGGCGATGCTCCAGACAGATGAGGTGCTGCCCATCTACGGGCCGCCGGGCACCGCCGAGGTGGTGGAGCGCACGCTCGCCATGCTCGAGCACGACGTCGGCTACCGCGTCGACCACCACGCCGACCTCACGTGGCAGCCTCGCGTCGAGGTCACCGAGCTCACCGAGGGACCGGTGCTGGCGATCGACGGCCTGACCGTGACCGCGGAGCCGACCGAGCACCGCCCCGTGCACCCGACGATCGGCTTCCGCTTCGAGGCCGACGGCGGCGTGCTGGTGCTCGCCGGCGACACGATCCCGTGCGACGGCCTCGACCGACTCGTCGCCGGCGCGGACGTCTACGTGCAGACGACCATCCGCCGCTCGTTGATCGAGATGCTCCCGATCGCTCGTCTGCAGGACATCCTCGACTACCACTCCGACATCGAGCAGGCGGCGCAGACGGCGACCCGCGGCGCGGTCGGCACGCTCGTGCTCAACCACTGCGTGCCCGGCGTGGCCGCCGGCTTCGAGCAGCCCTGGATCGACGAGGCCTCGGCTGGATTCGCGGGCACCATCCTGCTGCCGGCCGATGGCGACGTCATCACCGTCGGCGGCTGAGCCTTCCGGCGTGCCGCACCCGGCGCGCCGACGACCACCCCCGCTCGGCTGCCAGGATGTGGACGTGGCCGCCACCGCACCGCTGCCGCGCACCGAACGAGGCGCGCGACGCCGCCTCGCCACTGCCGTCGCTCCGTTGCTGCTGCTCGCCGCGTGCGCCGCCGAGGGTACGACCGCGAGCCCAGGAACGGGCCTCGACGGCTCGACGCCATCGCTCGCGCCGACCACGACCGTCGGCGCTGCCCCCATCGAGTCGGTCCTGCGGACCCGGCCCTTCGAGGTCGCCCACGAGCAGCGGACCTACATCGACGACACCAGGTCGACGCGCGCCTACGACGCGCTGCCCCAGAGCGACGTGCGCACGCTGGTCACCGAGCTCTGGTACCCCGCCGACGCGCCGGGCACGGTGCCCCTCGTGGTGTTCTCCCATGGCGTCGCCGGCCATCCGGACAAGTTCTCGATGCTGTTCGAGGCCTGGGCTGCAGCCGGCTACGCGGTGGCCGCACCGGCGTTCCCCCTCACCAGCCAGGGCGCGACCCCCGGCCTGGGCGGCAACGACCTCGCCAACCAGCCCGACGACGTGTCGTTCGTGCTCGACTCGGTGCTGGCCGAGGCCGGTGCGGGCGGCCCGCTCGATGGCGTGATCGATCCCGAGCGCATCGGCGTGGCAGGGCTGTCCCTCGGTGGGATGACGACCTACGCGGTTGCCTTCGGTGGAGACCAGTACCGAGACGACCGAGCGGATGCGGTGATCGTCATGGCCACGACGCCGGCGGTCCCCGAGGGCGAGCTGGACCTGGCGCACGGCCTCCCCCTGCTCATCCTGCACGGCAGCGCCGACCCGATCTTCGACGTCGCTGCGGCGCAGGGTGCGTACGATGCCGCGGTCGCGCCGCGCGCCCTGGTCGTGCTCGACGGCCAGAGCCACGCGCCGCCGTTCGAGGACGACCCGACCCCGGTCGACGACGAGGTCCGCTCGATGACCGTCGCGTGGTGGGACCGGTGGCTGGGTGGCGATGCCGACGCTTCGGATCGGCTCCTGGAGGTGCCGTCGCGCTCGGCCGGGATCGATCTCACCGCCGACCTCACACCTCGCGATCGTCCTGGTGGGGTTGATCGCGCAGGGTGACGCTCTCGTCCAACCGGAAGGCGTGGATGAGGAGGGCGGCCAAGAGCTCGTCGAGCGTCGGGCCGTCGGGCCGGCAGACGTCGGTGAGATCCAGCGACCAGGCGAGGTGCGTGGTCGCGTCACCGGCGTGCGGCTCGTCGAAGGTCGCGTGCGCGCGCCACCGACCCTCCGCAGCGACGTCGTAGCGCTTGTGCTCGAGCTGGCTGGCGAAGCACCCGATGAGCTCCGCCAGCAGTGGAGCGGCCGCCGCCAGGTCGTGCGCGACGCGATCCTCCGGCGCGAGCCAGTCCAAGCCGCGCCATCCCTCGCAGCCGAGCACCAGCGGCGCCGGATCCGCCGGCGAGCGACGCAACGCGGCGATCACCGCTGCTGCCACCGCGGCGTGGGTGGCGTGCCGGTCGAACGGATCGTGAGTCGCGACCACCTGCGGGCGGGCTCCGGCGAGCAGCGCGACGAGCTGATCGACCAGGGCACCAGGCGCATCGCGCACCGCGTCGCTCGCCAGGCCGAGCATCACCACGTGGTACCCACCCAGGGCAGCAGCCCGGGCCTGCTCCTCCGAGCGGCGCGCAACCAGCGCGGCCCCGCTCGCCGAACCTCCGCCCAGCGCGCCGGAGGGGCTGCCCGCTCCGTCGGTGCACACGACGCCGAGCAGCGATCGATCGGGGTGGTCGAGGACCGCTGCCACCGCGGGCGCGGCGACCAGCTCCAGGTCGTCAGGGTGCGCGACCACCGCGATGTGGGTGGCTGAGCCGAGCAGGTCCTCGAGCTGTCCGCCGTCGTCGGGGATGAGCACTGCGCCGCGCGCGAGCAGCGGGTTGCGTCCGGCCTGAGACATGGCGCCAGGGTACGGCCAGGTCCGCCGACGAGCCGCCGGGGCACGACGCCTGGCGGGATCGGTAGGCTCGGCCGGACCGTCGAGGGACGAGGCGGTCGCGAAGGGAGCATCGATGCGAGTTGGGATCATCGGCGTCGGCCGGATGGGTGCGGACATGGCTCGTCGCCTGCAGCGCGGCGGCCACGAGTGCCTCGTGCACGACCGCCTCGCCGAGCGGGCCCAGGCCCTCGCCGCCGACGGCTGCTCGGTGGCCGGCTCCGTGGGCGAGCTCACCCGCGACCTCGAGGCGCCACGGGTGATCTGGCTCCAGGTGCCCGCCGAGGAGATCGACGGCCTCCTCGACCAGCTGATCGACCACCTCGCCGCCGGCGACATCGTGATCGACGGCAGCGACTCGCACTACCGCGAGACGATGCGACGATCGAGCGACATGCGGCGACGCCTCCTGCACTACGTCGACGTCGGGGTCTCCGGCGGCGTGCACGGCCTCGACCGGGGCTACGCGCTGATGGTCGGCGGCACCGACGACGTGGTGGCGTACGTGGAGAGCCTGCTGATCACCCTGGCCCAAGGCCCCGACGCGGTGAGCCGCACGCCGGGGCGCGATGGCGAGCCGACGCAGGCCGAGCAGGGCTACCTGCACTGCGGCCCGAGCGGCGCGGGCCACTTCGTGAAGATGGTGCACAACGGCGTCGGCTACGCGGTGATGGCGTCGCTCGCCGAGGGGCTGAACCTCCTGCACAGCGCAGGCGCGCCTGCGGAGGGCGCGCCGTCCGACGGCTCGCTCGACCCGCTGTTCGACCTCCCGGTGGCCGAGATCGCCGAGGTCTGGCGGCGCGGCAGCGCGCTGTCGTCGTGGCTGCTGGACCTCGCTGCCACCGCGCTGGTCGAGGATCCCGAGCTCGATGCCTTCGACGGCCGAGTCGGCGATCAGAGCGCCGGTCGGTGGGCCAGCACCACCGCCATCGCTCGCGGTGTCCCCGCCCCGGTGCTGACCTCGGCCCTGTTCGGGCGGTTCACCTCCCGCGGGAGCGCCAGCTTCGCCGACAAGGCGATCTCAGCCATGCGCAAGCAGTTCGGCGACCTCGACGAGTCGATGGGCTGAACGACGCAGACGGCATCCGGCGAGCATCGTCCCGGACGCGCCGGTGCCCCGGCCTGGTGGGCCGGGGCACCGGGTGCGCTCCCCGAGCTGGCGGACTCGGTGAGCTCCGCTCCGACGACGGTGTGCAGATGGGGGCGGGAACCCGTTGCAGGTCGTCGGATCGGCTGGTGGGCTCAGCGAGCGGCGCCGAGGCCGCGGAGGTTCTGACGGCGAAGCGCGCTGGGCCGAGTCGGACGGGGTGCGGGCGGGGTGGCCGCCGGCGGACGGGAGAACAGGCTGGGGCGCTCGTGACGCACCTTGTCGAGCTTGGCGTCGATGTCGTCGTGCCACACGATGGCTGCGGGCTCGGGGTCGATGCCCTCGATGCGCCAGCCGTGCTCGGTGGGGCTGAGGATCAGCACGTCGCCGACCTCCACGCCTGCGGGCACGGTGCCGGCGGGGAACGTCCACTCCTCCTGCTCGTTGCCGATCAGGACGGTGACCAGTGCCGACTCGATGCGCTCCACGACGCCCCTCGGGCGGTGGTTGGTGCTGCTGTCGTGCTCGTCGATGAAGGTCATGGCCATCTTCGTTCCTCCGGACCTGCACATCGGTGTGCAACCGTTCTTCGACCACGCAGCGTGCAGGGTTTAGGTCTTTTGGACTATTTGATGGATCACTTTCCATCAAAGAATCAATGATCGAGACCAAGTAAAGGAAAAGCCGGGAAATGCAGGTGTGTCTTGCAGCGCGCGGTGAAACTGAAACGCGTTCCGCGCGATGGAGAAGACTTCGGTCCGATCATCGCCACGCAGAGTGGTTTCGGGCCGATGATGGTCGTCAGAGCCAGTGACGCTCCGTCAGCTGTAGAGCGCGGCGATCTCCGCCTCGTAGCGGGCGTGGATGCCGCGTCGCTTCAGCTTCGAGGTCGGCGTGAGGAGATCGGAATCCGGGAGCCACTCCTCGCCGAGCACCCGCACCTTCTTCACCTTCTCCGCGTTGTTGAACTCGGCCATCGCCTCGGCGAGGCCGTCATCGATGGCTGCAACGACGTCGGGGTGCGCAGCGAGCTCGGCCAGGGAGGAGAACTCGATCCCCTTGCTGGTGGCCCACGCCGGCGCGACGTCGGGATCGAGCACGACGAGCGCGGAGACGAACGGGCGCTGGTCGCCGATGGCGCAGGCCTGGCCGACGAGCGGGATCATCTTCAGAGCTGCCTCGAGGTTCGCCGGGCTGATGTTCTTCCCGCCGGCGGTGATGATCAGCTCCTTCTTGCGGTCGACGATCTTGAAGAAGCCGTCGTCATCGACCTCCCCGATGTCGCCGCTGTGCAGCCAGCCGTCATCGTCGAGCGCCTCCGCTGTCTTCTCCGGGTCGTTCAGGTAGCCGCGGAAGACGTTGCCGCCGCGGCAGATGATCTCGCCGTCGTCGGCCAGTCGGACGTCGCAGCCGGGGACCGCAGGACCGACGGTGCCGGGCTTCACCTTGATCGCACGCCAGGTCATGGCGCCGGTGTTCTCCGACATGCCGTACACCTCCGACAGCGGGATGCCGAGCGCGCGATACCAGCGCAGGAGATCAGCCGGGATCGGCGCGGCACCCGTGATGGCCACGAGGCACTCGTCGAGACCGACGAGCCCCCGCACCTGTGCGAACACATCCTGCAGGAAATCCCAGGTTCCCTGCTCCTCGTCGGTCGCCGTACCCCAGTCGACCTTCTCGGCCAGCGGCATCGCCGCTGCCACGCCATCATCGAACTGCTGCTTGCGATCGGGGTCTGCGGCCAGGGCCGCGTTCACGCCGGCGTAGATCTTCTCCCAGACGCGCGGCACGCCGAAGAAGATGTGCGGCTTGACCGCGCCGAGGTACTGCGCCACCGTCGTCGGGTCCGGGCAGGTCGTGATCTCGAGGCCCCGGTAGACGGGCTGGTAGTGACCGGTCGCACGCTCGGCGATGTGCGCCATCGGCAGGTAGCTGATGCCGCGCTTGCCGACGAGCGAGTCGAGCTGCGGGTGCTCGCCGATGAGGATGCCGAGGCTCTCGACCTCCCACGACACGTTGCGGTGGTCGATCATCACCGCCTTGGGCGGTCCGGTGGTGCCCGAGGTGTAGATGAGCGTGGCGAGGTCATCGGGACTCGCCACCTGCGACGCCTCTGCGAGGTCGACCGACCCGTGGGCGTGCAGCACCGAGTGGGGGAGCACGCCGTCGGGGAGCTCATCGCTGTCGCGGGCCTCGAGCACGACGATGGTCTCGAGGTCGGCGAGATTCGAGCGCACCGCCTGGAATCGCTCGAGGAAGCCGACGTCCTGCACCACGGCGAGCTTCGCTCCGCAGTGGTTGACGAGGTAGTCGACCTGGTCGGGCGACGACGAGTTGTAGATGCTCACCGGTGTCGCGGCGAGCATGAGGCACGCCATGTCCACGATGTGGAACTGGGGGATGTTGCGCATCATCAGCACGACGCGGTCGCCGTGGCCGATACCGAGGGCGGCGAGACCTGCGGCCACCTCCGCCACCCGCTCGCCGTAGTCGTCGAAGGTCCACTCCCCCCAGGAGTCGTCCGCGTTGCGCCACCGCAGCGCCACCCGATCGCCGTGCTCCTGCACGGTGGCCAGGAACGCCTTCGGGACGGTCATGTCCCCGATGATGCGGTCGATGTCCTCGCTGGTCATCTGCTGCACAGCACTGCCCTCGTTGTCCGTCGGTCGTGAGCGGCCCATTGTGGACGATGCCGCAGCGTCGTGCCGAGCAGGTGGTCGAACGGCACTTGACCAACCGGTCAAGTTCGGAACTAGGCTGCGCCCATCACCTCCGGGGTACCGCTATCGGGCCCCAGGGCTCCAGGAAGGGAGCGCACATGCGCAACGCGGTCATCGTCGACGCCGTCCGGACCGCCGGCGGCAAGCGGAACGGCAACATCTCGGGGTGGCACCCAGCCGACCTCGCAGCCGAGGTCCTCAAGGCCCTCCAGGAGCGCAACGGGCTCGATCCCGAGCTCGTGGACGACGTGATCATGGGCTGCGTCATGCAGGTGGGCGCCCAGTCGCTCAACGTGGGTCGCAACGCCGTGCTCGCTGCTGGCTGGCCCGAGAGCGTTCCGGCCACCACCATCGACCGTCAGTGCGGTTCGTCCCAGCAGTCCGCGCACTTCGGCGCGCAGGGCGTGATGGCCGGTGCCTACGACGTCGTCGTGGCTGCGGGAGTCGAGGTCATGTCGATGGTGCCCATGGGCGCCTCGGCGATGGTCAAGGACGTCGGCTTCCCGTTCGGCGAGACCATGGGCCTGCGCTACATGGAGCAGGGCGGCCTCGTGTCGCAGGGCATCTCAGCGGAGATGATCGCCGACAAGTGGGGGCTGTCGCGCGAGGACCTCGACGCCTACTCCCTGCGCAGCCAGCAGCTCGCTGCGCAGGCGCGCGACGAAGGGCGCTTCGACCGTGAGATCGTGCCGGTGCAGGTGCGCCGCCGCGACAAGGACACCGGCGCCGTCATCGTGGGCGATGGGATGCACACCACCGACGAGGGCATCCGCGAGTCCACGATGGAGTCGCTCGCCAACCTCAAGCCGGCCTTCAAGCCCGACGGGAAGGTGACCGCCGGCAACTCGTCGCAGATCACCGACGGCGCCTCGGCCGTGCTCATCATGAGCGAGGAGAAGGCCGCAGCGCTGGGTCTCACCCCCCGGGCGCGGTTCCACACCTTCGCACTGGCCGGCGTCGATCCGATCACGATGCTGACCGGTCCGATCCCCGCCACCCACAAGGCGCTCGAGCGCTCCGGGCTCTCGATGGACGACATCGACCTGGTCGAGATCAACGAGGCATTCGCCTCGGTGGTGCTGGCGTGGGAGAAGGAGCTCTCCCCGGACATGAGCAAGGTGAACGTCAACGGCGGCGCCATCGCGCTGGGCCACCCGCTGGGCGGCTCGGGTGCGAAGCTCATGGCCACCCTGCTGTGCGAGCTCGAGCGCACCGGCGGCCGCTACGGCCTCCAGACGATGTGCGAGGGCGGCGGCATGGCCAACGCCACCATCATCGAGCGCCTCGGCTGAGCGCCGCCGTCCGCTCGGGCGGCACCAGGTGAACCGACGAGGGGGATGCTTCCGGGCGTCCCCCTCGTCGCGTCCGCCGGTCGGGGGGAGCGCGCCGACGTCGTCGCGCTGCTGCTGCCGTAGCATCGGCGCGTGACGTCCGACCTGGTCCGGCTCGCCATCGCGGTGGCCGCGAGCGCGCTCATCATCCGAGTCGGCTGGCTGATGCTGCGGGGGCTCGCCTACCCGATCAACGAGCCTCCGCCACCGGGCGAGATGCGCAAGGTCAAGATCGCGTTCCGGTGCGACATCTGCGGCACCGAGGTGCGCATGACGCTCGCCCCGGACGAGGATCCGGAGCCGCCGCGCCACTGCCTCGAGGACATGCGCCTCATCACGCCCGTCGACTGACGCCCGCGCTGGAGCTCGTCCACAGGCTGTGGGCAAGGTTGGGGAGGATCACACCGATGCAATTCAGCGTTGTGGCGCACGTCACCGGATCGACACCTCATCGTCACCCGAAGGGGCGTCTGGGCCACGCCAGGCACCCGGAGCTGGGGACGCCCCTGTGGACAGCTGTGGACAACGTGACGAACGGGCAGGTCGCTCATCCACAGGATCGGGGTCCGCGGCGCTCGTTGACGAAGCTCAGCGGTACTGCGTGGCGGTGATGATGCCGCCGAGGATGAGACCCAACCCGCCGAAGGTGTACAACTGCTTCGTGCCATCGGGCAGCATGCCGAGGTAGTTCACGATGATCACGAGACCGCCGAGACCCAGCAGGGCGAACATCAGGACAGGGACCCAGCGCGGGCTCGGCGGCAGGTGCTCGGAGCGCTCGCCCGGCGGCGTGTAGCGCTTCGACTCGAAGGTCGACTCGACGTTGGTGGCGTTGCGGTGCCCGGTGCGGTGATCGCCCTGGCCCTTCGGCGTCACCCGCCCGCCGCTCGTTCGCTTCTTCGGAGGCGTGCCCACGGCCGCACACCGTAGCGGAGCCCGCAGCCCCCACCCTCCCCTCCCCCCACCCCTACGTGCGTAGGTGAGTGCGCGAAATCGTCACTCGGGTACGCATGGAAGCTCGGGGGAGGGGACGGGGTAGCGTTGCGGGTCCATGGGTCCGCGCGTGCTGGTCATCGACAACTACGACTCGTTCGTCTACAACCTCGTGCAGTACCTGGGCGAGTTGGGGGCCGAGCCGATCGTGCACCGCCACGATGCGCTCACGCTGGCGCAGGTCGACCAGATCGCCCCCGACGCGGTCCTGATCAGCCCGGGCCCCGGGCGGCCCGACGACGCCGGCATCTCCAACGACGTGATCCGCCACGTCGCCGGCCAGATCCCGCTGCTGGGCGTGTGCCTCGGCCACCAGTGCCTGGGCCAGGTCTACGGCGGCGAGGTCGTGCGCGCGCCGGAGATCATGCACGGGCGCACCTCGCTCATCAGCCACCACGACCTCGGCGTGTTCGAGGGGCTGCCCAACCCGTTCGAGGCCACCCGCTACCACTCGCTGGTCGTGGAGCGCTCGACCCTGCCCGACGTGCTCGAGATCACCGCCGAGACCGACGACGGCATCATCATGGGGCTGCGACACCGCGAGCACGACGTCGAGGGCGTGCAGTTCCACCCCGAGTCGATCCTCACCACCGGCGGTCACGACCTGCTGCGCACGTTCCTCCGGCGCACCGGCGCCTCGGTCTGAGCGGACGACGGCGCAGACGCCCTCCGCCTACGGCAAGGTCGTCGTCGTCGTGGACGTCGTAGACGTCGTGGAGGTGGTCGAGGTCGTGGAGGTGGTCGAGGTCGTCGTCGACGACGACGTGGTCGGCGGCGGCGTGATCGGCGTCGGGTCCTCGAGCCCCACGATCAGGGTGATGGTCGACGCGTTCGGCGCCTCCGCACCCCCAGCAGGCGACTGCGTGATGACCCGGCCGATGTTCGGGCTCTTCTTGGGCACGACGGCGAAGGTCACGTTCACGTTGAAGCCGGCCGCCTGCACCTGACCGACCGCCACCTGCTGGGTGAGGCCGACGACCGTCGGGACGACGGTGGTCGCGAGGCCCTTGGAGACGACGAGGGTGACCTCGCTGCCCTTGGGGATCTCGGCGTTGCCCGGTGGGCTGGTGCGGATGACGGTCCCCTCGGGGATCGTCTCTGACGGCTCCTCCACCAGCTTGACCACGAACTCGAGCTGACCGAGTGCGGCAGCGGCCTCGACGACCGTCTTGTTCCGCAGATCGGGGATCTTCACGCTCTCCGGACCGTCGGAGACGGTGAGCACGATGGTCGAGCCCTCGTCTGCCTCCTCACCGGCGGTCGGCGACTGGCTGATCACGAAGTCCTTCGGCACCTCGTCATCGTTGAGGCGATCGATCTGCACCAGGAACCCGAGCTTCTCCAGCAGCGCCTGGGCGTCGGGGGCGATGAGGTCCACCACCGACGGCACGGCGACCACCTGCACGCCGCGGCTGACCCGCAGCGTCACGACGCTGCCGTCCTCGACCTTGGCGCCGCCGATCGGGTCCTGCCCGAACACGATGCCGCGCTCGAACTGGTCGTTGGCCTCCTCGACCACCTCGACCTCGAAGCCGTCCTGCTCCAGCAGCCGCGTCGCCACGTCGACGTCGACGTCGACCACGTTGGGGACCTCGGAGATGGAGGTGACTGCGGCATCGTCGTCGAGGTTGCGGACGAACAACGCCACCAGTCCGGCGAGCGCGAGCAGCAGGACCGCGAGCAGCAGCAGGAACGGGCCCGTGCGCTTGGAGCGCCGCGGCGGCTCCGGGGGCGGGAGGATCGCGGCGAGGGCCTCGTCGTCGAACGGGTCGAGGCCGGCGAGGTCGATGCCGACCAGCGGTGCCTCCATGATCGGCTCCGCGCGCACCGCCGCTCCCTCGCGGAAGCGCTTGAGGTCCGCGGCGAGGTCCTCGGCGGTCGCGTAGCGGTTGGCCGGGTTCTTGGCCAGCAGCTTCATGATCACCGACTCGAGCCCCGCGGGGACCGACGCGCCGGTGGCCGACGGGGGCAGCGGCACCTCCGTCACGTGCTTGCGAGCGACCTCCACCGGCGTCGCGCCGGCGAACGGGGGTGCGCCCGCCACCATCTCGTAGAGCACGACGCCGAGCGAGTAGAGATCCGACCGAGGATCGCAGGCCTTGCCTTGCGCTTGCTCCGGGGAGAAGTAGGCCGCCGTGCCGAGCACCGTCTTGGAGCGCTCGTCGCTCGCCGGGCCTGCGGCGATCTCCTGGAACGTGCCGAAGTCGGCGACCTTCACCCGGCCCTGATCCGTGATCATGATGTTGCCGGGCTTGATGTCGGTGTGCACGACGCCGCTGCTGTGGGCGAAGCCCAGCGCCGCAGCCACGTCCACGGCGATCTCCGCCGCCCGGTCGGGGTGCAGCGCCCCCTCGGTGCGAAGGACCTCGGCGAGGCTCTTGCCCTCCACGAACTCCATCACGAGGAAGTAGGTGTTGCCCTTCTGGCCCCAGTCGTACGCCTCGACGATGTTCGGGTGGCTGAGGTTGGCGACCGCCTGCGCCTCCTTGCGGAACCGCTCGACCCAGGCAGGGTCGTCCGCTCGCTCGGTGAAGAGGATCTTCACCGCCACCGGACGGTCGAGGACGCGGTCGTGCGCGAGGAAGACATCCGCATTCCCCCCACGAGCGACACGCCGATGCAGCTCGTAGCGGTCGTTGTAGACGGTGAGCGTGGAGTCGGACATGGACGGCCAAGCCTACTGACCGGCCTGAGGACCTGGGGGGAGGCACCCGGTCGCGTCGCTCAGGGCGCGGTGGTGGCGGGTGCTGATGTGGTCGGCGGCGGCGCGGCAGAGGTGCTGGGCGCGGACGTGGTCGGTGGCGCGGTGGTCGTCGTCCCCGCCGGGAGCGCGGTGGTGGGCGCCACCGTCAGGGGCCCGCCGGTGGTCGTCGGCGCGCCTCCCGGCGACGTCGTCGTATCGGGACGATCGGTGGTCGGCGGGGTGACCGGCTGGTCGTCGCCGTCGCCGTCGAGGACGAGGTGCCCGCTGTCGAGCGCCGCCTGGATCACGGCGCGGGCGATCGGCGCTGCGACGCGGCCGCCGGTCTGCTCGCTCGCGCCGGGCTGCGCCTCGACCAGCACCGCCACCGCGATCGCCGGGCGCTGGTTGGGCAAGCCGGCGAAGGCGATGATCCAAGCATGCGAGCTCGGCGGATCGGTGCCGAGCTGCGCGGTGCCGGTCTTGCCGCCGATCTCGACGCCATCGATGGCGAGTGCAGCAGCAGTGCCGCCATCGACGACGCCGAGCATGGCGGCGCGCAACGTCGCCGCACTCTGCGAGCTCATGGCGCGCAGCCAGACGCTTGGCTCCCACCGCTCGACGACCGAGCCCTCGCCGTCGCGGATCTCGTCCATCACGTGGGGCACCATGATCTCACCGTCGGCGGCCACCGCGGCGGCGACCAGCGCCATCTGCAGCGGCGTGCCCTGCACGTCGTTCTGGCCGATGGATGCCTGCGCGAGCCGCGGCGTGTCGCGGTCGAAGTCGGTCGGGAACGACGACGGCACCGCGCCGGGCAGATCGATCGGCGGCGTGTCGTTGAACCCGAACCGCTCTGCTCCCTCGATCATGAGATCGGGTCCGATGGTCTCGGCGCCCATCTCGGCGAAGGCCGTGTTGCACGACACCCGAAGGATGTCGAAGAGCGTGCCGCCGCAGGTGCTGCCCCCGAAGTTGCGGATCGGGCGCGTGGTGAGCGGTGGCGTGTAGCTGCTGGTCACCGCGTAGCTGGGCTCAGACGGCGTCACGGCGCCCGGCTCGATCCCCGCAGCGGCGGTCACCACCTTGAAGGTCGACCCGGGAAAGAAGCGCTCCTGGTAGGCGCGGCTGCGCAGCGGCACCGCCTCGTCCGCCAGCAGCACCTCCCGCGCACGCGTGGTGGCGGCGATGTCGTGGGAGGCGAGGCGGTTCGGGTCGTACGACGGGTTGCTCCACATCGCCAGCACCGCGCCGTCGCGCGGGTCCAACGCCACCACCGCGCCGATGCGGTCGCCGAGTGCGTCGCGTGCGGTGCGCTGCACGCTGTCGATCAGCGTCAAGCGGACGTCGCCGGTGCGATCTCGCTCGACGAAGAGGTCGCCGAGCGAGCGCAGCTCTTGCACCGCGGTCTCGCCCGCCAGGGCGTCGTTGTAGGTGCGCTCGACGCCGTCGGCCCCGAAGGAGAAGGAGAGGAACCCGGTCGTGTGCGCGTAGAGCGCACCTTCGGGGTAGGTGCGGAGCCGATCAAAGCGGCTGTCGACCTCGACGGAGTGCGCCACCACCACGCCATCGGCAGTCGTGATGTCACCACGTGGCTCGGAGAAGTCGCGCAGGATCCGTCGGGTGTTCACGGGGTGGTCGGCGTACTCCTCGGCGCGGATCACCTGCACCACCGACAGCTGCACGAACAGGGCAGCGAAGCACGCGATCAGAGCGATGCCGAGGCGGCGGATCTGCTGGTTCACGCTGGCACCGATGCGCGCTCGGGCTGCTGCGCCTCGCGCTGGGTTGTCTCATCGGAGATGCGCAGCAGCAGCGCGAGCAGGACGTAGTTGGCGATGAGCGAGGATCCGCCGTAGCTCACGAAGGGCAGCGTGACGCCGGTCAGCGGCAGCAGCCGCGTCACACCGGCGATGATCACGAACGCCTGGACGCCGAGCAGCGTGGTGAGCCCGGTGGCCAGCACCTTCTCGAACGGCGGCTCCGCCTGCAGCGCGACCCGCAGGCCGCTGCCGACCATGAGCAGGAACGCGCAGATGAGCAGCAACCCCCCGAGGAAGCCGAGCTCCTCGGCGATCACGGCGAAGATGAAGTCGGTCTCCGCCGCCGGGATGCGAACCTCGTTGCCGAGGCCTGGACCGGTGCCCGTCAGCCCGCCCCACGCCATAGCGAACGCAGCCTGCACCACCTGGTACCCGTCACCGCCCGGGTCCTGCCAGGGGTCGAGCCAGATCGTGACGCGCTGCTGCACGTGCGTGAACTGCAGCCAGGCCAGGTACGCGCCGACCGCGAACAGCCCGGCGCCGAGCGCCACGTAGGTGACGCGCTCGGTCGCGATCCAGATGGTGACGACGAACAGCGCGAAGAACAGCAGCGACGAGCCGAGGTCCTTCTCGAGCACCATGACCGCCAGCGAGCCGACCCACGCCAGCACCACGGGGCCGAGGTACTTCGGATCGGGCAGCAGCACCGGCCCCACGCGCCACGTCGTCATCGCCAGCAGCTCGCGCTTCTCCACCAGGTACGAGGCGAAGAAGATGGCCAGCGCGATCTTGGCGAACTCGCCGGGCTGGAAGTTGACCGGCCCGATGCTCACCCAGATGCGCGCCCCGTTGATCTCCTGGCCGATGCCGGGGACGAGCGGCAGCACGAGCAGGCCGATGCCGATGAGCGCGAACGTGTAGCGGAGGCGCTCGAGGTCGCGGACGCGGCGCACCACCACGAGGGTGGCGATGAACGCGCCCATCCCGACTGCGGTCCAGGTGGCCTGCAACCCGGCGAGGTCCTCGTCCAGCCGGGCGATGAACACGTAGCCGAGGCCGTTGAGCAGCCCGGCGATGGGAAGGAGCAGCCCGTCGGCCGCGGGTGCCAGGCGGCGCACCGCCAGGTGCCCGACGATGACGAGCCCGACCACGATGCACAGGAACGGGACGATGTCCGCAGGCAGCGAGGCATCGGTCCCGAAGCCGGCGAGCGCGTAGGTGCCGGCGACGATCACCGCGCCGAGCAGCACCAAGCCGAGCTCGGTGTTGCGGCGGACGACCGCCATCACGGTGGGCCGGCTCGCCGCCGGCGGGGTCATGGCGACGCGGGGTCGGGTGGCGCGGCCGACCCCGGTGGGACCGTCGTCGATGGCGTCGGCGCGCCGCTGGCGCCGATCTCCTCCTGCACGTTGGCGACGAACGCCTCGGCGTCCTCGAGCGAGCCGAACTCCTTGCCCGCCTCGAGCTCGGGCAGGAGGCGCACCGGGACCTCGGACACCGACAGGCCGGTGCGCTCCTCGACCGTCGGGTCGATCCACAGCACGCCCCCGGGGCTGCCGCGGTAGATCACCAGCTCGTCACCGTCGACGGCCACGAAGTAGGTGTTGCGCGCCGAGTAGGTGATCGCCCCGACGGCGAGTGCGGCGACCGCCAGCACCCCGGCGATGAACAGCGCGACGCGCCAGGTGAACCGACGCCGGCGGGCGACGGGTGCGGCCTCGCCTGCGAACTCCGCGGCGGAGGCCGCCGTGGCCTTCGCCACCTCCGCCTTGAGGGCGTCGATGTCGACGTGGACCGGAGCGATGGCCACCGGCTCGGGCTCGTCGACGACGTGATCGTGGGGACGGTCCTCGCCCGCGACCTGCGCCACGAGGCGCTCGTGCTCGCCGGTGCCGTCAGACGGGCGCTCCTCGCCCTGGGCCACGTCGGCGACCACCACCGTGATGTTGTCGTGGCCGCCGGCGTCGTTCGCGAGGCGGACCAGCTCGTCGGCAGCCTCCTGCGGGTCCGCGAGGCGGCGAAGCACCGCTGCGATCTGCTCGTCGTCGAGCTCGCCATGGAGGCCGTCGCTGCACAGCAGGAAGCGGTCGCCCACGAACACGCGGAGCTCCCACGTGTCGACGAGCACGTCGCTGGCGATGCCGAGCGCGCGCGTCAGCACGTTGCGCTGCGGGTGCTCCTCGGCCTGCTCGGGGGTGAGCGCACCGCTGCGCACGAGGCGCTGCACCAGCGTGTGGTCGTCGGTGAGCTGCTGGAGGTCCTGCCCGTCGAACACGTAGGCGCGGGAGTCGCCGACGTTGGCGATGGCGATGCGCTCGTCGGGGAGGTTGTCGGTCGGCGCGAGGTGGGCGAGCAGCGTGATGGTGGTGCCCATGCCGCGCAGCTCGGTCTCGATCTCGGCGCGCGCCACGATGGCCTTGTTGGCCGACACCACGAGGTCGACGATTCCATCGGTCGTCCACTCCTGCACGCCGTCGTCGAGTCGCTCCACGACGAGCAACGAGGCGACTTCGCCGCCGGCGTGGCCGCCCATCCCATCGGCGACCGCGAACAGGCGGTCGCCGATGTAGAGCGCGTCCTGGTTGCCGGCGCGCACCCGACCGACGTCGGTGCGGCTGCCCACGACGAAGCTGATCACCGGAGCTCCACCACCGTGTTGCCGACCTGGAGCCGGTCGCCGCGCTGCAGCGGCATCGGCCCCGAGACGCGCTGGCGGTTCAGGTACGTGCCGTTGGTCGAGCCAAGATCCTCCACGAGGACCTGATCGTCGCTGGTGAAGATGCGCGCGTGCACCTGCGACACGAAGCTGTCCTCCAGGGTGATCTGGCACCCCGGCGCGCGACCGAGGGTCATCTCGTCCTCCAGGGCGAAGACCTGCCCGCGCTGCTCCGGCGGATCGACGATGTGCAGGGCCGGCTGCCCCGAGGCGCGCACGGCGCGCCGCTCACGACGCTCTGCCCGCCGGCTGGTGGTCGGTGCGACCATCGCCGGCCCCTTGATCTCGACCCACACCGCACGCAGCACCCGGAAGAAGAAGAGGTACAGGAGCAGCAGCAGGCAGAGCTTGAGGATGGTGAGGAGCTGCTCGGACACGACCGGCGCAGCCTACCTGCGGGCCATCCATCTCCGAGGGTGCCTGCGGCGCGGCGATCAGGCGTGCTGAGCACCGCGCGCCCCCTCCGACCCGATCACGACTCGTCGAAGGTGGCGGTCGTAGCTCCGAAGGTGATGACGTCGCCCGCAGCGAGGCGCTGCTCGGCGACGCGCACCCCGTTGACCCGCGTGCCGTTGGTGGAGCCGAGGTCGACGACGATCCAGCCGTCGCCCGAGGGCCGGACCTCCGCGTGGCGCCGGCTCACGTTGGCGTCGCTGAGCATCACCTCGCACTCGGGAAGGCGCCCGATGACGACCGGTCGGTCGCCGAGCGCGATGCGCTCGCCCGAGCTGAGCACCAGGGAGCCGGCACCGGTGCCACCGGCTCCTTCACGCAGCACGCCGCTGATGGAGAAGCTGCCGGTGCGGATCGCGTCGTCGACCACGAGGTCGACCGAGACCGGACCGACGAAGGTGTAGGACTCGTCGCGAGCGTGCTCGCGCGCCGCGTCGCACAGCTCGCGCCGCAGCGTGGCGGCCATCTCGGCGAACCGCTCGGCGTCGGCGTCGCTGAGGTGGATCTCGAAGTGGTTCGGCACCACGGTGCGGCCGCGGACGTCGACGGAGCGCTGGTCGTCCATCACTCGCACCAGCTTGCGGCCGAGCTCGACGGGGCGAAGCGCGCTTCGGAACGCCCGAGCGAACACGCCCTCGACCATGCTCTCGAGGCGACGCTCGAACCCGGTGATGCCCACGGGCGACACGATAGCGATCAGGGGTGCGGCTGAGCGCGGCCGTGCGATACCCTGCGCGCTCACCACTGGCGCGAGTGGCGGAATTTGGTAGACGCGCAGGATTCAGGTTCCTGTGTCCGAAAGGACGTGGGGGTTCAAGTCCCCCCTCGCGCACGACGGCCGATCACCTCGAGGCACCACCTCTGGGCATCGTTCGCAGCAGCGGATCCCGGCCCCAGGGCCTGGGTCCGCTCGTCGCGTCAGGGGCCGCGACGCCCGCCGGTAGGGTCCGCGGCGGTGGGAGCAGCTGCGGTGCCCGATCGGATCCGCGACCTGGATCGTCGACGGCGGTGGGCGCTGCTGCGCGCGCCGGTGTGGTTCGTCGTCGGCACCGTCGTCACCACGTTGCTCGCGGCGGTGGGCGAGGTGATCGCCACCGCCGGGCTGGCACGTGGCTGGTCGATGGTCAGCGGCGACGGCTTCGAAGACGTGCCGGTGTGGGACTGGGGCGCCGTGGCGGTGCTGGTGACGCTCATGGCGGTGCCGGCGGTGCTGATCGCCGGCGTGCTCGGTGGCTGGCTGACGGGCATGTCGCGCCGCGTGCTGCGCGACATCGGCGCCCGTCCGATCTCCGAAGGCGATCCCGCCGTGCTGACCAACGTCGTGGACGCGCTCGCGCTCGGCCTCGGCGTGGAGGCCCCCGAGGTGCAGGTGATCGACGATCCGGCGCCCAACGCGCTGAGCGTGCGCGCCGGCCCGCGGAGCTGCATCGTCGCCACGACCGGGCTCGGCGAGCTCCCGCGCCACGAGGTGGAGGCGATCGCCGCCCACGAGCTCGGTCACCTCCACGCCCGTGATGCCCGGTGGGTCACCGCGGCGATGGCCTCGATGCACCGGACCCGGCTGGTAGCCGGCGTCCTCACCGGCATCGGCTCGGTGCTCCTGATGCTCTTCGGCCTGGCAGCCGAGGGCGGCGAGCTCCTGCCCACCCCGCTCATGGTGGGGCTGCTGCTCACCGGGGTGGGCTCGCTCATACTCAACCGCGCCCGCTGGGCGCAGAGGCGCCTGCGCGAGGAGGAGGACGAGCTGGCCGATGTCGTCGCGGTCGAGCTGGCTCGTCAGCCCGGCGCGCTGGAGGACGTCTGCCGTCGCCTCGCCGCCGACACGCGGATCGTCGCTCGCAGCACGCCGCACGCCGACCTGCTGTGGTTCAAGGCGACGGCGTCGACCGCCGACATCGAGCCACCGGCGGGGTTCCTGCCCGAGCCGGCACCACCCGGCGAGGGGTCGGTGGAGGTCCGCACCCCCGACGCCGCAGCGGTGGAGCTCCTCGCCCGCGCCGCGCGCGCATCGGTCCACCGGGCCTGACCGGCTCGTCCCCAACGCGACGTACCGTGACGGGGTGACGGCGGGACAGGTGGACGATCCGGGTGACAGGGGCGCGCCCGTGCGTGGGTGGGCGGCGCCGGTGGAGCGCATCGATCGCATCGAGGTGCGCTTCGCCGGCAGCGGAGGTTCGCTCGCGCCACGCCTGGCGGTCGTGCGCGACGACCTCCGGGGCGTCGCAACGCGGGTGGCCGCAGGGCTCAGCGGCTTCGAGGTCGCACCACCGCCTGCTGCGGTCGGCGGTGCCGCAGTCCGCGTCGTGATCGACGGCGTCACCGAACCGCTGCCTGGCTCCGCCTGACGACTGGCCACTGGACGGTCCCCGCGGCGGCCGGGCCCCGCATCGCACTCGGACCACGCCGACGACCGGGGCGAGCCGACGGCCTGGCGCGCGCCGGGCTGGAGGGGATCGCCGACGTTGTATCGGGTCGTGGAGCGGCAATGGTGGAGCAAGGGATCCGACCCGCTCGTGACTTGGGACGGCGATGGGCGAAGGTGACGTCGACTTCGAGGCCTGGTACGAGGCCGAGCACCAGGGGCTGGTGCGCGCCCTGTGGGCGCTGACCGGTGACGAGGCGCTCGCGCAGGACCTGGCCGCCGAGGCGTGCAGCCGGGCGCTCGCGCGATGGAGTCGCGTCGGTGCGATGGCGTCGCCCGGAGGCTGGACCTACCGCACCGCCATCAACCTCGTGCGCCGTCACGAGCGCCGACGGCGCCTCGAGGCCCAGCTGCTGCGACGCCACCGGATCGATGACGTCGTGCCTCCAGCTGCTGCTGACGTCGACCTCTGGGCCGCGGTCGCCGCGCTCCCGGCGCGCCAGCGCGAAGCCGTGGCGCTGCGCTACCTGGGTGGGCTGCGAGAGCAGGACGTCGCCACCGCCATGGGGATCAGCGAAGGCGGCGCCTCGGCTGCGCTGAGCGCGGCGCGCCAGGCCCTCGCCGCCACTCTGGAGAAGACGCACGACAGGAGCGCACCATGAACGAGCCGATCGACGATCGCCTCCGCCACCTGGCCGACGACGTGGATCCGGCACGGCCGGCGCTGGGGTCCCTCCAGGCGCGCGGCACACGGCGCCGACGCCTCCACCGGGTCGTCGGACTGGCCGTCGGCGTGGTGGTTGCGTGCACCGCGCTGCTGGTGCTGCCCACCGACGAGGACCACGCCGCGGAGCTCGACGTGGTCGGCTCCACGACCACGTCGACGCCGACAGCGACAGATGAGGTGGAGGTGCCCGATCTGCGCGGTCGCTCGATCGCCGAGGCCCAGGCGCTCGCCGCCACGCTCGGGTTCGACGTCGTCGCCAGCGAGGACGACGACCCGTCGTGGGACGCGACCGTGGTGGCGCAGGAGCCCGGGGCCGAGGGTGGCACGATGCGCGTGCCCGTCGGATCCACCATCGGCGTGCGCACGATCGCCGGTTCGTCGACCGTGTGGGACTGCCCCGACGAGCAGTTCTTCCGGCGGATGGCGGCCAACAACCTCCTCACTGGGCCAGCACCGACCGAGGTGCCACCGGACATCCACCTCGACACCGTCCGACGGCTGGTCGACGAAGATCGCGACGAGATCGCCGACCACTTCGGCGCCGACGCCGTGCTCGTCGGTCGGCGTCCCTGGGTTGAGCTGGCAGCGCCATCGGGTGACGAGCTGCGCGACGACGCCTACCACGTGCTCGTCGTCGTCGAGGCCGTGGCCGACTGCCCCACGACGCGCGGCGACCCGGTCGAGAGCCGGAAGATGTGGGAGGAGACGCCGGTGTGGGCGGTGTACCGCCGACCAGCCGGGGAGATCCAGACGCGCGTCGAGGCCGTCGGCGTGGCCGCCGAGCCGACCTCGGTCCCCCTCCCCCTCAGCGGTGGGCACATGGTCGCCTGGACTGGCGAGGAGCTGATCGTGCTCGGCGGCGCGGCACCTGACGCGCCAATTCCCACCAATGCTGTCTTCGATCCGGAGCGTGGGACGTGGCGATCACTGCCTCCCGCGCCACGGAGTCGCACCGACGGCCTCGCCTTCTGGACCGGCACCGAGGTGCTCGTGCTAGGCGGCAGCAGCGAGGACCTCGGCCCGTCGGGCATCGATGCCCTCGACCCCGCGACCGGGAAGTGGCGGACGCTCAGCTCCGAGGTGGCCGGCGGCGTGGCCAGCTCGCCGGTCGATGCGGTGTGGACTGGCGATCGCCTGGTCGTGTGGTCGTTGGACGACCCCACGACCGTCGCCATCGATCCGAATGGTGGGCGATGGACCGCGCTCCCGCCCCTCGACCTCGGCACCGACGACGTGATGCTGCACTGGACCGGTGGGCACCTGGTCGTGCTCGGTCTCAGCGGCCAGGAGATCGTCGGCGCCGTGCTCGAGCTCGATGGGCCCGGTCGCACCATCGGCGACAGCCTCGACGGCGCGTCCTGGAAGCGCATCGAGCCGTTCGCAGCGGACCTCAGCGAGGCTGGCGGATCGGTTGCGGCGGACTGGCAGAGCGTCATGGTCGGAGACCGGATCCTGCTGCTGCACACCTCATGGAGCACGACCGCCGCCGCGGTGCTGGATCCGGCCTCCGGATCATGGACACCGATCGAGGAGCCGCCCCTCGAGGGCTGCAGCACGACGCATCCTCCGATCGCCCTCGGCGATGCAGTGGTTGCCGTCAGCGGATGCTCGAGCGCTGCGGTGCTCATGTCCGACGAGAGGCGGTGGTCGGGTGGCACGGCGCGGCAGGTCGCCGCGCTGCCGCCAGAGGCGCTCTGGTGGAGCAAGGCGCAGATCGCGACCAGCGGCGCGACCGCGTGGTTCTACTCCGGCGCCCTCGCCGTCGGCGGCTACAGCGCCCCGACAGTCGTCCAGCTGACCGCCGCACCCACCTCCTGACGGGTCGCGCAAGCAGCTGCACATCGGTCGGAAGACAGGGGGGTCCACCGGCACCAGGTAAACCTGAGCGGGTCCCCACGCGTTGGGAGGGGAGATGGGCACCGACCGGGTGGGCGAGTTCGAGGAGCGGTTCGACGCGCTGGCGGTCGTCGCTCACCGCGTCGCCTACCGCCTGCTCGGCGACCGCGAGGCAGCGCAGGACGTCGCCCAGGAGGCGCTGACCCGGGCGTTCGTGCGCTGGCGTCGCATCGAGGGCTACGCCGAGCCGTGGGTGGCGCGCGTGGCAGCCAACCTGGCGCTCGGCCTGCTGCGACGGAAGGCGCCCGCAGCGCCGGCCATCGACGCCGACGAGTGGCGCAGCGACCGCGCCACCGACGGCGTGCTCCAGCGCTCGGTGCTGGTCGACGCGCTGGCACGTCTGCCGCGGCGCCAGCGCGACGTCGTCGTCCTGCGGTACCTCGCCGACCTGCCGGAGGCCGAGGTCGCGGCGCTGCTCGGCTGCGCGCCGGGCACCGTCAAGAGCCACGCCCACCGCGCCCTCGGGTCGCTGCGCACGCAGCTCGGCGACCCCACGCTCCTCACCGCCGGAGGCACACCATGAGCTTCGATCACCTCGATGACCCGCAGGGCGCAGCGCCCTCGCCCGATCTGCGCGGGACGGTGCTCGCCGCCGGGCGACGCCGGCTGCGACGCCGCCGGGTGCTCACCGGTGCGATCAGCAGCTGCGTGATCCTCATCGCCGGCATCGGCCTCGCCGGGGCGTGGACCGAGCAGCGCCTCGACGACATCGAGCGCGTCGACGTCACCGCCGGGGTGCTCGACGAGCCGATCGACGGCGAGCCCGTCAACGTCCTGCTCGTCGGCACCGATCGCGACCCTCACCGCGCCATGCGCAGCGCAGCCGGCGTCGACGGCCCCGCGGCCGCCGACGCGGTCCTGCTGCTCCGCCTCGATCCGTCGGCGGGAACCCTGCGCGGCATCTCGCTGCCGCGCGACCTGTGGATCGGCGAGAAGAAGCTGGCCTACCTCCTCGCCGAAGGCGGGCCCGACGCACTCATCGCCGGCGTCGAGGCGACCGTCGATCTCCCCGTGCACCACTACGTGCAGCTCGAGGTCGGGGGCATCGCGGCGCTGGTCGACCGCATCGGCGGCATCGACGTCCAGCTGCCGGCGAGCCTCTTCGACCCCTTGGTTCGTATCACCCTCGGCGGCCCGGGGTGCCGCACCCTCGACGGCGCCGCCGCCGCCGCCCTCCTGCGCAGCCGGCACCTCCAGATCGTCGGGCCGGACGCGATCGACTCCTATCCCCCAAGTGTCGGCGATCTCGATCGCATCGCTCGCCAGCAGGTGCTGGCCGCAGTGATGATCGGCACGGTCGACTCGCTCGGGATGTCGCCGACGGACGCGCTGGCGCTGCTCGACATCGCCGTCGAGCACGGGGCGATCGACCCGACGCTGGATGACGCCACGATGCTGCGATGGGCCCGCTGGGGCCTCTCCCTCGATCCCGGCGACATCGACCTCCGCACCCTGGCTACGACGATGCTCCAGAACGACGACGGCAGCATCGGTCTCGACGCGAGCGACGACGCCCGTGCCGAGGCGCGCGGCTTCCTGATCGCCGCAGCACCACCGGAGGTCATCGACCTCGAAGGCGTGCCGCGATCGACGCAGCCGCCCGGCCTCGAGATCCGGCCCTGCGACGCGACGATCCCCGTCGACGCCACCGCCGGCGACACCGCGAGCTGATCCCCACCCCTCCCCGACCTTCTCGGTGTCGTGGTGAGACTGGGAGTACACGCAGCGCGCCGAGAAGCTTCTGGGTGTCGTGGTGAGACTGGGAGTACACGCAGGACACCCAGATCGGATGGTGATCTGTTGCTCTCGCAGCCGAGCCCGTCGTCGTCGCCTACGTGCAGCGGCGGAGCATGTTGCGCAGCGCGTCGACCTCGGCCTGGTCCGCGGTGAGGCCCCAGCGCACCTTCACCTGCACCCAGCTCGTCGCGTACCCGCACCACGCCTCGTCGCGCGAGGGCTGCCAGCTCGACGGGTCACGATCGCTCTTGCGCCGGTTCGATGCCGCGCTCACGGCGATGAGCGAGCCCTCGAAGCCGAGGTCGTTCGCGAACGCCTCGCGCCGCTCCTCGTCCCACGCCCACCCGCCGGAGCGGTGCGCCTCGGCGAGGGCCACGACGTGGTCGATGTCGAGGTCGCCCGGGTCCTCGGTGACCTCGCCGTCGTAGGCGGAGAACCAGTCACCGGCCAGCACCTTGCAGCCGAAGGCATCGACCTGCGGCACCGAGCGCGACTCGTCGATGAGCACCCGCTCGCGCGTCGAGCATCCGTCGGGCTGCGTCGACCAGTGGCGCCAGTCGTCGCGGTCGTACGTGTCGGCATGCGACTCGGATGCGACCTCAAGACGAGCGAGCACGGTGGCGACGTCGTCGACGCCGACCGCCGGTGGATCGACGGTCGACGGCGGCGCGACCGTCGTCGCGGCGCTCGTCACCGGTCCGGCAGCGGACGTGGAGATGGCGGACGTCGGCTCCGTCGCGGTGACCGGCCCCGGTTCGCTCGTGACGACAGCGTCCTCTGGCGGGGCGCTGCACCCGCTCAACACCACGAGCGCAGCGACGGCGAGGGACCCGAGCCGACCGACGCCGACGCGCACCACCCCTCGCTTCGTTGGCATCTCCCCATCCTCGCCCTCAGCGGTCGCCGTCGCACGGAGCGCGTCTGCCCGATGGCCCATCTGGCGGACGCGTCGCTACCTTGAGGCGATGCCCTCCTCCTCGTCGCGCGCCGTGCTCACGGCCGCGATCGCCGTGCTCCTGACGCTGCTGCTGGTGTCCTGCTCCGGCAGTGGCGACACCTCGAGCGGCGAGGTGGTGACCGTCGAGATCGAGCTGCGAGACGGCGAGGTCGTCGGCGGGACGCAGCGCGTGGAGGTCGGCCTCGACGACGAGGTCGAGCTGACGATCACCTCCGACGTCGACGACGAGGCGCACGTCCACGTCTACGACATCACCATCGTCCTACGCGCCGGCGAGCCCGTGACCACGACGTTCCCCGCCGACATCGGCGGCATGATCCCCGTCCACCTCCACCACGACGGGATCATGCTGGTGCAGCTGGCCGTCGCGTGACGCCGGCCTCGCGCGGTCGGCGCGCCTGGTTCGCAACGTGGATGGTCGCGGCGCTGGTGCTCGCGGATGCTGGGCCCGCTGCGGCACACGGCGTCGGCGAGCGTGGCGACCTCCCCCTGCCGCTGTGGCAGGTGGCGTGGGGCGCGGGGATCGCGGTCGCCATCTCCTTCGCCGCCATCGGCGCGCTGTGGCACATGCCGCGCCTGCGCGCCGCAGCGGAGGGGCGACTGGTGCCAGCGTTCGCGGAGCGCACGGCACGTGCAGCGGCGCTGCTCGCTCGGCTGCTGGTCCTCACGCTGAGCGTGCTGGCGGTGTGGTCGGCCTTCGCCGGCTCCGACAGCCCGAACCGCAACCTGGCACCGGTCACCTTCTACGTCGTGCTCTGGGTCGGCGGGCAGGTCGGATCGGCGGTGCTGGGTGACGTGTGGCCCAGGGTGAGCCCCATCGACACGCTCGCCGCGGCCGCCGGGTGGCTTCGGCGCCGCATGGGCGGCGAGACTCCCGCCGGCGGCGCATCGATCGAGCGCGATGCGACGCATCGACCGGCGGCCGCCGGCGTGCTCGCGTTCCTCTGGCTCGAGCTCGCCTACCACGACCCCGGCAACCCGAGGGTCGTCGGCGGCGCCATCGTGGTGGCCGGCGCCCTCCTCCTGGCCGGCGCGCTGCGCTACGGCCGGCGCTGGTTGCGCACCGCCGATCCGCTCGGCGCCCTGTTCGGCCTCCTCGCTGCGCTCGCGCCGTTCGAGCGCGGCGAGCGCGGGCTGCGGGTGCACCCGCCCTTCGTCGGGCTCGCTCGCGTCACGCCGCGACGTGGCACGGTCGCGCTGGTGCTCGTCACCCTCGGCGGCACGACCTTCGACGGCGTCGCCCGCACCGCCTGGTGGGGCCGCCTGGCTGCGGACCGATCGCCGTGGAGCGTGACCGCGCTGCACACGGTCGGGCTGGTGGCGGTCGTGGGAGCGGTCGCGCTGCTCTACGTCGGCGCGACCCGGGCCAGCGCTCGGATCACCGGCGACGAGCCGACGGTCGTGGCCGACCGCTACGTGGCCTCCCTCCTGCCGATCGCGCTTGCCTACGCCATCGCCCACTACTTCTCGCTGCTGGTCTTCGAGGGGCAGCGGTTCTTGATCGTGCTGTCCGATCCCCTCGCTCGTGGTTGGGACCTGCTGGGCACCGCTGCGTGGCGCGTCGACTACCGCCTCATCGAGCCGACGACCATCGCCTGGGTGCAGGTCGGTGCGATCGTGCTGGGCCACGTGCTGGGCGTCGCCGCCGCGCACGACCGCGCCATCGAGGCCAGCGATGCCCGCACCGCGCTGCGAGGCCAGTACCCGCTGCTCGCAGCGATGGTCCTCTACACCGTCGGCGGCCTCCTCCTGCTCCTCAACGCCTGAGGGATCGGGACCTCCGACCCGGTGGCAACCACTGATGCAGTCCGTACCGTGGACGGGGTGACGATGTGGGCGCAGCGGCGCGACGAGATGGTGACCACGCAGATCGAGCAACGAGGCGTGCGCCATCCCGAGGTGCTCGCCGCGATGCGCACGGTGCCACGAGAGCGGTTCATGCCCGAGGAGGTGCTGCACCTCGCGACGGTGGACCGGCCCGTCCCCATCGGCGACGGCCAGACCATCTCGCAGCCCTTCATCGTCGCCCTCATGGCCGAGGCCGCGCTCGGCGATCGCCCGCGCGTGGGGCGCCTGCTCGAGATCGGCACCGGGTGCGGCTACAGCGCCGCGGTGCTCGCCACGCTCGCGGACCACGTCGTGTCGGTCGAGCGGCTCGACTCGCTCGCCG
Organism: Acidimicrobiales bacterium; assembly: GCA_038206295.1. Taxonomy (GTDB): domain Bacteria; phylum Actinomycetota; class Acidimicrobiia; order Acidimicrobiales; family JBBRAZ01; genus JBBRAZ01. The sequence goes on from JBBRAZ010000011.1 coordinate 65,222, forward strand.
AGCGCGCCCGGTCCACGCTCGAGGACGTCGGCGTCTGCGCCGTCGAGGTCCTCGTCGGCGACGGCACGCTCGGCCATCGCGCCGGTGGCCCCTACGACGCCATCGTGGTCACCGCCGGCGGTCCGACCGTGCCCGACGCGCTCGTGGCGCAGCTCGCCGTCGGCGGTCGACTGGTGATCCCGGTCGGCGACGCCAGCTCGCAACGCCTCGTGGTCGTGGTCCGCTCCGAGGACGGCGTCGCCACCGAAGACCTCGGCGCGGTGCGCTTCGTCCCCCTCATCGGCGCGCAGGGCTGGGCGAGCTGATCGATCCTCAGCGGTCGTCGGCGAGGTCCGGAAGGACCCACGCCGACCGGGGAATCAGATCGAGAGCGAAGCCATCCAGCAGATCCGCCGCAGCCGTCGGCGGAGCGGGTCGCTGACCCACCGCGGCGCCGAGGCTCGCAGCGAGCACCTCCAGCACGTCCGCTGTCGACCACCCGGCGTCGAGGCGATCACCGAGCGTCACCGCGCCGTGCCGCTTGGCAAGCCGCTCCCCGTCGGGACCGAGCACCAGGGGAACGTGCGCGTAGGTGGGCACCGGCAGGTCGAGCAGCTCGGCCACCAGCACCTGGCGCGGCGTCGAATCGAGCAGGTCGTCGCCGCGCACCACCTCCTCGACGCCCGCATCCGCGTCGTCGACCACGACGGCGAGGTTGTAGGCGGCGGTGCCGTCGTTGCGCCGGACCACGAAGTCGTCGCAGGGCCCCTCGACGGCGCCGTGGAGCCGGTCGCGGAAGCGGCGTCGCTCGCCGGCAGCGCGCACGCGCAGCGCAGGCGGACGGCCGGCTGCGGTGCGCGCCGAGCGCTCGGCGAGCGAGAGATCTCGGCACGTACCGGGGTAGGCGCCCTCGGGCAGCTCGCCGTGAGGGGCGCTCGCCGCCTCACGGATCTCGCGGCGCGTGCAGAAGCACGAGTAGAGGAGGCCCAGCGCCTCGAGTCGATCGAGCGCTGACGCATACGCATCGCCACGCCCGGACTGGTGCACGACCGGACCGTCCCAATCGATACCGAGGGCACGCAGGTCCGCGAGCTGCGACGACTCGTGCTCCGCGCGCGACGCGGCGACGTCGAGGTCCTCGACGCGCAGCACGAAGCGCGACCCGGCCGACCGGGCGCACAACCACGCCAGCAGCGCGGTGCGCAGGTTGCCGACGTGCAGCGGCCCCGTCGGGCTGGGAGCGAACCGTCCGACCGCCACGCCCTCATCCTCCCACCCTCTCCACGAGCTTGCGGTCCACGGCGTGCCCATGGAGCCATGTGCGGGGGGCAGAGCGCGAACGGTCGCGCGCTGAGGAGTCGGTCAGATGCTGAGGGTCACTGTGCGCCCAGCGCCCGGTCGGGCATCCAGTTGCCGTGGAACCCCGCCGGCACTCGAACCGGCACGTGCACCTCGGCCACCGGACCGGCCGCGACATCGGTGGCATCGAGGATCAGCAGCGAGGATCGATCGGTGCTCCGGTCGTGCGCCATGCCCAGCAACCAGCCCTCGTCCTCCCCGGCGCCGTCGGCGTCGGGCACGAAGACCAGCTCGCCGACCTTCACGCCCGCGCCGAGCTCGAACACCTCCTCGGTGCCGCGCTCGAGGTCGAACTTGAGCACCGAGGTGGCGGCATCGTCCATGCTCCCGAGGTCGAGGATGCCCGACCCCGCGGCATAGCCGTAGCGGTGTCGCATCGTGGCCACGCGCTCATCCGCCCGCGGGAACTCCATCGGGCGTTCGGAGACGATCTCGCTCGACCAGCTCCCAGTAGGCACGTCGAAGCGCCAGCGCTCGAGGCGGGGGGCACCGCTGATCGGACCGATGAGCGACTGGCGGAACATGTCCGGGTGGCGCACGACGTCCATCACCACCGCGTCGCCGTCGTCGTAGGCGTTGAGCGGGTGGAAGACGTAGCAGGGGTCGATGTCGAACCAGATCGTGTCGGCCGCGGTGCCGGACCGCGGCACGAGCCCGACGCGCGATCGGTAGCTCTCGTCCCAGCGGTACGGCATCGGCGCGCCGTCCACCACCATCTGGAGGTCGAAGACGACGGGTAGGTCGAGCGCGATGGCGTAGGTCTGCGTGAGCGCCATGTCGTGGACCATGACCGGCGCGCCGAGCTCGATCTCCTCGGTGCGCGTCAGCACGCCATCGGGCGAGATGACGTGGTATCGCAGCAGCGCGTCCATGAACGTGTACGCCATGACGTGCAGCTCGCCGGTGAGCGGATCGAACTTGGGGTGCGCCGTGGTCCCTGCGGGCAGCGCGCCCCCGAAGGCATGCTGGCGCACGGTGTCGAGCTCGGGCGTGATCTCCCACGGCAGGGCCAGCTCGCACAGCGCCCACATCGACCCGGCATGGTGCACGACGTTGGTGTTGCCGGGGCCGGGCATCACACCACCGGCATCCGCCGGCCGTGGCACTCGACCGGTGCGCGCCGCGACCTCGGGAGTCACGACCCACCTCGACCGGTAGCTGACCGCGCGCCCGTCGCGCAGCTCGAGGCCGTGGAGCATCCCATCGCCGAGGAACCAGTGGTGGCGAGCAGCGTCCGCCGCCATCGGGTTGGGGCCGTTGCGAACGTAGCGGCCGGCGAGGCTCGGCGGGATCGCTCCGGTGACCTCGAGGTCCCACGCGGTGGTCTCGTGCGGGATCGGGGCGTAGTTGCCGGTGAGGAAGGTGTTGGTGGTGGTCGGCTCGTCGATGGTGGTCATCGTTCCCCCTCGTGGGTCTGCCGGGCAGTGCCGGCCTGTCATAACACCGTTCTGGAACTTGATTGATAACACTGTTCTGGTACGGTGTCAACGTGCCGAGGCCGAAGCAGTACGAACCCGACCTGCGCGACCGCCTGATCGACGCCGCCGGCAGGCTGCTCGCCGAGGAGGGTCCCACCGCCCTCACCACCCGCCGGGTGGTGGCTGCAGCCGGCACCACCACCAACGCGCTCTACACCCTCATCGGCGGCAAGGCCGAGCTGGTGGGCGCCATGTACCTCGCTGGTTTCCGTCGGCTGGCGGACCGCATGGACGCCGTGCCCGAGGACATCGCGCCCCTCGAGCGCCTCTCCCTCCTCGGTGGCGCGTACCTCGACAACGCCTTCGCCAACCCGCACCTCTACACGGTCATGTTCGAGCGGCCGATCCCCGACTTCACCCCGAGCGATGCCGACCTGACCGAGGCGCTGAGCACGCTGCAGCGACTCATCGACCAGGTCGACCGCTGCATCGCAGCGGGAGTGATGGCGCCCTCGCCGACGGCCCACGACCAAGCGATGGCGCTGTGGGCGATGAGCCACGGCATCTGCTCGCTCACCATCGCCGGCATGTTCGACCCCGCCGAGGCGCGAGCCCTGTGCGCGCAGGCCAGCACCGCGCTCGGGATCGGGTTCGCCGTCGGCACACGCTGACTTCACCCGACTGCTCCCTGCTCCAGACCTCAGCCACCTCGCGGCGCGCCGAACGATGCCCAGGACCCCAGGTGGGAGGTCGGTAGCCTCGTGAGGTCATGGCCCCACGCCCCCTTCGCCGTCGCCCGGTCGCGCTCGCCGCCGCCGTGGCGCTGCTGGTCGGCCTCGTGGGCGCGGGCACCCCTCCAGGCGGGCCATCTGTCGACTCGGCGGGCGCCGCGACCGACCAGGCGCCGCCAGCAGAGCGCGTGCTGGTCCTCTCGCTGCCGAACCTGCTGTGGGAGGACATCGACGAGCACCGGATGCCGGCGCTGTGGTCGATGCTGGACGAGGCTGCGGTGGCGAACCTCTCGCTGAAGGTGCAGCGCCGCGCCGGGCCAGCGGGCGACTCGTACGCCACGATCGGTGCCGGCACCCGGGCCCTGGCCTCTGACCTCCTGGCCGGGGTCGTGCTCGAACCAGACGAGCAGTACGGGCTCGGCACCGCGGCAGAGGAGTTCGAGCGACGCACCGGCACCGAGTTCGACGGAGCGGCGGGCCTGCTCACCCTGCCCAGCATCGTGCGCCAGAACGCGGCCGCCACCTTCGGCGGGCGGGTCGGGCTCGTCGGACGCACCCTGGTCGAAGAGGGGTTCGCCCCGGCGGTCATCGCCAACAGCGATCGCATCGATACCGTCGAGCCGAGCTGGCACCGCGAGGCCGCCCTGGCGTTGATGGGCACCAACGGCATCCTCCCCGCCGGTCGGCTCGGCCGCGACCTGCTCGCCGCCGACCCCATCGCTCCCGGCGGCACCCGCCTCGACGTCGACGCGGTCGTCGAGGCCTTCGACGACGTCTGGGGCGACCGGGCCGTGGTGCTCGTCGAGGCCTCCGACCTTCGCCGGGTCGAGTCCCAGACCGGCACCTTCACCTCAGCACGCCGCCGGGCCGAGAAGGTCAAGGCGCTGGTCGCCACCGATGAGCTGATCGCCGAGCTCGTGGCCCGCACCGATCCGGCGACCGACGCGGTGCTGGTCATCGCGCCGTCGAACCCGGGAAGCGAGCCGCGCCTCACCGTTGCAGCGCTGCGCGCTCCGGGCACCGGGCCCGAGCGCCTGTACAGCGGCCAGACCCGACGTCCCGGGTACGTCACCATCACCGACGTCGGTCCGACGATCCTCGACCTCGTCGGCGTCGAGCCCCCCGCCACGATGGAGGGGCGCCCGTTCGTGGCTGGCGGCGGCAGCGCTCCGCTCGACGACCGGATCGACGGGTTGCGCGCGGATGAGACCGATGCCCGGTTCCGCGACCAGATGGTCGGCCCGGTGACCAATGCGCTGGTCGTCGCGCATCTGCTCCTGCTCGTCGCCGTCGCGGTGTCGACGTGGCGAGGCGGTCGGCGGATCGGCGCGCTGCGCTTCGCGGCCGTGGCGCTGCTCGCGGTGCTGCCGCTCACCTACCTCGCCGGCCTGCTGCCCTTCGCCGACTGGGGTGCGGCCAGCTACTGGGCGTTCCTCGTCGGCGGTGCGCTGACGCTCGCAGCAGCAACCGCGATCGTGTGGCCGAGGCGGAACCTCCCGCGGCTGGTCGCCGTGCTGTCCCTCGACATCGCCGTCATCTGCACCAGCGTGGTGCTGCTGGACTCCGAGCTGCAGTTCAACACCGTGCTCGGGGACTCCCCGATCGTGGCCGGGCGCTTCGGCGGCGTGAACAACGTGACCTTCGCCCAGCTGTTCGCTGCCGGCATCATCCTCGCCGCCGTGCTCGCCCACCGGCCTGGTGGCACGCGCGGCCGCGTGGCGGCGTTGTCGCTGCTCATCGGCATCCTGCTCGTCGACGTCATGCCGTTCTGGGGTGCGGACGTGGGCGGCATCCTCGCCGGCGTACCTGCGATCGCGCTCACCACCGCGCTGCTGCTCGGGCTCCGGGTGCACCTGCGAACGCTCGCGGTCGCAGGCATCGGCACGGCGCTCGCCGTGGGTGCGCTCGCCGCGCTCGACCTGAGTCGGCCGGCCGCGGAGCGCTCGCACCTCGGTCGGCTCTTCGAGCGGCTCGGCGACGACGGCAGCGACGGCCTGCTGCTCGTCATCCAGCGCAAGCTCGAGCAGAACCTCGCCGCGCTCACCGGCACGCTGTGGCTCCTGCTCGTGATCGCCACGGCGCTGATCGCGCTCTACCTCGCCATCGCAGCTCCCCGCAGCCGTGCGCAGCTCGTCGCCCTGGTGCCGCCGCTACGAGCGGCGGGATGGGGCCTGCTGGTCACCGGCGTGCTCGGTATGGCGCTCAACGACTCGGGGATCGCGGTGCCTGGCATGATGCTGGCGGTCGCCAACCCGGCGCTGGTGGTGCTGATGGTCGCGATCGGGTGGCCTGCCCCGGCGGAGGGACGACGCTGGGCGACGTGGTGGCACGAACGGCCCGCCGTGCTGCACCACCAGGAGCCGACCCCCTCCATCCCCCCACCGCGACCCACCGTCCGTGCGTAGGTGCGTGCGCGAATCGCGCACGCACGGACGCACAGGATCGGGGCGGGTGGGGTCAGCTACGGCGCTCCGTAGACCTCCGGTCGGCGAGCGGCCAGGCTGGGGAGCTGCGCTCGCACCGCGTCCTGGCGGGCGAGGTCGAGGTCGGCCACAAGCACCGTGGGCTCGTCCGCGACCGCCTCGGCGAGCACGTCGCCCCAGGGGTCCACGATCATCGAACGGCCGTGCCAGCGCAGCGACGGCGAGCTCGCACCGACCTGGTCCGCAGCGATGACGAACACCTGGTCCTCGATGGCTCGGGCACGCACCAGCACCTCCCAGTGCGCGGCGCCGGTGGTGGCGGTGAACGCAGCGGGCAGCACCACGATGCGAGCCCCGTCGAGCGCCAGGGCTCGGATGTGCTCCGGGAAGCGCAGATCGAAGCACGTCGCCATGCCCACCGGCACCGGCGGTGCGTCGCTGACGACGAGGCGATCGCCGGCCACGAACGTGTCGGACTCGCGGTAGGCGGCGCCGGGCACGTCGTTGTCGAAGAGGTGCACCTTGCGGTAGGTGGCCCGCACCGCGCCGTCGGGCCCGAGCAGGCACGAGGTGTTGGCGATGCGGCCCGAGCCGCGGCGCTCAGCGATGCTGCCGGCCACCAGCCACAGCCCGTGGGCGAGCGCCAGCTCGGCGGCCCAGGTGATGGTCGGGCCGTCGAGCGGCTCTGCGCCGGCGCGCAGCTCCTCTCGGCTCCCCAGCAGGTTGAAGAGCTCGGGCAGCACGACCAGCTCGGCGCCCTGCGTCGCCGCCCGCTCGACGAGCGCTCCGGCAGCAGCGAGGTTCGCGTCGCGATCGGTGGTGGAGGTGAGCTGGACGGCGGCGACTCGCACCCACCCATGCTCGCGCGGCACCGGCGGCCGCGACCCCGGTCAGTCCTCCGCCCAGATCCCGAACGCTTGCCACACGAGGCGCGCCGGGGCGTGCGTGAGCCCCAGGTCGCGGCACAGGCGGCGAACCTTGCTGAGGGACTCGGCGGTGCGCGCCTCGTGCTCGGGCGAGTCGAACGCCTCGCGCACCACCGCGTCGGGCATGCCGAACCGCTTGATGAAGCTCTTCGTCGGTCGCAGCATGAGCCCAGCCATGATGCCGAGGATGATCGGAGCGGCGAAGGCGAGGATCTGCCGGCGAACGAACCCGAGCTTCGGGACGTTGAGCTTGAGATAGCTGCGAGCGAAGCTGAGGTGCCGCGCCTCCTCGGTGATGTGGATGCGAGCGATGCGCTCGAGGATCGGAGGGAGCTCGTCATCGGAGCGCAGGCCCTCGCGCTGCGCGTAGTCGATCGGATCCTCGCCACCGAGCACGAAGAGGAAGAACAGCGCCGGGAACCGACGACCCAGCAGCGGGATGCGGTTGGCGCCGATGCGGACGTCCCACGGCAGGCCTCGGGGGTTCGTGCCGGCGCGGTTCACGAACTCCTGGAACATCTGGGAGTGGTGGCCCTCCTCGATGACCTCGTGCATCGCGTACCGATACCGGACGTCGTCGTTGCCGAGGCCGAAGCAGTACTCGAGCAGGCCGCGCTGCAGGACGTTCTCGAACTGCAGGCCGTTCTTGGCCAGGCCGGCGGCCATCGTGAGCCCCATGCGGCTGCGCGTCGCCGCCGGCAGCGCCTGGTACCAGGCGGTCGCCTTGAGCGGCGACGGCACCACGGTCTCCCAGCGAGGGTCGTCGGGATCGACGGCCATCTCGGGGTCGTCCCACACGATGTCGACGAACGGGTCGAAGTGCTTGTCGACCGACTGTCGCGACAGCCGCTTGACCAGCGCCTCGAACTGGTCGCGCGTGATGCCGGTCGTGGCCGGCTGCTCCTGGTCCAGCGTGGTCTGGGGCCGATCGGTGGTTGCGGGCTGCAGGGTGGCGGTCACGAGGGAGCTCCTTCGGAGGCGGGTTCGGAGGCAGGTTCGGCGGTGGAGGCGAGCATGCGGGCGAGGTCCTTCATGGCGGCGAGGACCCCGGGCATCGCGTCCTCGATCACCGTGGCGCCGGTGTGCCGGTTGAGCGCGAGGCCCTCGAGCATGGAGAAGAGCAGGAGCGGCGCGGCCGCGTGCATCGGGGTGACGGCGCCTGCGGTGGGTGCCAGCTCGTCCCACGCTTCGCTCACGACCAGGGCCAGCGACTCGGTCTCGCGCGCCACGTGGCGCTGGAGCGCCCGGTCGGTGCGCCCGGCGACGATGAGCTCGAGCCAGGCGTCGAACGTCGGCCCGCGGAAGATCTGCCACAGGACGTCGATGCCGGCATCGGAGCGATCGGGTCCCTCTGGCACCTCGGCGATGCGGGCGCGGAACTCGACCACGCTGCGAGCGAAGACGTGCGTGACGGCTGCTGCGAGCAGCTCGTCCTTGGTGGCGTAGTGGTGCAGCAGCGCGCCGCGCGACACGCCGGCGAGCCGTGCGATCTCGCTGGTGCTGGTGGCGGCGTGGCCCCGGTCTGCCAAGCAGGCGACGGTGGCGTCGAGGATGCGCTCGGTGGTGGCGGCCGTGCGCTCGGCCTGGGTCCGGCGGGCGCTGGCTGCCGCTGCAGCATCGGCGACGGTGCCCGCTCCCTTGCGCCGCGATCGCTTCGGCTCGTGGTCGCGGCGGTGGTCGCGCTCTGCGCTGCGGTTGCGACGACGGGTGTCGGTGGGCTCATCGGACATGCCCCCATGCAACTCCCGATCAAACAAACAGTCAAGCCTGCTTGTTTGTTGCATCTGTCACACGGTCTCCTCTGCGCCCGCTCCCCCTGCCGGTTCCGGTGGGACTGGTGCGTCACCACGGGGGATCCGACCCACCAGAACGCCGGGGGTGGGGGTGGGAGCGTCGTCAGAGCGCGAAGTCCTCCAGCAGCCTGCGGGCGATCACCGTCTTCTGGATCTCGCTGGTGCCCTCCCCGACGATCATCAGCGGCGCGTCGCGGTACAGCCGCTCGATGGGGTACTCCGCCGCGTAGCCGTTGCCGCCGTGGATGCGGAGCGCCTCCTGCGTCAGGTCCCAGCAGGCCTCCGAGCAGAACAGCTTCGCCATGCCCGCCTCGAGGTCGCACCGCTCGCCGCGCTGCTTGCGCTCGGCGGCGTCGCGGTACATCAGCGTGGCGGCGCGCAGCGTCGTGCCCATCTCCGCCAGCTTGAAGGCGATGGCCTGGTGGCCGGCGATGGGCTTGCCGAACGTCTCGCGCTGCTGCGCGTAGCGGATCGACTCCTCGAACGCGCGGCGGGCGACGCCCGTGGCGCGCGCCGCGATGTTGATGCGGCCGAGCTCGACCGCCGACATCATCTGGCGGAAGCCGACGCCCTGCTCGCCGCCGAGGACCGCCGTGGCCGGCACGCGGTGCTCGTCGAGGACGAGCTCGACGGTCTCGATGCCGCGGTACCCGAGCTTGTCGATGTGGCGAGACACGGTGATGCCGCGGTCGCGCTCGGCGCCGGGTTCCTTCTCGATGAGCAGCACGCTCATGCCGCGGTGCGCCGGGTCGGTGTCCGCGGTGCGAACCAGCGCGACGACGAGCCCCGCGTGCAGCCCATTGGTGAGCCACATCTTCGTGCCCGACACGACCAGCTCGTCGCCGTCGGCGACCGCCCGCGTTCGGATGGCCTGCACGTCGGAGCCGGCATCGGGCTCCGACAGGGCGTAGGCGCCGCGGATCTCGCCGCTCGCCATGCGCGGCAGCAGCGACGCGCGCTGGTCATCGGTGCCGAACTCCTTGATGAGGTAGCAGCCCATGAAGTGCGTGTTGAGGAAGCCGGTCACGCTCATCCAGCCGTAGGCCAGCTCCTCGACGACCCGCGCGTAGGTGAGGAAGTCGAGCCCGAGGCCGCCGTGCTCGACGGGCACGGTCATCCCGAAGAGGCCGAGCTCCTTCATCCCCTCGACGATCGGCTCGGGGTAGGTGTCGGTGCGATCCCAGTGCGCGGCGGTGGGGATGATCTCGCGGTCGCGGAAGCGGCGCACCACCGCGAGCAGGTCCTCGCGCTCGGCCTCGGTCGTCATGGTTCCTCCAGGTGGCTCTCCTCGTTCTGTGCATGGTGACTTCCGATAGCCGGGACTCACCATGCACAGAACGGGGTTCGGGCGGCAGCCTAGGAGAGCGAGCCGGCGACGGATCCGGTCGGTAGGGTGCCGCGATGCTGCCCTCCACCGAAGCAAGCGCGGCCGCCTACGGCGAGCTGCGAGCTCGCATCACCACCACCCTCGAGCCCCTCGGCGCCGACGACCTCGCCCGACAGGTGCCGGGGTGCCCGGCGTGGTCGATCGCCGATCTCGTCGGCCACCTCGTCGGCAACGCACGCGACGTGTCGACCCTCAACCTCGAGGGCGCAGCATCCGACCGGTGGACCGACGCGCAGGTGCAGCGGGCGAAGGGCCGTCCGCTCGCAGACCTGCTCGCCGATTGGGCGGCAGATGGCCCCGCGGCCGAGGCCCTGCTCGTGCACGCCGAACCTGGACCGGCAGCTCAGCTCGTCTTCGACACCGCCACCCACGAGCAGGACCTCTACGGCGCGCTCGGCGTCGTCGCCGCACGCGAGCACGACCAGCAGCCGGTGGCGTTCGGCTTCATCACCAGCACCCTCGACAACCTGATCCGCGGCCTGGGTCTGCCCACGCTCGAGCTTCGAGCGGGCGACCTGGCGTGGGTGCTCGGCGAGGGCGAGCCGGCGGTGCGCATCGAGGGCTCGCGCTTCGAGGTGCTGCGCAGCCTCGCCGGGCGCCGCACCCGCGCCGAGCTCGACGCCCTCGTGACGCTGGGCGACCTCGACCCCTACCTGCTCATCTTCGGCGAGGGCAGTCCCCTGCAGATTCCGACGACGTCCCTCGGCGAGTAGCGGATCCCCCGATCTGACGACCAATCAGACAGCGAGACGGGGGTCCGTCTACCGTTCGGTCGCACCACGACCCAGGGGGATCGCGTGACCGACCAGCAGCCCGCCCGCTTCGCCGGCAAGACCGCCATCGTGACCGGCGCCGCCTCGGGGATCGGTGCCGCAACCGCCCGGCGACTGGGCGCCGAGGGTGCCGATGTGCTGTGCGCAGACCTCCGCCTCGACGGCGCGGAGGCGACTGCGACCGCCATCGTCGAAGCCGGCGGCAGCGCGCAGGCCGCCGAGGTCGACGTGAGCGACAGCGCGAGCGCGCGAGCGCTGGTCGGCACCGCGGTCGGCGCGTTCGGCGGGCTCGACGTGCTGTGCAACATCGCCGGGATCGGTCACGCCACCCACTTCGCGGACGAGACCGATGACGGGTGGCTGCGAACCATCGCGGTGAACCTCAACGGTTGCTTCTTCACCGCCCACGCCGCGCTGCCGCACCTGCTCGAGTCGAAGGGCAACATCGTCAACGTCGCCTCGACCGCGGGGATGATGGGCCAGGCGTACGTCGCTGCCTACTGCGCCTCGAAGCACGGCGTGATCGGCCTCACCCGCTCGCTGGCGATCGAGTTCGGACGCAAGGGCATCCGCGCCAACGCCGTGTGCCCGGGCGGCACCAACACCAACATCATCGGCGGGTTCGCTCCACCCGAGGGAGCCAACATGCACCTCGTGATGCGCGCCATGCTGCTCGACTCGCTGGCGGAGCCCGAGGACATCGCCGCGACGATCGCGTACGTCGGATCCGACGAGGCCCGGTTCGTCAACGGCGCCGTGCTCGCCGTCGACGGCGGCATCACGGCGGGCTGAACGCTCCCTCAGACGCGCCGCGACCCCGGCACGCTCGGCGGTTGCGCACCGGGGTCGCGAGCTCGTGGCCCGAATCGAGCAGCTACTGATCGACCCAGGCGTGCGTGAGCAGGTGCACCGTCGGGTACTGGCCGCCGAGCGCCAGGGCGGGGCTGCCGTCGGGAAGCGGCCCGGTGAGGATGCTGTGCACGTAGGGCTTGGCGATGACGACCCACTCCGGTCGTGAGAGCCAGACGTAGGGGACGAGCTCGGCCCAGCGGTGCTGGAGGTCGGCGTAGGCAGCGATCCGGTCCTCGCGGTCGGGGCTCTGGCGACCGCGGTCGAGGGCGTCGTTGATCTCCTCGTCATCGATGCGTGACATGTTCAACGACAGGCCCTCGCCTTGCTCCTTCGCGTTGTCGCCGTGCCACCACACGTAGTCCATGTCTGGATCCGGTCCGGCGAACTGCCGCCAGTACGACGCGTCGTAGTTGCCGCCGATGACGGTGAGGATGAGCTCGGACTGCGTCAGCGCGTTCGCAGAGGGGTCCATGCCCACCTCCTCGAGCTTGTCGAGCATCCACTGCAGCACGCGCTGGTTGCTCGGCGTCGAGGACGCCAGCAGCTCGAAGGAAGGATCGCCGCCGCCCGCGACGTATGCATCGACGATCTCCTTCGCCGCCGCCGGGTCGTACTGCGGGTACTCGGGCGTCGCCTCGTAGAACGGGTTGCTCTCCTGGAACGCGCCGTACGCGATGGGGTCGATGCCACCGCCGTGCAGCGCCTGGTACTCCTCGAGGGGCAGCGCGTGCGCCATCGCCCTGCGCATCTCCACGTCATCAAACGGCGGCCTGGTCGTGTTGAGCATCACGAAGAGCTCCTCGCCCTCCGATGTGCTCTCGTAGACCTTCGCCTCGCCGTCCTTCTCCATCTCGTAGAAGCGCATGCGGGTCTCGTCGTTCTCGTGGAAGACGTCGATGTCGCCCGAGATGAACGCTGCCTCGCGGGTACCGGCATCGGGGATGGGGCGGAACTCGATCTGGTCGAGGCGAGGCAACCCCTCACGCCAATAGCTCTCGTTGCGATCACCGAGGTAGTGGTCGTCGCGGATCCACTCGTTGTAGACGAACGGACCCGTGCCGATCGGCTCGTTGGCTGCCGGCCCCCACTTCACGTCGTAGTCCTCGGGCGGCACGGCACCGATCTGCGACACGAGCATGGCGGGGAACGCCACCCAGGGCTCGCTCATCGTGATCTCGACGGTGAGGTCGTCGATCGCCTCGTAGGACTCGATCGGACGGATGCTGTCCTGCGTGAGCCCCGACGCCTTGTGGGTGTCGAGGAGGTAGATGAGATCGGCGGAGTCGAGGTCCGAGTCGTCGTGGAACTTCACGCCGTCGCGCAAGGTGATCGTCCAGACGTCGAAGGTCTCGTTGGGCTCGATGCTCTCGGCGAGGTACGGCTTCGCGTTGCCCTCGGCGTCGTAGTACGCCAGCGGATCCATCACCGCGAACCCCATGAGGAACCCCGATGGCGCCCACCGGCTGCGGGCGGGATCGAACCCGTCGGTCTCGGCCTCGGTGCCGTAGATGAGCTTGCCCCCGCGCTGCGGCTCGAGCGTGGTGGTGGGACCGGTGGCCTCTGAGGGGTCGTCCGCCTCCTCACCGCTGCCCTCGCCACCGCCGCAGCCTGCTGCGAGCAGGGCGACGACGCCCAGCACCGCTGCACCCCTCACCGATCGCCTGATCCCCATCGTTCAGCCCCCCGTCGCGGTCGCCACATGAGCCGCTGTACCCGCATCAACGACACCGCCAGAACAAGTCTTGAGAGATACAGCGCAACTATCAGAAATAGTCTTCTCAGACCATCTGATCCAAAGGGTTGACGGCGCCTGGCGATCGGGCTGAGCCGAAGCCTCAGCCGTCGGCCTGCCGAGCCCGCTTCATCCGGTACATCGCCTGATCCGCTTGGGCCAGCAGGTCCCTCGTGGTCTCGACCGATGGCCGGGCGATTGCGACGCCGATGCTCATGGCTTGCTCGTGGCCGCCCTCGATCACCGGCATCGGCCTGGCTACCGCTCGCTGAAGCCGATCCACGAGGTCCGACACCCCGTCGTGATCGAGGCCCTCGCACACCACGACGAACTCGTCACCGCCCAGGCGCGCCAACGTGTCGGTCGGGCGCAGGTGCTCCCCCATCCGGCGAGCCACCTCGACCAGGACCGCGTCGCCTACCGCGTGGCCGAAGGTGTCGTTGATCACCTTGAAGTCGTCCAGGTCCGTGAAGAGCACGGCGAGGGTGCCCGATGTGCGATGCATGCGAGCCACGGCCTGATCGAGTCGGTCCTCGAGCAGCAGGCGGTTCGGCAGCTCGGTGAGCGGGTCGTGCGTCGCCAGGTGCGCGAGCTCGGCGGCGGCCAGCTGGCGTTCGGTCACGTCCTCGAACGTCCCGATCCACCCGGTGCGCTGCCCTTCACGGCCGAGCGGCACCAGCGTCACGTGCAGCCAGCGTTTCTCCCCGAACCGCATGATCTCCACGACCATGCGCTCACGCTGCTGACCGCGCTCCTCGAGCACCCGAGCGGCGGCGAGCGCGATCTCGTCTCGTCCCTCCTCCGACAGGCACCGCTCCCACCCGTGTCCGTGGAGGTGCTCCGGCGCTGCGCCCAGCAGCTGGCTCGCCGCGTCGTTGGAGAAGACGACGAATCCGCGGGCATCAGCGGTGAGGATCCCCGCAGGCATCACGTCGGCCAAGGATGCGAACCGGTCGTCGCCCTGCACGAACTCGGGGTCGTCCGCATCGAGGGGCCGCGTGCGAACGATGACGCCGCGCAGCGGCGGCTCCGCGCTGAGCACCTCGGCACGGAACGGCACCCAGCTCCCGTCGAGGTGCCGCGCCCGAGCGTTCAGTCGCTGCAGGAACGGCGGCTCGGTGCTGCGGGCCCACTCGACGACGTCAAGGACGCGCGCGAGGTCATCGGGGTGGATGTACTCGGCGATGTGCGTGCCGTCCTGCTCGCCGACGCTGTACCCGAGCGCGGTGGCGACCGCTCCACCGCCGCCGCGGATGTGGCCGGCCGGGTCGATGTACAGGAGGACCTCGCGGTGGTACTTGGCCAGCTCCGCGGCGACGTCGATGGGCGCGCCTCCGCTAGTGGCCTGCGCGCCTCCTGGATCGTGCTGCTCGCTCCGATCGCCCACCACGACCGTCCCCTCCCTGCTACCGATGCTCCCTATCGGCACGTGCCTCGTCGATGTTCAGCAATAGATCGCCACATGTGCCCGCCGCGTGCAGGCGGTGCCTCGCCGCATCCGGGCGCTCGCCGCAGCACCGGCGAGGGTGATCGAATCACCGACCGAAGGTGCGAACCCACTCGTCGGCTGACTTCGGGGTGAAAACGTAGTTGCAGGCACGGACCTCCGCCATCGGAGCGGATCCGGCCGGGGAGTACAGGTGCCCGGGGAAGAGGACCGCGTCGTCGGGCACCTTGGAGAGGCGCTGGGTGAGGCTCTCGTAGAGCGCAGCGGGATCGCCACCGGGGAGATCGGTGCGCCCGCAGCCGTCGAGGAACAGCGTGTCGCCCGAGACCAGGTGCCCGTGCACGAGGAAGCACTGGCTGCCCGGCGTGTGGCCCGGCGTGTGGATGAGCTCGATCTCGACCTCGCCGACGCGCACGATGTCGCTGCTGTCGTGCAGGACCAGCTGGTCTGCGCCGACACCGGTCACGCGCTCCACCCACGGTCCCTCCTCGCGCTGGAGGTGGATCGGGATCGAGGTGAGCTCGAGCAGCTCACGGATGCCGGCGATGCCGTGCCCCATCATGTCGCCGCCCACGTGATCGGGGTGGTAGTGGGTCGCGAGGGCGCCGGTGAGCCGCATGCCATCGGCCTCAGCCGCCGCGACGATGCCGGCGGGGTCGTACGCCGGGTCGATCACCACGCACTCGCCGGTGGCTCGGTCGCCGATGAGGTAGATGAAGTTCACCATCTGGCGAGCGATCGGATCGTCCTGCGCGACGTCGCGGCCGGCGAGGAGCTGACGGAAGTAGAGGCGGTCGTCCATCTGCAGATCGTACGACCCCACCGCACCAGGATCTGGGTCGCCGCAGCCTGGACACCTCACGTGGACACCTCCGGCTCCCGCGAGTCGGCGCGCTGGGGTCGGTAGGTTCAAGGGCGTGATCGAGCGCACCTACACAGTGGTCGGCCCCGGGGCCGTCGGCATCACCTACGGAGGTCGACTGCTGGCAGCGGGAGCAGACGTCCGCTTCCTCGGCCGCTCCGACGCCGAGCACCTGCGCACCCGCGGGCTTCGGCTCGAGTCGGTGTGGGGCGACGTGGCGGTCGACGCGGTCAGCGCCAGCGCGGATCCCGCCGAGCTGGGACCCTCCGACGTCGTGCTCGTGTGCCTCAAGACCACCGCCAACGCCGCGCTCGTCGACCTGCTCCCGCCGCTGGTCCGCCCGGGCACGATCGTCGTGATGATGCAGAACGGTCTCGGGGTCGAGGAGATCGGCGCGGCGGTGGCCGGGTCCGATGCCACGGTGCTCGGCGGGCTGTGCTTCGTGTGCTCCAGCAAGGTCGGGCCCGGCCACGCTCGCCACGTCGACTACGGCCTGGTGACCCTCGGCGAGTGGCTGCCGAGCTACCGGGCCGCGGGCATCACCGATGCCGTGACTGCGGTGGCCGCGGATCTGGAGTTTGCTGGGGTCTCCGTGTCACCGCAGCCCTCGCTCGGCGTGGCGCGGTGGAAGAAGCTGGTCTGGAACATCCCCTACAACGGGCTGTCGGTGGTGCTGAACGCAGGGACCGATGACCTGATGGCCGACCCCGATGCCCGGGCGCTGGTGACCGACCTCATGGGCGAGGTGCTCGACGGCGCCGATGCGTGCGGCCACGAGATCGAGCGCTCGTTCATCGACAAGATGCTGGCCGACACCGAGCAGATGACGCCGTACGCGCCGAGCATGCGCCTCGACCACGACGAGGGTCGACAGCTCGAGGTGGACGCCATCTACGCCGCGCCGCTGGCCGCCGCGGCCGCCGCAGGCGTCGAGCTGCCGAAGATCGAGGCCCTGTGGCGTCAGCTCCGCTTCCTCGATTCCCGCACCGCTGCGAACCGATCACCTGGGCGCTGACCCCGCACCCCACCGCTTCTCGTCGGACCTCTCGCGCATGGTGACGCGCGAGCGGCGCTGGAAGCTCAGGACGGGACGGCGACCTCGCCGCAGTGCGTCTCGCTGTACTCGCCGAGGCGAGTCGCCAGCGCGCCCGCTCGGTCGAGGGACACCTCGCCGCTGTCGTCGAGCTCGCCCTCAGCGAGGAGCTGGGCACCGACCTCGTCGTCGAATCGCTCCTTCTCCTGAGCGAGGGTCACCACCTCGGTCGGCGCGGTGGTGAGGTACTGCCCGCTGGCGGTGGCGACCGCCCCCATGGCGTCTCGAAACGCCTGGGAGGTGAGCACCTCCGCTTCGGTGCCGGCGACCTCGGCGTCCTCACGCAACGTGCGCACGTCGTCCTTGGCCGCCACCAGCGCAGCCACCGCCTGGCAGAAGCCGTCGCCCTCGGGCGCCGGCAGGTCCGCCACTGCTGGGATGGCTGCCGCATCGGTGGTGGACGTCGCATCGCCGCCGCCGTCGTCGCTGCACCCGCCGACCAGCAGCGCCGCGAGCGTCGCAGCGACTGCGGTCGCGCGCACCCGCCGGCCGCGATGGCTCGCGCCGATCGACGAGGGTGGCGCGGTGCTCAGCTCGGGCCTGCGGGTCACGTCTGCGACGCTACTGGGCACCGTCTCGGGTGGCGGCGCGCCAGGTTGCCTTGAAGGCCCGGTCCACGTCGTCGTAGCCGGCGCGCAGCTCGACGCCGGGCCACCGTTCGGGCAGCAGGTCGGGCGGGAGCAGCGGGTCGGCCTGGAGGTGGCGCAGCACCGCTGCACTCAGCACGAAGGCGCCGGCGAGGTCGGTGGCGTCGCCTCGTTCGAGCACGGGGAAGATGCGGCCGAGCGCGAGCAGCAGCGTGCGAGCGTGCACCGACCAGCCGTCGAGGTCCCACAGCGTCGCGGCGAGCGCCGCTGGATCGCCGTCGGGCGTGGCGTGCAGGCGCTCGCACTGCGCATCGACCAGCGCCCGGTCGTCGGGCAGGCGCGCTGGGTCGAGCACGTCGGGGCGCAGCCACACGCCTTCACGCAGCTCGGCGAAGCGCAGGCGACCCGCCGAGGCCCGCAGCGCGGCGCGGTCGCGCGCCGAGCGCCGCTCGCCGCCGACGATCGCCATCTCCCACCTGCCGTCCCAGGTTCGCAAGGCCCCGGAGCGGCTCTCGTCCTGGCGCGCCTGACGCACGAGGAGGTGACCGGCGAGCTCGTAGGTCCCATCGAACGCCACCAGCTCGCCGGCCGCCACCATCCGGTGCAGCGCGGTGCGTGTGGTGCCCTCGGCGATGCCGAAGAGATCGCCGCTGCGCACCAGGTGCCCGACGGGCAGCCGAGGCGGGCGCACGCCGAGCAAGGTGGAGGCGATCACCGACCGGGCGGTGAGCGGCGGCGCCTCAACTGCAGCGGGGAGGAGGGCCATCCGCCGCATGCTCCCACGACCCCGGACATTACGCAATTGCCACACGCATCGGGATTCTGTAAGATTGGCGCATGGCGATGACCGACCGCACCGGCGACGAGGTCCGCAAGCGCGACCTGCCGCCCATCGGCGACGACCAGCGGAAGCCCCACACGATGGTGCCGCCGAAGGAAGCGCTGCCTGACGTGCTGCCCGACGACCGCTTCAACGCGCTCGGCATGCCGACGGGCGCGCTGCGCACCGAGCTGCGTCGCATCGAGGACCTCCGCAACGTCGGCAACGTGGCGTCGGTGTGGCTGCAGACCGTCGGCCTCCTCTACCTCGTGGCGTGGATCGGCCAACCGTGGCTCTACGTGCCGGCCTTCTTCCTCATGGGCCGCGGCATGGCGCTCATGGCCATCCTCAACCACGAGGCCGCGCACCGCCTCCTGTTCTCGAACCGCAAGGCGAACGACCTCGTCGGCAGGTGGCTGCTGGCCGCGCCCGCATTCGTGCCGTTCGACCTCTACCGCCGGTCGCACATGGCCCACCACCGAGACGAGATGGGCCCCGAGGAGCCGGATGTCGCGCTCTACGCCGGCTACCCGATCACGAAGGACTCGTGGCACCGCAAGCTGCGGCGCGACGCATTCGGATCCAGCGGCTGGAAGAACCTCCGCTCGCTGCTGCTGGCGCTGAAGTCACCTGGCAGCCGCCCGATCGCGCTGCGCATCCTCGGCCCGCAGCTCGTGCTCGCCGCGGCCTTCACCGCGACGGGCCACTGGTGGTGGTGGCCGGTGATGTGGCTGGCGCCGTGGATGACGGTGTGGCGCGTGCTCAACCGGCTGCGCGCCATCGCCGAGCACGGGGGCATGGTGCGCTCCGCGGACCGCCGCGAGACGACGCACGTGATCGAGCAGTCGTGGCCGGCGCGGTTCTGGATGGTGCCGTTCAACACCGGCTGGCACCTGGCGCACCACGCCGACATGGGGGTGCCGTTCCAGCACCTCCCGCGCCTGCACGACGAGCTGGTCGGCTCGGGCTGGGTGACCCCGGAGATCACCTGGCCGTCGTACCGGGCCTTCTGGCAGGCGGTCTCCTCTCGGCCCTGACTCCCGCCCCGCCTGTCCCCATGCGTACCTGCGTGGCGGTTTCGCGCACTCACCTACGCACATCCGACCGGCGACGCGGCACATGCGCATCTGCGTGACGGTTTCGCGCACTCACCTACGCACGAGGCATCTGCGTGCCGCGCATCGTCAGCCGGCCGGGGGCTCGTCGTCGGAGAGCCCGGCATCGGCATCCGCCGGTCCGACCGAGTGCAACCCGCCGTGGTCACGACCGATGCGGTGCTCGTACTCGTGCTCGCCGTGCTCGTGATCGGCTGCATGCTCGTGGTCGTGGTCGTGGAGGTGCGCGACGTCGTTGTGGCTCGAGGGGTGGCTGCCGTGGCCCTCGTCGGCCTCGACTGCTGAAGCGCCAGGTCGGCGGCGCCAGGCCTCCTCGGCGAGCGACACCACCTCCCGCAGCGGGGTGCCGGTCAGCTTCGCCACGCGAGCGGCGTCACCGTGCTCGACCTTGACCCGTCCCGGTCCGACCTTGACGCGCACCGGCTGGCCGTCGACTTCGACCTCGTGCTCGCTGCGCGCCGAAGGTCGTCGGGTGAGGTGCTGCCAGCGCACGCCGAACGAACCGGTCGCCTCGCCCATGGCAGTCGCCACCTGCTCGGCCACCGCGACGTCGGCAAGCGCCGAGACGGTGTGCGCGGGACGCCCCTTCTTCATGAGGATCGGTGTGAGCCACGCGTCGTGGGCGCCGGCATCGAGCAGCGCCGCCACCGCGGCAGCGAGGTGCTCGCCGGTGATGTCGTCGACGTTCACCTCGAGCAGCACGACGGGCTGGTTCTCGGCGAGCTCCGCCACCGGGGTTCCGAGGACCACCTGCACGAGGTTCGGGCGGTGCTCGAGGATGCGCGAGCCGGCGCCGAACCCGCTCACCTCGATCGTCATGGACGGCATCGGCCCCCACGACACGACGTTGGCCGCCAGCAGCGCGGCGCCCGTCGGTGTGGTGAGCTCGGCGTCGAGATCGATGCCGTAGGTCGGCGCGCCGCGCAGGAGCTCGACGACGGCCGGCACCGGTACCGGCAGGTGGCCGTGCGCGGCGCGCACCATGCCGTGGCCCTGCGCCACCGGCGAGCTGTGGACCTCGTCGACGCCGAGGACCTCGAGGGCGGCGCACGTGCCGACGACGTCGATGATGGCGTCGATCCCGCCGACCTCGTGGAAGTGGACCTGCTCGGGCGGTCGACGGTGCAGCTTCCCCTCCGCGACCGCCAGCGCTCGGAACGTCGCCAGCGCTCGCGCACGGACCCGGTCGGGCAGGCGCGCCTCCTCCACCAGGGCGGTGATGTGGCTGGCGGTGCGCACGACGGTGCTGGGCTCGGCGCGCACGTGGACCTTGGTGCCCGCGATCCCCGAGCGCAGCACCTGCTCGGCCTCGAGCGCCCACCCGTCGACGGGCACCCGCTCGCAGAGCACCCGCACCTCGTCGATGTCGGCGCCGGCATCGATGAGCGCTCCCATCGCCATGTCGCCGGCGATCCCGGAGAAGCAGTGGAACCAGGCGATCGTCGGCTGCTCAGCCACGGTGCCCCCCCTCGTCGTCGGCTCCCCCAGGTGCGCCGAAGATCCGCTGCACCGCGCACGCAGCGCCGAAGCCGTTGTCGATCCCGACGACGGTGACGCCTGCTGCACACGACGAGAGCATCGACAGCAGGGCGGTGACGCCCTCGAGCGCGGCGCCGTACCCGACGCTGGTGGGCACCGCAACGACGGGCGCTGCGACGATGCCACCCACCACGCTGGCCAGCGCACCCTCCATGCCGGCGACGACGACGACGGCGTCCGCGGCGCCCAGGCGATCGAGCTGCACGAGCAGGCGATGCACGCCAGCGACGCCGACGTCGGCGACGAGATCGGTACCGAAGCCCAGCGCATCGAGGGTCCCGGCGCACTCGTGGGCGACGGGGAGGTCGGCCGTGCCGGCGGTGACGACCACGACCCTCTCAGCGCGGGGCTCGGCTCGCCGCCACGCGAGCAGCCCGGCGGTGCGGTGCGCGTCGGGCGCCGCCTCGAGCGCAGCGGCGGCCTGGGCGTCATCCGCGCGCGTCAGCAGGACGGGACCGCCCGCAGCGCCGAGCAGCTCAGCGACGATGGCCGCGCACTGCCCCGGCGTCTTGCCCGGCGCGTAGACCGCCTCGGCCATGCCCTGGCGAAGCGAGCGGTGGTGGTCGATGGTGGCGAACCCCAGGTCGGCGAAGGGGAGGCGGCGAAGCGTGGCCACCGCGTCGTCAGCGCCCACCGCGCCGGAGCGCACGCCCTCGAGCAGGGTGCGCAGCGCGGCCTCGTCCATGGCACCATCCTGCCCGCGCGCCGCGCCCGACCGCCCGCCAGCGCGCATCTGCCGCGGGTTCGGCGAGGCGGCATCGGTACGATGCGCCCCCGTGACCACCTCCTCGTCCCTGCGCGTCGGCTACCTCGGGCCGCCGGGCACGTTCACCGAGCAGGCGCTGCGCACGCAGGACGACCTGTGCGCCGGCGAGACGATCCCGTACCGGTCCTTCTCCGACGTGCTGGCCGCCGCAGATCGCGGCGAGGTCGACCTCGGGTTCGTCGCCATCGAGAACGCGATCGAGGGCACGGTCAACATCACGCTCGACACGCTCGCCTTCGAGCTCGACCTGCTGATCCAGCGCGAGGTGGTCATCTCGGTGCAGCTGCACCTGCTCGGCGTGCCCGGCTCGTCGTTGAGCGACATCACCACGGTGACGTCGTTCCCGCACGCCTCGGCGCAGTGCCGCAGCTTCCTCGCACGTGAGCTGCCCGACGCGCACGTGGAGGCGGCGGAGTCCACCGCCGAGGCTGCGCAGCTCGTCGCCGCGGACGGCGATGTCGCGGTGGCGGCCATCGGCACGGCGCTCGCCGCCGAGCTCTACGGCCTCGAGGTGCTCGCCACCGACGTCGAGGACCACCCGGAGAACAAGACCCGGTTCGTGGCGGTGGCCCGCTCGGGCATCCCGGCGATCACCGGCCATGACAAGACGTCGATCGTGGTGTTCCAGCGCGCCGATCGGCCGGGCAGCCTGCTGGCGATCCTGCAGGAGTTCGCGGCGCGGGCCATCAACCTCACCAAGCTCGAGTCACGCCCGACCAAGACGAGCCTGGGCGACTACTGCTTCATCATCGACCTCGAGGGCCACATCGCCGATGCGCTCGTGGCCGACTGCCTGCGCGACGTGCACGCCAAGCACGGCGATGTGCGGTTCCTCGGCTCGTACCCCGCCGCCGGCGCCCACGGCGAGCAGGTGCGCCGCGATGCGGACGCCGCGTGGCGCGCCGCAGACGACTGGCTTGCCGCGCTGCAGGCGCAGGTGCGCAGCTGAGCCTGCGGGCGACGACGGTCCGGTAGGGTCGGCGACCACCTGGAGGGGTGGCAGAGCGGACGATTGCGACGGTCTTGAAAACCGTTGAGGTGAAAGCCTCCGCGGGTTCGAATCCCGCCCCCTCCGCTGCAACGAGTTCGACGGGGCGGTCGCGCGTCGGCCGCGTGTACGATCGGCGGCGCCTTGGAGAGGTGCCGGAGTCTGGCTGATCGGGCTTCCCTGCTAAGGAAGTGACGGGTAAAACCGTCCGTGGGTTCGAATCCCACCCTCTCCGCTGAACGGCCCGCCCGCGAGGGCGGGCCGATTCGCGCTCCGGGTGGGGTCGGCGCGCCTCCCGGCGTCGCGTGATTCGACCCCCCGGGACCGGCGCCGGCGACGTACAGCTCCGTAGTTCCACCGCTGTGCGTTGCGTTTCCATGACGCCCCGATGGTGCTCGTGCGACCGGTCTTGCCGGTGCATCGCTGGGTCGACACCCGAAGGGTGTGGATGTCAGCCCCTGGTGTCAGAGTCGGCCTGTTGGGCTGTCACCGTGCAATCGAGACAGTGAAATCAATGACTTCTGAATCCACAGGGGTGACCGACGCAGCGCGACTCGCCGGGCTCGACCGCCTCGCAAGCCGCTCGACCGGGCCCGATCCCGCTCCGCTCGGTCCCGTTTCCTGACGGTGCGTCAGATCAAGTGACGGACGTCACGGCCACTTTTATTGCGTTCGTGTTGCGAACATGACCATGCTCTCCCTCGTCCGAACCATATGAGGTCCGTGCCTGGGCCGGCGGCAGCAACCCTGCTCCCGCCATCGCCCGCACCGGCTCCGTTCGCACCTCCCCCTCCTCGCAGTCCCAGCCGCTCCATGCGCCTGTGGCACTGCTCCCAACCGGAGCCAGGTGCGCTCGCGCCACCCCACACACGGCACGCCCTCGGGAAGGAAACCCCATGAAGAACATCCTGCAACGAGCGCTCGTGCCCATGGCACTCGTGCTCACGCTCTCGGCCTGCGCCCCGAACCAGGCCGAGGCCTGGCTCCAGCTCCATGGCGTGGCCAAGCCATCACCGGCTCAGGTGGAAGCATTCTCGGACACGGCGACGAGCTGGTGGGCAGAGTCCCTCAAGCCCGAGCCGGCGGTTGCGCCGCCCTCGGCGCTCGCCCCCGCTCCCTGGGTCATCTGGGACGACCTCGCCGTGTGCGAGTCCACGTACCGGTGGAACATCAACACCGGCAACGGCTTCTACGGCGGCCTGCAGTTCGTGCAGAGCACGTGGAAGGCCTTCGGCGGCCAGCAGTTCGCCGGCTACGCCCACCAGGCGTCGCGCGAGCAGCAGATCCACGTGGCCATCAAGGTGCAGGCCTCGCAGGGCTGGGGCGCCTGGCCCGGCTGCGCCCGCAAGCTCGGCCTGCGCTGATCTGACGGCCCCCGGTCCACTCGACCGAGGCGGCCATCACAAGCGTCGCGGTGCCCCGACCCTCAACGGTCGGGGCACCGCCATCTTGGGGCGGATCGGCTTCCCTCCCGGCGGAGCGGTCGGATACGCTGCCCGCTCCCATGCGCTCGTAGCTCAATTGGATAGAGCATCTGACTACGGATCAGAAGGTTGGGGGTTCGAGTCCCTCCGAGCGCACTGAAGTCCCAGGTCACAGGGTTGTGATCTGAGCATCGGAGGCGTTCACCTCCCTCTTGGCAATCCGTTGGCAATCCCGACGGTCCACCACCACGAGGGAGAACCGATGCGAGGACACCTGCAAGCACGCGGCCGTGACAGCTTCCGGCTGAAGGTCTACGTCGGCCGATCGGCTGACGGAACCAAGCGCTACGTCGAGCGGACGGTGCACGGCACCCGACGCGAGGCCGAGCGGGAGCTCGCCCGCCTGGTCGTCGAGGTCGACGAGGGCCGCCACGCCGCAGCCGCGCCGTTGACGTTCGGCGAGCTGCTGGACCGGTGGCTCGAGATGAAGGCGCAGGCGGTCGAGCCGTCGACGCTCGCCTCGTACCAGTGGATCGCCCAGCGGTACCTCCGCCCCGCGCTCGGGTCTCGGAAGGTCGCCTCGTTGCGCCCGATGGAGCTCGACCGCCTCTACGCCGACCTGCACGCCTCGGGCCTGTCGCCGCGCACGGTGCGGCTGAGCCACACGGTCGTGCGCCAGTCGCTCGAGCAGGCGAGACGCTGGGGGCTCATCGCCCGCAACCCCGCTGTCGACGCCAGCCCTCCGCCGCAGAAGCACACGGAGGTGACGCCGCCGACGGTGGCGCAGGTGCGGGCGCTCATCGATGCTGCGGGCGAGGACGACCCCGACTTCGCCGCCTACCTGTGGGTGCTGGCCGCCACCGGGTGCCGTCGAGGCGAGGGCTGCGCGCTGCGGTGGGGCGACATCGACCTCGACGGTGGCGAGGTGACCATCCGCCGCTCCATCGCCCTGGCCAACGGCACGCCGTACGAGAAGGACACCAAGACCCACCAGGTCCGCCGTATCGCCCTCGACGGCGTCACCGTCTCCGTGCTGCGCGACCACCGGCGCCGAGTCCGCCAGCGTGGGCTCGCCCTCGGCGAGCGCGTGGGCGACGAGAGCTTCGTGTTCGCGGATGTCGAAGGCCGTCCGTGGCGTCCGGACGTGTGCACGAACCGCTTCGGTCGGCTGCGCGCGCGGCTGGAGCTGGGCGAGGTGCGCCTGCACGATCTACGGCACTTCGTGGCCACCGTGCTGGGCGACGGCGGCATGCCGATCGCCACCATCAGCAGCCGGCTCGGCCACCGCGACATCGCCACCACGCTGAACATCTACACCCACGCGATCCCAGCCACCGATCAGCGCGCCGCGGCGTACCTCGGCGGCCTCCTCGACGGCAGCGCCGTCTCGGAAGCCGAGCGTCGCTGACCACGCAGCGTGTCGGCAGTCTCAGCAAGCCCAGTGGTCACACCCTTGCAGGTTCCCCTGCGGGAACCTGCGCACGAACACCCGGCGGCGACGAAGCGTGGTCGCCGCCGATCATGCGGAGGCACCGGACCAGACGGATCGGTGAGAGATCTGGCCGATGGGTGGGCCTAGAGAGGCATGACCGATCACGCCCTCACCCTCACCGTCGAGCAAGCCGGCAAGGTCCTCGGCATCAGCCGCTCGACCGCCTACGAGCTCGTTCGATCAGGTGACATCCCCAGCCTCCGCCTCGGCCGACGGCTCGTGGTACCCGTCGCGAAGCTCGCCGATGCTCTGGCCGTGACGCCGGGCGAGGTTTCAGCAGCCATCAGACAGCTCCGCCCGTCTACGCCCGCTCGCTCCGAAGCAGCCGACCCGCCGCATCGAGGTCGAGCCGCTACGCAGGCAATGACCCTCTTCTAGGTCCGGCACCGCGACCATCACTCCCCCGCCTCGCACGTGCCGATGTAGAAGGTGTGATGGAGTTCGTCGATCCTCACGACAGCTGACTCCTCCGCGACGATGAGCGTGTCGAACTGGGCGATGTCGACCTCCTCGCCGGCCGCCGCGATCCAGACTGCCGCCGAGGTCGACTTCTCCTGACACCGTCCACGATCCCAGGAGACGTGAAGTCCCCCTCCGAGGCCGTCGTCACTTCGATGCCACTCGCTCTCAGCGTCAAATGCTTCGACCATCAGCGCCGCCACCTCATCGGGGGAGAGCGTCGAGGACCGGAGCACCACAACCCGACCGCCGGATCCTCCCGCACCGTCTGTGTACTCGGCCTCGTTGGCGACGATCTCCACATCATCGGGCATATCGGGGAGGAGGGACATCGGCGGCACTGGCCCGTTCAGCCAGTCCAGCGCCATCTGGACGAGGACGATCACCGCGACCACGACGATCCCCGTCTTCAGAAGCAGTCGCCCCAAGACGCGACGCCGCTGCGAAGTCGCATCCTCCAGCTCAGGCACAGGCAAGCCGGAGGCCGGGTTGGTCTCGTCAGGTAGGCGGTCGTCCACGTGTGCTCACGATCCGATCAGATCGACTGATCGTACGACGCCGCCGCGTCAAGGACCCGGCCTCCTGTAAGAGCGCGTGCGGCACGTGTGCCCCACAGCAGAACGCCACCGATCCCGGGCGGTGGCCTTGCACACCAGTCAGTCAGCGGCGACTGCGAGGAGGACGTTCAGTCGCGATGCGCGAAGCGCTGGAATCGCTGACACGATGCTGGATCCGGCTATCGCTCCAACCACGATGAGGGCGAGTCGAGTCCAAGGGATGACAACAGACATTGGCGTCGCCCCCGCGGTGACCGTCGTCAGCACCCAGCCGAAGCCGATGCCTGCGACGGCGCCGATACCGGCGCCGACCGCCCCGATCGTCACCGCCTCGTAGAGGATCATCGCCGCGACCTCACGTCGCTGCATCCCGACGGCGCGCAGCATGCCGATCTCGCTGATGCGCTCGTGCAACGCGAGCACGAGCGTGTTCGCAACGCCGAGTAGAGCGATGACAACGGCCATGAGCAGGAGCGTCGTGACGACGTCGAGGAACGCGTCCGCTGCCTCTGCCTGGTGCTGTGCGAAGCCATCGAGCGTGTCGACACGCAACAGCGGGTACTCGCCGACGACGTCGTCGACCGCTTCATGCTCCTCAGCGGTCGATGCGCTGGTAGCGATGCGAACGAACACGATCGAGTCCGCCTGTGCCGACGGCTGGACCTGCGCGTCGAACGTGGGCTTCGCCATGAAGACGTTCGGGATCGCGGTGCCTGTTGCCGAGCCGAACGGCGCTGTGCCATCGACGATCGCGCCGATCTCCATGTTCACGTAGCCGCTCTGGATGAACTCGCCTCGTACCTCGCTGCCGACGTGCCACCCATGCTGGGCCGCCGCATCCGCCTCGACCACCACCGCGTCAGCATCGAGATCGTCAAGAGATCCATCGACCACACGCAAGGCGAGGAGATCCACGAGGGCAGTGAGGTCCAGACCAACCCCTCGTATCGCGACGTTGTTCAGCTCCCCACCGGTGAAGCGAAAGCCATCGACGCTGGCCACGCCGCTGAGGTTGGTGAGCTCGTGCTCGACATCGTCGGGCACCGCACCCTGCGAACCTGCGGTGCTCGTGACGACCAATCCGGCAGGAAGCGTCCCGGCGACGCGCGTGCGTGTGGCGCCAGCGATCGACGAGATCATCACCGAGAACATGCTCACAAGCGCGACACCAACGATCAGCGATGCACCAACCCTCCCGGTGCGCACCGGATTTCGCACGCTGTTGGCCACCGCGAGCCGTCCGGCCTCGCCACCCCCTCGAGCGAGCATCCCGCCAACGGCGGCCGCGGCTACCCGCCAATAGAGCGGCGCGAGCAACGCCATCGCGATCAGCGCTGACGCCAGCCCGCCGATCGCCCGCGACAGGCTCTCGTCGCCAGTGGCTTGCAGCGCCATCGTCACCTGGTACGCCGACCACGCCGCGGCAGCGACACCGAAGGCGACTCGTGCCTTCGCATCGGTGACGGTCACGTTCGCACTCTCACGCAACGACTCGATCGGGGCGGTCCTCGATGCGCGCCGCGCCGGTCCGACCGCGGCGAGCACCGTGACCATCGCCCCGAGCAAGACCACCGCGATGAGCGTCGAGGCGGTCACCTGGAGATCGACACCAGGGGCGATGTAGCCGCGGCTCACCAGTTCAGACCGTGCGGCGGACGCAACGATCATGCCGCCGCCAACACCGAGCCCGGCCGCGATGAGCCCGATGGCGGTGGCCTCGATCAACACGAAGCCGAGAACCTGGCGCCTCGTCGCTCCGATCGCGCGCAGCAGGGCGATCTCTCGCCGACGTTGCGTGTACAGGATGGAGAACGTGTTGAACGCCGTGTACACGCCGACCAGCAACGCGAGGTAGGCAAACGACAGCAGGAAGCGTCGGAGGAGGTCGAGGTACTCGCCGACCGTGCTTCGTGCCCGCCACGCGAACGCTTCGCCGGCGATCACCTTCCCGCGAGACTTGGCAGCTTCCGCCACCGATTCGCGCACGTCCCCCCGGTCGGTGCCTGGCTCGGCAACAACCGCGATCCAGCTGAACTCACCCGGGCGCAAGAAGAGCTCCTGTGCCGCCGTCGGGGCGACGAGCGCCACGTATGCCGCGGAGAAGGATCCGCTCTCTCCGAACGCCGCGATACCGACGACCTCGAAGTCATGCGAGACGCCATCAGCGCCGACGATCACGATGCCATCGCCGACGGTCGCCCCAGCTCGCTCGGCCGTCCGGCTGTCGAGCACGACGTCGGCGGTGTCCCGCGGCGGGCTGCCCGCGACAAGGCTCCATCCATTGAGCTCGTCGACGGTCGGCCAGCTCATGGCGAACGTCGGAGGGAACGCGCTCGACCCAACTGATGAACCATCGCTCCGCAAGATCGTGACCGGCTCTTGCACCACTCCCTCGACGGCACGAACCCCTGCAACGCCCTCGAGGTCGTCCACGAGCGATGCATCGACCGTCGATCGCTGCTGACCCAACGCTCCTTGCAGAGACGACGACGATCCGAAGCGGCCCTGGACCACGAGATCGATCCGCTCGTGCGACTCGCCGAACGTCAGCTCAGTGCTGTGGTCGACCGTCGCTGCGATCACGTTCGTGGCACACACGAACGACAGCGCCAGGGCAACGCCTGCGATCGCGAGGCCGTAGCGAGGCAGATGCGCGATCAGACTCCGCTTTGCCACAAGCCACACGATGCAGGGCTACCACGGTGCAGACGCTCTCGCTCGCGCGCCTGGCACGAGCGCCGGCAGTCGATCGTTCCTATCCTTCAGCGACGGCTCTCGGGGCAAGGGGTGGGGACATGGCTGATTGGCAGCGCGCGCGGTTGATCCCGGTTTCGGGCATCTCCTCGGAGCAGGAAGCCGAGACCCGGGCAACGTCGGCGCTGCTCGCGGTGATCGAGGCGGTGCGCGACCTCTCGACGACGATGTTCGCGCCCCTTGGCGCGTCACGAGCGCAGCGCGCAGAGGTCCGTTGCTACACCGAGGTGCCGTTCAAGGTCGCGGTCGGCCGCACGCACTCCCGGCCCGACGGCTTGATCCAGGTCGCCTACGGCAAGACCACGTGGACGGCGCTGGTCGAGGTCAAGACCGGCAGCGCCATGCTCGACGCTGATCAGATCAACGCGTACTGGGATATCGCTCGCGAGCAGAGCTTCGACGCGATCATCACCATCTCCAACGAGATCGCGGCATCGAAGGACGTCCACCCGACCGAGGGCCTGAAGGTCCGATCGAACTCGAAGGTGAAGGTCCACCACTTCTCGTGGACCGCGCTGCTCTCGATGTGCGAGGTCATCAAAGACCACAACGGCGTCAGCGACCCCGACCAGGCATGGATCCTCGGCGAGCTCATCCGCTACCTGCGACACCCCAACTCCGGAGCGACGGCGTTCGAGGACATGGGCGGGGAGTGGGTCGCTGTGCGCGACGGCGCCCGCGACCGAACCCTGCGGAAGAACGACCCGGCCGTGCGCTCGATCACGCAGCGGTGGGACCAGCTGCTTCGCTTCGCAGCGCTACGCCTCGAGGCCGACATCGGTCAGCCCGTCACCCAGCAGCTGCCAGCGATGCAGCGCGAACCCGCCAAGCGACTGCAGCACCTCGTCGACCGCCTCGCCAACGACGGCCAGCTCGATGGCGTGTTGCGCATCCCGAACACCGTCGGCGACCTCGAGCTTCGTGTCGACCTCCGCGCTCGCCGCATCACCGCTGCCGTTTCGATCAGCGCGCCCGACGACCGCGGCGGTAGAGCGCGTTGTACGTGGTTGGCCGGCCAGCTCGACGGCGACGTCGACCGCGGGCTGGTCATCGAGGCGTATGCGAAGAACGCTCGGACCCCGATCAGCGCGACGCTCGCCGAGGTGCTCGACAACAAGGACGTGCTCCTCGGCGTCGACAAGAGGGACCCGACACGGTTCACCCTCTCGCTTACCCGCGAGATGGGTGTCGCCCGCCGCGGCGGCAAGAAGTCCGCCGGGTTCATCGACTCGGTCCTGCGCCTCATCACCGACTTCTACGGCACCGTCGTCCAGGACCTCACCCCCTGGACGCCCAAGGCGCCGAAGATCAGCCGATCCGCACCCTCACCGGAACCAGACACCCGCGACGAGCACGACGATCCGCCGGTGATCACCCCTGCATCGAGCGAGGACGTGCCACCGCTGCCGGATATCGACGAGAACGCCGACGCTGCTGGTGACGCCGCCCCGGGAGCGCCTTCGCCCAACGACGATGACGGCACAGCCCCGCTCCCGGCAGCACCCGATGGCAGCTGGGAAACCACTGAGGTCGCACGACCGCCGTTCGACGGGTGAGAGGCGGCAGGGCAGAGAGCCACGGCCAGCTGCTCATCTGAGGCCCGGCGCAGCGACTGGTCAAGCCAGTCCGCCGTATCTGATCTGATACGCTCCGCCACGTGAGCACCACCTTGCTGTCGACTGCGCGTGAAGCAGCTGGCCTGTCGAAGACGGACCTCGCCCGGCGCGCCCGCACATCGAGGCCAACGCTCTCGGCGTACGAACACGGAAGGGTGTCGCCGACTCTGGACACCGTCGAGCGGATCCTTGCTGCGACGGGCCACCGTCTGACCGTCGCGCCGGTGCTGCATTGGCATGAGATCGAGATCGGCGGCGGGCGGACCGTGACCGTGCCCAGCCAGCTGCCAGACCTCCCGGCACGCGAGGCCGTTCGCAGCCTCGATCTACCGCTCCACCTCGACTGGTCAAGGCCAGGCCGGGTCGTGGACCTAGCCGATCGCAGGCAGAGGGCGCGTGCCTACGAGGTCGTGCTCAGAGAGGGTCGCCCCGTCGACATCGAAGCGATCGTCGACGGAGCACTGCTCGTCGACCTGTGGGACGAGCTGGTCCTCCCGAAGAAGCTCCGCATGGCGTGGCAGCCGCTCATCGACGACGCGAGCGGGGCGTCAGCAGCGGAAACGCGGGAAGCTCGTGCAATCCCGTTGGCAATGTGCGGAGCATCACGGGCCAAATCAGGCATCATCTGCCAGACCACTGTCGAATGAGCGAGCAGGAGCATTGGATCGAGGCGTTGAGTCGGCACACGCTCGGTTCACTCTTCGTATTTCGGCCGGATGACTATCGCAAGGGCAATGCCACTAGAGAACCATGCGACCTCGCGTGGTTCGCCAATGACTGTCTCGTCGTGATGTGCATGTACCGCGGCAGCAGCCGAGACTTCTCGAGCGCCGAGCAGCACAACATCAAGCAACTTCGGGGCGGACTGCGGGCGTGGGTCAGCGGTCGGCCGATCTCGGGTTCGAATGATTCATGGTCATTCAACGTTGCCGAGGCGGAGGTCAAGCATGTGGTTGCCCTGTCAATAATTGGTGGCAACAATGCCGGCGGTCGGCGACTTGACCTTGACGACGTGAACCTGGGACGCAAGGTGAGACTTGCTGCAACGCTCCCTGAGCAAACGGTCGAACTGTTCGCTCAGAAGGGCGGGAGCATGCGGGACCTGATCGGTGTACTCGCCTCGCTTCCAGACTCGAAGATCGATCCAGCGGGTTGCGATGACATTGTGGTCGAGGCGCACTCAGTCGCCTTTACGCGTGCCCGCGCCGACGCTAGCGGGCATCTCATCGATGACGACCTGCGCCGCAACACGGTCCGCCTGGTGACGGACTGGAAGCGGATGGTCATCCAACAACCAAGCCAAGAAATGGTGACCATTATTGCTAGTCTCTGTGACCTTGACTGGTATGCAAAGTTGGTGTTGATTCGTACTGCCTATTTCTCGATCGAGAAGTGCTCGGGTGCCGGCGGGGACTCATCCAAGGGTGAGCTGCACGTACTGCGGTTTGAGCCATACACGATCTGCCTCTCGATCGTAGGAGACAGCCTGGAACCTTGGACCGCAATGAAGCATGCTGACGACACTCTTTCCCTCCGAGAAGCCACTTCGGAGTATCCGGCCTTGCTGGTACAGGTCAGGCTCCGCCCGCACGCCAGCCAGGTTCTGGTGGGCAATCCTCGAACTGGGCCCTCAGCTACGTCGACCTTGATCGAGTCGCTTTACCGCCCGCCCCTAATGGGAGCAGACCAGGTCGTGTAAGGCTTGGTTCCGAGCCCGCCGGTCGGTGAGCACTGCCAGCCCCTGAGACGTTGATCTCTGGGGTCAGAACGTGCCCCGGCCGGTTGGTGAGGGCTGCCCGTGAACAC
>JBBRAZ010000012.1:0-94543 GCA_038206295.1 Acidimicrobiales bacterium
CCGGCCACGGCGCCGCGGCCCGCTCGATCGGGCCGCGGGCTCGGTGGTCGCTGAGATCGACCGAGCGCAGCGGCACGAGCACGACCTGCTCTGCAGGCTGGCGTCCGCCGCGCCGCTCGGGCACCTGCACGGCGTCGGGGCCGAGCATCCCCTCGACGCGTGCGAGGGCGCGCGCCGCTCGCTCTCCCTCGCGCGTCGTGCCGCCCCAGAAGCCGAGCTGGCGGCCGTCGGCCGGGATGACCTCGTCAGGCACGAGGCGCAGCAGCGAGATGCCCGCCGTCGGGCGGTGCGCGGTGCTGCCGGTGAGCCAGCCGTCGAGCTGCCAGCGGACCCGCTCGGCCACCATCGCCGCGCTGAGCGCGCCCTCGTGGCGCCACAGCCGGCTGTGGTGCTCGCCGTGCTCGGTCTCGGCCTGGATGGCGATGCGGGTGCAGGCCAAGCCGAGGTGATCGAGGCGCTCGTGCAGCTCGGCGGCGAGGCTGCGGGCCACGAACGCCGCGGGCTCCACCAGCGTGGCGGGCGGGTCGAGCTCGGCGTGCACCTCCAGGTCCGGGGGCAGACGGCGCAGGGCCGGGGGGCGGGCATCGTGGCCGGCCGCGAGGCGCTGGGCGACGCTCCCCTCGGTGCCGAAGCGCCCGATGACGTCCGCGGTGGGCAGCGCGGCGAGCTCTCCCAGGGTGCGGATGCCGAGGCGGCGCAGGACGTCGACCAGCGCCGGGGGGCCGAGCACCCGCAGCGGATGGGGGGCGAGGAACGCGGGGGTCTCCCCAAGCGCCACCACCAGCACCCCCGCGCCCACCCCCGCAGCTCGTGCGGCGAGCTCGGCGGCGAAGGGACCGTCCGCGACCCCGATGCGCACGCCGTCGGGGCGGTCGAGCACCTCGGCGACCAGCGCGCCGACGCGCTCGGCGAGGGCCACGTCGCCACCCCAGTAGCGCGAGGGACCCCGGGTCGCGAACAGGCAGCGCCCCGGCCGCGTCAGCTCGACGCGCGGGGTGAGGGCCTCGATCGCCGCCACCACCGGCTCGAAGGCGCGGGCCTCGGCGGCCTCGTCGCGCTCGAGGACGAGCAGCTCGGGACAGCGGCCCTGCGCCTCACGGCGACGTAGCCCGCGGCCCACCCCCTGGCGCCGAGCGGCGGCATTGGCGGCCAGGACGCGGTTGGCCACCAGCACCGCCGCGGGCTCCTCCTCGACGATGCGCTGCGCCACCACCGGCCAGTCCGGGCACCACACCGCCAAGGTGCGCACGACATCACCCATCGCCGAGCACTCCCCGCGCGCCACCCTCGCGTTCAGGGTGGCGGGAGCCTGACCTGTCCTCGCTCCCGCCACCCAGAACGCGGGGGGTGGTAGTGGTGGTGATGCCCCGACCGGGGAACGGCACCACCGTGCGCCTCCCGTCGACGCCCACCTCGGGCGGCGGGCGCACCAGCGCGGCGACGCCGCCGTCGGGGCCCGGGAGCCACAGCCGCGCCGTGCGAGCGCGCGCCGCGGCCCGACGCCCGGTGGCGGTCACCTCCACCGACCGGGCGCGCAGGTGGCCGTGACCCGCCCCCACCCCGGACCAGTCGCAGCCCGAGACGACGAGGTGCACCTCAGTGCCCGACAGCGCCGCGCCGACCGCCAGCAGGACGGCGCCGCGCTCTCGGGCGCGAGCCTGGAGGCGGCGGGCGTCCGCAGCGCGCACCGCGTGGTCGGGGCGCACCAGCACCACGTCGAAGGCGTCGAGCAGCGCTGCCACGACGGTGGCCCACCGCGCCGGATCCGGTCGATCCACCACCGCCACCCGCTCGAGGGCCACGCCCAGCTCAGCAGCAGCCGCGAGGCCGAGGTCGGCCGCCCCCACCGCCGCCAGCCACGACCCCGCCGCCGACGGCCCGGCCGCCAGCGCGAGCGCCAGCGAGGTGGCCCCGCCGGACGCCGCTGCGGTCGGCGCCGTGACGGCCACCAAGGTCCCGCGCCGCAGCCCCCCGTCGCTCAGCAGGGGCTGGAGCGGCTCGAGCACGGGGAGGACCCGCTGCTCGGCCAGCGCCAGGGGTCGAACGCGCTCGAGCACCGCCTCGAGCCGGGCCGTCGACGCGGCCTGCAGGGTGGGGTGATCGGGGACAGCCACGCCCAAGCAGTATCGAACACCCGTTCGATTCCTGCAACCGCCCTTCCCCACCCCGCCGGGAGTGCGTGGTGGGGATCAGGCGGAGGGGCGGGTGCTCGGGTCGAGCAGGCGGAACTCGGCGGTGGCGCGGGTCAGCACCGTCTCGGCCTCGTCGAGGATCTCCCCCTCCACGTGCACGGACCGATCGTCGTGCGCCACGACCACCGCACGCAGCAGCAGCGGGATCTCGACGTGCACCGGACGCCGGTAGCGCAGGCGCAGGTCGACGGTGACCGGCCACACGTCATCGAGCGCGGCGCGGATGGCGTGGCCCATCGCCTCGTCCAGCATCACCGCCTGCATCCCGCCGTGCACCACACCGGGCGCGCCGTTGAGCTCGCGCGCCGCAGTCGTGCGGGCCTCGACGCCACCGGCGCGGTGCACGAAGCGCAGCCCGAGGGCCATCGGGTTCGCCGCGCTGCACCCCACGCAGTAGTTGGCCGGGTCGTCCGCCCACCCGACGAACGGCGTGCCGTCCGCGATCCCCCCGGGCCCCTCGGCGTCGCTCATCGCAGCAGCGTGCTCCCCCGGCCGGCTCCGGTGCCACTCGACGAGACGCGGGACCCGGAGCTCAGCGGGTGAGGGCGACGATCATCGCGACGAGCACCGCTAGCACGGTGAGGGCGGCGAGGCCGATTCCGCACGCCAGCACGAGGCGGTTGCGGATCGGTACGTCGCCGGGGTCGGCGGGCGTCGCGTGCACCCGCGCATCCTACGCAGGCACCGGCCGCGAGGGCGGCCAGCAGATCAGCTGTCGACCATCTCCGGCTCGTCGCCCTCCTGGTAGAAGGTGTAGAGCCCCTCGACGATCTCCTTGATGCCGTCGCTGGCCGTGCCCCCGGCGAGCTGCACCGTGATGACGCTGCCGTTGATGTGCACCGCGTCGACACCTCCCCGCCCGAGGATGCGACGGGCGAGCACATCGACCGGGCGCTCCCACAAGATGTCGTCGAGCGAGCGGTACGACTCGTGGCCCATGCCCGACAGGGCCCGGTTGGTCTCGAAGCGCACGACGCCGGGGACCGGCGTGGCCTTCTCGATGACGGTGACTGGCTGTCCCATAGGTGCGGTGATGCTACCCGGCGGCCTCCGCACCCGACCACGTGGCGGCGCCGAGCGCTCGCCGCACGATCGACAGCCTCAGGAGCCGAGCCGCGCCGCGAGGTCGTAGACGATGCTCGTCGCGAGCAGCCGCGTTGCTGGCTCGACCGGCGTGAAGCCGTCGGGGTTGATGACGAAGTGCTCGAGGGCCTCGACGTCGATCAGCGTCACCGCCAGCGCCCACCGCAGCGAGGAGCGGAAGGGGTGGCCGGCCGGGAAGTCCCACGCGGGCCCGGCGGTGAGGTCCGTGAACGGGTGGATGTCATACGGCGGCGCGGGCGAGCCGGCCTGCCGCCAGGCCATCACCACCGCGGCCTGCACGCTCACGGGCAGCCCGGGGCCGTAGGTCCCGTCCGGGTAGCCGTTCGCGACGCCGGTGGCCTTGGCCCACGACACCGCGGGGTAGAACAGCAGGCTGGGGGGCACGTCGCTGAAGCCGGGATCGGGGTAGCCCGTCGGTTCGCCCGCCAGGCGCCACAGGAACGTGATCCACGCCCCGCGCGTCAAGGTGGCAGACGGGCGGAAGGTCCCGTCCGAGTAGCCGTTGGTGATGCCGGCATCAGCGAGCCACGCGACCTCGCCGCAGGTGGCGCCGTCGTAGGCGATGTCGCCGGGTGGATCGGCCACATCGGAGAACGGCGGAGCCGCCCCGCACGGTGCCGGCTCCAGCACCGGCGACTGCACGAGCACCTGACCCGATGCCATCGGCAGCCACATGGCGTCGCTCGGGTAGGGGTCCACCCATCCCGAGGTGGACTCGCGGCGCATCGGCGGCGCCGTGAACCGCACGTTGTAGCCCGCCGCGTCCGGTGCGATGCCCTGCACCGCGTACGAGCCGTCGGCGGCGGTGGTCGTGGACCAGCTGCGCGATCGCCACGAGCCGGTCTCGTTCGCGGACTCCGCCTGGACCGTCACCGTCGCGCCGGGCACCGGATCGCCCCCCGCACCGACGACGCTCCCCTCGACGGTGGCCCCGGGAACCATCGCCACGTCGATGGACGCCGAGCCCCCCGAGGCGACGGTGATGCTGTCGATGCACCCCACCATGTCGGCGTCGCGCACCGTCCAGTCCACCTCGCCGTCGGGGCGCCACTCGCTGTAGTACTCACGCGTCGCGGCGCAGTCGCCCGACCAGGTGCGCGCCGCCGCGCTGCCCGCGGGGGGCACGACGTCGAGCGCCCACGGCCCGGGGCCGTCGACGGCGAGCGCCCAGCTGCCGTCGCCTGCGGTGACGACCTCACCCACGACGTCGAGGAACATCCAGCCCTCGTAGTCGACCAAGGTGCCGACACGCACCGTGGCGCCGGGCAGCGGTGCGCCCTCGAAGGTGACGACACCATCGAGGGCGACCGGATGGTGCGCCGCACCAGCGCCGGGGGCCGCGACCGCCAGCGTCGCGGCGAGCAGCAGCACGCCGACCACTGCGAATCGACTCGAATGTTGACGCATGGTGCCAGCGTACGCCCGGTGAGCGGGCGCTGCTCGGCGGACGCGGTGCATGCCGCTGAGCACCTGCTGCGCGACCGCCCGCCTCAGGAGCCGAGCCGCGCCGCGAGGTCGTAGACGATGCTCGTGGCCAGCAGGCGCGTCGACGAGTCGATGGGTGTGAACCCATCAGGGTTGAGCTGGACCTGCTCGACGGTCTCGACGTCGATCAGCGTCACCGCCAGCGCCCAGCGCAGCGAGGAGCGGAACGGGTGGCCGGCCGGAGGGTCCCACGCCGGCCCGGCGGTGAGGTCCGTGAACGGGTGGATGTCGTAGGGCGGTGCTGGTGAGCCGGCCTGCCGCCAGGCCATCACCACCGCGGCCTGCACGCTGACGGGACGCGCTGCGCCGTAGCTGCCGTCCGGGTAGCCGTTCGCGACGCCGGTGGCCTTGGCCCACGACACCGCCGGGTGGAACAGCGAGCTGGGGGGCACGTCGCTGAACCCAGGATCGGGGTAGCCGGTGGGTGCGCCCACCAGGCGCCACAGCCAGGTGATCCACGCGCCACGCGTCAAGGTGGCCGACGGCCGGAATGTCCCGTCCGCGTACCCCGTCGTGATGTCGGCGTCCGCGAGCCAGGCGACCTCACCGCAGGTCGCACCCCCGGAGCTGGATCCATCCGCCACGTCGGGGAACGGCGGAGCCACACCGCACGGTGCCGGCTCCAGCACCGGCGACTGCACGAGCACCTGGCCGGAGGCCATCGGCAGAGATGTGGCGCCGTTGTAGAACCAGCGCACCCAACCCGAGGTGCTCTCACCACGCAGCGGCGGCGCAGCGAACCGCACGTCATAGCCCCCCGCGTCGGGAGAGATCCCCTGCACCGCGTAGGTGCCATCGGCAGCGGTGGTTGCCGTCCACAGGCGCGACCGCCAGGACATCTCCTCCGAGTTCGAGCTCTCCGCACGAACCGTCACCGTGGCGCCAGCCACGGGATCGCCCCAAGCACCCACGACGGTGCCTCGGACGGTGGCGCCGGGCACCATCGCCACATCGATGGTCGCCGAGCCGCCCGAGGCGACCTCGACGCTGTCGATGCACCCCGCAACATCGGCGGACAGCACCGTCCAGTCCCCGTTGCCGTAAAGATGCTCGCTGAAGTACACCGCCGTCGCGGCGCAGTCGCCCGACCAGGTGCGCGCCGCCGCGCTGCCTGCAGGGGGCACGACATCGAGCACCCACGGCCCGGGCCCGTCGACCGCCAGCGCCCAACTGCCATCGTCTGCGGTCATGACCTCGCTGACACCCTCGAGGCCGTTGTACCCCTCGATGTGCACCAGGGTGCCGACACGCACGGTCGCGCCAGGCAGCGGTGCTCCCTCGAAGGTGACGACGCCGTCCAGGTCGACCGGATGGTGCGCGGCACCCGCTCCGGGGGCCGGGACCGCGAGCGCCGCGGCGAGCAGCAGCGCTCCCACCAAGGCGACTCGACCGGACCTGGGGTGCACGATGCCAGCGTACGCCCGGTCCGTCGGCGCCGCTCGGCGGCCGCGGCGAGCGCTGCAGGCCTACGAGCGCCTACCGCACCATCGCCCGCATCAGGAGCCGAGCCGCGCCGCGAGGTCGTAGACGATGCTCGTGGCGAGCAGCCGCGTCGCTGGCTCGACCGGCGTGAACCCATCAAGGTGGTACGGGTCTTGCTCGAGGGCCCCGGGATCGATCAGCGTCACCGCCAGCGCCCACCGCAGCGAGGAGCGGAACGGGTGACCCGCCGGGAAGTCCCACGCCGACCCGGCGATGTCGTCCGTGCGGGGGTAGATGTCGTACGGCGGCGGAGGTGAGCCGGCCTGGCGCCAGGCCATCACCACCGCGGCCTGCACGCTCACGGGCAGCCCTGGGCGGTACGTCCCGTCCGCATAGCCGTTCGCGACACCCGTAGCTTTGGCCCACGACACCGCCGGGTGGAATAGGAGGCTGGGGGGCACGTCGCTGAAGCCGGGATCCGGGTAGCCCGTCGGTGACCCCGCCAGGCGCCACAGGAACGTGATCCACGCCCCGCGCGTCAAGGTGGTCGACGGTCGGAAGGTCCCGTCCGAGTAGCCGTTGGTGATGCCGGCGTCCGCGAGCCAGGCGACCTCGCCGCAGGTCGCGCCGTAGGACCTCCAGTCGGCGTCGGGGTCATCCGCGACGTCGGAGAACGGCGGAGCCATGCCGCACGGCGCCGGCTCGAGCACCGGCGACTGCACGAGCACCTCGCCCGACGCCATCGGCAACCAGATTTCCTTCAGGAGACCGAGATCCACCCATCCCGAGGTGGATTCCCTGCGCATCGGCGGCGCCCAGAACGACACCTCGTAGCCCTGCCAGTCCGGCGTGATGCCCTGCACCGCGTACGTGCCATCGGCGGCGGTGGTCGTGGACCAGCTCCGCGACCGCCACACATCACCCCGGCTCGACCAGGTCATCGCACCGACCCACACCGTCGCGCCGGCCACGGGATCGCCCCACGCACCCACGACGGTCCCCTCGACGGTGGCGCCACGCACCATCGCCACGTCGATGGACGCCGAGCCACCCGAGGCGACGTTGACGCTGTCGATGCACCCCGCTCGATCCCAGCGCTGCACCGTCCAGTCCACCTCCCCGGCGAAACGCCACTCGCTGAGGTACCCCTGCGTCGCGGCGCAGTCGCCCGACCAGGTGCGCGCCGCCGCGCTACCTGCCGGCGGCACCACATCGAGCGCCCAGGGCCCGGGGCCGTCGACCGCCAGCGCCCAGGTGCCGTCGCCGGCGGTCACGACCTCGCCGACCACATCGAAGACCATGTCCCCGTACCCCTCGTAGTCCGTGAGGGTGCCGACGCGGACGGTCGCGCCAGGCAGCGGTGCGCCCTCGAAGGTGACGACACCGTCGAGATCGACCGGATGGTGCGCCGCACCAGCGCCGGGGACGGCGACCGCCAGCGTCGCGGCGAGCATCAGCGCCCCAATCAGGGCGAATCGAGTGGATCGTTGGCGCACGGTGCCAGCGTACGCCCGGTCAGCGGACGCTGCTCGGCTGACGCGACGACGCGTCGGGCCCTACGCGGCGACGTCGAGCCTTGCCCGCTGCACGCCGCCCAGCGCCCGCCACACCAGCACCGACAGCGCGATGGAGATGGCGGCGAGCACGAGGTGCACGACGACGAAGGCGACCTCGTGTCCGCTGGCGGCGATGTCGACGCCCCGCACGACCCACACCGGCACCGTCAGCGCCGGCAGCACCAGCAGGAGGCGCGCCGCACCCCCGTCGGGTCCAGCCCGCCACGAACGCACGAGCCCCACCACGTAGGTCGCTGTCGCCACCGCCATGATCCCCGAGAGCACCAGCGCGCCCGCGCCCTCGTCGTTGCGCAGGGCGTTGGCGACGCGGTTGCCCCACACGAACAGCGTCCAGCCGAGCAGCGCCATGCACAGCCATCGGGTCCGGCGCTCCACAGGCGTCGACCGTACCGCCCGACCCACCCCAGCACCCCACCACCGCAGCTCGTTCTGTGCATGGTGAGTTCCGACTATCGGACGTCACCATGCACAGAACGAGCGGTGAGAGGGGGTGGACGGGGAGAGAGCGAGCCGCGCTCGGGTGGGCGACCGGACCCTGGTCGCATGTATCTTGACCGCACGGTCAAGTAGCCGCCGGCGAGGTGCCCGCACCCGCCGACCACCGAGGGGGTCGCCAGATGGCCGACGTGTCGATCGAGGAGTTCCGCGACGAGTGCCAGGCGTTCCTCGACGCCAACAGCGAACGCCGCCAGGACGAGTCCAAGCCTTTCGTGTGGGGCGAGGGCAGCGACGACGTGGCGCTGTTCGAGGAGGTCGACCGCGCCACGGAGCTCGAGGAGCTCGAGCGCGCCAAGGCGTGGCGCGCCAAGCGCTTCGACGCCGGCCTCGGCTGGATCACCGGCCCGGACGAGTACGGCGGCCGCGGCCTCTCCAAGGCGCACGAGCGCGTCTACGGCGGCCTCGAGGCCAAGTACCGCACCCCGAACCAGGGCTTCTTCGGCATCGGCCTCGGCATGGTGGCGCCCACCATCCACGCGCACGCCACCAAGGAGGTCCAGGACCTCTACCTCCGCGCCATGTACCGAGCAGACATCGTCGGCTGCCAGCTCTTCAGCGAGCCCGGCGCCGGATCGGACCTCGCCAGCCTCACCACCAAGGCCGAGCGCGACGGCGACGTGTGGCGGATCACCGGCCAGAAGGTCTGGACCTCGGGCGCGCACTACTCCGACATCGGCGAGGTGATCTGCCGCACCGACCCGGACCTGCCCAAGCACAAGGGCCTCACCGGCTTCGTGGTCGACATGCACGCGCCGGGCGTCGAGGTGCGCCCGCTGCGTCAGATGACCGGCGGCGCCAACTTCAACGAGGTGTTCTTCGACGACGTCATCGTCCACGACAGCCACCGCCTCGGCGACGTCAACGACGGGTGGCGCGTGGCGCTGACCACGCTCATGAACGAGCGGGCATCGATCGGCGGCGGCAGCGGCGGCGGCATGGGCCTCGCCAACGTGGATCGCCTGGCGCAGATGATGGGCCACTTCGGCCTGCGCGACGACGCCAACCTGCGCCAGGAGCTGATGCGGGTCTACACCGGCTACCAGGTCGCCAAGCTCACGAACCAGCGCGCCATGGACAAGATGAAGGCCGGCCAGCTGCCCGGACCGGAGATGTCCATCGGCAAGCTCTCGCTCACCAACAACCTGTGGGCGACCGCCGAGTTCGTGTCGCACGTCCTCGGGTCGCGGATGCTGGCCGACACCGGCG
The DNA here is from genome assembly GCA_038206295.1 of Acidimicrobiales bacterium. Taxonomy (GTDB): domain Bacteria; phylum Actinomycetota; class Acidimicrobiia; order Acidimicrobiales; family JBBRAZ01; genus JBBRAZ01. The sequence goes on from JBBRAZ010000012.1 coordinate 9,485, forward strand.
AGTGGGGCACCTACGCGTGGGGCCAGCTGCTGCTCGGCGTGCCCGGCATGAAGGTGGCCGGAGGCACCGACGAGGTGATGAAGAACATCGTCGGCGAGCGCGTGCTGGGGCTCCCGAAAGACCCGGGCATCGACTCCAAGAGCGCCTTCAAGGACCTCAAGGTCGGCACGCAGAAGGACTGACGCCCGGCGCCATCTGGGCGAGGTGCGCGGTTCAGGAGGCGGTGCGCGCCACGACGTCGTGCAGGATGCTGGTGGCGGTCGCCCGGCTCGCCGGGTCCGCCGGCCCGGAGCCGTGCGGCAGCGGATCGGTCCAGATACCGAAGAACGCGTCGGGGTCGATGAGGTTCACGGCGATCGTCCACTGCAGCGCCGTGCGGAACGGGTGCGAGAGCGGCACGGTCCAGCTCGGTGGGATCATCGCCCCGGTGATCGCCTGCACCGTGGTCGGCGACGTCGGCGACCCGGCGAGCCGCCACGCCATCACCGAGGCGGCCTGGAGGCTGACCGGCCGCGCGGCGCCGAACGACCCGTCGGCGTACCCGTTCGCCACCCCGGTCGCCGCGGCCCACGACACCGCGGGGTGGAAGAGCAGCGACGGCGGCACGTCGGAGAAGCCCGGGTCCGGATACGGCCCGGGTGAACCGGCCTGCCGCCACAGCCACGTGATCCACGCGCCACGGGTGAGCACGGCGTCGGGGCGGAAGGTCCCGTCCGCGTAGCCGTTGGTGATGCCGGCGCCGGCCAGCCACTCGATCTCGCCGCACGTGGCGCCGATGACCGCGTCGGGCGAGGTCGGGACGTCGGAGAACGGCGCCGCGCCGATGCAGTTGGGCTCCAGGATCGGCGACTGCTCGAGGACCTGCCCGCTGGCCAGCTCGATGTTCGGCAGGTCGTAGCCGCAGTAGTTCCCCCATGCCACGCCGTCGAAGCCCTCTTCGCGATGCGAGGCCGTGGGCGGGTCGACCGAGTAGCGGTGATCTGCGCCCGGTGCGAGCCCGGCGATGCGGTAGCTGCCGTCGGCCGCCGTCGTGGCCGTGCGCGGCGTCGTCCACCACGTCCACTCGACGTCGTGGACCCAGCACATCCTGGCTCCCACGGTGACCGATGCGTCCGCCACGGGGTCGCCGTCGCTGGTGCGCACCCGGCCCGAGATCACCGCACCCGGGACCATCGCGACGTCGAGCACCACGGTCGCGCCGCTGGCCACGTCGACCGCGCCGAAGCACGCCGCAGGGGCGAAGGGCCACGGCTCGTCTGGCTCGCCGTAGCGCGAGAGGGTGCCGTCGTACAGGGGCGGGGCAGGGCACCCGCCGGTGAAGGTGCGGGCCGCATCGCTGCCCGGTGGCGGCTCGACGTCGATCGCCCACCGCCCCGGCCCGAAGCCGTTGAGCACCCATCGCCCGTCGACGTCGGTCACGACGTCCTGTGCGACGAGCAGCTCGGCGTCGCCGGATTCGGCATCGACCGCGGAGCGCACCCCGATGTGCACCGTCGCCCCTGGAAGCGGCGCGCCCTCGAACGTGACCGTCCCCGACAGCGCCACCGGCTCGCCGAGCACCAGGTCGGCCACCCCGCCCGGGAATGCGAACATCGCGTACGTGAGGTCGGCGTCAGCGGGGCGGAACGGCATCATCGGCTCCGCATCTCCACCCCACCACCCCGGCACCAGAGCGCTGGCCACACCCGGATCGGCCTCGATGAGGAAGGCGAAGCAGTCCGCTCCCACCGCCAGGCTGTACGTGCCGTCAGCGGCGGTGGTGTCCGACGCCACGACGTACGACGGCACCGGGTCCACTTCCGTGCCGCACCCGAGGCCGTGGGCACGCACCGTCGCTCCAGCCACCGGCACGCCGCCGGGCCCCGTCACCGTGCCGGTGATGGGCGGCTCCACCGCCCCTGCCGGGACGCCGGGGAGCACCGAGATGGCGAGCACCGCCGCCACCAGCAGCAATCCGACAACCGGCCGACGTTGCATGATTCGAGAGTACCCCTCGACGCTGCGCCCCGCTCGTCGACTCACCACCACGGCAGAGCGCGACGGCGACGTGTGGCGCCGCGCCAGGACGCAGAAAGACTGAAGCTTCCGCGCCGAGCGGCCGGGCGGCGGTCAGGAGGCGGCGCGAGCGGTCGCGTCGTGCAGGATGCTCGTGGCGACCGCGCGGCTCGCCGTGTTGCCAGGCCAGGTCGACCAGCAGGGCGTTCCGTAGCAGGAGGTTCGACTCCACTCGACCTCGATCCCCCCGATGATGCCGACGAGGACGTCGGGCGTCACCAGGTTCGACGCCGCACCCCAGCGGATCGGGGCGCGGAACGGATTCGTGGCCGGCGGGTTCCAGCCCCAGGGCAGCAGCATCTCCGTCCCGGGCAGCACCGCCGACGGCGCCGTCGGCGATCCCGCCCGTCGCCACACCATCACCAGCGCCGCCTGCACGGTGACCGGTCGCGCGGCACCGAAGGTGCCGTCCGCGTAGCCGTTCGCCACGCCCGTCGCCGCCGCCCACGCCACCGCCGGGTGGAACACCGAGCCCGGCTCGACGTCGCGGAAGCCCGGGTCGGGATACGGCCCGGACGGCGAGCCCTCGCTCCGCCACAGCCAGGTGATCCACGCGCCGCGCGTCAGCGTCGCCTCCGGCCGGAACGACCCATCGGCGTAGCCGGTGGTGATCCCCGCATCGGCCAGCCACGCGATCTCACCGCACGTCGCACCCCAGCGAGGCAGGTCGTCGGCGACATCGGCGAACGGCTTCGCCCCATCGCACCGCGCCTCCAGCACGGGCGACTGGACGATCTCCTGACCGCTCGCCAGCTCGACGGCCGGTTGGCGGCCGAACGTGCCACAGGGCGTGCTGACCAAGATCAGGTCCTGCCACCCATCGCCGCCCTCTGCGACGAGTCCCGACCCATCGGGCGGGGTGAACACCAGGCGCTGCTGCGCCCCGGGCGGCAGCCCGGAGATGCGGTACGAGCCATCCGCGGCGGTGAGGAGATGCGCCACGTCGCGGTGCATCGTCACCCAGACCCCGTCGCACTCGAGCGCCACCACCGACACCGCGACGTCGGGCACGGGCGCGCCATCGCTGGTGCGCACGACGCCCTCGATCGCGGCGCCTCGCACGAGCGCCACGTCGAGCGCCTCGCTCGCGCCCGAGGCGACGAGCGTTCCGCCCAGGCAGCCGCTGGCGATGGCCGGCCAGGGACTGATCTCACCGCCAGAGGTGTGCAGGGTCCCCAGGTAGAGCGGTGGCGTGGTGCAGCCGCTGCCGAAGGTGCGCGCCGCGTCGCTGCCCGTCGGCGGTACGACCTCGATCGCCCACGTCCCGGTGCCGAAGCCATCCAGCACCCATGCACCAGTGGCATCGGTGACGACCTCAGCGGCGATCTGATGCACCGCGTTCGCTCCAGTGGATCCGATCGGCAGGCGCGCCCCGACGCGCACCGTGGCGCCGGGGATGGGAGCCCCCTCGAAGGTCACGACACCCGAGAGGTGCACGGGCGCACCGAGCACGACATCAGCCACCATGCCAGGAATGGCGATAGGTGCGGGGTCGATGCCGCCAATGGTCAGCACCAGCCACGCGAGCCACTCCGGCCGGGTCGGGAAGGTCGGCGAACCCGAACCACCCCACCAGCCCGTCGCCAGGCCAGAGGCGCCCGTCGGCACGACCTCGACGTAGTAGCAGGAGGTGCTGACCTCCAGGCTGTACGTGCCATCCGCCGCCGTCGTCGCCTCGTCGGCGATCGACCCCAGGACCTCGCCGGACGCCACGTTGCAGCCAGCAACCTCAGCGCGCACCGTCGCGCCCTCGACGGGCACGCCACCGGGCCCCGTCACGGTGCCGGTGATCGGCGGCTCGACCGCCCCCGCCGGCGACCCGATGAGCAGCGAAGCGGCGACGACGGCCGACGTCGTCAGCATCCCGACAACCGATCGACGTCGCACGTCGCGACCGTATCTGTCTCGCTGCAGGTCCGCTCGCCGCCTCGGATCCCCTCGCGCTCAGGGAGCGGTGCGCGCCACCACGTCGTGCAGGATGCTGGTCGCGGTCGCCCGGCTCGCCGGGTCCGCGGGCCCGGAGCCGTGCGGCAGCGGATCGGTCCAGATCCCGAGGAACGCGTCGGGGTCGATGAGGTTCGAGGCGATCGTCCACAGCAGCGCCGTGCGGAACGGGTGCGAGAGCGGCAGGTTCCAGCTCGGTCCGACCATCCCCCCGGTGTCCACCTGCACCGTCGTCGGCGACGTCGGCGACCCGGCGAGCCGCCACGCCATCACAGAAGCGGCCTGGAGGCTGACCGGCCGAGTGGGCCCGAACGACCCATCCGCGTAGCCGTTCGCCACCCCGGTCGCCGTGGCCCACGAGACCGCGGGGTGGAAGAGCAGCGACGGCGGCACATCGGAGAACCCCGGGTCCGGATACGGCCCGGGCGAACCGGCCTGCCGCCACAGCCACGTGATCCACGCGCCGCGGGTGAGCACGACGTCGGGGCGGAAGGTCCCGTCCGCGTAGCCGTTCGTGATGCCGGCGTCGGCCAGCCACTCGATCTCGCCGCACGTGGCGCCGATCACGGGCCAGGTCGGGACGTCGGAGAACGGCGCCCCGCCGGTGCACTCGGGCTCCAGGATCGGCGACTGGTCGAGGACCTGGCCGCTCGACAGCTCGAGCATCGGCAGGGGGTAGCCGCAGTAGTACGCCCACGCGACCCCGTCGGCACCCTCGCCGCGCAGCGCGGCGGTCGGCGGATCGACGGAGATGTAGCGATCGGCGCCCGGTGCGAGGCCGGCGATGCGGTAGCTGCCGTCAGCCGCGGTGGTGACCGTGCGCGGCGGGGTCCACCACACCACCGTCGAGGAGCCCCAGCACACCCTGGCCCGCACCACGACCGACGCTCCTGCCACTGGGTCGCCGTCGCTGGTGCGCACCCGACCCGAAATGACCGCACCCGGATCCATCTCGACGTCGAGCACCGCGGTCGCGCCGCTGGCCACGTCCACGGCGCCGAAGCACGTACCGGGGGCGTACGGCCACGGCTCATCCGGTCCGTAGTCCCACGAGCTGGTGCCGTCGTACACCGGCGGCGCCGGGCACCCGCCGGTGAAGGTGCGTGCCGCGTCGCTTCCCGGTGGTGGCTCCACGTCGATCGCCCACGGCCCCGGCCCGAAGCCGTCGAGCACCCATCGCCCGTCGACGTCGGTCACGACGTCCTGCGCGACGCGCAGGAAGGCATCGCCCGTCTCAGCATCGATGACAGAGCGCACCCCCACGTGCACCGTCGCCCCCGGCAGCGGCACGCCCTCGAAGGTGACCGTCCCCGACAGCGCCACCGGCTCGCCGAGCACCAGGTCGGCCATGACGCCGGGCAGCTCAGCGAGGCCCGGGATGAGCTCGTCGACCGGGCGAGCGGGGAGCGTCATCTCGACCGCGCCGCCCCACCACCCCGGCGCCAGGCCGCTGGCCACGCCGGGATCGACCTCGACGAGGAAGCAGTCCGCGCCCACCGCCAGGCTGTACGTGCCGTCCGCGGCGGTGGTGTCCGTCGCCGCGACGTACGAGGGCGGCGGGCTCGTGTCTGCGTCGCACCCGACGCCGTGCGCGCGGACCGTCGCTCCGACCACCGGCACGCCGCCGGGCCCCGTCACCGTGCCGGTGATCGGCGGCTCCACCGCTCCTGCCGGGACGCTGGGAACCGCTGAGAGGACGAGCGCCGCCGTGGCGAGCACCACTCCCACAACCGATCGACGTCCCACGGCACGACCGTACTCCCGGATGCGTCCCGTCGCTCGGGCGGCTACTCGAACAGCGAGAGCTGTGGCTCGGGCCGGCGAACCCGGGGCTGGCCGGACCACGGGAGGTCGTCCATGAACGACCAGCTGCGCCGGTGGATCGACGTCGGCCCGTAGGCCACCAGCGCCATGCGGTGCCGCGGGCACGGGTACCCCTTCGAGGCATCGAAGGCGTAGGCAGGGAAGTGCTCGGCCTCGGCGCGCATCAGCGCGTCGCGCGCCACCTTGGCCAGCACCGAGGCCGCGGCGATGCCGAGGCTGCGCTGGTCGCCCTTCACGATGGCGTCGAACGGGTAGCCGCCCACGAAGTCGTGCGGGCCATCGACGAGCAGGTGGTCGGGCACCACCCCGAGCGCCTCGAGTGCGCGGTGCGCGGCGAGGCGCTGCGCGGCGGCCATCCCGAGCTCGTCGCACTCCTCGGGCCAGGCGTGCCCGATGCCCCAGGACAAGGCCCACGTCTCGATGCGCGGCACCAGCGCGACCCGCTCGGCGGGCGTGAGCTGCTTGGAGTCGCGGACCTTGGTGATCCGCCGATCCGGAGGCACGGCGACCGCGCCGACGGTGAGCGGCCCGGCCCACGCGCCGCGCCCGACCTCGTCGAGGCCGACCACGACCTGCGCGCCGGCGGACCACGCCGCGCGCTCGAACTCGAGGGAGGGAGCGCGACCCTGCAGCGCCTTGCGCAGCTTCGGCCCCGTCGTCACCACGGCCCCGAACCTACGCCCTGCCGCGCACGGCCCGGCTCCACCACTCCCCTCACCCGCGCCCCCACCCGCGCCCATGCGTACGGGAGTGCGCGAAACCCCAACTCACCTACGCACAGAGCCTCGGGCCACGTGACCTTGCGTAGAGGAGTGCGCGAAAGGCTCACTCACCTACGCACAGGTGGCGGGATGCCGGTCAGGCGAGCTGGACGGCTGCGTGGCCGGGCTCGACCTCGCCGATGGCGACGAAGCCGACATCGGCTGCCACGAGCTGCTCGGCGATGGCGGGGTCGACCGCAGCGAGCAACCCGCCGGAGGTCTGCGGGTCGTGCGCCAGCGCGTCGAGCGCATCGCCGACCGCGGCACCGACGCTGACGGGAAGCACCGCCAGGTGAGCGCGGTTGCGGGCGTCACCACCGGTGCGCACGCCGCCGTCAGCAGCCGCGAGGGCGCCCGGGTACACCGGCAGCGCCGCGGCCTCCAGGCGCAGCACCACCCCCGAGCGCTCCGCCACCTCCCATGCGTGGCCGAGCAGCCCGTACCCGGTCACGTCGGTGGCCGCGTGCACCCGATCGCCCAGCGCCACGAGCGCCTCGGACGCGGCGCGGTTGAGCGCTCGCATGCCGGCGGTCGCCGCGGCGCGGTCCTCGGCGCTGCCGCCGGCGAGCACGATGCCGGTGCCCAGCTGCTTGGAGAGCAGCACCACGTCTCCGGGCCGGGCGCCGCCCTTGGTGAGGATCCGCTCGGGGTGCACGGTGCCCTGCACCGCCAGGCCGAAGATCGGCTCGGCGCTGCGGATGGTGTGGCCGCCGGCCACCGCGCCTCCAGCAGCGGCGACCGTCTCGGCCGCGCCGGCGAAGATCGCCGCGATCGCCTCGCGGGGGAGGTGCTCGGGGAAGGCGGCGAGGTTGAGCGCCAGCACCACCCGGGCGCCCATGGCGAACACGTCGCTGCAGGCGTTGGCCGCAGCGATGGCCCCGAAGTCGAACGGATCATCGACCAGCGGCGGGAAGAAGTCGGTGGTGGAGACCAGCGCCACCTCATCGGTGAGGCGCAGCACCGCAGCGTCGTCGAAGGGCGCCAGGCCCACGAGCAGGTCGACGGCGTCGCTGTCGGGCAGCTCGGCAACCAGCTCGCCGAGGAGCCCGGCTCCCCACTTGGCGGCGCAGCCGCCGCACGTCGTCCACTCCGTCAGCCGCACGCCATCCGCCATCGACTCAGGGTACGGCCGAGCGCCGCCGCCCGGCTCCCCCAGCGGCCACCTCCCGTGCACACGACGTTCGCGCCCGCGCTCGCGAAGGTTCCCTTGATCGAACGCCGTTCACGGTCCGACACTGCAACAAGCCGATCGCAACCCACGGGAGGAGGGAGCACCATGGCTATCGTTGCCGCACCCATGGCGCACAGCTCGACCGACGACACCGCCCGCTTCGAGCCCGGCACCCGGGTCGAGGTGCTGCAGCGCTTCGACGCCCGCTGGGCGCGGGGCTTCGAGGTCGTCTCCGTCGTCGACGGCGGCTACCGCGTCAAGCGCACCTCGGACAGCGCCGAGCTCCCGGCGGTGTTCCCGGCGTCGGAGGTCCGCCGCGAGCGCCGCCGCGACACCTGGTGGTACTGACCGTCGGCGGGCTCGCCCCGCGACGCAGCAGGACCTGAACCTCAGCCGACGCCGCCGCCGAGCCCGGCGATGAACGCGTCGACGTCGATCGCCTGCATGGTGCGGGTCTTCAAGGTGCCCCGCGCCGCCAGCGTGGTCGCCACCTTGGCCATCACGACCTCGTCGGGGGCCTCGAGGATGGTGACGAAGTCCCACTGCCCGAGCAGCGCGTACTGGTGGAGGATCGTCACGCCCATCGCCTCGACGTCGGCGTTGACGTCCTTGAGCCGCTGCGGGTGCTCGCGCAGGGTGGCGAAGCCGTCGGGGCCGATGGTGGAGAGCATCACGTAGATCGCCATGGCGCAACGGTAGCCCCCGCGCTCGGGGCCTCAGGTCGCCGGCGGCTCGACGCGGTCGATCGTCGCCATCTCGGCGGGGTCCGGATCGGTGGTGAGGAACGCGGTCACGATCTCCGACGCCAGCTGCTCGGTGGTGAGGCGCAGCCCGAGCGCCAGCACGTTGGCGTCGTTCCAGCGCCGGGCGCCGCTCGCTGTCTCGGCATCGGTGCACAGCGCGGCGCGCACCCCGGGCACCTTCGTCGCCGCCATGGCCACGCCGGTGCCGGTCCAGCAGCAGACGATGCCGAGTGCCACCTTGCCGGAGGCGACGACCTCGCCCACCGCCCGGCCCACCTCGGGCCACGGCTCGTCGAGAGCGATGACCTCGACCTCGTGGCCGGCAGCTCGCAGCGAGGCGACCAGCGCCTCGGTGAGCGGCGTCGCCTCGTCGCTACCGAACGCCAGCCGCACCGTGCCCCCAGCGACCACGACAGTCCCGAAAACAGCAAGATCCGAGCACGGTCCTCGTGGACCGGCTCGGATCGTGCACGTGCGTTGGAAGGATCAGGAGTCGGAGTCGACCTGCTCGGAGGTCTCCATCTCGGGAGCCTCCTCAGCGACGGTGTCCGTCTTCTTCTTGCCCTTCATCTTTCCGAGCCATGACTTGGCGACGACCCCGGCACCGGCAGCACCGGTGGCCAGGACGCCGGCGATCATGCTGCCGGAACCTGCGTCGAGATATGCGAGCATCTGACCAGGCTACCCCCCGGTGCCGGAGGTGGGAAGTCATGGCATCGCCGGGTGCGACGGCGACCACCGGCGGTGGACGCCACGGCACCGTCACCCCCGGCTAGGTTCCGCGCATGGCTCGTCGCATCGCGGTCGTCCCGCACACCCACTGGGACCGGGAGTGGTACTCCCCCTACCAGACGTTCCGCATGAAGCTGGTCGATCTCCTCGACGACCTGCTCCCCCGCCTCGAGTCCGATCCGTCGTACGCGCACTTCATGCTGGACGGGCAGATGGCGGTGGTCGACGACTACCTCGAGGTGCGCCCGCACGAGGAGGCGCGCCTGCGTCGCCTGGCCACCTCGGGGCGCCTGTCGGTCGGACCGTGGTACATCCTCGTCGACGAGTTCCTCGTGTCGGGCGAGACGATGGTGCGCGACCTGCAGCTCGGCCTCGAGCGCGCGGCGGCGTTCGGCGGCGCGATGGAGGTCGGCTACCTGCCCGACATGTTCGGTCACGTCGCGCAGATGCCCCAGCTGCTCAGCCAGTTCGGCTTCGAGCACACGGTGGTGTGGCGCGGGGTGCCCTCCGCGATCACCTCGACGGGGTTCCGCTGGGAGGCCCTCGACGGCTCGTCGGTGCGCGCCGAGTACCTGCCCCAGGGCTACGGCAACGGCGCCCACCTCCCCGACGATGCCAAGGAGCTCGTGGAGCGCATCGCCGACTTCGAGTCGACGTTCGACGAGATGCTCGACGGGGACATCCTCTGGATGAACGGCACCGACCACCTGATGCCGTGGCCGCACCTCGGGCGCGTCGTGGCGGAGGCCAACGCGCTGCAGGACGACTACGAGCTGGTGATCTGCTCGATGGCCGAGCACCTGGCGCGCCGCAGCACCGAGGGGCTGGCGACGTGGCGCGGCGAGCTGCGCTCGGGAGCGCGCGCCAACGTGCTCATGGGCGTCGCGTCGAACCGCACCGACGTCAAGCAGGCCGCAGCACGCGCCGAGCGCGAGCTGGAGCGCCGCGCCGAGCCGCTGTCCGCCCTGTTCCTGCCCGCCGAGCGGTGGCCGAGCGCGTTCCTGGACCTGGCGTGGCGCGACGTCGTGCGCAACGCGGCACACGACTCGATCTGCGCGTGCAGCCACGACGAGGTCGTCGATGCCGTGCTGCACCGCTTCGCGGAGGCGACGCGCATCGGCGAGGGGCTCACCGAGCGGGCGCTGAAGGCGCTGGGCACCACGTTGAGCGAGCCGGGGGCGCACGTCGTAAACCCGTCGGCTCGCACCCGCGGCGGGCTGGTCGAGCTGTCGATCCCCGGCACCGGCGACGTCGGCGCCGACCTCCAGCTGCTGCGCGAGCGCGGCGACATCGTGCTCGGCCCGACCCCGCTGCGCGAGGGCGTCGTGATCGCGCAGGGTGCGCTGGAGAACGCGCCGTGGATCGAGACCGTCGACGTCGAGCACGACGCAGACGGCGTGCTGCACGTCGTGCTGTGGACGCCGACCACCGGCGAGGGCTCGATGACGACGCGCGATGCCCGCGACCGCCTCACGGTGCTGACCGCCGAGGCGCCCGACACGCCGATGATCGTCACCATCAAGCGCTCGCCGAGCCGCAAGGTGGTGGCGCACGTCAGCGACGTCGCCGGCTTCGGCTGGCAGCGGTGGGAGCCCGACCCGCTCGCGGTCGCGCCGGTCGTCGCCGGGGAGCGCACGCTGGCCAACGACCTGGTGTCGGTCGAGGTGGCCGAGGACGGGACGCTCACGATCGACGGCGTCGCCGGCTTCGATCGCCTGGTCGACACCGGCGACGTCGGCGACACCTACAACTGGTGCCCGCCCGCCGAGGACGTCGCCGTCGACGTGCCCGACTCCGTCGCCGTGCGGGTGCTCGAGCGCGGTCCGCTGCGCGGTCGCCTCGAGGTGCGCCGCACGTTCACGTGGCCCGCCGCCGCCGGGCTCGGCACGCGCTTCGGCGAGGTGCCGACCGAGGTCACCACCATCGTGGAGGTCCAGGCCGGCAGCCCGTTGGTGCGCTGCACCGCCAGCTTCCAGAACGCCAGCCGCGACCACCGCCTGCGCACCTGGTTCCCGCTGCCGACTCCCGCGGATCGCTCGCGCGCCGAGTGCGCGTTCGCCATCGTCGAGCGCGGGCTCGTCGCCGAGGGCGGTCCCACCGAGATGGCGCTCGCCACCTACGCGTCTCGGCGCTTCGTGCAGGCCGGTGGGCTCACCGTCGTGCACGAGGGTCTGCTGGAGTACGAGCTGGTCGACCTCGACGGCGAGGGCGAGGCCATGCGCGCCGGGGCGCTGGCGCTCACCGTCGTGCGCAGCACGGGGATGCTGTCGCAGGGCCCGATGCCGACGCGGCCGCTGCCCGCCGGACCGCTCGATGCGCTCGAGGGTGCTCAGCACCAGGGCCCGGTCGAGGTCCGCTACGCGATCGCGCTCGGCGACCACGACCCGTACGCGCTGGCCGACGACCTGTCGCTGCCCCTCGAGGTGGTGCGCTCGCCCGGCGGCGGCACGCGGGCGACGAGCGGCAGCGAGCTGAGCGTGTCAGGCGCCGAGGTCTCCGCCGTGCTGCGCCAGGGCGAGCGCCTCGCGGTGCGCGTGTTCAACCCCGGAGACGAGGAGACCACCGTCGAGCTGCCCGAGCGCGCCGGCTGGCTGATCGACCTGCGAGGTCGAGCGCTGGAGCGGTTCGAGGGGTCCTTCGCTCTGCGCCCCTTCGGCATCGCCACCGCCGTCCTCGACCCCTGAGCGTTCCTCGATGCGCTGGGAGGATGTCGCGGCGCGCCTGGGGCTCGGTCCTGCACACGCCGCCGCGTGGCGGGGCACGTGGGAGCAGTCGTCGTCGTCGTGGGAAGTCGCAGCGCTCCCCCTGCTGCGCGACGAACGCCTCGACGAGGAGCTCGCCCGCACCGGGATACCCGAGGGAGCGCACGGCGCGGTGCGCGATGCCACCTCGGCTGCACTCGCGAACCCGTCGGTGGGTGCGGTCGTGCGCCACCTGCAGTGGGCGATCGCAGGGACCGGCCGCCCGCGCCCGCAGCCGCTGCTCGCCGCCCCGCACCTGCCGGGATCCGACGTGATCAGCGAGCCGGCAGGCCGCATGCTCGGTGCGGTGGTGGTGCTCTCGCTGCTCGACGCCGGCCGGGAGCGCCACCGTGCCCAGGGCGTGCCCGACCCGGTCATCGACGCCACCTTCGGCGAGCTGGGAGCCAAGGTCGCTGAGCACCACGAGGTGCACGGCACGTGGGGGTTCGCCGATCTCGGCTGGATGACGTGGCACCTCGCCGGCGAGCTGTGGCACGTGGGGCGCCTCCAGCACCAGGCATCGGTGCGCTGGCAACCGCTCGCAGATGAGACAGCGTCGAACGTGCCGCCGATGCTGGGACCGGTCGTCGACCTCCACATCCCCGCCGGCTCGCCACTCGATCCCGACGCGGTCGACCGGTCGCTCGCCGACTTCGACGCCCTGCTGCGGCGCATCCGACCGACGCTCGCCGATGCGCCGCTCGTGTGCTGGTCGTGGCTGCTCGACCCGCAGATCACCGACCACGTCGAGCCCACGAGCAACCTGGCGCGCTTCGCAGCGCGCTTCGAGCACGTGCCGCTCGCGGATGCGTGGGACCCGCGGCTGCGGCTCTTCCTCTACCGCGTGCCCGACGACGTCGCCCTCGACGCGCTCCCCCGCGAGACCTCGCTGCAGCGGTCGATCGCCGACCACCTCGCCGCAGGCGGAAGCTGGCAGTGCGCTCTCGGCGTGCTGCGCACCTGATCTCGCGCTACCCGAATCGCTGCTACTCCTCGCGGCGGACGTCGTCGGCAACGTCCTGCTCGCCGCGCTTGCTGCTGCGGCGGCGCTCGCGGCGTTCGGCCATCAGCGCTCGGCGCGCTTCACGCTTCTCCGCAGTGGTGCGCTCGCGGTCGTCGTCTTCATCGTCGTCACCGGCGACGGCGTCTGGAGCCTCCTCGGGCGACTCGATCTCGCCGTCCGTACCCTTCGCTGCGCGCTTCGCTCCCTTGTCCTTCTTGGCGCGCTTGCCGTTCACTCCGTCGTCATCGGCAGTGCCGGGCGACTCCACCAGCTCCACCGGCTCGACGCGCTTGAGGCTCCACAGGCGCGTGCGCCCGATGTCCTTGAGGTTGTGGGACCGCACCTTCTTGAGGACGTACGACTCGTCCTCGGTGAGCGCCTCGAACATCGATTCCTCCACCAGCACCGAGCCCGGGTAGGCGACGTTCACGATGCGGCTGGCGCGGTTGACCGTCGGGCCGTAGAGGTCGCCGTCGCGTCGCAGCACGGGGCCGACCGCCAGCCCGACGCGCACATCCGACAGCGCCTCGTCGTCTCGGTAGCGCTCGGCGAGCTCGACCGCGATCGAGGCCGCGTCGTCGACGTCGTCCGCGGTGAACATCACGCCGTCGCCGATGAGCTTCACCACCCGACCCGCGAGAGCAGAGACGGTGTCGTAGGCGATGGCCTCGAACCGCTGCACCACACCCGCGAGCTCCTCGTCGCTGAGCTGCTGGCTGAGCGCCGTGTACCCGACGAGGTCCGCGAACCCGACGACGACCTCGTCCTCGCCGACCTCGGCCTGCGCCAGCGACAGCCGTGCCCGCGCCCCAGCCGCGAGGTGCCGGCGCCACACGTACTCGAACACGCGCGGCATCAACGGCAGGAACTGCGCCGTGCGCATGGCCGGCGGCGCGTCCTCCGCCTCGGCGCCCGGCACCCGCTTGCGCAGCTCGGCGTCGAGCACGTCGACCTGGGCGAGCGCGATGCGCGACATCGCCGATCCGATGACACGGGTCATCTCGATGGACAGCTCGGTGGAGAGGTCGTCGGCCTCGAGCACCGCGACGACCTCACGCATCATCGTGACGTCCTCGTCGCTGAACACCTTGTCGTGGGAGTCGGGCTGCGGGAAGCCGAGCGCCCGCCAGAACCCGCGGCTCACCTCGATGGGGACGCCGACCTGCTCGGCCACCTCCGCCTCGTCGTAGCGCGGCCCGGGCGGCAGCACGACCTGCTCCATGGCGAGCAGCTCGAGACGGTTGACCGCCGCGGCGGCGACGATCTCGTCCTCAGCGACGCCGAGGGTCCGCAGCACGGCGTCGAGGCCGATGTCGTCGGGGAGGGGCAGCAGGTCGTCAACGTCCACCGTCGGCCTCCGGCGCGTCGTCGGTGCCGTGCGTTCGGTTCTGCGCCGCAGCGCCACCCATCGCGACCGCGATGCGGCGTCGACGCCGATCCTCCACGGGGCCGCCCGGCGCCGCGATCGCCGGCAGCTCCACCTCGCCGCTCGGCTCGTGGGTCGACCAGCCAGGCGCCAGCGCGCCAGCGCGCAGCTCGACTGGCACGCCGAGCGAGCGGGGCTCGAGCTCCCACAGCAGGATGGGGTGGTCGTCGCGCCAGCGCACCGCGGTGGACACGACGCCGTGGCGCGTCGGCGCCCGCAGCGCCTCCCAGCGCTGCCCCCACCACGCGGCGGGGGCGACGGGCACCAGGTCGATGGCGTCGGGCTCGTCGCGCACCAGCAGCGCACGCCCGGCGAGCACCAGCAGCGCGGTGGCGATCGGATCGTGGCCGACCGCTCCGGCGCCGGTGCGCGTGGCGGGGTCGAGCACGTCGGGCAGCGACAGCGCGTGGCCGGCAGCGCCGACGAGGCGCACGAGGCCGTCCTGGCCACGGGCCTCACCCAGCGACACGTCGTGGAGCGCGAGCAGCAGCGAGGCGCGCACGTCGAGGTGCCCGGCCGCGGTGGGCACCCCGGCCCCGTCGCCGCGGCGACGCCGGGCGTCGTCAGCGACCTGGCGGGCGATGTCGTCGTCGAGCACGTCGAGCAGCCCGCTGCCGATGAGCAGCGCCACGATCTCGGGCGCAGGACCATCGAGGGGGCCGAGCCCGGGCAGGCCGTCGCGGGCGGAGCCCTCCATGGCGAGGCGGAGCCGCGTGGCGAGCTCGAGGGCCGATGCCCCGGCGCCGGCAGCGGCGCGCGCCTCGCCGGCCGCGATGAGCAGCTCGGTCGCGGCGCGCAAGCCGGCGACGGCCCACAGGTCATCCCAGAAGCGGACGCCCTCGCCGCCCACCCACGTCGGCGCCGGACCGGCGGGGAGCAGGCCGGCGGGGGCACCGCCGCGTCGGAACCGGCTGCGGCACCGCTTGTCGATGCCCGCGGCCGCAGCAGCGACGTGCGGCACCAGGCCGCCCACGATCTCGGTGCTGCCCGTGGCGCGCCACAGCTCGAGCAGGGCCCAGAGCAGCGCGCCGTTGGCGTCGTTGCGCGCCGAGCGGTCGAACCAGCCGTCGGAGCCGAGTCGGTGCTCGAGGCCGCGCAGCACCTCGGCGGCCTCGAGGTGGAACCCGGTGCGCGCCAGCGCGACGAGCACGAGCGCCTCGGCGACGGGATCCGCCGGCTTCCCGAGGTCGTCGAGGACGTCGGGGCCGTCGTGGAGCACCAGCAACGTGCAGCGCGCAGCGTCGACCGCGGCGGCGAGGCGCGCGTCGGGGAGGCGCAGCTTGGTCCCACGCCCGCGCTGGGTGCCCCAGCCCGTGGCGACCTGCGCCGCGGCGGGGAGCTCGATCGGCGCCACGGTCGGCACCGAGCTGTCGGGACGCCAGCCGCCTGGGCCCGGCAGCACCACGATGCGCAGCGTGGCGGTGTGCGGGAGGGGGAACACGAGCGCGGCGGAGGCGGCGCCGGACGGGTCGGTGATCGCTGCGAGCTCGTCGTCGGCATCGCCGCGCAGCGCCACGGCCAACGCATCGCCGTCGGTCGTGCTCGCGGCGCGGTTCGGGCCGCGTGGCAGCACGAGGGCCGGCCGGCCGTCGACGTGCAGCGTGAGGTCCCGCACCTCGAGCGACCCGATCGACGCGTCGCTCGCGGCGCCGGGCGCGACGCCGAGCGCGAGTGCGACGGGCACCGGCGTCTGGTTCTCGATCTCGACCACGATCACCGCCGAGGTCGCACCTGCGGGGCGAGCGCCGTACGCGCGGTGCACGACGTCGCCGCCCGGCACGCGCAGGCGCGTCTCCACGACCGGGGCGTCGCCGAGCAGCCGCTGGCGGACGCCGCTCTCCGTCGACGCGCGGTACCAGCGGTCCTCTGCTCCCACTGCCCAGTCCAACGCCCAGCGCGCTCCCCACGCCTGGAGCACGCCGGCGGGATCGACGACCGCGCGGTCCGGCGAGGCCAGCGCGCCGATCAACGTCCAGCTCGGCGGCGTGGCAGCCACCGCAGTGGTCACCGTCACCCGTACTGCTCCATCTCCCGCGAGGGCTGACGGCGCAGCAGCCCGCGGTAGGCATCCGCGGCGGAGCGGCCCTCGTAGAGCACGTGGTACACCTCGTCGACGATCGGCAGGTCGAGGTCGAGCCCACGGGCGATCTCGTGGACGACCTTCGCGGTCTTCACGCCCTCGGCGACCTGCTGCATCTCCTCGATGATCTGCGAGATCGTCTTGCCGCGACCGAGCTCGACGCCGACGGTGCGGTTGCGGCTCTGCGGGCTGATGCACGTGACGAGCAGGTCACCCATGCCGGCGAGGCCGGAGAACGTGAGCGGATCGCCGCCGAGGCACTGGCCGAGGCGGCTCAGCTCGGAGAGCCCGCGGGTGATGACCGCGGCGCGGGTGTTGTCGCCGGTGCCGAGACCGTCGGCCATGCCCGACGCGATGGCGATGACGTTCTTGAGGGCGCCGGCGACCTCGCAGCCGATCAGGTCGTCGTTCGTGTAGACGCGGAACAGGTTGGACGAGAAGACCTCCTGGAGCTGCGCGGCGATCGTCACATCCGACATGGCGATGACCGATGCCGCAGCGTCGCCGGCGAGGATCTCCTTGGCGAGGTTGGGGCCGGTGAGGACGCCGAAGGGGTGGCCGGGCAGCTCCTGCTGGATGATCTCGGTCATGCGCAGGTTCGAGTCCTGCTCGAGGCCCTTGGCGAGGCTGATGACCGGCACCCAGGCACGCAGGTGGGGGCGGATCGCCTCGAGCGTGGAGCGGAAGCCGTGCGACGGCACGCCCATGACCACGACGTCCGCGGTGCGCACCGCCTCGCCGAGGTCCGAGGTGGCCTCCAGGGACTCGGTGAGGTCGTAGCCGTCGAGGTAGCGGCGGTTCACGTGGTCGGTGTGCACCTCGTGCGCGACCTTCTCGTCGCGAGCCCACAGGACGGTGGGGACGTTCTTGGCGGCGAGCGAGGCGACCGTCGTCCCCCAGGAGCCGCCACCGAGCACGGCGACGCGGATCTGCATGCGGCGAGGGTACGCAACCACCGGCCCGCCCGCCCACGCCCCCACCTCACCTGCCCCCCGCCTCACCCCACCACCGGCCAGATCGCGGTGCGCAGCGCCCACATCGAGCGCTTCTCGGGGGTCAGATGGCGCGTCAGCGGGCAGACTGCGGCGGTGACCGACCCCGCGCCACCCAGCGACGTCGTCGTGCTGGTGCCGGTGAAGGCGTTCCACGAGGCCAAGGCTCGCCTCGCACCCGCGCTCGACCCCGCCGAGCGAGCTGCGCTGGCCCGCTCGATGGCCACGACCGTCGTGGCCGCCGCGCACGAGCTGCCCGTCGCGGTGGTGTGCGACGACGACGAGGTGGCGGCCTGGGCGCAGGGCCTCGGCGTGCGCGTGCTGTGGCGGCCCGGCCACGGCCTCAACGGTGCGGTCACCGACGGCGTCGCCACGCTGGCTGCCGAGGGCGTGGCGCGCGTCGTGGTCGCCCACGCCGACCTCCCGCACGCGCAGGACCTGCGGACCGTGGCCGGCGGCGATGGCGTGCTGCTGGTGCCGGACCGCCACGACGACGGCACCAACGTGCTCGCGGTGCCGGCGGCGTCGGGCTTCACGTTCGCCTACGGCGGCGGGTCGTTCGCACGCCACCGGGCGGAAGCCGAGCGCCTCGGGCTCGAGGTGCACGTCGTGCACTCGGCGCGCCTCGGGTGGGACGTCGACGTCCCCGCCGACCTCGAGCCGTTCCCCACCGCGTAGCGCGAGCAGACTGGTCTGATGCCGACCGTCGACCTGCCCGTGCCCGCCTCCGCGCTCGCCATCGGCGCGCACCCCGACGACGTCGAGCTGCAGGCCGGCGGCACGCTGGCCAAGTGGGCCGCCGCGGGGTGCGTGGTGCACCACCTCATCTGCACCGACGGCTCGAAGGGCACGTGGGACCCGCACGCCGACACCGTCCACCTCATCGCCACGCGGCGCGCCGAGCAGCGCGCCGCGGCAGCGGAGCTCGGGGCGACAGGCGAGCAGGTGTTCCTCTCCCACACCGACGGCGAGCTCGCCGCCGACCTGGCGGTACGGGCGGAGGTGGCGGAGGTCATCCGCCGCCTCCAACCCGAGGTCGTGCTCGGCCACGACCCGTGGAAGCGCTACCGCCTGCACCCCGACCACCGCGCCGCGGGCCTCCTCGCCGTCGAGGGCATCGTCGCGGCGCGCGACCCGCACTTCTTCCCCGAGCTGGGTGTCGCACCGCACCGTCCGAGCGCGCTGCTGCTGTTCGAGGCCGACGAGGTGAACCACGTGGAGTCGATCAGCGAGGACGATCTCGCTGCGAAGCTGCGCTCGCTGCACGCGCACGTGAGCCAGCTCGAGAGCACGATGGGCATCGCTCCCGGAGACGACGGCACGCAGCGCGCCGCCTTCGCCGATCGCATCCGAACGACCGCCACCGCTGCCGATGGCGCCGCCGACCTCACGATCGGCGAGGCCTTCCACCTCATGGACCGGCTCTGATCACCGGGACGTCACACCCTCCACACCGTTCAGCGGCACGCACCTGAGCGACGACATCTGATCCCTCTGGACGAGCGGCTCTTCGCTGCGCCATTCGGGACCTTCTGCCCTGGTTGGCTCCGCGACGGGTGCGTGATGCTGATTGCAGACCTGCGGGAAGATCGCAGGGAACCGAAACGCTGAGACGGTGGCCGGATGGTCGGCGACCTCTCTCCGATGCGCGAGAAACGAGTTCATCATGCGACCCACCAGGCCAGTCCCCGCTCGACTGCGCAGTCCCCGGCGGCTCCCAGCTGCCATCAGCGCTGCCATCGCCCTCACGCTGCTCGTCGCTTCGTGGGCGTTCCCGGTGCCGGCGCAGGCGGCGACGCCGGAGATCGGCCTCGGCACCGCCGACAGCTTCGCGGTCCTCGCCGGAGCCGGGATCACCAACACCGGGCCAACCACCATCACCGGCAACGTCGGGTCCTTCCCGACCCAGACGCAGACCGGCTTCGCCTCGGTGACCCTGACGGGTACCAACCACGCCGGCGACGCCGTCACGCAGCAGGCCAAGGACGACCTCGTCACCGCGTACGGCGATGCCGCCGGCCGCGGCCCGACCACGGAGATCCCGACCGACCTCGGCGGCCAGACCCTCGCGCCCGGCGTCTACGACTCCGCAGCCGGAACCTTCGGGAACACCGGCGTGCTCACCCTCGACGGCCAGGGCCTGACCAACCCCGTCTTCGTGTTCCAGACCGAATCGACGCTGATCACCGCGTCGAACAGCTCGGTCGTCCTGATCAACGGCGCCGACGCCTGCAACGTGTACTGGCAGGTCGGCAGCTCGGCCACCCTCGGCACCTCATCGGACCTCAGCGGCACGATCATGGCCTTGACATCGATCACGATGACCACCGGCGCCACGCTGGAGGGCCGGGCGCTCGCTCGCAACGGAGCGGTGACGATGGACACCAACACGATCACCCGGGCAGCGTGCACGGAGCCGACGGACACGTCGACCACCGTCGAGTCAGGTGACACCACCACGGTCACCGGAGAGACCGTGACCCTCACCGCGACCGTCACCGCCAGCGACTCCTCGACCCCGACCGGCACGGTCGAGTTCTTCGACGGCACCACGTCGCTCGGCACGGCCGCCGTCGGCGCCAACGGCGTCGCCGTGCTCACCACCAGCGCGCTCGACGAGGGCACCCACACGATCACCGCCGTCTACCTCGGCGCCCCGGGCTACAACGCCAGCACGTCCGGCAACCTCACCCAGATCGTCTCGGGCTCCGACACGACGTCTACGACGACGACGACTGCGCCGACGACGACCGCGCCGCAGGCACCCCGCGCACCGGTGACGCCGGCCACTCCCACCTACACGGGGTAGGCACCGGGAGCCGAATGCTCCCGCAGCGATCTTCGTCGCGCTGCGCCACCGGGTCCGGCAATCGCGACGTTCGTGACGGTCGAAGTCCTGGCGCTGTCGCCGCCTACGGTTGCGCTGATGCACGCCAGTCGACGAATGCAGCGAAGCCGATGCAGCGCACGCCTCTCCGCATTCCTCCTCGCTTGCCTCCTCGTGTCGTCCTGTGGACGGCAACCGCCGCCTGAACCAGCAGCACGCCCAGCTGAAGCGGTCACGTCGACATCACACGCCCCTGCACCAACTTCGACGACGATGCCCTTGAGTCGATTCGCCTCGGGTGTAGCCGCTGAGTGTCCGATCAGCCCCCGCCTCATCAGCGACGTCGAGGCGGCGATGCCGAGCCGGATCGACGTCGAGCAGAGCTGGTGTGGCCCGCTCGGCGCACGGCTGATCGTGGAGTGGGCCGACGGGCGGGCCCCTGCCGATCGCCTCGAGGCGACGATCGCCTCGTTGGAAGGGTCTGGTTGGGATGAGGTGGGGGTGCTGCCCGGCTGCTGGATCGGAAGCATCGATGATGGGCGCGGCAGCTGGACTGCGACGGTATCGACATTCGGGGTGGCCCGCGCCAAGGGCTTCTGGGACGAGAACGACGACGTGGTGCTGAGCGTGTCCCTGACGCAGGGAAGCGAGGAACGCGAGGTGGACGCCTTCCTCGAGTCGGCAGATCTCCTCGGCGAGCCGGAGTTCGTCGACGGTCAGCTGCTGGTGCCGGCCCTCAACGAGCTCAGGGCGTACGACCCATCCACTGGGCAGCTGGTGTGGGCGAGCGAGCCCTGCCTTCGGCCCGACCTCAACCCATTCGTCGACGAGGTGGCCGGTGGGGTACCCGTCGTCTGCGATGGTCGAGAGCTCGTCGTCATCGATCTCGCATCTGGGGAGACACGTTGGCGATGGCCGATTCCAGGTTCGATCGACAACGTTCGGACGACACCCACCGCGGTGCTCGTCATCGTGGATGACAGGTCCGTCTACGCGCTCGACGGCGTCACGGGTGCAGCGATGTGGACCCAGCCCGAAGGTCCACGGAATGCGTACGTGGTCGGTGACGATGAGCTGGTGTTCATCGGAGGAGACAAGTTCCTCGGCGCCTTCGACATCGCGACCGGGCAGGGCGTGTGGGGTCAGCACTATCCATCGACGTGGCTCTGGTCCGCCGACGAGGGCCTCCTCGCTCGTCGCTCCGGCAGCGTGATGGTGCTCGACAAGCGCACAGGGCTGACGACGCTCGCCACGGTGGAGAGCGTCCCGGCCGACAACACCGCGATCGCGGGAGCCCTGCCAGGGATCGTCATCGCGAACGCCCTGGACAAGGGCGTGCTCACGGCGTCAGACCTGACGACCGGCGCGATCCTGTGGACCTATGCGTCGCCACATGGAGAGCTCATCTACACCGACGTCGATGACGACCACATCGCTGTGTTCTACACACCAGGGCACGTCGACGTGCTGTCGACCAGGAGCGGTGAGGTCGTGATGACGCTCGACGACGTCGCGGCATCACCGCCAGCGGTGGGTGGCGGCGTCCTCGCGTGGACATCGTGGGGACGATTCGGCAACGAGCTGCACCTCGACCCGATTCCGTGATCGAGGACGACCGGTGCGAGTCATGATCGCCGTCACAGCGATCGCTCCTCCGTGATCGAAATCGGCGCTCTTCGTGAGCCATCGGCCGCCTCTTCAGCGACGAGTCAGCTGCCCCGCGGCGCCGGCCCCGTCGTCGGCATGCCGGCGAACGCCTGCGCGACCTCGAGCCAGTCCCGCGCCAGCAGCCCCTCGACCACCAGCGCGGTGTCATCCACGTGGCGGCGCTGCGTGACCACCAGGCAGAAGTCCTCCGCTGGCCCGCTGACGCGATCGACGGCGTCCTCCGCTCCCCACGACCACACCTCGCCCGACGGCGACGCGAGCTCGACGCGCACCTCGCTCTCGGGCACCTCCCGGTCGCGGATCGCGTAGGAGAAGCCGCGCGTCCGCACGCCGAGGTGGCAGATGTGGCGCAGCCGGTCGGTCGGCAGCCGCTGCACCCCGAGCGCATCGGCAACGTCCTGGCCGTGCGCCCACGTCTCCATGAGCCGCGCGGTGGCGAACGAGCGCGCCCCCATGTCCGGCCCGTACCACGGCATGCGATCGCTCGGCTCGAGCGCGCGCAGCGACTCGGCGATCGAAGCCCGCGCCTCGCGCCACCACCCGAGCAGCTCGGCGGGGGTCATGGCCCGCCCACGCTCCTCGGGGATGGCGAACGCACGGACCGGATCTGCGAACACCTCTGCCACGTGCGCCCGAAAGCCGTCGGGGTCGTCGATCGCCTGGCGCCCGCGCTCGTCGTAGTACGCGAGGTGGCTGATCTGGTCGCGCACCGCCCAGCCCTCCGCCGGCGTCGGCGCCTCCCACTCGCGGTCGTCGAGCTGCCCGACGATGTCGTCGAGCGACCGCTGCTCGGCCTCGAGGTCGTTGCACAGATGCTGCACGGGCACCCTCCTTGGGGATTCCGGGACACCCTAGGCACCGAGCTGACCCATCGAGCGAGCACGACGCCGAGCGACGCGGCATGCTGGGCCCATGCTCGACGACGGCACCTACGACGTGTTCGTGGTGGACGCCTCCCCCGACCACGAGAACGAGGGAGCGATCCACCTCGACCTCACCATCGTCGCCGGCGAGCACAAGGGCGAGATGCTCGGCCTCGCAGCGCGCGACCTCGAGATGGACGAGCTCGACCTCCTCGGCATGCCCGGCACGCTGGTGGTCGACGGCGGCGTCCCCAGCTTCACCGTCGACGCCTGACCGTCAGCGACGGACGGCGGCGCCGCGCACCGTCGGGCGCACGAGCGCCATCGACTTGCGCATGCTCTCGCTCGTGAGGTCGCCGAGCTCGAAGCCTGCAGCCTCGATCGCCGCCGCCGTCTCGCGCGTCACGTGGCAGTTGCCCGCCACGCGCTTCCAGATCGGCTCGAGGCGACCCTGCCAGCGGCGGCGCTTCGTGCCCGGCTCGGCGGCGACGTGCTCGAGGAACACGAGCCGGCCACCGGGGCGCAGGACGCGATGCGCCTCACGCAGCGCAGCGGCCTGGTCGCGCACCGAGCACAGCACCAGCGTGCTCACGACGACGTCGAACGAGCCATCGTCGAACGGGAGACGCTCCGCTCCGGCGTCGACCACCTCGATGGGCAGCGTCGAGCGCTCGACGCGCTCCTCGAGGCGGCGCCGCATGTGCGGGTCGGGCTCGGTGCACACCAGGCGTGTCACGCCCGAGCCGTAGCGATCGAGGTTGGCGCCGGTGCCCGATCCCAGCTCGAGCACCTCGCCGGCGGCGTCTGCCAGCAGCGCACCACGCCACTCGGCGAGGCACGCCTCCTCGGTGCGGGCCATCATCGAGTCGTACACGGTCGCCATCAGCTTGGGCATGGCCCGACGCTACCGGCGCACCCGCACCCCCGGAGCTGCGCCCCCTCGCACGGTACCGGTGGTGGGCCGACACCTCAGGTGGCATCATCGCGGCGAGCACACGGGAGGGACCATGCAGCGACTGACGGGCCTCGACGCCACGTTCCTCTACATGGAGACGCCGAACGCGCCCATGCACGTGGCCGGCATCCTGGTCATCGACCCCTCCACGTGCGAGGAGGGCTTCTCCTTCGACCGCATCCGCCAGACCTATGCCGAGCGGCTCCACTGCGCGCCGCCGTTCCGCCGCCGCCTGGTCGAGGTGCCGATGGGGCTGCACCACCCCATCTGGATCGAGGATCCGAACTTCGACCTCGACTGGCACCTGCGCCACATCTCGGTGCCGTCGCCAGGCGGCCGCAAGGAGCTCAACGAGCTCATCGCCCACCTCGTCGCCATCCCGCTCGACCGCACCCGCCCGCTGTGGGAGTCGTGGGTCATCGAAGGCCTCGAGGACGGCAACGTGGCGGTGCTCTCCAAGGTGCACCACTCGGCGATCGACGGCATGGCCGGCAACGAGATGATGGTCGCACTGCTCGACCTCGAGCCCGGCGGCACGCCGCGCCCCGAGCCCGAGGAGCCGTGGGAGCCCGACCACGTGCCGACCGAGACCGAGATGTTCGGCTACGCGATGGCGTCGCTCGCGCAGACGCCGATCCGCGCGGTGAAGACGCTGCGGCGCACCGCCGAGGTGGCGCTGCGCATCCGCGAGCAGAACCGCAAGCCCGACGTCGACCCGCCGCCGTCGCCGTTCAGCGCGCCGGCGACGTCGTTCAACCGGGCGCTCACGCCGCGCCGGTCGTTCTCGACGATCACGCTGCCCCTGTCGGAGATCAAGGAGGTCAAGTCAGCCTTCGGCGTCACCGTCAACGACGTGATCCTCGAGCTGTGCGGCGGCGCGCTGCGCAGCTACCTCGAAGCGCGCGACGAGCACCCCGACGGGCCGCTGGTGGCGATGGTGCCGGTTTCGGTGCGCACCGAGGATCAGTCCGGCGAGCAGGGCAACCAGGTCTCCACGATGCTGGCGTCGCTCGCCACCGACCTCGACGACCCCGCCGAGCGCCTGGCGCGCATCTCCAAGATGATGGGCGACGCGAAGGAGCAGCAAGCGCTCATCGGCGCCGACACCCTGCAGAACTGGGCCGAGTTCGCGGCCCCGGCCATCGCCGCTCGCGCCATCCGCACGTACTCCCGCATGAAGATCGCCGACCGACACCGGCCGCTGTTCAACGTGACGATCTCCAACGTGCCAGGCCCGCCGTTCCCTCTGTACTTCGCCGGCTGCAAGATGGTGGCCAGCTACCCGACGGCACCGGTGTTCGACGGCGGCGGCCTCAACATGACGGTCATGTCGTACATGGACAACATGGACTTCGGCATCACCGCCTGCCCCGACGTCATCGAGGACGTCGACGAGATCACCGACGGGCTCCACGACGAGCTCGAGCGCCTCAAGAAGGCAGCCGCGGCCCTATCGAAGTCCACGTCCTGATCAATCGGCCGGCGATGACCAACCCGGTGGTGCGCTCCGCCACGGTGTTCTGGCGCCAGCGCAGCGCCCTCCCCCAGACGCTGGTGTTCTTCGTGACCTCGCGCTGCAACGCCCGGTGCTCCTTCTGTCTCTACTGGGACCAGATCAACGACCCGGTGCCGCGCTCGCGGGAGCTGACCGTCGCCGAGGTGGAGCGCATCGCGGATGCCTACGGCCCGCTGCACTACCTCGCGCTGTCGGGCGGCGAGCCGTTCGTGCGGCGCGACCTCGACCCGCTCTGCCAGGCCTTCATCGACCGCTGCGGCACGTCGGTGGTCGACATACCGTCGAACTTCTGGTTCACCGACGTCATGGTGGACACCCTCGGCCCGCTGGTGCGGCGCAACCCGCACACCGTGTTCGATATCCAGCTCTCGCTCGACCACCTCGGCGCCCGCCACGACGAGAGCCGCAAGGTCGAGGGGCTCTACGAGCGGGCGCTGGCGTCGTTCCGCGCGCTGCAGGACCTCCGGGCCGAGGCGCCGAACCTGCGCCTCAAGGTGTCGATCGTGTGGCTGCCCTCGAACCGAGACGACCTCGACGAGATCGTCACCACCGTGCTGCGCGAGATCGACCCGGACCGCGTGCAGCTGTCCTACCCGAACGAGGTCGTGGCGCCGAGCGGCGCCGGCGCCGAGACCGTCGACGACGTCGCCGCCTACACCGCGGCCGCGCAGCGCGTCGACGAGCAGTCCGGCGATCGCGGGGTGCGCGATCTCCACACCCTCGGGGTGCGCGCCACGAAGCCCGTGTACCACCGACTGCTCGCAGACGCCGTCTCCGGTGCGACGCCGACGGGCAGCCACTGCGAGGCGGGGCGCTGGGTGGTGGTGATCGACGAGAAGGGCGAGGTCTTCCCGTGCGAGCCGCTGTGGCAGTCCGTGGGCAACCTCCGCGAACACGACTACGACCTGCGCGCGGTGCTCGAAGGCCCCGCATACCAGGCGTTCCGAGCAGAGCGTCTCGGGCCGGATCGCTGCAGCTGCACCTGGTCGTGCGCCGTGCTCGGCAGCATCTCGAACCGGCCCAGGTTCCTACCGGAGCTCGCCGTGCGTGCCGGCAAGCTGGCGATCGACGGTCGCCGAGCGCACGACACGGGCGCATGAGTGCGTCGCTGGCGGTCGCCATCGCCTGCAGCCGACCTGCGATGGCATCAGAGGTGCTCGCAGCGCTGGCCGCGGATCCCGATGCCGGTCGCCTCGAGGTGGCGCTCGCCGGCGCAGTCGACGCCGTGGTCGTGCCCGACGGCCTGGCCGTCACGCTGCTGCGGTGCGACGCCACGCACCCGAACGTGCGGCGCAACCTCGCCATCGCAGCGACCGTCGCGCCCCTGGTCGCGATGCTCGACGACGACGCTGCGCCCGCGCCAGGCTGGGTGGCGGCCGCGCTCGCGGTCGACCCGACGAGCACGACGGTGCAGACCGGCCCCGAGGTGCCGTGGCGCACCAGCGAGACCGCCCTCCTGCTGCACGCGGTGTGCGGCGCCCGGGTGGCCGAGGGCACCGCAGCGCACCTCCACCAGCAGGAGGGATCGGTGGCGTGGACCGACGTCCCGTTCTGCAACGTCGTGGTCCCCCGCCACCTCCTCGAGCGCACCGGCCTGCTGCCCGTCGAGGTCCCCGCCGACATGGACGACTTCGCCTGGCTCGTCACGATGCGCGGCGTCGCGGCATTCCGCTCCGTACCGCAGCAGGTCGTGCGCCACGACCGCTACCCCGACGGCGTGGGCGAGCTCCTGCGCGAGAGGTGGCGGCTGCGCCGGCGCACCGGCGAGAAGCTGATCACGCACCCCGGCGTGTACCTCCGCGTCCCGCAGGCTGTCGCCGCGCTCGCCGCGCCCTGGGTCGGCGTCGCCGTGGTGGTGCGCCGGCCACGGCTCGCCGCGGCGGGTGCGATCGCCTACGGCGCGCTCGTGGCCACCGCTCTCCCGCCGCTGCGACGCCACGGGGGATGGCAGGCGGTGCGTCGCGGCCTCCCGCTGATCCCCGCCCTGCACGCGTCGACGATCGTCGCGATCAACCTCGGCGTCGCCCGAGCCCTGGCAGGCCGAGCCGACGACCACACCTGGCACCGCGCCGACCTCTGAGCGCTCTTCGGCGCGGCACCACGAGATCTCGGGCTGCTGCTCCGAAGGACGGGAATCGGCCGGGGTGACCCAACCTGATGGGCGGGTGCGGGGTGTAGGCGGGAGATGGGAGGAGGTGCGTTGGTCGACGACGAGCTCGCGGCGCTGTTCCGCTCGACGTGGACGCCGCTGGTGCGTGCGCTGTCGGTCGCCGCCGACCCATCAGCTGCTGCCGACGCCGTGCAGGACGCGTTCCTCCAAGCCGCACGCCACTGGCGCAAGGTGCGCTCCTACGACGACCCTGCCGCCTGGGTGCGCCACGTGGCGGTCAACCGGCTCCGCAACCAGGCGCGCAGCCGCCGGCGCGGCGACGGCGCCATGACCCGGCTCGGCATCACGCCTGCCGCCGAGCTGACCCCGATCGACCTCGACCTCGGCCGCGCCGTCGCCGCGCTTCCAGACGGCCAGCGCCTCGCGGTGTGCCTCCACCACCTCGCCGACCTGTCCGTGCGCGACGTGGCTGCCGCGCTCGACGTCACCGAGGGCACCGTGAAGTCGCAGCTCCACGATGCCCGCGCCAACCTCCGCCGCCTCCTGGAGGCCCACGATGGATGACCTGACCGAACGACTCGCCCGCCTCACCCCCGACGCCCCGGCAGATGCGGCACTCGCCGCGATCCGCGCCGACGCAGCGCGCCACCGCCGCCAGCGCACCGCGCTCGTCGCCATGGTCGCGGTGCTCGCACTCGTCGCCGGGACGACCGTGCTGCTCGGCGGCGGGGGCGACGAAGGAGCCGTCGACCCGGCCGATGACGAGCAGGTCGACGGCGTGCAGGTCGACGCCGACGGGCTCGTGCCCGCGGTGTTCGACGGCCGCCCGCGGCTCGACCCGCTGCGAGCCCTGCCCGATTGCGACCGCCACGACGAGCTCGAGGCCTGGGCGACGAACATCCTCGACGCCGACTACGCCGCCATCGAGGCCCAGGAGGGCGCGCTCAGCCCTGGCCCCCCGCCGACAGGACCGATGGAGGTCACCACCCTCGATCACGTGGCCGCCACATCGCCGGTGCTCGTCGCCGAGGAGGATGGCGGGCCCGCCGCGTGCATCACCGCCCTCGCCGGCCCGAACGACCTCGTCGCCTGGGAGCAGCGATCGGCTGATGGCATCCTCCTCGCCCGCGGCGTCGCCGCGCCGTGGCGATCGGCGGCGCGTCCCGCGGCCCGCACGACACCCGCTGAGCGGCAGTGGTACCTCGCCGAGGCGACCGGGAAGCCGCACGACGCCCAGCGATCGGCCGTTCCAGGTCGACTCGCCGCCGGCGGCGGGCTGGGCATCCACGCCCGCGCGGTGATCCGCTCGAGCGTGCCGGGACTTGCGCTGGCGCTCGACAGGGACCTCGATGCGGCGGGTGTGGGACATCGCGGCGAGGTCGAGGTGCTGGTGGGCGCCGGTGCGGCCGCGTGGGGCGACACGTCCGGCCTGCTCTCGGTGGCCGACTCGATCAGCTACGTGACGAGCCCGTGGATGCTGGGGAGCGAGATCGCTGCGCGCCTCGTGCTGCTCGACGGCGAGCCCGACGAGGTGCTGGCGTCACCCACCGCACCCACCCGCGTACCCGCTGGGTGGGTCCTCTGCGGCCACGGTGACTCGTTCGCTCATCTGCACGGCAGCGTGTCCACCATTGACGGACGGCAGTCCGACGCGCGGGTCGAGACCATCTGGTGCGGACCCGATGGCGCGCGCATGCTGGCAGGGAGCGTCGAGCGGGCGGCCTCGCCCGACGACATCCCGATCGATGCGACCGTCCGGTCGTCGGCGTCGGCACGCGAACGCCGTCGCACCGTGGCCGTCGACGTGCTGCACGCTGGCATCGGTGACCCATCGTTCATCACCGTCGCCATGAGCGCGCCAGACTCCATGCCGCTGACGACGCTCGAAGCGGTGCTGCGATCGGTCCCGGTCGTCGCCGAGGCGCCGGTCGAGCGCACCATCCCCCCGGGTCCGGAGGAGGCACCGACGCTCGCCGAGCTGCGTGCGACGCTCGGTCGCGGGGGCAGCCGCCTGCTGGACCTCGCCTTCCTCATGGGCGCAGGGGGGCCCGAGGACGATGCGCGCTCCGCGGCCACGGCCTCGCTGCGCGCTGATCTCCTCGGTGGCGACCGCCCGGTGGCGATCACAATCGCCGAGCGACCGGCAACCGAGCGCTGGTGGCTCACGCCGGCATCCTCCACCGGCGAGGAGCGGGTCGTCGGCGGTGTGCGGGTGCTGGTGAGCGACGCGCCACCGGGAGCTGGCGCCGTCGTCGAGACCCGCTGCGGGCGGTGGCGCATCAACCTCACCGGACCCGAGCAGGTCTCCGATGCCGACGTGGCGATCTGGGAGGCGGACCGCGACCAGCTCGCGGCCGAGCTCCTCGTCGAGCTCACGAACGCCTTCGGCTGCGACTCGAGCGACGCGGCTACCGTCACCGACGACGCAGGTGGG
Organism: Acidimicrobiales bacterium; assembly: GCA_038206295.1. Lineage (GTDB taxonomy): Bacteria > Actinomycetota > Acidimicrobiia > Acidimicrobiales > JBBRAZ01 > JBBRAZ01. The sequence goes on from JBBRAZ010000012.1 coordinate 39,330, forward strand.
GGCTGAGAGGACGACGTCGTGACCGACGAGCAGCAGCGTCGACGTGAGGTTGCGGTGCGGCGTCCGATAGCGACGGCGCTGAGCCTGGTGCTCGTGCTGGTCGCGCTTGCCGCAGTGCTCGCGATGCGGTCGCTCGATCGAGATGACGACGCCAGGGTCGACCCGCTCGACGGCGTGCAGGTCGATGGCGACCTGGTGCCCGCGGAGTTCGACGCTGGCCCCCGGCTCGATCCGCTCAGCGCGCTGCCCGACTGCGACCGCCACGAGGATCTCGAGGCCTGGGCGACGACCGTCCTCGACGCCGACTTCGCGGAGCTGCCCCAGGCCGGTCCCGACCCCGTAGGCCCGATGGCGCCTGCTGCGCTGGACGAGGTCGCTGCCACCGCGCCGGTGCTGCTCGCCACCGACGATGGCAGCCCGGCCGCGTGCATCACCGCGCTCGCCGGTCCGAACGACCTGGTGGCCTGGGAGCAGCGCGACGACCGCGGCGCGCTCATCGCCCGCGGTGCGGCGGCGCCGTGGGCGTCGAACCTCATGCCGACGATCAGCCGACCCGATGCGACCGTCCTCAGCCTCCTCGACGCGCAGCTGCCAGGCCCGGAGCAGCGCGAGGTCCTCGACATCGTCTCGGTGTCGATGCTCGCAGGTGGCGGCCTGACCAACGGCAAAGCGTTCCCCGTGATCATCGACGGCGTCCTCGGTGTCTCCATGGGGACCGCGAACTTCGATGTCCGCCGACAGGTCGAGGTCCTCCAGGTCGACGAGGTCGAGCTCGATGCCGGTGCCCTCAGGCAGACGGTCGCGGGGCCGTTGAGCGAGGTCGTCCTCACGGCGCCCAATCAGGTGGCCAACGCCGTCGGGCAGCGACTCGTGCAGACCGCGCGCGTGGCGAGGCCCGAGCCCCTCCTCGTCGGCAGGAACCAGCCGCACCTGCTCCCAGAGGGTTGGGTTGCCTGCGGAGGCGCGGCGGGAACCGACGGATCGGGCCGCGCGCTGGCCCGGCCTGCGGACCTCCTGTGCGGACCCGGTAGCGCTCGTGCCTGGCTGACCGACGAGGAGACGCCCGCCGAGGCGACGCCGGATGCCCTCCGTCCACGACCGAAGGTAGTGATCGAGCCCGCACGGGATGGCCTGCGGCGCGCCAGCGTCACCTACGAGACCGCAGCCGGATTCGCGCTCCAAGTGCGGCGACACACCCTGCTCGCGCCCGACGACCTCTCCGACGCGACCATCAGGTCGATCCTCGAGTCGATCCCTGCGGTGGCGGACGAGCCGCCGACGCCGCTCGAGGCGGCATCCGGACCTGATGCGCCGCCGACGCTCGGCCAGCTCGACCAACGGTTGAAGGTGGTCGGAAGCCGCCTCACCGATCTCCACTTCACCTGGCTGCACCAGGACGGACGAGAAGGCCCTCCGAACCAGCTCGCCACGGACCACCGGACGATCGAGGCATCGGTGCGAGATGACCCCTCCCGAGGCGTGACGATCGACATCGAGCGAGTCGAACCTGACCGCATGTGGTGGTGGCAGCCATCCGATCTACTCGACCGTCGCCTCATGCGCAGAAGCGGCTTGCCGATCGTCGTCGACGCCTCGGAGGGTGACCAGTACGTGAACGCAGTGGTCCGGTGCGGCGAGCTCTCGGTGCGCGTGCGAACGCAGCAGCGAGACGGCGGAGCGTCCGCCGCCACCGAGCTGCTCGTCGACGTCGCAACCGCCACCGGCTGCACCACCTGACCCAACCCCTGAACCCAACCTTCTCGGCGGCCTGCTGAGACTCCCAGTCCACGCAGCACGCCGAGAACGCGTCCGTGGCCTTCTCGGCGGCGTGCTGAGACTCCCAGTCCACGCAGCACGCCGAGAACGCGAGGGTTTGGGAGGTCGGGGGTCAGCCCATCTCGGCTTCGTACTGCTGGAGCGCCTCGTCGATCTCCTCGCTGGCGGCACCGATGGCGTCGTCGACGCTCTGACCGTCGAAGAGCATCCGCTCCTGCGCGCTGGCGATGGCGTCTCGCACCTCGTCGTAGGGGCCGATCAGCGGGCCGGGGAAGGCCGGGTCGAGGCCGTCGACCTGCTGCTGCTGCGCCAGGGCCAGCCACCGGCCGGCCAGCGTGCCCTCCCACGCCTCGGTGATGCGGGGGTCGTCGATGACGCCCTCGCGCCACGGCAGGAACGAGGCGACCAGCGTCATGGTGACCTGGCTGTCGGCGGAGTTGAGGAACTGCACCCAGTCCCACGCCGCGGCCTGCTCCTCGTCCGATCCGGTGTTCATCACGTACCAGGCGTCGCCGCCGACCTGCATCTGGCCCGGCTCGTCGATGCCCGGGAACGGCCCGGCGTCGATCTGCAGGCCGCTCACGTCGCCGACGTCCTCGCCCTCGAGGTCTGCCACCGTGCGGTCGCCAGCCAGGAACGCCTCGATCGAGCTGGCTGCGCTGCTCGACTCGACCATCATCGACGCCGACTCGTTGCTCATCGCCAGGTAGTGGTCGATGTTGCCGGGATCGTTGGGAACGGCCAGCAGCAGGCCGTCGTCGTTCATGCCCTTCATCCACGTCCAGAGCGCCCGCGTGCCGTCGTTGTCGAGCGCGCTCTGCACGGTCTCCTCGGCGCCGCGGCCGTTGTCGTTGCCGACGACCGGAGCGCCGGCGCCGGTCAGCCAGAACTCCGTCTTCCACGAGCCGAGCTCGTGCGCCAGCGGCGTGTCGGTGATGCCCGCATCGGCGATCGCCTCCGCGGCGGCGCGCAGCTCCTCGAGCGTGCCCGGCGGATCGTCGGGGTCGAGCCCGGCGCGCTCGAAGTGGTCGCGGTTGTAGAAGAGCACGACGTTGGCGAGGCCTACCGAGCCCGGGTAGAGCGCGCCGTCGATGGAGTAGTAGGCCTGCGCCGTCTCGTCGAACACCGACAGGTCGGTGCCGTCGGCTTCGAAGCACGACGCCGCCGGCAGCACCGTGTCGCTGTCGGCGAGCAGCTGCGTCGAGGTGTCGTCGACCACCAGCACGTCGGGCAGGTCGCCAGAGGCGATCGACGAGATGTACTTGGCGACCAGCTCGGGGTAGGCCGTGCCCTGGTTCTCGAGGCGGACCCGCACCTTGTCCTGCGACTCGTTGTAGGTCGCTGCGAGCTCGGTCAGCGCCTCGCCGGGCTTGGCGGTCTGGCTGTGCCACACCACGATCTCGACCGGCTCGGTGACGTCATCGAGCGCGTCGATGGGGCACGGCGGCAGCTCCGGTGCGGTCGCATCCGGGCCGTCGGAGCCTCCCGACGTGTCGTCGGACTCCTCGCCGCCACCTCCGCATGCGCCCAGCAGCAGCACGCCGGCGGTCAGCGCAGCAGCTGCGCGTCGATCGAACATCCTCATGGTGCCTCCACGATGTCGTTGCGCCCCAAGCAAACCACGCCGCCAGATCGAGCAGATAGGGGCCAAAGGTCAGAACTCGAAGGAGTACTCCTCGATGGCGTCGTCCGAGATGCTGTCGGCCTCGGCCAGCGCGTCGGCCGGCGCAACACCACCTGAGACGACCTGGTCAGCCGCCTCGCGCAGGGCGTCACGGACCTGGTCGTACGGTCCGATGATCGGGCCGGGGAAGTCCGGATCGAGACCCGAGTTGATCTCCTCCCATGCGATGGCGAGCCAGCGCCCGGAGAGCTTGTCGCTCCACGCCGCCTGGAGCGCCGGGTCGTCCACGGCGTCGGTGTTGAAGGGCAGGTACGACCCCTCGATCGACCACGTGACCTGCTGCGGTACCTCGTTGAACCATGTGATGAAGTCCCACGCCGCGGCCTGCACCTCGTCAGCGGAGGTGTTGGTGATGTACCAGGCGCCGCCGCCCATCTGCATCTGGCCGGCCTCCTCGATGCCCGGGATGGGTCCCGCGTCGAGGTCGAGGGCACCGGTGTCCACCGTGACGTCGGTCGGTGCGCCGGCGACGTCCTCAGGATCGAGCTCGCCACCGAGGAACGCCTCGACCGACGTCGCGGCAGTCGACGTCTCGATGGTCATCGACGACTCCTGCGATGCCATGGCCAGGTAGTGCGCCACCTGCCCGTCGATGAGCGGCACGACCTCGAGCAGCCCGTCGTCCATCATCGAACGGATCCACGTGAGGAGGTCGACCACGCCCTCGCCGTCGAGCACCGCCTCGGTGGTCTCGCCGTCGCCACGCCCGTTGCCGTTGTCCACGATGGGGATGCTCGCCCCGGCGAGCAGCGTCTCCATGATCGCCGGCGTGAGGCTCAGCACCATCGGGTGCTCGACGATGCCCGCGTCCTTGATGGCCTGCGCGGCCTCGCGCACCTCGGTCAGGGTGCCCGGCGTGTCGTCGGGATCGAGCCCGGCGCGCTCGAAGTGGGTGCGGTTGATGTAGAGCAGCGGGGCGGACACGTTGAGGGTGCCCGGCCACTGCACGCCGTCGACGGTGTAGTACGCACGCGCCGCGGGCAGGAGGTTCGAGACGTCGGCATCCGAGGCGTCGATGCAGGCCTGCGCCGGCAGCACCGTGCCGCTGTCGATGATCTGGCGGGTCACGGTGTCGTCCGGGATGGCGATGCCCGGGAGGTCCTCCGAGGGGATGGCCCCGAGGTACTTCTGCCACAGCTCCTCGTAGGTGCCCTGGCTCTCGATGCGCACCACGACGCGATCCTGCTCAGCGTTGTAGCGCGCCGCGAGCGCCTCGAGGGACTCGGCGGTCTTCGCCGTGTAGGCGTGCCACACCGTCAGCTCGACGGGCGACGTCGCCGCATCGAGCGCGTCGAGCGGGCACGTCGGCAGGTCGCCGTCGCCTCCGCCGTCGGTGGGATCGGTGGCGTCGTCGCCTCCGCTGCTGCACGCGGCGAGCAGCACGCCGGCGACCACCGCCGCCCCCAGCCGGCGACGACCCCGACCCCTTGTCCCACCTACGAGTCCTGTGCTTCGTGCCATGGCTCCTCCTCTACCCCTTCACCGCTCCGGCGGTCAGCCCTCTGATGAGCTGGCGCTGCAGGAGCACCAGCAGTGCGAGCACCGGCAGCGCAGCGATGATCGCCGCCGCGAAGCCGATGTTGTTCTCCTCGATGTTCGTCGCCGCGACGGACCTCAGCGCGATCTGCACCGTGGCGAAGCGCTCCTCGGTCACCACGGCGCGTGGCCACGTGTACTGGTTCCACGCCGAGAGGAACGAGATCACCGCGAACGAGCCGATGACCGGCCGGGTCACGGGGATGGCGACCTTCCACAGGAACCCGAGGTGGCCGTAGCCGTCGAGCGCGGCGGCGTCGCGCAAGTCGCGCGGGATGCCGAGGAAGCCCTGGCGCACGAGGAAGATGCCGAACGCGGTGGCGAGGAACGGCGCGGTCAGGCCCTGCACCGAGTTGATCCACCCGAGCTCGCGGATGGTCTGCACGTTCGGGATGAGCGTCACCTCGATGGGCAGCATGAGCGTGGCCATGCACACCACGAACACCACGCGCTTGCCGGGGAAGTCGAGGAACGACAGCGCGTAGGCGGCGAGTATCGAGAACGTCAGCTGTGCGGCGACGATGACGAGCGTGACCACCGCGCTCAGCGCCATGCGTCCGGCGAGGTCGCCCTCGTCCAGCGCTCGGCGGAACACGTCCCACTGCGGCTCGACCCAGTGCAGCGGCAGGCCCTCGCGCACGTACACCGCGGGGGTGGACAGCGCCCGAACCAGCGTCATCCACACCGGGAAGAGCACCAGCAGCGACAGCGCGGTCAGCACCACGTACCAGGCGACCTTCTTGACGGTCGACTGCGGGGCGTCAGCTGCCATAGTGCACCCGCCGCTCGAGCAGCGTGAGCTGCGCCATCGAGACCACGAGCGTGATGGCGAACAGCCCGATGGACAGCACCGAGCCCCGCCCCTGGGTGAGCGGCTGCTGGCTGTCGAAGATCTTCCACACCAGCGTCTCGGTCGAGCCGGCCGGCCCGCCGCCGGTGAGGATGTCGACCTGCGCGTACGCCTGCATGCCGAACACGACGAGCACGACGACGAGGAACAGCAGGGTCGGCGACAGCAGCGGCAGCGTGACGCGGAAGAAGCGTCGCGCCGGGCCGAATCCATCGAGGGTGGCGGCCTCCATCACCTCATCGGGGAGGGACTGGAGGCCGGCGAGCACGATCACGAAGGTGAGGCCGAGGTTCTGCCACACCGATGACAGGGCGACGCCACGCAGCGCGGTGTCGGGGTCCGCCAGCGAGAACCACCCGACATCGCCGAAGTAGCCGACCTGCGGGTTGATGAGGTTGAAGAACACGACCGAGGTGACCGCGACCGACGACGCGACCGTCGAGGAGAAGATGCCCTGGAAGATCTTGATGCCGCGCAGGTGCCGGTGCGCGGCCACCGCCAGCAGCACCCCGAGGATGAGCCCGAGCGGGACGGTGAGCAGCACGAAGGTGCCGCTGATACGCAGCCCGTCGAAGAACTCGGTCTGGACGCGATCGTTGGCGTAGAGCTCGGTGCCGACCCACCGCTCGGCGGTCCCGAAGCGGTTCTGCTGGTGAAGGCTCAGGTAGACGAGCCGGTAGAGCGGCCAGAAGAAGAAGCCAGCGAACACGACCATCGACGGCGCCAGCAGCAGCGCTGCCACCAGGGTGTCGCGTCCACGGTGCCGTCGACCGGCACGGACCGGAACGGAGGCGTCGACGGGGACGCTCACGCGATCCGCTCCCCCGAGGCCAGGTCGAAGAGGTGCACCTCGTCGGGCTCCGCGGTGATGGCGACTGCGGCGCCGGCAGTCGGTGCGGCGCCCTCGGTCGGCTCGCGCACCGTCATCGTCCCGCCGGGCATCTCGAGCACGATGTGGCGCTCGTGGCCGAGCCACTCCACCGCGCCGACGGTGGCCGCGAGCTGCCCGTCGCCGACGTGGAGGTGCTCGGGCCGCACGCCGAGCACGACGGGGCGACCGTCGGAGATCCCGGCGGGAGCGTGCGCGCCGAGCCGGACGCGGCCGGCCTCGGCCACCTCCGCCCACGGCTCGCCGTCGACGATGCGCACGATCGCCGGCAGCAGGTTCATGGGCGGGCTGCCGATGAACCCGGCCACGAACAGGTTGGCCGGGCGGTCATACACGTCCTGCGCCGCGCCGACCTGCTGCAGCGCGCCATCCGCGATGATCGCGATGCGGTCCGCCATCGTCATCGCCTCGACCTGGTCGTGGGTGACGTAGAGGAACGTGGTCGCCAGCCGCCGGTGCAGATCGACGAGCTCGAGGCGGGTCTGCGCGCGGAGCTTGGCGTCGAGGTTCGACAGCGGCTCGTCGAAGAGGAACGCGGCGGGTCGGCTGACGATGGCGCGCGCCAGCGCGACGCGCTGGCGCTGGCCACCGGAGAGCGCGCCAGGCTTGCGGCCGAGCAGCTCGGAGAGGCCGAGGATGCCGGCGGCGTCACGCACGCGCTCGTCGCGCTCGGCCTTGGTGAGCTTGCGCTTCTCAGCGTCGTCCCCGACGGCGAAGCGCCGCGCGATCAGCGGTGACTCGATGTTCTTCGCCACCGTCATGTGCGGGTAGAGCGCGTAGCTCTGGAACACCATCGAGATGTCGCGGTCCTTGGCCTCGACGTCGTTGACGACGCGCTCGCCGATGCGCAGCTCGCCCGACGTGATGGCGTCGAGCCCGGCCACGAGGCGCAGCGCGGTGGTCTTGCCGCATCCGGACGGGCCCAGCAGCACGAGGAACTCCTCGTCGCGCACCTCGAGGGTGAGGTCGTCGACCGCCACGACGTCGCCGAAGCGCTTGGTGACGCGGTCGAAGCGGACCTCGCTCACCGGTGCACCGCTTCGTCGCGCCTGCGCTCGCCGTGCACCATCGCCAACCCCCGGTCCGAACCTGCCCGCAGGCTAGAGCGCATCGCCCCGGGGTTGGTGCCGGCAGGAGGCGGGCGCGCGGGATCCACCACCCCGCGCGCCCGCGGGTGTTCCATGGGGACCGGTGACCCGAACGCACCCCCTGCCCCGATCTCATCGGCCAGCGCGTGGGTGCCCGACTGCCCGGGAGACCTGTGACCGATCTGCTCCGCTCAGCCGCGCGCGCCAGCTCGACCTCCGATCCGGAGGCCCCACCGACGATGCGCATGGTGCTCGACACGTCCGTGCTGATCGCCGACCCCGAGGCGCTGTTCGCGTTCCCTGACTGCGATGCGGTCATCCCGCTCGTGGTCATCGAGGAGCTGGACCAGCACAAGAGCAGGCTCGACGACGTCGGGCGATCGGCGCGGGAGGTCATCCGGCGCCTCGAGGACCTGCGCACCGCGAACGGCGGCGACATCCGCCACGCGGTGCCACTGCCCGGCGGCGGCACGCTGTGCATCGAGACCAACGGCCTGATGCTCGACGAGGTGCGTGCCAAGGGCCTGGATCCGACCGTCGCCGACAACCGGATCCTCGCCGCAGCGCTCGGCCAGGCTCGTGACGCGCCGACCACGGTGGTGTCCAACGATGCCGCGCTGCGCATCAAGGCCTCGCAGGTGGGCCTGCGGGCAGCCGAGCACCAGCGGGTCGCTCGCCACCGCGACGGGCAGCGTCCCCAGGGCTGGATCGCCGTCGACGTCGACGGAGGGCTCGTCGACGACCTCTACCAGCGCCACGAGCTGACGGTCACCGACGCGGTGGCGGCAGGCGCAGCGGCGTGCGGCGAGCTGGAGGAGAACCACTTCGCGGTGCTGCGCGCCGGCAGCCAGTCGGTGCTGGTGCGCCGCCACGGCGACCGCCTCGGCCTGCTGCACCGCGCGCCGGAGGCGTGGGGCCTGCGCGCCCGCTCCAAGGAGCAGCACTTCGCGCTCGACCTCCTGCTCGACCCGACCGTCGCGGTGGTCGCGCTCGACGGGATGGCCGGCACCGGCAAGACGATCATGGCCCTGGCCGCCGGCCTCCAGCAGGTGGTGGAGGCCAAGCAGTACGACCGGCTGTCGGTGTACCGCCCGGTGGTGCCCGTCGGGAAGGCCGAGCTCGGCTTCCTCCCCGGCACCCTCGACGAGAAGCTCGACCCGTGGATGACGCCGGTGACCGATGCCCTGGTGGCGCTGTCGGAGAGTCGGAGCCACGCAGACGCCCGCGCCATGCTCGACGAGCTGGTGGTGCGCGACAAGCTCTCGATGGAGGCGGTCACCTACCTGCGGGGCCGCACCCTCCAGGGAACGTTCGTGGTCGTGGACGAGGCGCAGAACCTGGAGCCGACCACGCTCAAGACCATCCTCACCCGCATCGGGGAGGGCACCAAGATCGTGTTCACCGGCGACACCAGCCAGATCGATGCGCCGTACCTGTCCGAGCACAACAACGCCATCGCGGTGCTCATCGACGCCTTCGCGGACGAGCCGTGCTTCGGCCACGTCCGGCTCGCCGCGTGCGAGCGGTCGTCGGTGGCGTCGATGGCCGCGAACCGGCTGTAGGCGGCGGCGATGTCACACCCCCTGCGTAGCGTGCGACACACCGGACCGGAGGTTCGGCTCGGCCCACGCAGGAGGCTGCCCACCGAGATGCTGGACTTCGTCTACGGCCTCGACATCGAGACCGACACCACCGTCGACGGGCTCGACCCGGCCGTCGCCGCCATCGTGGCCGTGGGGGTGTCCACCGGCCGCGAGGATCGCGTCTTCGCCGGGCCCGAGGCCGAGCTGCTCGCCGCGCTCGACGACTGGCTCGCCACGCTGCCCGCCGGCGTGCTCGTCACCTGGAACGGCTCCACGTTCGATCTCCCCTTCCTCATGGACCGCGCCGGGCGCTGCGGGGTGCAGCTCGGCCTCCAGCTCTACGCGGATCCGTCCATCCCCCTGCGACGCGACCCGATCGGCGACCACGAGCACGCGTACCGGGGTCGCTGGCACCACCACGCGCACCTCGACGCCTACCGCCTCTACCGCGGCGACGTCGGCCCGGCGTTCAGCATCTCGTGCGCGCTCAAGTCCATCGCCCGCTTCGTCGGTCTTCCCGCGGTCGAGGTCGACGTCGAGCACCTGCACGAGCTTCCCGCCGCCGACGTCGCCACCTACGTGCTGTCCGACGCGCGCCTGGCGCGCCAGCTGGTGCTGCGCCGGTGGGACTCCGCCCGGCGCTTCGCCGATCCCCGCCCGTATGAGGGCACGCCCGAGCCCGAGCCTGCGCCGGGAGCCATGGTGCGGCGTCCCAACGCTGCGGGGTCGCGCGCGGTGCACCCGCCCGTCGAGGGTGAATCGGTGCGCGTGGTCGACCTCAGCGACGGCGCCCGCTCCAGCGACGATGGGGTGGCCGTAGGATGACGCCGTCCGCTGCGGCCGGCGCCCAGCCGGCCGCTCCCCGTTCGCGACGAGAGGCCCGCGTGGGCACCAGCCGCAAGCCGACGTCCACCTCCGCCTTCGGCGTGGGTCGACGAGAGAGCCACGACGCGAGCGACTTCTACGCGCGCTTCGGCACGCCGAAGATCAGCGACGACGATGCCGTCGTCCGCCAACCCGTCGTGGACGAGATCTGGTGCGGCGACGCACGCGCGATGGACGTCGGCCTCGAGCGCATCCGTCCGGGCTCCGTTGCGCTGGTGGTCACCTCGCCGCCGTACTTCGCCGGCAAGGCGTACGAGCTCGAGGTCGACGAGGACCACATCCCCGCCACCTACCTCGAGTACCTCGACACCCTGACCGACGTGTTCGCTGCGTGCGTCGACAAGCTCGAGCCCGGGGGGCGCATCGCGGTGAACGTGGCCAACCTCGGCCGCAAGCCCTACCGCTCGCTCTCCGCCGATGTCATCACCATCCTCCAGGACCGCTTGGGCCTGCTGCTGCGAGGCGAGATCATCTGGCAGAAGGCTCGTGGCGCCGGGGGCAACTGCGCGTGGGGGTCGTTCCAGAGCGCGAGCAACCCGGTGCTGCGCGACGTGACCGAGCGCGTCGTGGTGGCATCGAAGGGACGCTTCGACCGAGCGCAGCCCGTCAAGGCCCGCGAGGCCGAGGGGATGCCGAGCCGCAGCTCGGTCTCCAAGGACGAGTTCATGGAGGCCACCCTCGACCTGTGGGAGATGTCACCGGAGAGCGCGACGCGCGTCGGGCATCCCGCTCCGTTCCCCGTCGAGCTCCCGCAGCGCCTCATCGAGCTCTACACGTACGAGGGCGACGTCGTGCTCGACCCGTTCATGGGGTCGGGCACCACCGCGGTGGCTGCGGTGCGCACCGGCCGCCGCTACCTCGGCTTCGACACCGACCCCGCGTACGTCGCCGCGGCCAAGGAGCGCATCGCGGCGGAGCGCGAGGCGCTGGCCGCCGTCTCGCCGCCAGCGCCTTCGACGAAGCGCTCCCGCGCCGCCGCTGCGCTCGCCACGCCCTTGCACGACGCGGCGCTGCTGGCCGGAAAGGCGATCGACCTGGCCGCCGCGTTGCTCGAGGACTGCGGGTTCGACGCCGTCGAGACCAAGCCCCGCCTGCGCGCAGGGCTCGACGTCCCGCTGCGCGCCACCAGCGCCGACGGCACGACGTGGTACGTGGCGGTGGCCGGCGGCCTCGGCACGATCCCCGGTGGCCTCCGGCGCGGCGACACCTTGTGGCGCACGCTCGGGCAGGCCGCCGTGCTGCGCAGCCTCGAGCCCGACGCCCGCCTGCTGGTGCTCACCACCGAGCTGCCGGTGCGCGGCACGCCAGCAGCTTCTGCGCTCGTCGCCGCCCGGGGCGACGTGCTGGTCGACGCGCTCCCGCTGCCGACCTCGCCGGAGGCCGCCGCCCGGTTGCGCTCGTACGCGACGGGCGAGACCGCCGAGCCGATCGGCGACGCGCTCCTCGGCCGACGCTGACGCCCCTCTGATCGGCGAGGATGGCGTCGTGGCCACTGACAAGACCCGCCTGACCGAGCTCGGCACCGCGGTCGGGCTGCTGTGGGACCCGGCCGCAGCCGAGTGGCCGAGGTCCGTCACCACCCTCGAGGTGCCCGGCATCGCAGGTGATGTCTGGCGCCCGGTGCTGGAGCCGGCGCTCGCCACCACCGCCCCCGATGCCGAGCGCGAGCTCCTGCTGCGGGCGCTCGACAACGGCCACGCGTTCCGCACCTCGGTCCTCGGCGGTCGCCCGCCGCAGCGCATCGACTGGGTGGGCGGGGCGCGCGCCACGTGGACGTCCGATGTGCCGCGCGACATCACCGTGGACGGCGTCTGGTTCATCCAGGCCAAGTACGACTCCACGTGCGTGCTCAACACGTCGCCCGGCGCGCTGGTCGACCACCTCCGCGTCGACGACGGGGTGCAGTCGCGCCAGTCGTGGTACGAGGTCATCGCGCCCGGCGAGCTCCAGGGCTACTACGCCACGGTGCGACGCGAGCTCGGCGCCACATCGCTCCCCCACGCCGTGACCGACCTCGACGGCGACGGGCGCAAGCGGCTCAAGTCCGAGATGCGCGCCCGCGCCGCGGAGCCCGCCCCCGAGCACGCCGCCTACCTGGAGCTGTGCCGCGTCGTCTCCGAGCTGACCGCGCAGCGGTGGCGGTGGCGCCTGGCGGAGGCCAGCCCCACGCAGCGCACCCAGATGCTGTTCCGGATGCTGCGCATCGCCGGCGGCCCGTACTGGCTGCTCGGCACGAAGGGGCACGCGCCGGTGCGCCTGGCGGTGATCGACACCCTCGGCTGGCGCGACCGCTTCCGGCTGCGGCGCTTCGCGGTGGCGCCGGCGACCGCCGGCCAGCCGCAGGTGGACTGGACGGCCACGGTGACCGACGCCCGTGATGGCGTCGAGCACCTGGTCGAGGGGTTCTGCGAGCTGCGGTGGTCGCATGGCAAGCTCCAGGGCAACCCCGAGTGCAAGGTGCAGGTGACCACGCCGCTCGGCGACATCCCCGGCTACGAGCCGATCTGACCGCGGCGCGCCGAGGTCCGCGTTCGCGATCGCCCCTTTCGCCCAGCGCGCCGCCGTGGCATGCTGCCGGCCTTCGTGATCCACGGATCGCCCCCGCAGGCGAACCACGGAGATCACGATGACCCCGACCAACCCCCGCCCCCATCAGCGCGCCGGCACCCCCGTCGACGACCACGACGTCGAGTCGGGCCTCCTCGAGGTGCTGCTCGGACTCGGCGACGATGGCCCGGCGCTGATGGGCGTCGAGCTCGGTGACGACGTCGCCGTGCACGTCCGCCCGTGCCTCGATCCCGCGGATGACCTCCTCGGCTGGACCGCGCCGGCCAGCTGGGACCTGATCGGCACCTGCGCACGGGGCACCGTGCGGCGCGGCCCCGACGCCTCGCGCAGCGATGGCGAGCGGACCACCATCGCGCACCTGCTGGCGCGCAGCGGGCGCTCCACCACCGCGCTGCGCTCGGACGCCGGCGACGTCCAGCACCTCACCGACGACCAGGCGGTGCCCGGGCTCACGAGCGACGCCTGCCGGCGAGCGCTCGGGCTCCCGACCGCCGCGCCGATGGTCGATGCCACCGAGGCGGTCACCCTGCTGTGGTTCGACGCGCTGGTGTGCGCCGCGTCGCGCACCCCGGGTCTCGACGACCGCGACTGCTGGCACCTGCACCCGGCACTGCCGCTCGCGCCTGCGGGCACCAGCCGCGACCTCGCGGCGCGCTGCCTGGACGCGACCGACGACGTCACCTGGGCGTTCCTGCGCGAGCAGGCCGCCACCGGGTCTCCTTCCTCGCGGGTCGACGCGGAGGTCGCGGCGTGGTGCGACGACGGCGCCTTCTCGCGCCTCGTGCTGGCATCGCTGCCCGACGTCACCGACCTCATCGACGGCCTCGAGGCGCTGGTGCCCGCGGGGGTGGCGAGCCGTCTGCTCGCGTCGATCGCGGTGCTGCTGCGCTGACGGAGACCGACACGGCTTGAGATCACCCGAGAAGGGCTGATAGACAGCAACCTTCGTCGGCTCGCGCCGACCTCCGTCCTGGATCCCCCGGAGGTCGTCGTGCGCTGCCGACGTCATCACCTGTCCCTCCCCCCGCTGCTGCTCGGCGTGGCCCTCCTCGTCGCCTCGCTCGTCGCACCATCGCCCGTCGACGCCGCGGTCGTCCACGAGCAGGGCTTCCGCGCCACGGTCGCCGGGTGGCGGTCGTGGTACGGCTCGTACGGCCTGGGGTCGATCGGCTCCGGCTGGTGCATCGACCACGGGCTCCGAGCGCCAGATGCCCTCTACGGCTACGTGGCGACCGACGTCCCTGACGCCACGCCCGACGCCCACGCGGCGATGGCGTGGGTGCTGGGCGCGCACCCCGACCCGGACCGCATCGGCGCGGCGGCGATGATGCTGGTGCTGCACGACCTGATGGACGCCCGGTACCCGACCGGCACGCTCGACGTCGACCGCCTCACAGTGCGCGACCTCTCGGGGTTCGAGGGCTTCGAGCGCGCCGTGCTCGAGCGAGCGCAGGCCTACAAGCGCGAGGCATTGGCGCACCGCCACCTGCGTGGGCCGCTGCGCGTGACGCTCGTGGCGCCGCCGGCCCCGGTGGGCACCACCACCGTCGTGCGCGTCGAGGTCCGCGACGCGCGTGGCGCCGCAGTCGAAGGTGCTCGCGTGCACGTGACGTCCCCGACCTCATCGCCGGGCCAGGTGCCGCCGGCGCGCACCGGCGCCGATGGCTCGGTGCGCGCGCTGTTCACCGCGACCGAAGGAGACAACTCGTTCACCGCCACGGTGCAGGTCCCATCGGTCGACCTCACCGCGTGGGCGCCCACGGGGGCTCGCGCCCAGCGGGTCGCGCAGACCCACGTGCTCGCGCTGCGCGCCGCGGGCGGGTTCCGCGCCGAGCGTCCGACCGGCGAGCTCACCATCGTCAAGACCGGCGACGCGCAGCCCTCCCTGTCGGTCGCGGGCGCGGCGTTCGAGGTGCGCGACGAGCGCGGGCAGGTCCGCGGCCGCCTCGTCGTCGGCGACGACGGCACCACCGGCGCGGTGCGCCTGCCCGTCGGCCGCTACCGGGTGCGCGAGGTGCAGAGGCCGCAGGGCTACCGCCTCACCGGAGACCAGGTGGTGGAGGTCGTCGCTGGGGCACGTCGCACCGTCACGGTGCACGACCTCGCCGAGCGTGGCCACCTCAGGCTGGTGAAGGTCGATCCATCCGGACGACCGCTCGCCGGCGCGGTGGTCACCATCGCGCACGATCCCGACGGCGACGGCACCTTCCAGGCCACGATCGCCACGCTCACCACCGGTGCGGACGGAACAGCGTCGCTCAGCGGCCTGCTGCCAGGCTCCTACCAGGCGACCGAGATCACCGCCCCCGAGGGCCACGCGCTGCTGCGGGCGCCCGTCACCTTCCAGGTGCCGATCGATGGCGCCACCGTGACCGTCGAGCTCGTCAACGAGCCCCGAGCGACCGCTCGGTTCCGCAAGGTGCCGGCAGGCGCTGCACCCGCGGACGCGACCCTCGCCGGCGCCACGTTCGTCGTGCTGCCGCAGCAGGCTGCAGGTGCCGACCAGGTTCGCTGCACCACGGGCGAGGACGGGATGTGCGAGCTGCCAGCTGGCCTCCTGGTGGCCGACACCACCTACTGCTGGTCCGAGGTGGTCGCCCCCTTCGGCTGGGCCCCGGCGGAGCCGGGGTGCTTCGTGACCGGCGCGGCCGGGAGCTCCGTGGAGGTCGTGGTGGAGGAGCCGTCGCGCTTCGTGGATCTCACCGCCACCAAGCGCGACGCAGTGACCGGCGCCGGCCTGCCCGGCGCCACCTACGACCTCTACCGCCTCGACGCCTCGGTGCTGGCTCGCACCGCTCCGGTCGACGCGCAACCCGGACCCGACGGCACCACCTGGGTCGGCCGCGCGACCAGCGGAACCGACGGTTCCCTGCGGTGGCCGCTGGTCGCGCCCGACGGCGTGCACTGCATCGTCGAGCACGAGGCCCCTCCGGGCTACGAGCGAGTCGAGGAGCCGGTCTGCGCCGCCGCCGTGCACCTTCCCGAGGCACCGACGCACCTCGAGGTCGTCGACCGGCAGCTGCCGACCACCACCACGGTCCCCGAGACGACGACCAGCACCGTGGCGCCGACGACTGCCCCGCCCACCACCGCGCCGCCGACGACCGCGGTCCCGTTGACCGTCCCGCCCACCACCGCGCCGCCGACGACCGCTGTCGCCACGACCGTCCCCCCGACGGTGGTGAGGCGCGGGGAGTCCCCACCACCACCTCCGGCGACGCTGCCGGTCACCGGAAGCCGCTCGGCGTCGATGGCCGCTGCGGGCAGCGCGCTCGTGGCGCTGGGCGCCGCCATCCAGCTCGCTGCACGCCGACGGCGCTGAGATGGCTCCGGGGGGTGGTCCTGAGAGGGGACGACCCCCCGGTACCCTCGCTGCGATGGCGGACGGCACCCCCGAACCACCCCAGATCGACCGCCGTCGCCTCCTCATCAGCGGAGCGTTCGGCGTCGTCGCCGTCGGCACGCTCGGCCTCCTGCCCGAGCGGTCCGTCCCGCTCGGCGGTGCCCGCACCCGCGCCCGGCCGAGCGACCCCGCCTCGCCGACCACCGGGCCGCCGGTCACCGAGCCCGTGGCGCTCGACGGCGCATCGGAGGTGCCGGGCCCGGGCCACACGTTCGACACCGTCATCCGCGGCGGCCGGGTGGTCGACCCGGATTCGGGCTACGACCAGGCGGCCAGCATCGGCATCGACGGCGCGACCATCCGCTCGATCAGCACCGAGGCGCTGACCGGCCGCACCACCATCGACGCCGCCGGCCTCGTGGTCGCCCCGGGCTTCATCGACATCCTCTCGTACGCGCCGAACCCGTACGGCATCTGGTTCAAGATCGCCGACGGCGTCACCACCAACCTGGGGATGCACGGCATCAACCAGACCGGCGACGGGTTCTTCGGCTTCTGGGGGCGCGACGACCAGCGCCCACCGTGCCACTACGGCGGCGCCTTCGACAGCCCCTTCGCCCGCCAGGCCATCGGCATCGGCATCGGCGAGCAGGCGACCGCCGCCCAGCTCGACCAGCTCGCCCGAGACCTCGAGGCCGGCGCGGCCGCGGGCTGGGCTGCGGTGGACTTCGAGCCCGAGTACACCCCCGGCGTCGCCACCGCCGAGATGGTCCACCTCGGCACCGTGGCCGCCGACCTCGGCCTCCCGCTCACGTTCCACGCCCGCTACAGCGACCCCGCCAACAGCGCAGAGGGGTTCCGCGAGATCGTCCGCGTCGGGCGTGAGACGGGCTGCGCGGTGCACGTCGACCACGTCACCTCCATGGGCACCTTCGTCATGGAGGAGACCCTCGGCCTGCTCGAGGACGCCCGCCGCGAGGGCATCGACCTCACCGCGGATCTCTACCCGTACGACTTCTGGGCCACGACGCTCGCCTCGGCCAGGTTCGCCCCCGGATGGCAGGAGCGGTTCCGCATCGACGAGACCGACCTCGAGGTGGCCGGCACCGGCGAGCGCCTCACCGCTGGCACCTTCGCCTCGTACCAAGCGCAGAACCTGCTCGTCGCGGCGTACGCCATCCCCGAGGCGGACGTGCGCACCGCCCTGCGCGCGGAGTTCACGATGATCGGCAGCGACGCCATCCTCGAGCCTGGCGACAACAACCACCCGCGCAGCACGGGCTGCTTCGCCCGCACCCTCGGGCGCTACGTGCGCGACGAGGAGATCCTGACGTTGCGCCAGGCGCTGGCGAAGATGACGATCCTGCCGGCCCGCCGGTTCGAGGGCGCCGCGCCTGCGCTGGCGCGCAAGGGTCGGCTGCAGCTCGGCGCCGATGCGGACATCACCATCTTCGATCCCGCCACCATCGGCGACCGCTCGACGGTGGCCGACCCGGCGCAGGAGTCCGTCGGCGTGTCGTGGGTGCTCGTCGACGGGAACGTGGTGCGCTCGCCGGCGGGCACCGACCGGGAGGCCCGCTTCGGCCGACCGATCCGCTCCGCGGTCGCCGACGCCTGACGCCTCGGCGCGAGCGAGCACGCGCTCAGAGGTCCTCCTAGGGTTGAGGGATCTGTCAGCCGAGGGGGTCTGATGCGTCGTCGTTCCGGTCCGATCGCGAGCGTGGTGCTCGCTGCTGCGCTGCTCATCTCGCCGGTGGTGCCGGTCGCCTCCGCACCGCTGCCTGCCGTGGACGGCGGATCGGGCGCAGCACTCGACGCGCCGCAGCGCTACGTGGAGGAGGTGTTCCCGACCATCACCACGACGGGTGGGATCCCCTTCGCTGAGGTCGTCAACGACGCGGGCGACGACCAGGTGCTCCTCCTCGATATCACCGTGCCCGTCGGCGACACCGAGACGCTGCGGCCTGCGCTCGTGTGGATGGGCGGCGGCAGCTTCACCAGCGTGACCCGCTCATCGATGGCGAACTGGACGAACCGATCGGCGCGCCGCGGCTACGTGGGGGTCACCATCGACTACCGCGTCCGACCGGGGCTCGCCATCGACGACCTCGCCGGCCACATCGCCGCAATCAAGGACGCCGGCCACGACGCGCAGGCCGCGGTCCGCTGGCTCCGAGCCAACGCCGCCACCTACGGCATCGATCCCGAGCGCATCACCGTCGGCGGGTACTCCGCCGGCGCGGTCACCGCGCTGTGGGTCAACCACAACGAGGAGTGGGCAGAGCCCGGTGGCCCGAACCAGCCGCAGCCGTCGGGCACGTCGGCCGCGGTGTCGAACGCCGGCGCCTTCGGCGGCTCGCCGGTCGCTGGTGATCCTCCCATCGCGATGTTCCACGGCGAGAAGGACACGCGCGTCGCCTACTCCGCCGGCGTGGCGCACTGCGACGCCCAGCTCTCGGTCGGCAACGTGTGCGAGCTCACGTCGTTCCCCGACTACGCGCACGGCCTCCCGTGGGACGAGATCTACGGCCCGGCGTTCGACTTCATCTACCGCCACGTGAGCTGCGGGCAGGGCTTCAGCGACCTGCCGCTGCCGCACCCGTTCTGCGGCGACATCGACTGGCTCACGACCAACGAGCTGGCCAACGGCTACGCGGACGGGACGTACCGCCCCACCGCGGCGTTCTCCCGCCAGGCGATGCTGGCCATGCTGTGGCGGATGGCGGGCTCGCCCACCGGTGCCCCGGACCCGGGGTTCAGCGACGTCGGACCGACGCACCCGTTCCTCGACGCCATCGCCTGGGCCGTCGACACCGGCATCGCGCAGGGCTACCCCGACGGGACGTTCCTGCCCACCGGGACGGTGAGCCGCCAGGCCGCGGTGGCGTGGCAGTGGAAGCTCCTCGGCGCACCGACCGGAGCGCCCGACGCCGGATTCGACGACGTCACACCAGCGAACCCGTTCGGCGACGCCATCGACTGGGCGGCCGATGCCGGCATCACGACGGGCTACGCCGATGGCGGCTTCCACCCGGGCTCGCCCGTCAGCCGCCAGGCCGGCGCCGCGCAGCTGCACCGCACCGCGCCGCTGCTGCCCTGACGTCGCGCGGACGGCGCGGCCCGCGACTGGGGCATCAGACCAGCGACTTCACGTACTTCGGGTCGCGAGGATCGAAGCACTTGCGGTGGAAGACGACGCGGTAGCCCCCGAGGTCCCTCCGGCCGCCGAAGACGCTCACCTCGCGCACGCTCTTGGCGGTGACCGCGTCGCGGGAGCTGACCGGCTTGCCGCACCGCTCGCACTTCTCGACCAGGCCCACGATCGCTCCCCTCGGCGATGACATCTGCGGGCACCAATGATGCCATCGCGGCCTGCGGATCGCACCCCGCGCCGGGCGCGACCCGCTGTGCCAGACTGCGCCGATCGCCGCACCCAGGGGGACCGATGGACTGCACGGGCACGCACACCTTCGCCGCACCGATCGACCGCGTGTGGGAGATGATCCGCGACAAGGACGCGCACGTCTCGAAGTTCGCCGGGATGGGCCACACCGACATCGAGGTCGTGGAGTACGAGGTGGACGACGACCACGTGCGCCTCGTCGTGTCGCGCACGATCAGCGTGGAGCTGCCGGGGTTCGCGAAGAAGGTGCTCAAGCCCACCAACACGGTGGTGTCGACCGACGAGTGGGAGCGCAACGCGGACGGCACGTGCACCGGGCGGTTCTCCGTCGAGACGCCGGGCGCCCCGCTGCGCTCGAAGGGCACCACGCTGCTGCGGGCCGAGGGCGACGACCGCACCTTCTACGAGATCGCGGTGAACCTGACGGTGAAGGTGCCGATCGTCGGCGGCAAGATCGAGGGCTGGGCGAAGGGCGACGTGCTCAAGCAGATCGACATGGAGTTCGCCGCTGGCGACTCCTGGCTCGCCACCCACACCTGAGGCCTCCCCCAAATCGCGGTCCTCACGGCTGCCCTTGCCAACACCTTGCGATCAGGTCAGAATACTGACCTATGACGACGGTGCCGTTCTCTGAGGCGAAGAGCCACCTCTCCGAGCTGGCCGATCGCGTCGAAGGAGAGCGAGAGCAGGTCGTCGTAACCCGCCACGGTCGACCGTCGTTCGTACTCGTTCACCCTGACTACCTCGAGTCGCTCGAGGAGACGCTCTCGATCACCGATGACCCTGAGCTGATGGCGAGCCTGACTCAGTCTCGGCGAGAGCACGCCGCAGGGCGCGCGACGCCGCTGCAGCGACCGTGAGTCTGATCGCTCGCCTGCATGCCAGATCGCCATGCCGATGACGACGTCCTTGCCACCCCTGAGGCCCGACGCCACCTCGATGCCCTCCCAACCAAGGTTCTCCATGCCGCGCTCGCCCTCATCCACGGGTCGCTGGCCGAGGATCCCCGCCGAGTCGGGAAGCCGCTCGTCGGCGAGCTGCACGGCCTGTGGTCGGCACGTCGCTCGGAGTACCGCGTCATCTACGAGATCGATGAGGGCGTTCACTCCATAACCGTCCACCGAGTGCAGCACCGACGCGACGTCTACCGCTCGCGATAGTCCATCGAGATCACGGCTCGCTCCTCAACGCCGGTCCTTCCTCTGCTCTCGCCTCCGAAGCCTCGTAGCCGCCAGCCAGCACGACGGACGACCACGGGCTCAGCATCTCTCAGCGGAGGGCGAGGATCGCGCTGCTGGCGGTGAAGGCCGCGAGCACGAGCAGCAGCGTCGCGAACGCCCGGAGGGTGCGCTGCGGGTCGAGGCGGCTGGCGAGGCGCTCGCCGGCGAGCACGCCGAGCACCGCGGCGATCGTGAACGGCAGCGCCACCTCCCACTCGATGGTGGTGGTGGCCATGCGCGTCCCCAGAGCGGTCGCGCTGTTGATGGCGATGACCAGCAGCGAGGTACCGATCGCCTGGGGCATCGGGAGCTCGAGGACCAGGGCGAGCGCCGGGACGATGACGAAGCCGCCACCGACGCCGAACAGCCCGGTGAGGAAGCCCACGCCGGTTCCTGCGAGCGCCACCAGCACCAGGCGCTGCACGTCGACGCGCTGCAGCACCGCGACCGCGCCGCCAGCGGAGCCCTCGGCCCGCGCCCGCACCAGCACACGCTCCTCGCCGACTCGGGTGCACGTCGGGCAGCCGGTGAGCATGCGCCAGGCGGCGAGCAGGATCAGGCCGCTGAAGCCGAGCAGGAGCAGATCGGGATCGACGCTGGCGTTGACGTGGCTGCCGATGACTGAGCCGCCGATGCCGGCGAGGCCGAACGCGACCCCGATGCCTGGCCGGACCCTGCCCGCCCGCCAGTGCGGCACGAGCCCAGCGACCGATGCGACGCCGACGAGCAGCAGGCTGGTTGCCGTCGCCGCTCGAGGGTCCTGACCGGCGCCGTAGACCAGCACCGGCACGGCGAGGATCGACCCGCCGCCGCCCAGCGCGCCCAGGGACAGCCCGATCAGGAAGCCGAGGGGTGAGAGGAGGAATGCCCGCACCCCCGCATTATACCCCATGGGGTATGTGATGCCTCGTGCCAGACCTCGATCGCGCCGACGCCGTCTTCCTCTGGCCGCCGTGATCGATCCTCGGTACGGTGCGGTTCACAACCCGTGGCTCGACGACGTATCTGTCGACGGCAGGGCGACCAGGCGGAAGTCGAGGACCACACCATGCACACCAACGGCCGATCTCGTCGGACGATCGCCACCGGGCTGATCCTCGCCCTGCTCGCCAGCCTCCTGGCCGTCGTCGCGCCTGCGACGCCGGCCGCCGCCGCAGGTAGCCAGTTCCTGTGGCTCGACGAGGAGGGCGGCGAGACAGCCACCTACGGACCCAACGCGGGCATCTACATCAGCCTGGGGGCCATCGACTACAACTGCGACACCTTCTACCCGGTCGCGGATGTGTACGTGATCTCCGGCACGCCGAGCGACGGCGGTGCGCTCACCGACGTCTCCGGCGGCGTCAACGTCGTGTTCGGTTCGTGGGGCGGCGGAATCATCGACGAGCTGATCGCGGTGACCTCGCCCAGCGGCAAGCTCGGCGAGGGCACCTACTCCGTCGTCTACGACGAGTGCCAGAACGGCAAGTTCGACGCCAACCAGGACGCGCTCTTCCAGGACGTCATCACCGTCGACTTCCCACCGGGCGAGATCCCGCCGCTGAGCCCGGCGATCGCCGCGCTCAAGGGTCAGGCCTCCACGCAGGCCACCCAGTGGCGGGCGATGCTCGAGACCTACCGGGTCTACCTCCTGGCGATGGAGCTGTACGAGACGATGCAGTGCCTCACCGGAGGCTTCGTGTCGTGCGCCATCTCGATGGCGACCGACGCGCTCCAGGATGCGATGCAAGAGCAGTTCATGGGCATGTTCGGCTTGCAGGACCCGAAGGAGGCGGCCGCAGACGTCGCGGAGGACCTGACACGCCGCTACGAGGGCATCCGCGACGATCCGCCAGATCCCGCCTTCGACACCGCGTCGAACCCGGAGCTGGCGAGCGACCCGCTCGAGCCCACCTCCGACGAGCCGCGCGAGGTCGCAGCCGTCGAGCTCGCCAACGAGCTCGCCACCGACGAAGCCCTCGCACAGTCGCTGCTGCACGCCATGGAGCGCTACCAGGGCGCCGATGCCGCCGACGACGCCGAGTGGGCGATCAACCAGGCGCGCGCCGCGCGCGACGCCGCGGAGCTGCTGGCGATGCGCGCGCCGACGACCGGTGACGCCATGGACGCGCTGGCCGACGCCATCGAGGCCGACGCCACCGACCTCGATGGCGCACTCGCCGCGTACGCGCCGGTTCGCCAGCGCATCACCACCTCGGGCTTCACCCCCGATGAGCTCGCCGAGCTGCGCAGCCGCGGGCTCGACGACACCGAGATCCAGGCGCTGATCGACACCATGGCAGCGCAGACCACGGACCCGCTCGACACCGCCGGTCTCGTCGCCACGCTCCGCTCGCAGGCCGACGGCCAGGCGGCGCTCGCCACCGACCTCCACGCCTTCACCTCCGACGTCGACGGCGTGCTGGACACCCTCGCGATCCACCCTGCGGCACCGGGTGGGATCCCGACCGCGGATGCGGGCGGGCCCTACGCCGCGGCCGCAGGTGCGAATCTCGTGCTCGACGGCAGCGGCTCGATCGCCGACGGCGGTGCGATCGCCAGCTACAACTGGGACGTCGACCTCGACGGCGCCTTCGATGACGCCACCGGCGTCGGCCCGACGGTCACGGCGCCAGCCGCAGGCGAACGCCTCATCGGGCTGCAGGTCACCGACGACGACGGCGACACCGACGTGTCGTACGCGCCGCTATCGGTGGCGGTCGGCAACGCGCCTCCGGTGCTGGTCGGCACACCCGGCACGCCCCCGGGGTCGGTGGAGGTCCCCATCGGCAGCAGCCAGGCGTTCTCGGTGGCCGCCACCGACGCCGATGCCGATCCGCTCACGATCACGTGGTACCTGGACGCGGTCGAGGTCGGCACGGGCACCGACTACACGTTCGGCCCGACGCTCGCCGGCCAGCTCGGCGGGCACCAGGTGCGGGCCGTGGCCACCGACGGCACGTCGGTCCGCTCGCTCGCGTGGTACCCGACGGTGATGGCGCCCGACGTGGACGCTGACACGTGGCACGCCAACGTCGACTGCGACGACGACGACCCCGCGGTGCACCCCCTCACCATCGAGGAGCAGGGCAACGGCAAGGACGACGACTGCGACCCAGCAACGACCGATGAGGTGGTCAACCGTGCGCCTGCGGTCAGCAACCTCACCGTCGGCACCCTCGAGGACACCCCGATCGCCATCACGCTGCCGGCCACGGACCCCGAGGGCGATCCGATCACCTTCGAGATCGTGTCACCACCGGCGACCGGCTCGCTCGGCGCGCTCGTCGGCAACCAGGTCACCTACACCCCGGCGCCCAACGCGACCGGGCTGGTGACCTTCACCTACCGCGCATCGGACGGCGAGCTCACCTCGGCCACGCGCACCATCACCGTGACGATCGCAGCAGTCAACGACACGCCGGTCGCGGCGAAGGTCACGGTCGTGACGCCGGAGGACACGCCGATCCCGATCACGCTCAGCGGCATCGACCCCGATGGCAGCCCGATCACCTACCAGATCATCTCGCCTCCGGCCACCGGATCGCTCTCGCCGGTCAGCGGCGACCAGGTGACGTACTCGCCGGCACCCGACGCCAGCGGCGATGTGACCTTCACCTACCGCGTCACCGACGGCGTGGAGAACTCGCCGACCGCCGAGGTCCGGGTGCGCATCCTGGCGGTCGACGACCCGATCCTCGCCGCCGACCAGGCGACGAGCACGCCCGAGGACACGCCGGTCACCTTCCCCCTGTCGTTCACCGACGTGGACGCGGATCCGCTCACGTTCGTGGTGGTGTCGGAGCCCGACAGCGGCACCGTCGCCATCGACGCCGCCGGGAGCGCGACGTACACCCCCGCCGCCGACGTCACGGGCATCAAGACGTTCACCTGGCGCGTCGGCGACGGGACGAGCTGGTCGGCACCGGCGATCGCAACCATCGATGTCACGCCGGTGGACGACCCACCGACCGCCGCAGACGTGACGGCGCTGGTCAGCGAGGACGTCCCGACGACGGTCGTGCTGTCTGGCAGCGACCCCGACGCCGACCCGCTCACGTACGCCATCGTCACGCAGCCGACGAACGGCACGCTCAGCGTGGTCAACGGCCGGCGCGTCATCTACACCCCCGGCGCCGAGTACGCCGGGCCCGACAGCTTCACCTACCGGGTGTCCGGTGCGGGAGTCGACTCGGCGCCCGCGACAGCGACGCTCACCGTCACGACGGTCAACGACGCCCCGGTGGCGCTGGATGACGCCGCAGCCACCAGCGAACGCGCGCCCATCACCGTCGACGTGCTCGCCAACGACACCGACATCGACGACGCGACGCTGAAGGTCGTCGGCCTCGGCACCCCGACCGCCGGCTCGGCCAACGTGACCGCCGGGGGCCAGGTCCGCTTCGTGCCGCCGGTCGACTTCGTCGGCCCCGCGCACATCGACATGACCATCGGCGACGGCCGCGGCGGCACCGCCACCTCGACGCTCACCGTCCTGGTCACCGAAGCCGCGGTGCCCGGCAGCACGTGGACGTCGGTGGACGAGTTCTCCACCGGCGACGCGTTCAACGTGGAGCAGCTCGGCCCCAACAGCCTCAAGATCAACGACGAGGCTGAGGCCTTCAACCGCCTCTGGGTGGCGGTGTCCATCACTCGTGGCACCGTGGTGAAGTTCGACACCCAGACCGGCGCCATCCTCGGCGAGTACTACACGTCGCCGACCGGTCAGCCGAAGAACCCGTCGCGCACGACGGTCGACCTCAACGGCAACGTGTGGGCCACCAGCCGCGACGGCAACAGCGTGGTGAAGATCGGCCTGGTCGAGAACGGCCAGTGCGAGGATCGCAACAGCAACGGCGTGATCGACACGTCGACCGGTCAGAGCGACATCCGGGCGTGGGACAACGCCGGTGGTGTCGACACCGATGGCGGCGTCGACACCGCAGCCGACGAGTGCATCCTGCACTACGTCAAGGTGCGATCGAGCGGCACGCGCCACGTGTCGGTCACGCCTGACAACGACATCTGGGTCAGCGGCACCGGAGCCGGACCCTACTTCGACCTCGTCGACGGCGAGACCGGCGTCATCACCCGCCAGGAGGGCCCGGTTGGCTACGGCGGGTACGGCGGCCTCATCGACAGCCACGGCGTGGTCTGGTCGGCGACCTCGGGACCCGGTGCACTGCTGCGGTGGGACACCTCCCAGCCACTGAGCGGCCCGCAGAGCCCGACCACGTGGCAGGCGCTGGGCGGCAACCCCTACGGCCTGTGCATCGACCCCAACGACGGCTCGGTGTGGGGCACATCGCTCGGTGGCGGCGTGGTGCGAAAGTACGCGCCGGATGGCACCATCGTCGGCACCTTCTCCCAGGGCATGGACTACGCGCAGGGCTGCGCCGTCGATCAGAACGGTGACGTGTGGGTGGCGCACTCGCTGTACCGCACGACCGTCGGCCACCTCAAGGGTGACGGAACGTTCGTCGGGAACGTGCAGCTGTCGAGCCCCTCAGGTCCCACGGGCGTGTCCGTCGATGCCGACGGCAACGTGTGGGCGACCAACTACAACTCCGGCACGGTCCAGCGCATCAACGCCACCCTCGGCGCTGTCGGCGCTGACGGCGAGACGGCGATCGGCGAGGTCGACTTCACCTCGCCGTACCTGTTCGGCCAGCCCTACAACTACTCCGACATGACCGGCTCGACCCTCACGGGTTCGCCGCAGTCGGGCACGTGGACCGCCACCTACGACGGCGGCGAGGCCGGGGTCGACTGGGAGGCCGTGAGCTGGCGCGAGACCTCTGCGTGCGGCACCACCAACGACGTGGCGGTCGCCTCCAGCGAGGACGGCATCGCCTTCACCACCGCCAGCCCAGCCCCCAACGGCGGGCCGCTGACGGTGGCGGACGGGCGCTACCTGAAGGTGACGGTCACCATCACGCGGTGCCCGACCGGCGAGAGCGACACGCTGCGCGACCTCACGGTGTGGGCCGCGGGCCCGCAGGCGCCTGACGCCGAGGACACCCAGACCACCACACCGGAGGACACCCCGGTGCTGACGTCGCTCGAGGGCGACACGCTGCCGACGCCCGGTGGCGCGCTGACCTACGAGGTCGTGAAGCAGCCAGGCCACGGATCGATCGGTCCGGTCGCGGCCGATGGCTCGTTCACCTACACCCCGGACGCGGACTACGTCGGATTCGACAGCGTCGGCTTCCGTGTCGATGACGGCACCCTCAACTCGAGCACGGCCTTCACGGTGATCGACGTGACGCCGATCAACGACCCGCCGACGAGCGCGAACACGTCGGCGAACGTGCTGTACGAGACGCCGGGCGACGTCACGATGCCCGGCGACGACGTGGACGGCGACGACCTCACCTTCACGATCGTCACCCCGCCGACGCACGGCGCGCTCGGCACCACCGGGCCCGACGGCGTGGTCACCTACACGCCGGCAGCGGGCTACATCGGCCCGGACTCGTTCACCTACAACGTGAGCGACGGCACCGAGACGACCGCCACCTACACCGCGTCGATCACGGTCGGCTCGACGGTGCCCGGTCCGCCGATCGACGTGTCGGCCATCGGCGGCGACAGCAACGCCCGCGTGCAGTGGGAGGTGCCGCTGACCGATGGCGGCTCCCCCATCACCGGCTACGAGCTGCAGGTCGTCGGCGGCGCCACCTACGACGTCGGCAACGTGCTGTCGTTCCTCGTGCCGGGCCTCGTCAACGACACCGAGTACACGTTCACGGTGCGGGCCCGCAACGTCAATGGGTACGGGCCGGTCTCCGCCGCCTCCAACGTGGCTGAGCCCCGACCGTCGTGCACCACGTCTCCCTTCACCGACGTCGGACCGACGCACCCCTTCTGCCCGGAGATCACCTGGATGGCGGTCAACGGGGTCGCCAACGGCTACGCGGACGGCTCCTACAAGCCGCTCGCCAACGTGACCCGCCAGGCGATGACCGCGTTCGTCTACCGGCTGGCTGGGTCGGAGAACGGACCCGACCCGTCCTGCACGGTGCGACCGTTCAGCGACGTGCCGACCTCGCACGACTTCTGCGGCGAGATCGCGTGGGCGAAGGCCGAGGGCATCGCAACGGGGTACGCGGACGGCACGTTCAAGCCCGGCGTCGCCATCTCGCGCCAGGCGATGGCGTCGTACCTGTACAAGCTGACGGGCTCACCGCGCGGACCCGATCCGCAGTGCATCCGCGATGAGTTCACCGATGTGCGGCAGAGCAACCCGTTCTGCGGCGAGATCGACTGGATGGTCGACATGGGCATCACCGGCGGCTTCGCCGACGGCTCCTTCAAGCCGACCGCTGCCATCACCCGCCAGGCGATGGCGGCGTTCATCTTCCGGTACAACATCCTGACCGGCATCATCGATAGCTGACCCGTCGGAGGTCGGCGGCTTCGAACGTCGGCCTCCGAGCGGCGCAGGAGGTCGCGTGGGGAACCCGATCGGCACCACCGGCGTGCAGCACGTCTCGGTCAACGTCGACGACATCGACGCCGCGCACGCGTTCTACGTGGACGTGCTGGGCCTCGAGGTGCAGGAGCGTCCTGATCTCGGCTTCCCCGGGCGCTGGCTGGCGGGGCCCAACGGGGTGCAGGTGCACCTGCTCGAGCGACCCGGCGGCGGGTGCGACGCCAACCACCTCGCGCTCGAGGTGGCCGACATCGACGTGGCGATCGCGTGGGTGCGATCGCAGGGCGTCGAGGCCGCCGATGCCTTCGAGATCGGCGCCGGCCGCCAGGTCTTCCTGCGCGACCCCACCGGCAACATCGTCGAGCTCAACCAACCGCCAGGGTGAAGGCGTTGCGACGTGGGCCTATTCCGATGAATGTTCCAGCTCCAGAGCTACTACTTCGATGGAGATTCCGCTGAGTGGAGCTCCGGCTCGAATAGGAGGTCGACACCGTGCGAGACCGCGTTGCGGGCCTCCACGGGGTGGTACGCCGAGGAGGCCAGATAGGGCCTCACTAGATGGGAAAACCCCTGGTCAAAGGCTATTTCGGTGCCGTGACCAGGGGCTTCGCACCTGGTACCCCCAACGGGATTCGAACCCGTGCCGCCACCTTGAGAGGGTGGTGTCCTAGGCCGCTAGACGATGGGGGCCTGTAGTTGTCAGGCCGGCAGGCTACCTGCCGGAGCTCGGGGGGGAGGACTCGAACCCCCAACGACTGGACCAGAACCAGCTGTGTTACCGATTACCCCACCCCCGAATGGGTGAGCGAGCAGACTACCGCCCCGCCCCCCAGGTCCGGCAACCCGATCTTCGTCGTCGCGGCGCCGCTCAGGTGAGGCCGGCGAGGCGTCGGTAGCCGATGATCCGCCCGACGGCCACCGCCCCGGTCTCGCGCAGGAGGTTCTCCATCGACGAGCTCCCGCTGGCCGGCGACGCGGCGGCGTCGAGACCCAGCTCGTCTGCGGTGGCGACGATCCGGAACGCGTGGTACGGGCTCGAGACCAGCAGCACCGAGCCGCGCTCCTCCTTGGCGAGGATGTTCGCCGAGGCCGACAGCTGGCTCCACGTGTTGGTGCCATCGACCTCCAGGCGCAGCGCCTCCTCGGGCACGCCCTTGTTCCGCAGGTACTCGAAGCTGGCGTAGGCCTCGGTGAAGCGGTCGCCGGGTTGGCCGCCGCCGGTCACGACGATCACCTCCGCCAGATCCTCCTCCCAGAGCTCGTACGCGTGGTCCAGCCGAGCGGCAAGCACGTCAGAGGGCCGTCCGTCGTACTGCGCTGCGCCGAGCACGACGATGGCGTCGGCTTCGCGTGCGCCGTCGCGGTTCGCGGCCCACGTGACCTGCGCGAACGTGACCACCAGGTACAGCACGAGCACGCCGCTGAACATGAGCGTCAGGCGGATCGCCCACCTCAGGATCCGGCGCAGCATCGCCCGCTACAGCCTCGCCCTCGCGGCGCGCAGCCGCTCGACGGTGCGCTCGCGTCCGAGCAGCTCGAGCGCCTCGAACAGCGGCGGGCCGACGGTGCGCCCCGTCACCGCGACGCGCACCGGCGCCTGCGCCTTGCCGAGCTTGAGCCCGTTGGCCACGCCGATGGCGAGCAGCGTCTCGTGCAGCACCTCGGCGGTCCACTCGCACGTCCCGTATGCCTCGATGGCGGCGTCGAGGATCTCGGGCACCGCGGCACCGCGCACCATGGCCTTCTCCCACGACGGCGCGTCGATGTAGGGCTCGTCGAGGAAGAGGAAGTCGATCATGTGCGGCACCTCGGCCATGGTGCGCACCCGCTCCTGCACCAGCGGCGCGATGGCCTCGAACGTCGCGGCGTCGAACGCCTCGGGACGCCACGGGCCCTCGGCGGTCCAGTGCGCGCTGCGCTCGAGGAACGCGGCGCGGTCCATGCCGCGGATCCACTCGGCGTTGACGTGCTCGAGCTTCTGCTGGTCGAAGAACGCGGAGGCCTTGTTGACGTCCTCGAGCCGGAAGGAGTCGATGATCTCAGCGATCGGCCGCACCTCGACGCCATCGGCGGGACCCCACCCCAGCAGCGCCAGGTAGTTGACCATCGCCTCGGGCAGGAACCCCCGCGAGCGGTAGTCCCCCACCGACACGTCGTCGCGGCGCTTGGAGAGCTTCTTGCGCTGCTCGTTCACGATGAGCGGCAGATGGGCGAACATCGGCACCTCGGTCACCCCGAGCGCCTGGCGTAGCAGCAGCACCTTGGGCGTGACGTTGATGAGGTCCTCGCCGCGGATGACGTGCGTGATGCCGAGGTCCGCATCGTCCACCGCGTTGGCGACCAGGAACATCGGTTCGCCCGAGGAGCGCACGATCACGAAGTCCTCGAGGTTGGCGTTCTCGAAGCGCACCTCGCCGCGGATGATGTCGTCGAACGACGTCGAGCCCTCATCGGGCGTGCGGAAGCGCACCACCACGCCCGCTCCGGGCTGCACGTCGCGGTCGCGGCAGTGGCCGTCGTAGCCGGGCGTGCCGCCACGGGCCTCGGCTCGGGCCTTGACCTCGTCCTGGGTGCAGCTGCACCGGTAGGCGCGCCCCTCGGCCAGCAGCCGCTCAGCCGCCTCCCGGTAGAGGTGCAGGCGCTGGGACTGGAAGACGACCTCGCCGTCCCAGTCGATGCCGAGCCACTCGAGCACGTCGGTGATGACCGAGATGTACTCGTCGTTGCTCCGCTGGAGGTCGGTGTCCTCGATCCGCAGCACCAGCTCGCCGCCGTGCTGGCGGGCGTACAGCCAGTTGAACAGCGCGGTGCGCGCCGAGCCGATGTGCAGGTAGCCGGTGGGTGCCGGGGCGAACCGGACGCGGGGGGTCGGGAGGGTCACGACGGCCAAGGGTACCG
Organism: Acidimicrobiales bacterium; assembly: GCA_038206295.1. Taxonomy (GTDB): domain Bacteria; phylum Actinomycetota; class Acidimicrobiia; order Acidimicrobiales; family JBBRAZ01; genus JBBRAZ01. The sequence continues at coordinate 70,470 of JBBRAZ010000012.1, forward strand.
GCCACCGGCGCGGCCCCAGTTCGCCCTCCCGTCAGCTGGCGTTGGCCGCGAGGTGCTCGAGCAGCAGCCGGTTGGTGTCGTCGGGCGCGTGCTCGGCGATCCAGTGGCTGATGCCCTCGAGGACCTCGAAGCGGTACGGCCCGGTCACCCAGCCCTCGGTCGCCTCCGCTGCCTCACGCCCGAGCGCCACGTCCTCGGTGCTCCAGACGTACATCGTCGGGGTGGTGATCGGGCCGAGGCCCTCGATGTCGGTGAGGCTCGCCGCGCGGTACCAGTTGAGCGCGGCGCCGAGCGCCTCGGGGGTGCCGAGCGCCTCCAGGTAGGGCGCGGCCTGCTCCTGGGAGAGGCCGGAGCCGAGCAGGATGAGGCGCAGGCCCGCAGCGTCGTTGGCGAGCATGCCGTCCTCGGCCCCCTCGGCGCGGAAGATCTCGATGTAGCTCGAGCGCGACTGCTGGTCGCCCTCGCCCGACAGCAGCGCCATGCCGAACGCCATGGGGTGCGGGGTGGACAGCACGTTCAGGCTGAGGAGCCGCTCGGGGTGGCGACCGCCGACCTGCCACGCCACCGCGCCACCCCAGTCGTGGCCGACGAGGTGGAACCGGTCCGCGCCGAGCTGATCGGCGACCGCCACCACATCGGCGGCGAGGTGCGGCCCGGCGTAGGCGTCGATCGCTGCTGGGCGCGCTCCTGGCGAGTAGCCACGCTGGTCGAACGCGACCGCCCGGTAGCCCGCGGCGCCCAGCGCCTCGAGCTGAGCGCCGTAGGAGGCCTTGGTCTCCGGGAAGCCGTGCAGCAGCAGCACCAGCTGTCCGTCCGCGGGGCCGGCGGCCACCGCGTCGAAGGTGAGGGTGCCCGCGGTGGGGTCCTCGATCGTGATCGTCAGCTCGTCCATCGCCGCACCCTACCGACCACCGTGCGCAGCGAACTCCTCACGCCGGTGGGGACGGGAACAGGCGCAGTCAGGAGACGAGGGTGCCGTCGTAGCGCTGGAGGAACGCCGCCATCGCCTGGCGGCTCACCGCGCTGGCGGGCTTGAACTTCCCATCCGCGTAGCCGCCGGTGATGCCGGCGTCGACCATCCAGTCGATCTCGCCGCAGAACGCGTGCGCGGTGGTCACGTCCGGGAACGCGTTGGTCGTGCACGTCGGGTCCTCGCCGTTCGGGCTGCCGGCGAGGCGGTACAGGAACGCCGCCATCGCCTGGCGGGAGATGGCCGCGCTGGGCTTGAAGCCCCCGTCCGCGTACCCGCTGGCGTAGCCCTCATCGACCATCCAGTCGATCTCGCCGCAGAAGCCGTGGCTGGTGGGGACATCGGGGAACGCGTCCACGGCGCACACCGGATCCGCACCCAGCGGGCTGCCCTCGTAGCGGTAGAGGAACGCCGCCATCGCCTGGCGGGTGATCACGCCGGTCGGGCGGAACGTCCCGTCGGGGTAGCCGCCGGTGATGCCCCGGTCGGCCATCCACGCGATCTCGTCGTAGAAGGCGTGCGGCGGCGGGCCGGTGGTGACGTCGCTGAAGCCGAGGCGCACCGGCGCAGACGGCGCTCCCAGAGGGCCGTCGCCGTTCGCGTTCATCGCGCGCACCCGGAAGGTGTAGGTGGTGCCGTCGACGAGACCGTCGACGCGGGCGACGAGCGTCGAGCCGTCGACGGCGACCTCGGCGCCGCCGGGCGAGGCGACGACGGTGTAGCCCGTGATGGCCGAGCCGCCGTCAGCCGGCGCGGTCCACGTCACCAGAGCGCTCGTGACGCCGCCGGTCGCCGCGGTGCCGCCCGGCGCCGCCGGCACGCCGGCCAGCGGCGTGAGCTCCAGGTCGAGGTCGGTGACCTCCGTCGGAACTCCCACCACCGGGCTCGTCAGCGGCTCGTAGCCATCGGCGGCCACCGTCACGTACCAGCAGCCCGCAGCGACATCCCACCCGTAGCGGCCATCGGTGTCGGTGCGCTGCATGGCGATCGCAGGCGACGTGCGCCCCTCGATCGCAGCATCGGTTGCGATGACGCCGTCGCCGACGGGCGCCAGCTGCGACCACGGATCCAACGGATCCTTCGAGAGGTTCGACTCGCACTCGGTGGGATCGAGCGGACCAGGGGCACTCGCCGCGGTCCAGCCCGGCACCTCGTGCAGGGTCACCTCAGCATCGAGGATCGGCTCGCTGGTCACCGAGCTGGTGATGAGCCCGCTGGGGTCGTACAGCACGATGCGGCCCAGCGCCTGCACCTTCGGATCCTCACCCGGACACGTCAGCAGCAGCTGGATCGAGCCGGTCTTGATCTGCGCCCGGGTCAGGGTCACGGTGTAGCGGCCGCCGACCGGACCCGAGAGCGGGAAGGTCGAGCCACCGTGTTGGAGCGCGACGGAGGTCGGGTTGGCAGCGCCGCAGTCGGGATCCACCGACAACGTCATGCCCGAGGTCGAGCCGCTCCACATCGTGAGCACCGTCTGGCCCGTGGCGAGGTCGGTCGCGGCCTGCACGTCGGGGTTCCCGGTCGCCTCCACCAGCGGCGGCGTCGGGTCGCCGAGCACGATCTCGAGGTTCGCGCTCGCACCGGGTAGGGCGTCGACCGCGACCGCCTGGATGAAGTTGGGGCCGACTGAGTCGTACACCTCGATGACGAAGCTGTCGGCGTATCCGCAGGAGCCGGTGTCGTAGTCGACCGATGGGCCGGTGTTGGCGGTCAGGTAGGTCAGGTTGTTGCCGAACACGCCGGGCTGCTTGGACCGCACCGCGATGTTGGGCACCGTCGATCCGTCGTGGGTGCGGATCGTCGCGGTGATGCAGCTGCGCCGGTTGTCGGCCTGCGCGGCGAGCGTCACCGTGCCGCCCTCGGTGACGGTGACCGTCTGGCGCTTGACCACCTTCTTGTTGTCGCTGTTGAAGCCCAGCGTCACGGAGACCACCCACTCGCCCGCCGGCACCGCGCCGAACGTCACCCGTCCATCGCTGTACAGCTCGCCCGGGGTGACGAACGTGGACCCGCCCGGCTGGAACAGCCCGACCGCGACCCGGTCGCCGTCAGGGCTGAGCCGGAAGCTGACATCGACGTGCACCGTGCCGGTGCCTGCCGCCGAAGCCGGCGTCGCGACTGCCATCAGCGAGCCGAGCAGGAGCAGGAGCGCCAACAGGCTCCGGGTGGATCGCAGGATCGTTGCCATCAATGCCCTCCGAGGAGTGGGCCGGTCGCACCGCCATGCGCCGGGGCGGCAACCGTACAGGCCTCGGCGCGACTGCGGGTCACGCTTCGAGGGGGACTGTTCACTCCAGGTGGTCGAGGAGGAAGGCCGTCAGCTCGTCAGGAGCCTCCTCGGGGATCCAGTGGCTGATGCCGTCGAGGACCTCGTACGTGTACGGCCCATCCACGAAGTCGGCCGTCGCCTCAGCTGCGTCGCGCCCCAGGCAGCAGTCGCCGTCGCTCCACACGTACAGCGTGGGCACCGTCGTCGCCCGCAGCGCGCTGCCCGAGGTGAGGTCGTTGGCGCGGTACCAGGCCAGCGCCGCAGACATGGCGTCGGTGGTGCCCAGCACGTCCACGTACACAGCGACCTCCTCAGGGGTCGCCGCGTCGCCGAGCGCGGCGGTGAGGAACCCCGTGCCACCGTCCACGGTGAAGCGTTCGGGGGTCGCCGGGTCGCGGAAGGTCGTGATGTAGCCGGACTTCTGCGACTGCTCGCCGTCGGGATCCTCGAGCGCCGCGCTGTACGCGCCCGGGTGCGGCACCGAGACCGCGCTCAGCGTCTCGACGCGATCCGCAGCGAGGCCAGCGACGACCCACGCCACCGCGGCTCCCCAGTCGTGCCCGACGACGTGGAACGTCTCGGCGCCGAGCGCATCGGCGACCGCCACCACGTCGCCGGCGAGCAGCGCGATGGCGTAGTCCTCGTCGGCGCTGGGGCGCGCCCCGGGCGAGTAGCCACGCTGGTCGAAGGCGACCGCGTGGTAGCCCGCCGCGCCGAGCGCCGCCAGCTGCTCGCGCCACTCGTACGCCGCCTGCGGGTAGCCGTGGAGGAGCAGGACGAGCTCGCCGTCGTCGGGTCCGGCCTCGAGCAGGTCGAAGGTGGCGTCCTGCGTGGTGCCATCCGCGAGCGCGATCGGTACGTCGAGCGACCCGAGGGCGATCGAGGGATCGAGACCGGGCAGATCGGGTGCGGTCGTCGAGGTGACCTCGAGCGTCGTGGAGGTGCTGGACTCGGCCGACGATGCCGTTGACGGCGTCGTCGTCGCGGTGTCACCACCAGAGTCAGATGAGCAGGAGGCGACGACCAGCAGCAGCAGCAGCGCCGCGATCAGCAGCGCCTCGCGGCGCCGGCCACCCCGATCGCCCATCAGCCCTTGACCAGCAGCTTCTTCCAGTCGGCGCGGCGCTGCGCCTCCACCTCGCGCGGCGCCATGGCGAGGACCGAGTCCGGCACCATGTCCGCGATGCGACGCCGCTCCATGTAGTCGTGCACGTGGCGGGTCTCTGCGAACAGCGCCCGGCGCACCTTCACCTGCGTCTCGTCGGGGTGCTCATCGAGGAAGCCCCACACGGTCGCGGCGACGGTCAGGTCGTGGATCACCGGCGCCCGCCCGAACAGCGACGCCCGCTTCAGCGCCACGACCACGCACCCGGCGATTACGTCCTCGCGGTCCTCTCCGGGCTGCAGGTGGAGGCGATCGGCGAATCGCTGGGCGAGCCGCAGCACGTACCCCTGGTCGGGGCCCTGGTTGCCCTTGCGCCCGCCACGAGGCTGACCCGGGGTGCGCAGCTCGCCGGGACGGTCCGCCCACCAGCCCTCGTCGTCACGAGGAGGGGAGGTGTAGGTGCGGACCTGCGCGGTCGCGGTGCGGGGCACGAACTCGGGCTGCGCCATGGCGCGGAGCCTAGAGCCGCGCCTCCCCCAGCGCCGAACTCACCCCGGCTCGATCTGGGCAGGGCTGTGAGACTCCCAGTCCACGCAGCACACCGAGAACGTCAGGTTCAGATCTGGGCAGGGTTTTGAGACTCCCAGTCCACGCAGCACACCCAGAAGATCAGGTGGTCGTCGGGGGCTCGGCGTGGAGGAGGCCGTAGGCGACGGAATCGAGCAGCGCCTGCCACGACGCCTCGATGATGTTGGAGTCGACCCCGACCGTCGTCCACGCCCGCTCGCCGTCGGTGGAGTCGATGAGCACCCGCACCACCGCGCCCGTGGCCGCGCCGCCGTCGAGGACGCGCACGCGGAAGTCGGTGAGGTGGATGTGATCGAGCGCCGGGTACCGGCCGTCGAGCGCGCTTCGCAGCGCCTGGTCGAGCGCGTTGACCGGGCCGTTGCCCTCGCCCACCGCAGCGATGCGCTCGTCGTCGATCCACAGCTTCACCGTGGCCTCGACGGTGACGTCCGATCCCTCGGACGCGCCGAGGTGCTCGCGGTGGTAGCTCGTCACGCGGTACGCCTCGATGTGGAACGGCAGGATCTCCTCGCCGCGGGCTCGACGCATGAGCAGCTCGAGGGTGGCGTCAGCGGCCTCGAACACCCACCCCTTGGCCTCGAGCCCCTTGAGCTCCTCGCTGAGGGTGGCAGCGGCGCGGTCGTCCAGCTCGATGCCGAGCTCGGCCGCCTTCATCGCCATGCCGGCGCGCCCACCGAGGTCCGACACCAGCACGCGGGTGCCGTTGCCGACGTCGGTCGGGTCGATGTGCTCGTAGGTCGCGCCCCCGGCGCGACCGAGCGCCGAGGTGTGCAGCCCGCCCTTGTGCGCGAACGCCGAGGTGCCGACGTAGGGATCCGCGGGGTGCGGCGGCAGGTTGACGAGCTCCGCCACGTGGCGGCTCACCGCGGTGAGGCGTTCCATCCGCCCCTCGGGCAGCGTGGTGATGCCGAGCTTGAGCGTGAGGTCGGGGATGACCGTCATCAGGTTGGCGTTGCCGGTGCGCTCGCCGTAGCCGTTGACGGTGCCCTGCACCTGCGTGGCGCCACCCACGACCGCCGCGACCGAGTTGGCCACCGCGCACCCAGAGTCGTTCTGCGTGTGGATGCCCACCTGCACGCCGTCGAAGTGGCGCACGACCTCGGCGGTGATCGCCTGCACCTGGTGCGGGAGGCTGCCGCCGTTGGTATCGCACAGCACGAGGGTGTCGACCCCGGCCACCGCAGCGGCCTCCAGCACGCGCAGCGCGTACTCGGGGTTGGCGCGGTAGCCGTCGAAGAAGTGCTCGGCGTCGAAGAAGACCCGGCGGCCCTCGGCCTTGAGGAACCGCACCGAGTCGCCGACCATCGCCACGCCCTCGTCCAGCGTGGTGCGCAGCGCCTCGGTCACGTGGAAGTCCCACGACTTGCCGACGATGCACACCGTGGAGGTGCCGGCACCGATCAGCGCGGCGAGCGTCGGGTCCTCATCCACGCGACCGAGCGGACGGCGCGTGGAGCCGAACGCCACGAGCGTGGCGGTGCTGAGGTGCAGCTCGTCGACCGCGCGGCGGAAGAACTCCTCGTCCTTGGGGGTGGCCTGCGGGTAGCCGCCCTCGATCCAGTGCACGCCGAGCCAGTCGAGCTGCTCCGCGATGCGCAGCTTGTCGTCGACGGTCAGCGAGATGCCCTCGAACTGCGCGCCGTCGCGCAGCGTGGTGTCGAAGATCTCGACCGATGCCGGCAGCGCGGGCGCGGCGGTGCCGTCGCCCGCGCCGGCCGGCGACCGGTCAGCCGACATGCTCGACCCAGTCCTTGTAGCGATCGACCTTGCCGCGCACGACCGCCGCGTACTGCTCGGCGATGGCTGCGGTCATCGGGCCCGGGCACGGCAGCGGGCGATCGTCGACGGAGTTCACCGCAGACACCTCCGCGGCGGTGCCGCACACGAACATCTCCTCGGCGATGTAGACGTCGCTGCGCGCCAGGTTGTCGATCCGCCAGTCGAAGCCGAGATCGCCCGCGATGGCCATGACCGTGCTCTGGGTGATGCCTTCGAGCGCGCCCGCGGCCAGCGGTGGGGTGATGAGCGTGCCGTTGCGTGCCACGAAGATGTTCTCGCCGGTGCACTCCGAGACGAACCCCTGCGGGTTGAGCATGATCGCCTCGTCGTAGCCGGCCTTGATCGCCTCCACCTTCGCCAACGAGGAGTTGACGTAGTTGCCGGTGGTCTTCGACGCCGGCGGCATGGTGTTGTGGTCGTGGCGCGTCCACGAGCTGATCTTCATGCGGACGCCCTTGGTGACCGCGTCCGCGCCGAGGTAGGCGCCCCACGGCCAGCAGGCGATGGCCACGTCGACCGAGCACGGCATGGTGTTGAGACCCATCTCGCCGTAGCCGTAGTACGCGATGGGTCGGATGTACGCGGAGGGAAGGCCCGAGGCGCGCACCGTCTCCTTCGTGGCCTCGACCAGCTCCTCGACGCTGTAGGGCAGCTCCATCATGAGGATCTGCGCCGAGCGGTGGAGGCGCTCCATGTGCTCGGTGAGCCGGAACACGCCGGGGCCGCTGTCGGTCTCGTACGCGCGGATGCCCTCGAACACGCCCATGCCGTAGTGCAGGGAGTGGGTGAGCACGTGGATCTGCGCCTGGTCCCACGGGACCAGTTCGCCGTTCATCCAGATCTTGTCGGTGGGGGTGATGGGCATGGTGCGCTCCTCAGAGTCGGCTGGCGACTGCGTCGCCGATCTCGGTGGTGGTGCCGGCGAGGTCGACGACCTCGGCGCAGGCGGTGCGGATGCGGGCGGCGGCGTCGGCCTCGCCCAGGAACTCCAGCATCATCGCGCCGGAGAGGACCGCCGCGAGGGGGTTCGCCTTGTTCTGCCCGGCGATGTCGGGCGCGGAGCCGTGGACGGGCTCGAACATGGACGGGCCGGTGCGAGCGGGGTTCAGGTTCCCGCTCGAGGCCAACCCGATGCCGCCGGCTACTGCGCCGCCGAGGTCGGTGAGGATGTCGCCGAAGAGGTTGTCGGTGACGATGACGTCGTACTGCTGCGGCGACTGCACGAAGTAGATGCACGCCGCGTCGACGTGGTTGTAGGTGGTGGCGACGCCGGGGTGCTCGGCGGCGACGTCGTCGAACGCTCGCTGCCAGAGGTCGCCGGCGAAGGTCAGGACGTTGGTCTTGTGCACCAGCGTGAGGTGCTTGCGCTCGCGCTGCTCGGCGAGATCGAACGCGAAGCGCACGGCGCGCTCGACGCCCATGCGCGTGTTGACCGACCCCTGCGTGGCGATCTCCTGCGGGGTGCCCTTGCGCAGGAACCCGCCCTCACCTGCGTAGGTGCCCTCGGTGTTCTCGCGGATGACGACGAAGTCGATGCCGGCCTTGGCGTCGAGGAACGGCCGCTGGTTGATGTAGAGGTCGAGGTCGAAGCGCATCTTCAGCAGCAGGCCGCGCTCGATGAGCCCTGGCGGCACGCCCGGGGTGCCGACTGCGCCGAGGTACAGCGCGTCGAGGCCGCGCCACTCCTCCACCACGCTGTCGGACAGCACCTCGCCGTCGCGCAGGTAGCGCGCGCCGCCGAGGTCGTAGTCGACCGTGTCGAGGGTGACGCCAGCAGCCTCGATGACCTTCAGCCCCTGCGCGATGACCTCCGGCCCGATGCCGTCGCCGCCGATGATCCCGACCTTGTGTCCCACTGGTGCTCCCTTGCGATCTGCTGCTGCCTGCGAACTCGCTCTAGAACGACAAAACCGCCCACCTGCGGGTGGACGGTGAGGAGCGCACGTCGAGGACCGACGTGCGCTACGAAATGATGACTACGGCGTCGCGGTGATGCATCACTGCCCACCAGTGTGCTGGCCCTCCCCGATCGGTGCAACTCCCTATCCGCACCCACACTCGCCGCCACCAACCGTTCTGTGCATGCTGGCGCCCGGTAGTCAGAACTCACCATGCACGGAACGGAGGAAGGTGAGACGCGTCGGTGTGGGACCATGGCTGCTGCGGGGGTAAAGGTGGAGGGGGTGCAGCGATGGGGCGACGTAGCCGGGTACCTGCTCCTCGCCGTCACGGGGCAGGTCGACACACCGGGTTCCTGGTTTTGGCCGCGCTATGCGTGCTCTCCCTGATCGCCCCGCCGATCGCACGTGCCTCGGTCAGCTCCGCAGGATCGAGCGGCGCGGGTGCGGCCGATCCCCTCCCGTGCGCCGACGGGTGGATCTCTCCGTTCAGCGACGTCGAGTGGGACCACCCGTTCTGCACCCCCATCGAGTGGGCGGCGGCGGAGGGCATCACCGGCGGCTACTCCGACGGCACCTTCCGCCCCTCCGCCCTCGTCACCCGCCAAGCCGCCGCGTCGTTCCTCTACCGCTTCGACGACCCCGCCTTCACCCCACCGGTCGTCCCCACCTTCACCGACGTCCCCACCACCCACCCCTTCTTCACCGCCATCGAGTGGGCGGCGGCGGAGGGCATCACCGGCGGCTACCCCGACGGCACCTTCCGACCCGCGAGCACGGTCACCCGTCAAGCAGCCACCGCGTTCGTGCACCGCTACGGAGACTCCGTCGGCTTCACCCCACCGCTGGTCGCCACCTTCACCGACGTCCCCGGCACCCACCCCTTCTTCGATGCCATCGAATGGGCAGCCCACGCAGACATCACCGACGGCTACCCCGACGGTGGCTTCCACCCCACCGCGATGGTCACCCGCCAGGCCACCGCCGCCATGCTCCACCGCCTCGACGAGTGGATCGCCGACCAGACGCCTCCGACCACGACCACCACCGAGCCGCCTGTGGATTCGCCTGATCCGGATCAGGGCTTGATCAGCGCTGGTGAGGAACACACCTGCATGGTTGGCGATGCTGGCACCGTCTGGTGCTGGGGCGAGAACTGGCGCGGCGAGCTCGGCGATGGCACCACCAACGACTCGTCGACGGCTGTCCAAGTCGTTGGGCTCACGGGCGCCGTCCAGGTGACGACCGGCGACCACCACTCCTGCGCCGCTCTCGAGGACGGGACGGCAAGGTGCTGGGGCTGGAACGGGGGCGGACGGCTCGGCGACGGAACGTGGGAGGACAGCTCCACACCGGTGGTCGTCGCTGGACTGGCCGATGTCACCTCGATCAGCGCCGGTAGCATGCACACCTGCGCCCGCCTCGATGACGGCACCGGTCGATGCTGGGGCTACAGCAGCCACGGACAGCTCGGCGGGAGCACCGTCGGCGAGGCACCTGCGCTGCGCATGGTGACGGGGCTCACCGACGCGCTCGAGATCTCTTCCGCCGGGCTCCACTCCTGCGCAGCGCGAAGCACCGGCGCCGCTGTCTGCTGGGGCTACAACGGCAGCGGGCAGCTGGGTGATGGGACGCTCACCAATGCCTGGCGACCGGTGGCGGTGCGCGACATCACGACCGCGACATCGGTGGTCGTCGGCAGCTACCACACCTGCGCCCTCCTCGCCGACGGCACCGTGAGGTGCTGGGGATCGCCGACCGGTTGGGCACTGGGCAGCGAGGGCGGCGGCTACAAAGCACCTCCCGTACCGGTTCCAGGCCTCTCCGATGCAACGGCGCTGGCGGCTGGAGGTGGTCATACCTGCGCGCTCCGAGCGCAGGCCACGGTTCGCTGCTGGGGCAGCAACAGCAGCGGCGAGCTCGGCCTCGGCTTCACCTCCACGCGCGAACATCCCACTGACGTCGCGGCCTTGCAATCGATCGTTGCCATCGACGCGGGTGACAGCCACACGTGCGCGATCGACGAGGCCGGCCTCGCCACCTGCTTCGGCTCGAACCGAGCGAGCCAGCTGGGCATCGGCTACGGGCCGGCGGCGCTGACCCCGATCTCGGTTGGTCTGAGCGTCCCCGCGACTTCCGTCGGGGTTGGCTATCTGCACACCTGCGCCGGCACTGCGGACGATGGCACGTGGTGCTGGGGCCGCAACTACAGCGGAGAGCTTGGAGACGGCACCCTGATCAATCGTCTGCTCCCGGTCGGCGTGAGCGGCGCGGGTGACCCCATCGACATCGCGATCGGGGGGTTCCACAGCTGCGCGCTGCTCGTCGACCAGACAGCGCGATGCTGGGGCCGACGATTCCCCTCTGTTGCCGCGGAGGTCGGCCTTCTCACAGGAGCGCTCGGTCTGAGCGCCGGCCTCGAGCACACCTGTGCATCGCTGGCCAACCAGAGCATCGTCTGCTGGGGAGAGAACCAGGACGGCCAGCTCGGCGACGGGTCCACCACCGACAGCGCCACACCGGTCTCGGTGCCACTTCCCGACGCGCTCGACGCAAGCGCCGGGGATCGCCACACGTGCGCACGGCTCGTCGACCTCACCGTCCGGTGCTGGGGCGACAACACCGATGGCCAGCTCGGCGATGGCACGTCGACCAGCACCACGGTGCCGGTGTCGGTCGCTGGCCTCACCGATGTGGAGCAGGTCTCGTTGGGTGAAACCCACACGTGCGCCCTCAAGACGAACGGCACGGTCTGGTGCTGGGGAGCCAACTGGAGCGGGCAGCTCGGCGATGGCTCGACGACACCGAGCACGGTGCCGGTAGCAGTCGCCGGGCTGGCGGACGTCGTGTCGATCAGCACCGGGAGCGTGCACTCCTGTGCCGTGCTGGCCGACCACACCGCGCGGTGCTGGGGGAACAATGGAGCCGGTCAGATCGGCGACGGCCAGGAGGCGAACCGCCTCACCCCGAGCACCGTGGTCGGGCTCGCCGACGTCGAGCAGATCGATGCGGGCTACCAGCACTCCTGCGCAGTCCTGACAGGTGGAGGCCTGCGCTGCTGGGGCAGCCGCCAGTACGGCAGGCTCGGCGACGGCAGGGACGTCAGCGTTGCCGTACCGACTCCGATCGTCGGCCTTCCCTGATCCATCCGTGTAGTGGCCAGTCCGACGGGGAGGGCGAGCGCTGCAGCGCTGTGGGACCATGGCTACTGCACAGACAGCGGATCAGGAGGCTGGGCGATGAGCCGACGAGGCCGGGTACTCGCTCGACATCGCCACGATGGTCGCCCGCTCACAGGCGTCCCTGCGGTGATCGCTCTGCTCGTGCTCTCGATGGTCACTCCGCCGATCGCTCAAGCGGCGGTGGGCTCAGCTGCACAGGGCGGCACCGGCGCGGTCGATCCGGCGCCGTGCACCGACGGGTGGACCTCACCGTTCAGCGACGTCGCGTGGGACCACCCGTTCTGCACGTCCATCGAGTGGGCGACGTCCACCGGCGTTGCCGGCGGCTACCTCGACGGCACCTACCGACCGGCGGCTCTCGTGTCTCGCCAGGCCGCAGCCTCCTTCCTCCATCGCTACGACGACCCCGCCTTCACCCCTCCGCTCGTCCCCACCTTCACCGACGTCCCCACCACGCACCCCTTCTTCGAAGCCATCGAGTGGGCGGCGGCGGAGGGCATCACCGGCGGCTACCCCAACGGCACCTTCCGACCCACCGCCCTCGTCACCCGCCAAGCCGCCGCCGCGTTCCTCCACCGCTACGCCTCCCCCGTCGGCTTCACCCCACCCGCAGTCCCCACCTTCACCGACGTCCCCGCCACGCAGCCGTTCTTCACCGCCATCGAGTGGGCCGCCGACGCGGAGATCACCAACGGCTACCCCGACGGCGGCTTCCACCCCAGCGCAACCGTCACCCGCCAGGCCACCGCCGCCATGCTGCACCGCCTCGATGCCTGGCGCGTGGAGCGGACGGCGATCGCGACGCGCCAGATGTCCGTCGGTCGGTCGCACTCCTGCACGCTCGCCTCCGGGGGCACCGTGCTCTGCTGGGGCGAGAACGACGCCGGCCAGCTCGGCGACGGCAGCACGCACGACCGCTCCGTCCCGACGCTCGTCCCCGGCATCAGCGGCGCGGTCGCCGTGGGCGCAGGCTCGCGGCACACCTGCGCCCTGCTCGCCGACGGGACGATGCGCTGCTGGGGCGACAACGGCAGCGGACAGCTCGGCACCGGAGGCAGCAGCCAGGACGTCCCGTCGCCGGCCGAGGTGGTGGGCATCGCCGACGCCGTCGCCATCGCCGCCGGCGACGCGCACACCTGCGCCGTGCTCGCAGACCGCACGGCGGTGTGCTGGGGCGAGAACTACACGGGCCAGCTCGGCACCGGCGCCAGCGCCGGCGCCGGTGCGTCGACGTGGACGCCGGTCGTCGGCATCACCGATGCCGTCGCCATCAGCGCCGGGTACCACCACACCTGCGCGATCCTCGGCAGCGGCGCAGCGCGCTGCTGGGGCTTCAACGACGCCGGCCAGCTCGGCGATGGCACCACCAAGACGCGACGCACGCCGGTCGCCGTGCTCGGCATCACCGACGCGCTGGCCATCACCGCTGGCGCGTTTCACTCGTGCGCGGTCCTCCGCGACGGCACCGCTCGCTGTTGGGGGCGCAACGGATCGGGCCATCTCGGCGACGGCACCACGACGGAGCGGCACGCGCCGGTCGCGGTGGTCGGCGTCAGCGACGCGATCGCCGTCGATGCCGACTGGGACCGCAGCTGCGCGCTGCTGGGCGACGGCACCGCTCGCTGCTGGGGCGGCGACGGCGCGGGGATGCTCGGCGACGGGGGCACGACGGGCAGCCTCACGCCGGTGGTGGTGACCGGTCTCAGCGATGCGATCGCCATCGGCGTCGGCGCCAGCCACGGCTGCGCGCGCCGAAGCGACGGCACGGGTGCCTGCTGGGGCAGCAACCTCTGGGGCCAGCTCGGCGACGCCATCGGCACCGCCGCGCTCACACCGAGCGAGGTGCTCGACATCGACGGCGCCACGGTCATCGATGTCAACCACGACCACGCCTGCGCGGTGCTCGACGACGGCACCGCCGCGTGCTGGGGCGGCAACGGCTACGGCCAGCTCGGCGATGGCAGCACGACCTACAGGGCCACGGCGATCACGGTGTCGGGGCTCAACGGCGTGACCGACATCTCGACCGGCAGGTTCCACACCTGCGCGCTGCTCGACGACGGCACCGCCGCGTGCTGGGGCGACAACGCCTACGGACAGCTCGGCGACGGCACCACCACCGACCAGTCGACCCCCGTCGCGGTCGCCGGGCTCACCGACGTGATCGCGCTCTCAGCCGGCGACAGCCACACCTGCGCCGTCCTCGGTGACCGCACCGCCCGCTGCTGGGGGCGAAACGACGACGGTGAGCTCGGCGACGGCACCGTCGTCGATCACCTCGACCCCGTCGCGGTCGTCGGGCTGACCGGCATCGACGACATCACCTCCGGGGCCGAGCACAGCTGCGCGCTGCTCGACGATGCGACAGCTCGCTGCTGGGGCGATGACTTCACCGAGCAGCGCGGCGACGGGCCGGGGTGGGGCGGGCTTGCACCGACCGCGGTCAGCGGGTTGACGGACATCACCAGCATCGACGCCGGCAAGTACCACACCTGCGCGATCCTCGGCGACGGCACGGCCAGCTGCTGGGGATGGAACCGATACGGGCGGCTCGGCGATGGCACGACGACCACGAGCAGCACCCCCGTGCCGGTCACCGGCCTCGCAGACGTCACCTCGATCGACGCCGGCGAGGGCGGCAGCTGCGCGACGCTCGGGGACGGCACCGCTCGCTGCTGGGGGCACAACGACGTGGGCCAGGTCGGTGACGGCACCACCGATGACCGCTGGTCGCCTGTCGCCGTGACCGGTCTCGCCGACGCGACGATGATCTCCACGGGATACATGCACTCGTGCGCGATGCGCGGCGACGGCACCGCTGCGTGCTGGGGGTGGCGCTACCTCGGCCGCCTCGGCGACGGGACCGTCGCCCACGCCACCGTGCCCGTCGAGGTCGTGGGGCTCCCCTAGACCTCCGGCCGGCCGCCCGCTGCCCGATGATCAGCTGACCTCGAACGTGCCCTCCATGCCGCGGGCCTCGTGGTCGTCGATGCCGCAGACGTACTCGTAGGTGCCGGACGCCTCGAGCAGCAGGATGACCTCGCCGGTCTCGCCGACCGCGTGAGCGTGACGGAGAGGTACGTCAGCCAGACGATCACCTTGGCGATCGATGGGTCCGGCCGGAAGTTGAACGTGCCGCGCAGCAACGTGCCGTACCAGCTCGACGGCGGGATGGTGGTGGAGACGTCGAACGCCTTCGTGTCGAACAGCGGCCCGGAGAAGATGCCGGCCTCCCACAGGTCGTGGATGCCGTAGGCCAGGACACCGGCGGCTACGAGGATGAGCCCGGCGCGGGTCCACAGGAAGAACGTGGCCAGGTCGACGTGCACGGCCTTGCGGCAGAGCAGGTAGCCCAGCACGATCGACACGAAGATGCCGAGCATCGCACCGGTGAGCGGTGACGAGGTGGAGCCGGCCGCCTTCGCCGCGCTCCACACGAACAGCGCCGTCTCGAGGCCCTCGCGAATGACGGCCACGAACGCGGTCACGACGATCGCGGTCGTGCCGGCCTCGAGCGCATCGTGGAGCTTGTCCTGCAGCTCGCCCTTCATGGAGCGCGAGGTGCGGCGCATCCAGAAGACCATCCACGTGACGAAGCCGACGGCCACCAGAGACATGACGCCGCCGAAGGTCTCCTGCGCCTTGAAGGTGTCGAGGTCGTGCTGGACGAACGTGAGCATCGCGCGGGCGCCGAGCGACAGCGCAGCTGCGAGTCCGACGCCGATCCACACGGGGAGCAGCTCGTCGCGGCGGCCGGTCCGCACGAGGTAGGCGATGAGGATGCTGACGACCAGGGTCGCCTCGAGGCCCTCGCGCAGACCGATGAGGAAGTTGCCCAGCACGAGGTGTAGGTAAGGATGCCTAACATCCTTGGTCAAGCCGCTCACTGCACTCCATCGCACGGCGAGAGGCGGCCCCGATACGTGGCCCAACCTTTACCTGGCGGTCACCTCGCGGACCAGGACGCGCCAGGTCGGCGGTCCACGATGGCCTCACCCCCACCTGGAGGTCACCGTGCTGCACCTGACCGATCGAGTCGACCTGGAGCCGATCACCGACGAGGCATCGCTCCCCCTGTCCGTGCACCCCGTCCCCACGACGCTGCGCACCCACCTCGTAGCGATGGCCATCGCCGTCGGCCTCGTCGCCATCGGCATGGTGACGGGCCCGCCGCCGCCGGATGACCCCGCGGGGCAGCGGAGCGACTCCGGCCCCGCCGCCGTAGCGCAGCCCTGACCGAGAGATCGACCGCCTCGCCAGGGCGCAGCGGCCTGACGATGCGGGTGTCGCATCGGTACGCTGCGACTGTGGCCGACCAGCACCATCTCTCCCAGTCCGCGTACGACCGGCTGCGCGCCGAGCACGAGGACCTCTCCACCCGCGGCCGACTCGACATCGCCGACAAGATCGAGACCGCGCGCCAGCACGGCGATCTGAAGGAGAACGCCGAGTACCACGCGGCGAAGGAGGAGAAGTCGAAGATGGAGGCTCGCATCTCGCAGCTCGCCGGGATGCTGGAGGACGCCATCATCGTGGAGGAGGACGACTCCGACCCGACGATCGTCGCCGCGGGGTGCATCGTCGCCATCCGCTACGAGGGCGACGACGACATCGAGAAGTACCTCATCGGCTCCATCGAGGAGCGCCACGACGACTACGACTGCATCTCGCCCACCTCACCGCTGGGCGAGGCGCTGATCGGCACCGAGGTCGGCCACTCCGCCACCTACGAGGCGCCCGGCGGCACGCTGCACGTCGAGGTCGTCGAGATCCACCGCTAGAGCGACGGGGCCGCGGCGGCCTGGTCGATCACGACCTCGCACCCGAGGGACTCCGCCAGCAGGCTCGATCGATCGTGCGCGCTGTGCAGCTCGAGGGTGAGGTCCGCGCCATCTGAGGCGACCACCTCGACCTCGACGCGGTCGCTCGCCGATGGCACGACGTGCAGGGCGCCGATCCGCCCCTCGTGGGTGCGGTCGAGCCCGATGGCGACGCGCAGCAAGCCCGCGAGCAGCGACACCTGCGAACGCCGTGCCGCGTCGAGGCCCTTGAACTCGGGGTGCGAGCGGCGGGGATGGCTCTTGCGGTGGTAGCGGGCGATGAGCGCGATGGTCTCGATCTCACGGTCGGTGAAGCCAGCGAGGTGCTCCGTGTTGCGGATCACGTAGTACGAGTGCTTGTGGTGGCTGTCGTGCGAGACGAAGAGCCCGACGTTGGCGAGCAGCGCGGCGGCCTCGAGCAGCTCTCGCTCCTCGTCGCCGAGGCCGTGGCGCGCCGCGGTGCCGTCGAAGAGCGCGAGCGCCAGGTGGGCCACCTGCGAGGAGTGCTCCGGGTCGGGGTCGCACAGCTCGGCGAGGTGCAGGACGCTGCGGCGGCGCACGTCTCGCAGGTGGTGGCGCGTCGCGCCACGGGACCGCTCGAGCGTGTCGAGCAGCACGCCCTCGCGAAGCGCCCCATCGGACACGACGAGCTCCCCGATGCCGAACAGGCTCATGGCCTCCTCGAGCACGACCGCGCCGGCGAGCACGATGTCGGCACGGCGTGGGTCCAAGCCGCGGATGGCGCGCCGATCCTCGGCGGTCGGCGCTGCGGCGAGGAGCTCCACCACCTCGGCGACCTCGGCCGCGGTGAGCACGATCCCGTTGAGGGTGCGCAGCTCCTCCACGCCACCCTTCTTCCCCTTTCGGTCGCGTGGCCGGCGCTCGAAGGCGACCGCAGCGACCGACTCCACCGTGCCCGAGGAGCCGGCGGCGACGGAGAACCCGAGGCGCCGCACCTCGTGCCCGAGCACGCTGAGCGACGCGCGCACGTGGCGGCGGCAGCGCTCGAGCGCCCGCGCCTCCAGCGGCTCGTCACGCAGGTACGCCTCGGTGAGGCGGATGGCGCCGAGCTTGAGGCTGCGGCCGAGCAGAAGGTCGTCGCCCTCTCCGACGACGACCTCGGTGCTGCCGCCGCCGATGTCGATGACGAGGTGACGGCGGTCGAAGATGGGCAGCGCCTGCAGCACGCCGAGGTGGATGAGGCGTGCCTCCTCGGGCCCGGAGATCACCTCGACGATGACGCCGGCCTCCTCCAGCGCCCGCTCGAGCAGCACGTCGCGGTTCTCGGCCTCGCGCACCGCGCTGGTGGCGACCGCCCGAAGCGTGGCGCCGCGGCTCTCGGCCAGCTGGCGGTAGCGGCCGAGTGCCTCCACGGCGCGGTCGATGGCGTCGGGGGCGAGCTCCTTCATGTCGCCGCCGCCGGCGCCGAGGCGCACCATCTCCTTCTCGCGCTCGATGAGCTCGAAGCGGCCACCATCGGCGATGCGCGCGATGACCAGGTGCAGGGAGTTGGTGCCGATGTCGACCGCAGCGAGGTGCTCGTGGTCGTGGCCCTCGGGGCCCCTGGCCTGCGCGACGTCGCTCACGCGTCCACCCTACGGTCCCCTGCGATCTCGGCGGACTGGCGCATCGTCACGGCGCGCCGGCGCCCCGAGAAGGGGGGAGCCCGGCGGCGGCCTCGATCGCTCGAGCGGCGGCGGCGACCGCGTCGCCCCATCGACGGCCCGGCGTGCGGCCGGTGCGCTCGATCGGCCCCGACACGCTGACGGCCGCCACCACCGCGTCGCCGTCGCGCACCGGCGCGCTGACCGACGCCACCCCGGGCTCTCGCTCGCCTGCGCTCTGCGCCCACCCGCGGCGGGCGGCGTCGGGTTCGCCACGCAGCACCGCGGCCGCTGATCCCACCGCCATCGGCAGCGCTGCGCCCAGCGGCACGATGGTGCGCAGGCCGTGGGGCGATTCGAGGGCGGCGACGCACACACGCTCGTCGCCGTCGCGCACGTAGAGCTGCACGCTCTCGCCGGTCTCGTCGCGCAGTGCTCGCAGGGCATCGGCGGCGGCCTCAGCGAGCGGCAGCGCGTCGGCAGCGGCCCGTCCGAGGGCGACGAGGTGCAGGCCGAGGGTGAAGCGCCCGTCGGGGTCGCGCCGCACCAAGCGGTGCGCCTCGAGCGCGGTGGCGAGGCGGTGCGCGGTGGCCCGCGTCAGCCCGGTGGCATCCACCAGCTCGGCGAGCGATCGAGGCCCACCTTCGAGGGCCGCCAACACCCCCACGGCCTTGTCGAGGACGCCGACGCCCGATATCGTGAGTTCCACGAGATGAGAATAGCATCTCACTATCTGAGACAGCGACCAGCACAGCCAGAGGAGCCGACATGGCCGGACCGAGGACCCTGAGCGAGAAGGTGTGGGACCGCCACCTCGTGCACAGCGCACCAGGCGAGCCCGACATCTTGTACGTCGATCTGCACCTGGTGCACGAGGTCACCTCGCCGCAGGCGTTCGACGGGCTGCGCCTCGCCGGTCGCGGGGTGCGCCGCCCCGACCAGACGGTCGCCACCGAGGACCACAACGTCCCCACCGAGAACATCGACCAGCCCATCGCCGATCCGATCTCGCGCAAGCAGGTCGACACGCTGCGCGCCAACTGCGCCGAGTTCGGCATCACGCTCTACCCGATGGGCGACCCGGGCCAGGGCATCGTGCACGTCATCGGCCCCGAGAAGGGGCTGACGCAGCCGGGCATGACGATCGTCTGCGGCGACAGCCACACCTCGACGCACGGCGCGTTCGGTGCGCTGGCGTTCGGCATCGGCACCAGCGAGGTCGAGCACGTCCTCGCCACCCAGACGCTGCCGCAGACCCGACCCGGCACCATGGCCGTCGAGGTGGAAGGCGACCTTCCCGACGGCGTCACCGCCAAGGACGTCATCCTGGCGATCATCGGCACCATCGGCACCGGCGGTGGCATCGGCTCGGTCATCGAGTACCGCGGCTCGGCCATCCGGGCGCTGTCGATGGAAGGCCGCATGACGGTGTGCAACATGTCGATCGAGGCCGGCGCCAAGGCCGGGCTCATCGCTCCCGACGACACCACCTTCGAGTACCTGAAGGGTCGGGCGCACGCCCCGACGGGCGCCGACTGGGACGCTGCGGTCGCCGACTGGCGCACGCTGGTGACCGACGAGGGCGCAACGTTCGACAAGGTCGTCACCATCGACGCCACCACCCTCAGCCCCTACATCTCGTGGGGGACCAACCCGGCGCAGGTTGCACCGCTGTCGGCCGACGTGCCGGACCCCGACAGCTTCGCCGAGGCGTCGCAGCGCGAATCGGCCGCCCGGGCGCTGGAGTACATGGGACTGGTCGCCGGCACGCCGCTGCGCGACGTGAAGGTCGACACCGTGTTCATCGGCTCGTGCACCA
Source organism: Acidimicrobiales bacterium (assembly GCA_038206295.1). Classification (GTDB taxonomy): domain Bacteria; phylum Actinomycetota; class Acidimicrobiia; order Acidimicrobiales; family JBBRAZ01; genus JBBRAZ01. The sequence goes on from JBBRAZ010000012.1 coordinate 90,504, forward strand.
ACAGCCGCATCGAGGACCTGCGCGCCGCGGCCGCGGTCGTCGAGGGTCGCCACGTGGCCGACGGCGTGCGCACGCTGGTGGTGCCCGGGTCGTTCATGGTGAAGGACCAGGCCGAGGCCGAGGGCCTGCACGAGGTGTTCCGCTCTGCGGGCTTCGACTGGCGAGAGCCGGGGTGCTCGATGTGCCTGGCCATGAACCCCGACAAGCTGGCCCCCGGCGAGCGCGCCGCGTCCACCAGCAACCGCAACTTCGAGGGCCGGCAGGGCCGCGGCGGGCGCACGCACCTCGTCTCCCCCGCCGTCGCCGCCGCCACCGCCATCGCCGGCACGTTCGCCTCGCCGGCGGACCTGGACTGAGGAGCAACAGAATGAAGGCTGTACGACAGATCACCGGTCGCGGGGTGCCGCTGGCACGCTCCGACGTGGACACCGACCAGATCATCCCGAGCGACTGGCTCAAGCGCGTCGAGCGCACCGGCTTCGGCGCCGGGCTGTTCTCGGAGTGGCGCGACGATCGCGACTTCGTGCTCAACCAGCCGCAGTACCAGGGGGCGAGCATCCTGCTGGCCGGCCCCAACTTCGGCACCGGCTCGTCGCGCGAGCACGCGGTGTGGGCGATCACCGACTACGGCTTCGAGGCCGTCATCTCGCCGCGCTTCGCCGACATCTTCCGCAACAACTCGACGAAGAACGCGCTGCTGCCCGTCGTGCTCACGCAGGACGAGGTCGATGCGCTCATGGCCGCAGTCGAAGCCGACCCGGAGCTCGAGATCACCATCGAGGTCGACCGGCGCACCGTCAGCGCGCCCGCCATCGGCTTCGAGGCGTCGTTCCCGCTCGACGACAGCACGCAGCACCGCTTCCTCAACGGGCTCGACGACATCGGCCTCACGCTGCAGCACGCGGATGACATCAGCACCTTCGAGTCCAGCCGCCCCACCTGGATGCCCACCACCACGCGATGACCGCCTGACTCCTCGACCTTCCCGAACTCTCGGTGCTGGTTCCCGGAAGGCGGAGACCAGCACCGAGATTTCGTGTGGTGGAGGCGGGCCCTGGCGGCCAGCTGGGAACCAGGGTGCGGCGCCAGTCGTCTGAACCCCGTGACGGAGCCGAGCCGGCCCGTCGGGGAGGACGACACCATGCACCGCACGCACCTGCACCACCTCGGACGTCGAGGGCGTGGCAACCGTCGACGTCGCCTGGCGGCTGTGACGATCGCGGCGGGGATGCTCGCCACCGCCTGCAGCTCCGATCACGTCGACGGTCCGGGCTGGGCAGGCGGCACCGGTGAGATGGCCATGGGTGACGGGCTCGTCACCTTCGACGCCTGCGACGAGCTGACCGACTGGATCGCGAGCGAGGGGGCCCCGGCGGTCGCCTCCCTCGTGGGATCCGACGCGTGGGCGATGGGCGACGACGTCGTGTTCGAGGAGGTCGGTGGTTCGATCAGCTCGGCGCGCGATGGCGGCGCCGCAGACGGACCGGTGCCCTCGTTCGCACCCGCTTCACCTTCGAGCGCTGCCGGGGAGGCGGACCAGGGGCCCACGCCGACCTACTCCGCGACCAACAACCAAGAGGTCGCCGCTGACGAGCCGGACACCGTCAAGACCGACGGCCGACGCATCGTGGCGATCCACGGCGAGCAGCTCGAGGTGCTCGACGCGACTGCCACCGGGCCCGTGGCGAGAGGCACCGTGCAGGTGCCCGTGGGAAGCACCCTCCTGCTCGACGGTGACCGGGTGCTCGTGCTCAGCGCGGCTTCCGGCGACGGACCGGTGCCGATGGGGCGTTCCTCGTCGGAGATCCTGCCGTACGGCAGCGGTGAGACGACGGTGCTCCTCGTCGATCTCGCCGACCCCGATCAGCCTCGGGTGCTCGATCGCCGCACGATCGAGGGCGCACACGTCGCGAGCCGGCTCATCGACGGCGTGGCGCACGTGGTCGTGACCGCGCAGCCCAAGCCTGTCGACCTCGTCGTGCCCACCGGTCCTGGCGCGCGCGATGCCGCCGAGCGAGCGAACCGCGAGGTGCTCGCCGAGACCGATCCGCAGGACTGGCTACCGGGGATCCGAGGAGGCGACGGCAGCGACCTCCTCGGCTGCGAGGACGTCGCCCACCCGGCGGAGTTCAGCGGCCCGGGCACCACCACGGTCATCACCATCGACCCGACAGATGGACTCGAAGACCTCAGCGCCACCGCGGTCCTCGCTGACACCCAGACCGTGTACGCCAGCGGTGCACGCCTGTACCTCGCGACGCAGCGCTGGGTCGATGTCAGCTCCTCGGAAGTTCGCCCCGAGTTCGGGGGCGCGTTGACGACCGAGCTGCACGCGCTGCAGGTCGGCGCCGGTGGCACCAGCTTCCTCGGCTCGGGGTCGGTGCCTGGGCACCTCCTCAGCCAGTTCTCGCTGTCGGAGCACGACGGCGTGCTGCGCGTGGCGGTGACCGAGGGCTCGTCGTGCTGCGGCGGCGGGTCCAGCGAGTCATCGGTGCGCACCCTTGCGGTGCGCGACGGATCGCTCGTCGAGCTCGGATCGGTGAGCGGCATCGGGCGGGGCGAGGAGATCTACGCCGTGCGGTTCCTCGGCAACGTCGGCTACGTCGTGACCTTCCGCCAGACCGACCCGCTCTACACCATCGACCTCTCCGACCCGGCCCGGCCTCGGGTCGTCGGCGAGCTGCACATCCCCGGCTACTCGTCCTACCTCCACCCGATCGGTGACGGCCGGCTGCTCGGCATCGGCCAGGACGGCACCGAGAGCGGGCAGCTGACCGGGGCGCAGGTCTCGCTGTTCGACGTGTCGGATCTGAGCGATCCGCAGCGGCTCGCCATGCACCGACTCGGCGACGCCAGCACCGCGGCGGAGCACGACCACCATGCGCTGCTGTGGTGGCCGGCGGAGGATCTCGTCGTGCTGCCGACCGAATCCTGGGGCCCAGGATCCTTCAGCGGGGCACTGCTGCTGCGGGTGACCGACGGCGCCATCACCGAGGTGGGGCGCATCCGCAACGACGGCACCGGGGTCGTGCCTCTGGTGCCCGAGACGACCACCACGACCGCGCCACCGACCACCGGGCCGCCCGACACGACCACACCGGACACCACCGTGCCGCCGGACACGACCACGCCGGACACCACCGTGCCGGACACGACGGTGCCCGACACGACGGTTCCCGACACGATCGTGCCGGTGATGCCTCCACCGCCGCCGCCTGACGAGGACCTGGCCGTCGCGATGCAGGACGAGATCGCGGGTGGACGGGCAGCAGTCGAGGAGGTTGACCCGATCGCCGGTGCAGCGGTGCCGCCCATCGACGACAGCTCGGCCTGGGTGCCGGTGATCACCCGCAGCCTCGTCGTCGGCGACCTGCTCTACACCTTCAGCGACGCAGGTGTGGCCGCCACGCACCTCCCGACGCTCACCAAGGCCGCCTGGCTCCCCTGGTGAGCCCGACGCGCTGGCGATGGGCTCAGGTTGGGATGCCGTGGGCGAGGTTGTCGCTGCGGTGCAGCAGCGCGGCGAACGCCTGACGGCTCATCAGCGCCGCGGGGTGGAACCCGCCGTCCGCGTAGCCACCGGTGACCCCGGCGTCGGCCGCCCACGAGATCTCGCCGCAGAACGCGTGACCTGCCGGTACATCGGTGAACGGCGCCGTGGTGCAGGACGGATCTGGCCCATCAGGTGAGCCCGCTGCCCGGTAGAGCACCACCGCGAACGACTGGCGCGTCACCGTCGCACCCGGATGGAACCCACCGTCCGCGTACGCACCGAGCAATCCCTCGTCAGCGGCCCATGTGATCTCACCGCAGAACGCATGGCTGAACCCCACATCCGGGAACGGCGCCGAGGTGCACGTCGGATCGAGGCCATCCGGTGACCCGGCATGGCGATACAAGAACGCCGCGAGAGCTTGGCGAGACAGGCCCGCCGCCGGCTTGAACGTCCCATCCGCGAAGCCCGTGGTCACCCCACCCCAGATCAACCACTCGATGTCCGTGCAGAACGGATGGGTGCCGATCACATCGGTGAACAGCAA
>JBBRAZ010000013.1:0-94004 GCA_038206295.1 Acidimicrobiales bacterium
GTGTTCACGGGCAGCCCTCACCAACCGGCCGGGGCACGTTCTGACCCCAGAGATCAACGTCTCAGGGGCTGGCAGTGCTCACCGACCGGCGGGCTCGGAACCAAGCCTTACACGACCTGGTCTGCTCCCATTAGGGGCGGGTGAGGCCGGCGGGGGTGAGGGTGCCCAGCGCGGAGTGCAGCTGCCACTCGCCGGGGACCGGGGCGTCGCGGCGATCGACGTGGACGCCGTCGGGTCCGGTGGTGACGCCGAGCACCGACAGCAGCGCCAGCAGCGGCCCGGCGTGGGCGTTGGCGTTCATGATCGGGTGCTCGGCCATGGGCGTCGCGGGCTGCACGAACGTCTCGCCCGGCCGCGACCCGAAGTGCGCGTTGTAGGCGTCGGGGCCGCTCCAGATCCCGTACCAGACGTCCGGGTAGGCGCGGGCGTGCGCGGCGAGCGACTGGCGGCCGAGCAGGTCCCACGCCACCGCGGGGTCGTGGGCGGCGACGCCCATGGCGGCGAAGGCGTTGACCGCGGCCCACACGCCCCCGTTGCAGTCCCATCCCGGCGCCAGCATCCCGAAGCGCACCGGGTGCGGGCGATCCAGGATCGTGGCGCCGATCGGCGAGGGCGCGATGCACCTCTGCGCGATCTCCTCGACGAGCCGGGCTCGTTGGTCGTCGGTGCCGATGCGCGCCACGAGGCACAGCGCGTTCGCATCGAGGAAGAGGTGATCGCGCCCGACGGGCCCGCCGATGCCGTCGGTGCCGCGCAGGAACCATCGACCGGTCCACGTGGCGGCGAGCGCCTCGGCTCGCGCTGCTGCCCAGGAGCGCATGTCGGCCGCGTCGGCCGGGTGCGTCGCCGCCAGCAGCAGCGCGGCGCGCGGCAGCACGTGGGCTGCGAACGCGGTGTTGAAGGCGGACTCGCCGCGCTCGTGGAAGGCTCGACGATCCGGCACCATCGCAGAGATGGGATCGGCCCAATCGCCGCTGCCGACCTTCATCATCCCCGTCGGCCCGACGCCGATGCGGTCGCGGATGCGGTGCCACGCCAGCAGCAGCCGCTCGCGCACCGTGCTCTCCGCAGCAGCGCCCAGCTCCCGCCGTCCGGGGCGGAAGGGGACCAGCGCATCGAGCCAGGTCTCGTCGCCGGTGGCCCACACGTGCTCGGTCACCGCCCACAGGAGGAACAGCGGCAGGTCGGTGGGAGACGCGTGGATGCCACCGGATGTGCAGCGCGCACGGCCGGTGTGGGCGTACTCAATGGCCCCGGAGGGTGCGGTCATCGCCATCACCACCTCGAGCTGCTCGCGCGCGGCAACCGGGTCGATCCACGTGAGGGGCACGGAGAAGATGGCGTAGTCGCGCGGAGCGCCCTGCAGGCCGTGGATGTAGCTGTAGGCGCTGCCCTGGCTGACGTAGCGCCGGTCCCAGAAGGCGTCGTGCTGGAGCTCGCCACGAAGCATGGTGGCGTGCCAGCCCGTCTCGCGCTCGAGCCACGGGACGCTCGGCAGCTCGAGCGTGAGGCGAGGCGCGGTCCGCAGCGAGCCGGTGGCAACGGTGCTGCGGGCGTCCTCGATGGCGGCGTCGATGCCGTCGGCACGATCGATGAGCAGCACCGCGGCGCGGCGCACCTCACCAGGTTCGAGCGTGGTCCACAGCTCGCCGCGCTCGGGGTGCCACGAGTCGTCGAGGCCGGCGATCACCACCAGCGGCAGCGCCTCGTCGTACCACGCGGGCGTCGTCGGGCGATCGGCCGGGATCGTCCGCCGAGGCATCCAGATCACCGCGCCGCGTGCCTCGTCCGCTGTGGGACGAAGCGCCAGCCGTCGGGAGAGCCCGCGGCGCAGTGCGTCGGTGAGGCGCCGCGACACGTCGCTGGCGCCGTAGAGCGCGCCCCACACCGAGCGGTCGACGAGACCGTAGCCAGGTGGCGCCGGGATGCGTCGGCTCATCAGTCCGCCGACGAGCAGTGGGAGCGGCATCGGGTGCCACCCCTCCACCCATCGCACCGGAGCCCCGCCCCCGGTGACCCCGTCGTCGGGGTGCAGGGTCACCTCCACGTGCAGCACAGCGCTGTCGGCCGGGTCCGCGGCGACACGCCGTCGGATGCGACGGCCGCCAGCGTCGAGCGACCAGGTGGCCGCGGCGTGCTCCCAGCGCACGCCGGTCACCGATGTCGGGTGGTCGGGGCTGCGGCCCGGTGGTGCATCGTCGGTGAGGCGCACCATGCCGCGGCTGGTGGCCCACAAGGTGGTGCCGCCGCCGGCGTGGGCGGTGGCAGTCAGGCCCGGCGAGCCGACCTGGTGCCAGAGCTGCGTCCAGCCGCCGGCGGGGAGCACCTCGCCGGTGCCAGCCGGCGGGGGCGGCGCGAGATCGAACGTCGTGTCCCCATGCGCATCGTGGCCCCACTGGCCGAAGTGCCCGCCGTCGCTCGCCATCGGTGCATCGTGCCAGTCGACGGCCGCTGCGCGCCCATGGGTGTCGCGTCGATGGCAGGCCCGGCGGAGCGGCTGCGCTGAGGCGGGTGCGGCCCCAGCCCGGCCGACCGCCGCGCCACGGGGGTTGTCGGTGACCGCCGCACCGACCACCCCCGTCGCGCAGCGATCAGGCGCAGGCCTCGATCGCTCCGGCCGGGAACGTGGTCGGCAGCACCGAGCCGTCGGAGCAGCGGCGCAACCGGTAGCTCGGGCCGAACGGGTTGCGCTCCACCGCCGCGATCTCGAACCCGCGGTGCCAGGCGCCGTCGAACCGGTTGAGCACCTCGACGGCGTCGCCGGGTCGGAGGTTGGAGCCGGCCGGGTGCGCTCGGCGGCTGCGGATCTCTCGCTGCTCCATGTCGGCCTCCTCGCTGCAGAGCCGTGGATGGCTCCTGCCGGCTGACCCCGGGGGGTGGGGCCCGGCCGGCAGGTTCGCCGACCGGGCCCCGCTGACCGGAGGGGGTGACCGGTTGCTGCCATCCAAGCGTGTCGATGTCAACGGCTCGTGTGCGGCAGGTGACCGCTGCGCGAAGAGCGGCTGACGATTCTGTGACCACGGTCGCGCTCGGTGACCGGTGTGCCGTCGGTCGCCACCGCGTCGGTCGAGTCGCCTCGGCACCGGGGCGCGGGCAGACCCAGGGCACCGGCAGACCAGGGGGGTGTGCGCATGGGCCGGCGGACTTCCCGAGGCGCGGCTCGCACGGGTCACCCGCGCCCAGCAGGTGCTCTGTGGGTCGACCCGCGCCTGCCTACGTCGATCCTTCGGTGCCGTGCGATGCTGTCGGGCGTTGCTGACCCGGAGGGACCCATGGCCACCACGATGTCGCTGTCCGATGCAGTCGCCCTGCTGCGGCCGTCAGACCAGGTCTCGATCCCGCTGGGCACCGGGCACCCGACGTCGTTCCTGCACGCGCTCGCCGAGCGCGACGACTGGGTCGACCTCGAGCTCTCCGGCGCGCTGCTCACCGACCTCTACGAGGTGCTGATGCGGCCGGGCGCCCGGTTCATCAGCGGGTTCTTCGGCCCCGCCGAGCGCTTCCTGCGCGACAACGGCGCACCGATCGAGTTCATGGCGGCGGACTTCCGGCGCTTCGCCACGATCCTGCACGACCGTGCGCCGCGCGTCATGGCCACCGTCGCCGCGCCGCCCGATGCGGACGGCTGGTGCAGCCTCTCGCTGCACGCGGGTGCGAGCGTGGCCGAGCTGCACCGCGCCGGAGCGGATCCGGACCGGCTCCTCATCGTCGAGGCGAACGCCCACTACCCGCGCACCCACGGTTGGGGCGAGCACGACCACCGCCTGCACGTGGACGAGATCGATGTGCTCGTGGAGGGCGACCGTCCGCCGTTCGTCCTCGAGGACAGCGAGCCGACCGACGCCGAGCGTGCGATCGGCGCCCTCGCCGCCACGTTCATCCACGACGGCTGCACCCTGCAGACCGGCATCGGCGGCGTGCCCAACGTCGTGGCGAAGCTTCTCGCTGCGGGCGACGGCGGCGACTACGGCGTCCATTCGGAGATGTTCACCACCGGGCTCATGCACCTGCACCAGGCCGGCAAGGTGACCAACGCCCGCAAGGGCACCTTCGAAGGCGTATCGGTCACGACGTTCGCGGCCGGCACCGCCGAGCTCTACGCGTGGCTCGACGGCAACGAGGACGTCCGCTTCCTCCCGGTGCACGAGATCAACTCGACCGACCACATCGCCGCCAACCACGACATGGTCACGATGAACGGTGCGGTCGCGGTCGACCTCTTCGGCCAGATCGCAGCTGACACCGTCGCCGGTCGCCAGTTCAGCGGCATCGGCGGCCACGAGGACTTCATCGCCGGCGCCGGCATCGAGTCCGATGATCGCTCGCTGGTGTGCCTGCCGTCGACGGCGATCGTCGGCGGCGAGCTCGTGTCGCGCATCGTGCCCGCGCTGCCGACCGGCACCATGGTGACCACGCCCCGGCACCAGGTGGACGTGGTCATCACCGAGCACGGCATCGCCGAGCTCAAGGGCCGCACCGACCGCGAGCGGGCCGAGGCCCTCATCGCCATCGCCCACCCCGACCTCCGCGACGCCCTCACCGCCACCGCCGACCGAACCCCCTAACCACGTTCTGGGCGCGCTGCTTGGACTGGGAGTCTCACCGCGCCGCCGAGATGACCCGTGGAGCTTCTCGGTGCGCTGCGTGGACTCCCAGTCTCACCAGGACGCCGAGAAGATCGGGGGGAGGGGATGTGTGTCAGCGGAAGGCGCAGATGTCGCCGGCCCAGATGGCGACGACCACGCCGTCGTCCTCGCCGAGGAGGCCACCCAGGTAGCCGCGGCTCTCCTCCACGGTCCACTCCATGCCGAGGCTCGACTCGGCGATGGTGACGCCCGGGTACGTGGATGTCAGCTCGTCCTCGCTGGCGCCGAGCACCAGCCCCTCGGTGGTCGCGAGGTCGAGCTCGACCGCGCTGCCCGGGGGCAGGGCGCCGTAGGTGTAGCCCACGAAGCTCCCACCTGAGAACACGAGCAGGAGGTCCTCGAAGCGCACCGTGCGGTCCGCGCCGCTGGGGCACTCGGCCTCTTCGTCTCCCAGCGGCTCGCCGAGCTCGTCGGTGAGTGCGGCGAGCACGTTGTCGGCCGACGCGCCGAAGGGCACGACGGTGAGCCCCGATGACGACAGCACGATGCCCGTCTCGATCGGCGCGCCCTCGGTCGTCGTCGGCGCGGACGTCGTGGCCGGGGCGACGGTCGTCGTCGGCGCGGCGCTCGTCGAGGGTGCCGCGCTCGTGGTCGAGGCCGCGGCGGTCGTCGTCGGCGCGGTCTCCACCTCCTCGTCAGGGTCGCCGCAGGCGGCGAGCAGGCTCGCGCCGAGGAGCAGGACGGCCAGGACCCGGGTGCTGCGCATGGCCCCAGTCTCCCACCTCGTCACTCCGACGCGGGGGTCCACCTCCCAACGGTCGAAATCTCGTTGGGGGCGCCGGCCAGGACCGGCACCACCAGCGAGATTTGGGAGGCGGCGGGTCCGGGGTGGGCGGCTGGGCCTCAGGGGATGAGGCTGGCTGGTTCGTCGCGGTCGAGCACGTCGGCGGCGACGAGCTCCTCGCACGCCCGGGCGTCCCACCACGAGATCTGCAGCTGCTTCGCCCGCCGGAAGTAGAGCTGGATGTCGTACTCGAGGGTGAAGCCGACGCCGCCGAACACCTGCTGCGCCATGGCGGTGAGGTCCCGGTAGGTGTCGCAGGCGAACAGCTTCGCCATGGGGGAAAGGCGCTCGATCGATCGGCCCACCGAGCTGGCCCACGCCGCCTCGTGCACCAGCACCTCGGCACCGTCGAGCGAGGTGACTGCGTCGGCGAGGTAGTGGGAGATGGCCTGGAACTCGCCCAGCGTCTTGCCGAACTGCACTCGGTCCTTGGCGTACTGGTTGGTGAGCTCGAGCGCGGCGCGCGCGCCGCCCACGGCCTGCGCGGCCAGCAGCACCGAGGCGTCGAGCATCACGTCGTGCCACGTCGCCCAGCCCGAGCCCGGCGCGCCGATGCGCTGCGCTCCGGGCACCCGCACGCCGTCGAAGGTGACCGCGTGCTGGGTGTCGGAGGCGATCGTCGTCTGCTGCGCCATCGACACCCCCGGCGCGTCGGTGGGCACGAGCACCAGGTCGATGCCGTCGTCGCCCGCGCTGGTGCGCACCAGGACGACCATCACCTCGGCGGCCGCGGCGAACGGCACGTGCCACTTGGTGCCGTTCAGCACCAGGTCGTCGCCGTCGATCGTCGCCGGCAGCTGCACGCCGGACGCCATGGCGCTGTTGCCGGGCTCGAGCCACGCGGCAGTCAGCACGGCGTCGCCCGACGCGATGCGTCCCAGCCACGCGGCCTGCTGCTCGTCGGAGCCGGCGCGCGCCAGCGCGCCACCGGCGAGCACCGCGCTCACCAGGTGCGGCAGCGGCGTGAGCGCCCGGCCCAGCTCCTCGTAGAGCACGACGCCCTCGAGCAGCGACATGCCCGAGCCGCCGTGGGCCTCCGGCAGCAGCAGACCGATCAGGTCGAGCTCGCCGAGCTGGCGCCACAGCTCGGCGGAGAAGCCCACTGGGTCGTCTTCGAGCTCGCGCACCGCCGAGAGGGGCGCGTGCGCGGCCAGCAGGTCGCGCACCATCGTGCGCAGGGCCTCCTGCTCGTCACCGAAGTCCAGGTCCAGCATCTCGTGCTCCTCGTCCGCTCGTCGCTTTTCGGGTCAGGTCGTCGGCTCGGGCAGCCACCGGTCACCGCGCCTCGCCCAGGGGTTGTCGTTCGCGTCGACCGGCAGCGCCACGCGCACCGCGCACGTCGTCTTCACATCGCCGTCCACGGTCATGGCCACGTCCAGGTCCACCCAACCGCAGCCGACCGCATCGACAGCGGTGCCGGTGACCGTGGCGTCGAGGTGCATCTCGTCGCCAGGGAACACCGAGCCCCTCATCCGGAAGGTCATGCGACCGAGGCGACCGGTCGGGCCGGTCCAGTCGGTGACGTAGCGCTCGAACCACGCCGCCTGGTTGGGGGTGTTGAGGAAGATGTCCTTCGTGCCGTTGCGGTTGACGGCGAAGTCGTGGTCGTGGTGCATCGGTCGCCAGTCGCGCGCGGCGAGCGCGCCGAGCACGACGGTGGTGGTGGTCACGGGGTAGGCGAGCGTCGGCAGCACCTCACCGATGGACACGTGATCGAGCAGGCGCCTCACGATGCGTCCGCCTGCTCGTCGCGGCGGTAGCCGAACCCGGTGTAGGACTCGACGCCCACGAGCTCGTCGCGCTGGTTCTGGTACACGACGTCGATCACCCAGAACCGCCCGGTGCCGAGCTTGGTTGTCTTCGGTCCGCTGACCGATCGCAGCACCTGGTGGGTGCGGAGCAGGTCGCCCGGTCGCACCGGCTCGTGGAAGGTGATGGTGTTGTCGGTCATCACGGCCTCGGGCAGCTCGAAGCGTGCCTTGAGGTCGAAGTGGATCTGCAGCGGCAGCTTCTCCTCAGCGCGTCCCGGCGCCCAGTGGTGCGGACGGAACCACACCGAGAGCATCGTCGGCATGGCGACGGGCCCGCCGGTGAGCTCGGCGGCGACGTCGTCGTCCCACAGCAGCGGGTTGCCGTCCTCGACGGACGCAGCCGACGTCCAGATGTAGCCGCGCTCCACGGGGAACTCGCTCGGCTCCTCGTACTGCACGATGCCGAGCAGCGCGGCGACGTCGTCGGGCAGGACGTTCGCCTCGGCGTCCGGTGCGGTCATGCGATCACCCCCTGGTCGTGCAGCGCGGCGAGCGCATCGGCATCGAGGCCCGCCGCCGCGAGCAGCGCGTCGGTGCTGGTGCGCGCCGGGTCGGGCAGGACACCGCCCGATGCGCTGCGGTCCTGGCCGGCGAGGATGCGAGCAACCTGGCGGAACGAGCCGTGGCCCTCGGCGCTGGCGTCGGTGAGCAGCGAGCGGGCGGCGACCTGCTCGTCGGCGACGAGCTCGGGCACACTCAGCACCGGCGCCACGCAGCAGTCGCCGGGGCCGAGCTCGGCCACCCAGTCGTCGCGGTGGCGCGTGGCGAAGGCGGCGGCGACCTCGGCGCGCACGTCGTCGGCCACGTCGTCGTCGAGCTGCTGCGCGATGCGGTGCTCGAGGCCGAGCGCTCGGCAGAGGTTGGCCCAGAACTGCGGCTCGATCGCCGCGACCGACACCCAGCGCCCGTCCGCGCAGCGGTAGAGGTCGTAGCAGGCGTAGCGCCCGGTGAGGATGTAGTGGCCGGGCTCGGGCTCGGTGCCCACGGCCAGGTACTCGTCCACGTACAGCGACATGAGCGCCACGACGCCGTCCGCGATCGACACGTCGAGGTAGGTGCCCTCGCCGGTGCGGTCTCGTGCCACCAGGGCGGCGAGGATCGCCATGACCGCTTGCATGCCGCCGGCTGCGGCATCGGCCACGGTGGCACCGGGGATGGGCGGGCCACCATCCGCGCGGGGCTGCGTGCAGTGGAGGTAGCCGCCGACCGCCAGGTAGTTGAGGTCGTGGCCGGCCCACGCGCTGCGGGGCCCGTCCTGGCCGTAGCCGCTGGTCGAGCAGTAGACGATGCGCGGGTTCGCCGCGGCGACCGCGTCCCACCCGATGCCCAGTCGATCGACCACGCCGGGGCGGAACGACTCGATGACCACGTCCGCGCTGCTCGCCAGCGTGAGGAACGCCTCACGGCCCGCGTCGGCCTTGAGGTCGATGAGCGCACGCTGCTGGTCGCGCCCGCCGCTGTACGCGTAGTGCGGCGGCGTGATCTGCACCGAGGCGTCGCGCGGCATCGGACCGACCTTGACGACCGTGGCGCCCCAGTCGGCCAGCCACCGCGACGTGCGCGCGGCGGGGCCGACCGACGCGAGGTCGAGCACGGTGATCCCGTCGAGCAGGGGCGTCGGCGTCACGGCCGCGGCCTCAGAAGCACTTGCGCTGGCCGAGGAGGCGCCGGGCGATGATGTTCTTCTGCACCTCGGAGGTGCCGCCGCCGATCGTGTCGATCACGGTGTAGCGGTAGGTCGACTCGGCGCGGCCGGCCATCGGCGCCTCAGGGGTGCGCACCCGTAGCTGCGTGCCGGGACCGGCGATGTCCATCGACTCGCTCGCCAGGCGCCGCGACAGCTCGGTGGCGAAGAGCTTGTACTCCGACGACGCGGTCGACGGCGGCGGGCCTCCGGACGCCTCGCTCTTGACGGTCTGATCGACGACGCGCAGCCCGAGCGCGCGGGCCACCTCGCCCTCGGTGACGAGCCGGGCGATGCGACGGCGCACGACGGGGTCGTCGCGCAGCGGCTCGCCATCGCGCGTCGCGGTGCGCACGTGCTCGCACAGCAGCTCGAGGCGCTGCTGGATGGGGGAGTACGTGAACATGGTGAAGCGCTCGAGGTCCAGCGCCTGGCTGATGTACTGGAACCCCTTGCCGACTTCGCCCACCACGTAGTCGTCGGGCACGAACACATCGTCGATCCACACCTCGTTGGTGCGCTCGTCGCCCATCGTCCAGATGCCGTTGATGGTGACGCCGGGCTGGTCCAGCGGCACGAGCATGAGGGTGTTGCCGTGGTACTTGTCGTCGGGGTCGGTGCGCGTGCCGAGCCAGTACCACTCGGCGAAGTGCGCCGAGGTCGTCCACGTCTTCTGGCCGTTCAGGATCCAGCCCTGCACCCCGTCGCGCTCGCCGCGCACGGCCTTGAGCTTCATCGAGGCGGCGTCGGAGCCGGCGTCGGGCTCGGAGTAGCCGACGGCGAACTCCACGTCGTTGTTGAGGATCATCGGCAGGAACGTCTCCTTGAGGAAGTCGCTGCCGTGGGCGATGAGCGTCTTGCCGATGATGCCGACGCCCTTGCCGATCTGCGGGCCGCCGCGCCCGGCGAGGCGCTCGTTGAGGAGGTACTCGTAGACGCCCTCGCCCTCGGAGCCGCCGTGCTCCTCCGGCCAGGTCATCCCCAGCCAGCCCTGTTCGCCGAGCTCGCGCATGAAGGCGCGGCGCTTGGGCGTGTCGACGATCTGCGCCATGTTCTCGCGGGTGAGGTCGAAGACGTCGGGGTCGTCGTGCGCGTCGAGGAACGCCTCCACCTCGTCGATGAAGGCGTGCTGCTCGGTGGAGAACTCGAAGTCCATGCTGCTCCTCACCGTTTCCTGACGGTGTGTCAGATTCTGACGGCATCTTAGGAACTGGCCTGCGGCAGGTCCACCTCCTGCGTATGAGCGAGGACCCGGGGCCGTCCGTGGGCTGCGGTCCTATGCTGCCCTGCACAGGTCCAGCGCCGGGGGTGAGCGTGACCGACGAGCACCACCGCGAACGGCTGCGCGCCGAGTGGGGCCACGCACGCGATGGCATCGCCGCCCTCGATGCCGGCCTCACGGTGCTGTGGGCGAACGACGCGCTGGGCGAGATCCTCGACACAGATCTCGGGAGCTGGGCCGGTCGCCTGCCCTTCGATGCCGTGCACCCCGACGACCTGGCGCGCGCTGCTGGGTCGTTCGAGGCGCTCTCTGCGCACCCGGGTCGCCGCGGCCCCAACACCTTCCGCCTGGTGCGCGCGGATGGCAGCGCGGTGCTGGTGCAGGTGTGGGGCGACAACCGCCTGGATGATCCAGGGCTCGCCTGCCTCGCGCTGCACATCGTGCCGCTGTCCGCCGAGCGGCGATCCGACGCCCTGCTGGCCGAGGAGTACAGCCTGCTCGAGCGGATCGCGCTGGACCAGCCCGTCGAAGCGACGCTGGCCGAGCTCGCCCTGCTCGTCGAGCGCTACGGCCCCGATGCGTCCTGCGCCATCTCGCTGGTGGAGGACGGCAGGCTGCGCGTCGTCGCATCGCTCAACGTCGACGTCCGGCTCGTCGAAGCCATCGACGGCTCGACGGTCCGTCGTTCCCAGCTCAACGCCGGCGAGGCGATCGACCGCATCGACACCGCCACGGCGCCGGACCTTCTGGCCAACGAGCGGTGGGCGCACCTGCACGACGAGATCGCTGCCAGCGAGCACCGCGCGTGCTGGACCGTGGCCATCGTGTCGTCGGGCGGGGAGGGCTCCGCTCTCGGTGTCATCGACCTGCTGCGCACCGACGTCGGCGAGCCCGAGCCTGACGACTGGCACGTGCCGTTCCTCGCCGCACGGCTGGCAGCGGTCGCCATCGAGCGCGCGTCGTTCGTGACGAGGCTGCAGCACCAGGCGACGCACGACCCCCTCACCGGGCTGCGCAACCGGCGCGGCCTCGCCGAGTGGCTCGCCGCCAACGACGGCGCCACCGCAACGGTGCTCTTCTGCGACCTCGACCGGTTCAAGGTGATGAACGACCGCCACGGTCACGAGTTCGGCGACCACCTCCTGCAGGTCGCCGGGCAGCGGCTCCTCGAGGTCGCCGCTCCGGGATCGATCGTCGCGCGCCTCGGCGGCGACGAGTTCCTCCTGGCGTCGGCAGCGCCCGCCGACGACGACGCAGCGCTGGCGTGGGCCGAGTCGGTGCGCGACGAGTTCAGCCTGCCGATGGCTGTCGACGGGATCGAGTGCGTGGCGCGCATGAGCATCGGCGTCGCGCGCGGCGACGCCGGCCACCACGCGGTCGACGACCTGATCCGCAACGCCGACACCGCGGTGTACGAGGCCAAGGCGGCCGGCCGCAATCGGTGCATCGTGTTCGACGAGGAGCTGCGCGACGAGCACCACCTGCGCGTCGAGACCGAGCGCGAGCTGCTCGCTGCCATCGAGGACGGGCACCTCGACGTGCACCTGCAGCCGGTGATCGAGGTCGCGACCGGACGCATCGCCGGGCTCGAAGCGCTGGCGCGCTGGAGCCACCCGCGCCGCGGCCTGCTGCTGCCGACGTCGTTCATCGGCGTCGCCGAGGAGGCTGGCCTCATCACCACCCTCGATCGATGGGTCACCGGACGCGCGCTTGCGATGTGCGCCGCGGTCGGCGACGAGCGCGACGAGCAGCTGGCGGTGTGGGTGAACCTGTCCGCGGTGGACCTCGCCCACGGCGGTCTGGTCGAGGAGCTGCTGGCGCTGAACGCCGCCAGACCAGGGCTGGGGCTCGGCGTCGAGCTGACCGAGACTGCGCTGTCAGCCGACCCGGTCGGTGCCGCCGAGGTGCTCGGCGCGCTGCGCGACGGCGGTCTCGGCGTCGCGATCGATGACTTCGGCACCGGCTTCTCGTCGTTGGCAGCCCTGCAGACGTTCCCGTTCACGAGCGTCAAGATCGACCGTCGCTTCGTCGTGGGGATGGTCGACGACCCGCGCGACGCGGCGATCGTGAAGGCGGTGGTCACGATGGCGCACGCGTTCGGCATGGTGACGACGGCCGAAGGCGTCGAGACCCCCGAGCAGCTCGAGGCGCTCATCGCGGCGGGCATCGACCACGTGCAGGGCTTCCTGCTGGCACGACCCGCTCCGATGCGCGAGCTCGTCGAGCGGTACGGGCCCGCCCTGGACGGCCCTGCCCTCCTGCGCTGACGCGTTGCGCTGGTTCTTCCGTCCGACGCTAGATCAATAGGATGTGGTCGTGAGCGACGTGGTGCAGGTGCAGGCACGGGCGATGGGCGATCCCACGCGCCACGAGCTGTTCCGCGCCATCGCTGTCGCGACCGAGCCCGTCGCCGTCGCCGCGCTAGCCGAGCACGTCGGCCTCCACCACAACGCGGTCCGCCAGCAACTCGCCAAGCTCGTGGATGCCGGCCTCGTCATCGAGCGCACCGCTGCCGCATCCGGACGCGGCCGACCCCCGCTGGTCTACGAGGTGGACCCCACCGCCGACAGCCGTTGGGGCGTCGCCGGCCCCTACGAGCGCCTCGCCCTGTGGCTGAGCGAGATCGTCCGGACCGGCGACACGCCACTGGAGGTGGGACGCCGCGTCGGGCGCCGCCAGCGCCTGGGGAGCGCGGAGCCCGGCGGCGGCGTCGAGGTGCTGGCGCAGCAGATGGCGCGCCACGGGTTCGACCCGACGGTGCGTCGACGGGGGTCGAGGACCGAGATCGTGCTCGGCACCTGCCCGTTCGCGACCACGGCCCTGGCCGATCCCGACACGGTGTGCCAGCTCCACCTCGGCATCGCCCAGGGCATCGCAGAGGACCTCGACGACCTCGTCGTCGACGCCCTGGAGCCGAAGGACCCCCGACGAGCGCACTGCGTGCTGCGCTGCAGCATCGAGCCGGAGGGCTGACCCCGCCTGGTTGCTCTTTTATCTATTGTCTGGTGTACTTAATGGCATGACGGAGACGCGGCTGCCCGACCTGGACTCGCGCAGCGAGATCCACGACCTGGTCGTGGCCTTCTACCGGGAGATCATCTTCGACGAGGTGCTCGGCCCGATCTTCGACGAGGTGGCCGAGGTCGACTGGGCCGTGCACATCCCGACGCTGATCGACTTCTGGTGTCGGGTGCTGCTCGGCGAGCCGGGCTACGACGGCGCCATCCTCGCTGCCCACCAGCGCGTGCACGATCTCCACGCGTTCCGCCCGGAGCACTTCGAGCGGTGGTTCGCGCTGTGGACCGGCACCATCACCGAGGGCTGGAGCGGGCCGTACGCGGATCGGGCCATCGACCACGCGGCGCGCGTCGCTGGCGCCATGTCGCACCGCCTCACCGGCGACACGTGGTGCGCGCCTGGCCACGAGCCCCGATCGCGCCCCGTCGGGCCGGCTACCGAGGTCCCGCAGCAGATCGTCCGCCGGCCAGTCGACGTCGGGGGCGTCGCCGCGTCGTGAAGATCCGCGTCCACCCCGGGCTGTGCAATGCCCACGGGGTGTGCCGCCGCTGGGCGCCCGGCGTGTACCAGCTCGACGACGAGGGCTACCTCGACCTCCACCTGCTCGAGGTCCCGACCGAGCTCGAGGCGCAGGCGCGCCTCGGCGCGCTGGTGTGCCCCGTGCACGCCATCACCATCATCGAGGACGACCTACCTGGCTGATGCGGTGGCGAGCCCCAGCGACGCCGACCGGTAGCCTGCGTCGCCTGTGTCGACCGCCCTGCTCGCGCTCACCGACCAGCAGGGCGTCACGTTCTGGGTGGAGCTCGCCGTCCTGTGCGCCAGCGGTCTGCTGCTGGGCGCCGCCGCTCGCCGCCTCGGGCAGCCGGCGGTGCTGGGCGAGCTGGCGGCGGGCATCCTGCTCGGGCCGACGGTCCTCGGCGCGCTTGCGCCCGACCTGCACGACTGGCTGTTCCCTGGCGATGACGAGATCAAGCTGCTTCTGAGCGCGGTGGGGATGCTGGGGGTCTTCCTGCTCCTGCTCGGCGCAGGTCTCGAGACCGATCTCGCCGTCGTCGGGCGTCATCGACGAGCCGCCGCCGGCCTCGCCGCCGCCACGTTGCTGCTGCCCCTCGGCGCCGGCGCACTTCTCGGCGCACAGCTCCCCGATCGGTTCCTCGTCGGCGGAGCCGATCGCGGGCCGACCGCGCTCTTCGTCGGCGCCGCGCTGGCGGTCTCCGCCCTCCCGGTGGCAGCACGGATCCTCGATGATCTGGGCCTCCTGGCGCGGCCGTTCGCGCAGATCACCCTCGCCGTCGCGATGGTCGACACCATCGTGGCGTGGGTGCTCATGGGGATCGCTGCGGGCGTCGTCGCCACCGGGCAGGTCGATGGCACCTCGCTCGTGATCACCATCGTCGGCGTCGCCGCGATGCTCGCGCTCACCATCGGGCCCGGCGGCGCGCTCGCCGCGCGCCTCCTAGCGCGCGTGGCGCCCAGGGGCGAGGTCGCGCCGTCGCTCGGCGCTCTGGTGGTCCTCGCCCTCGGCGCGGCTGCGACGATGGGTGCGCTGCACGTGGAGCCGGCCCTCGGCGCGTTCCTCGCCGGCATCATCGTGCGTCGATCCGGCGCCCTGCCCGCCGCAGCCGGTGAGCAGGTCATGGGCATCGTGCGCGGCCTGCTCGCCCCCGTCTTCTTCGCCAGCGCCGGCCTGCAGGTCGATCTCGGTGCGCTCGGCGACGGCACGGTGCTGCTGTGGGCGACGCTGCTCATCACCGCCGGGAGCATCGGCAAGCTCGGCGGAGCGCTCCTCGGCGGGCGGCTCGCAGGGCTCGACGTGCGCACCTCGGCGGCGGTGGGTGCTGGTCTCAGCGCACGGGGAGCCCTCGGCATCATCGTCGCCACCGTCGGTGTGCGCGCCGGCGTGGTGAGCGCGGATGGCTTCACGCTGCTCGTGCTGTTCGCAGTGGTGACGACCCTCACCGCACCGCCGCTGCTGCGGGCGCTCGCGCCGAGCACCGACGCGCCCACCTGATCGGCTCGATCAGGTGATGGTGCCAGCGGCGCGCAGCGCGGCGAGCTCCGCGTCGTCGAGGCCGAGCTCGACAGCCAGCACCTCGGCGGTGTGCTCGCCCACCCACGGCACCCGGGTCTCGGGGCCTTCCGCCATCCGCGACAGCTTCACCGGGTTACCGGGCACGAGGTAGGGGGGCTCGCCGTCGCTGCGCGGGACCTCGACGAGCATGTGGCGCGCGGCGACGTGGGGGTCGGCGATGACCTCCGGAGCGCTCAGCGACGGGCCGGCCACGATGCCAGCGGGGGCGAGCTGCTCGACTGCCTGCATGCGGGTCTTGTCGGCCAGCCACCCCTCGAGCGCGGGGCGGATCTCGTCGTCGAGGGCGGGCAACCAGCCGGCGCGGCTGGCGAAGCGCGGGTCGGCGACCCACTTCGGTCGGCCGATGAGCTCGGCGAGGCGGAAGAACTGGTGCTCGCGCACGATCTGCAGCACGACGTACCCGTCCGCGCATCGGAAGCCCTCGCAGATCACCTCGACGGGCTCGTCCGGGCGCACGCCGAGGGACCAGAAGCTCGTGACGATGTCGGTCATGGCCAGCATCGAGTCGAGCATGGCCACATCGACGTGCTGCCCCTCGCCGGTGCGGTCGCGGTGGCGCAGCGCGGCGAGGATGCCGATGACCGCGAACATGCCGGTGGAGATGTCGCCGAGCGCGCCCACGGGGATGGTGGTGGGTGGGCGACCTGGGCCCGCCTTGTACTCGTAGATGCCGCTCATGGCCTCGACGACCGACGCGTACGCCGGCCAGTCGCGGTACGGCGACGCCGGGTCGCTGCCGAACCCCGACAGCGAGACGTGGATCATCGACGGGTGCACGGCGCGCAGCTCGTCCTCGTCGAGTCCGAGGCGGTCCAGCGTGCCGGGTTTGAAGTTCTCGGCCACGACGTCGAAGTGGGGCGCGAGGCGCAGGACCAGGTCGCGCCCCGCAGGTGCCTTGAGGTCGATGCCGACGCTGCGCTTGTCGAGGTTGTTGCGCAGGAACGTGGCGCCGATGGCGCGACCGTCGGGGTCGACCATCGCGGGGGTGGAGCCGCGGCCGGACTCGCCCTGGGTCGGGTGCTCGACCTTCACCACGTCGGCGCCGAGCCGGGCGAGGAGCTGCGTCGCGAACGGCAGCGCCTGCATCTGCTCGAGGGCGAGGATGCGCACGCCGGCGAGCGGCTTCTCGTTGCCGCTCGCCGCCGCGTTCGCCACATCCCCGAGTCGCACGGCCCGAACGGTATCCGCACGGCAGCGCAGCAGGTGGCGGGGCGGGGCCGCGTCGGTCCGGCCGTGCGCTGCTGGCGGATCGGCAGTCCGGCGCTAATCTGACGGCATGTCAGAAACGCGGGGGATCCTGCGCCACGGCGCCTACGTTCCGCACCACCGCCTGCGGCGCGCCGCGATCGGCGAGTTCTGGGGCAGCGGCGGGGGCAACGGCACGAGGTCGGTGGCATCCCACGACGAGGACACCACGACGATCGGCGTCGAGGCGGCGCGCATCGCGCTGCGCGGCGCCTCCGACTCGGAGGGGCCGACCTCGCTCTGGTTCGCCACCGCGGACCCGGCCTACCTCGACAAGACGAACGCCACCGCCATCCACGCCGCGCTGCGCCTGTCGGCGAGCGCGCCGGCGATCGACATGGGCGGCGCGGTGCGCTCGGGGTCCGGGGCCGTGCTCGCCGCGCTCGCCGGCGGCGGACGCACCCTGGTCGTCACCAGTGACCGGCGCGGTGGTCTGCCGACGGGAGCCGACGAGCGCGAGGGCGGCGACGCTGCGGCAGCGCTCCTCATCGGCGGCGCGGCCGATGGTCCGCTCGCCGCAGAGCTGCTCGGCACCGCGTCGGCCACCCGCGAGGTGCTCGACCGCTGGCGGGTGCCCGGCGAGGACCGCTCGCGCACGTGGGAGGAGCGCTTCGGTGAAGGCGCCTACCTCGAGCTCGGCCGCGACGCCTTCGCCCGCGCGCTCGACGAGGCGGGCATCGAGGCCGGTGATGTCGCCCACCTCATCGTCGCTGGCACCCACACCCGCGCCGTGCGCTCCATCGGGGGCCGCCTCGGTGTGCCCGACGGCGCGCTGGTCGACGACCTCCAGCGCCAGATCGGCACGACCGGCACCGCGCACCCGTGGCTCGTGCTCTCGTCGCTGCTCGAGGGTGCGGAGCCGGGCAAGGTCGTCGTCGTGCTGGTCCTGGCGGACGGCGCGGATGCGATCGTCCTGCGCACCGGCGACGCGGTGGCGCAGCGGCGCCCCGAGCGCACGGTCGCAGCGCAGCTCGCCAGCGGCGGCGATGTCTCCTACGCCCAGTTCCTGCGCTGGCGCGAGCAGCTCACCCCCGAGCCGCCGCGCCGCCCCGAGCCGCAGCGCGCCTCCGCGTCGGCGATCGATCGCCGCCTCGAGTGGAAGCTCGCCTTCGTCGGGTCGCGCGACCGCAGCACGGGGCTGATCCACCTGCCGCCGTCGCGCGCCGCGATGGGAGGCGGCGCCATCGACGACATGGAGCCGGTGCCGATGGCGGACGTGGCCGCCACCATCGTCACGTGGACCATCGACCACGTCTCGTACTCGCTCAGCCCGCCGATCATCGCCGCGGTGGTCGACTTCGACGGTGGCGGCCGGTTCCCCACCGAGCTGTGCGATTGCACCGCCGACGAGCTCGCCATCGGCTCCCGCGTCGAGATGACGTTCCGCCGCCTCAGCACCGCCGAGGGGATCCACAACTACTTCTGGAAGGCGCGCCCCATCCGGGGCGACGTCGGCTGAGGGGGACGACCATGGCCAGCCACGGCATCCGCGACCAGGTCGCCATCGTCTCGGTCTCGTGCACCGCGTTCGGCGAGCGGTTCGACAAGAGCCTGGACGACCTCATGCTCGAGGCGTCGGTCGAGTGCCTCGACGGCGCCGGCATCGGGCGCCAGGACGTCGACGCCTACTGGCTCGGCGTCGCCAACAGCGGCATGAGCGGGATCATGCTGGCCCGCGCCCTCCAGCTCGTCGGAAAGCCCGTCACCCGCGTGGAGAACTACTGCGCCACGGGATCGGAGGCGCTGCGGCAGGCGTGCTACGCGGTGGCGTCGGGCGCGTACGACGTGGCCATGGCCGTCGGTGCGGAGAAGGTGAAGGACTCCGGCTACCAGGGGCTACCCGCACCGCTGCCACCCAACGACGGCACGACGCGCACCCTCACCGCGGCAGCGATGTTCAGCCTCGTGGCGCCCGCCTACGCCGAGCGCTACGGCGTCGATCCCGCCGAGCTGCGACGGGTGCTCGCCACGATCGCCAGCAAGAACCACCGCAACGGGGCGCGCAACCCCAAGGCGCAGTTCCGCCGAGAGGTCGACGTCGACACCATCTGCAACGCCATGGCGATCGCCGGCCAGCTCGGCGTGTTCGACTGCGCGGGCGTGGCCGATGGCGCTGCGGCCGCCATCGTCGTGCGGGCGGAGGACGCGCACCGCTACACGGACAAGCCGCTGTACGTGAAGGCGCTGTCGATGGTGGCCGGCAACGCGTCGGGCAACCTCGACCCGGGCTACGACTACACGACGTTCCCCGAGATCGTGGCGTGCGCGGCTGATGCCTACGCGCAGGCCGGCATCACCGATCCCCGGTCGCAGCTGGCGATGGCCGAGGTGCATGACTGCTTCACGCCGACCGAGCTCGTGCTCTACGAGGACCTCGGCTTCTGCCCTGCGGGCACCGGGTGGCAGGAGGTGCTGGCCGGCACGTTCGACCTCGAGGGCGACCTGCCGGTGAACCCCGACGGCGGCCTCAAGTCGTTCGGCCACCCGATCGGCGCCTCGGGGCTGCGGATGCTGTACGAGTGCTGGCTCCAGCTGCGCGGCGAGGCGCCTGAGGACCGCCGCATCACCACCGCGGACCGCGGGCTGGCGCTGACCCACAACCTCGGCGGCTACCCCGGCGAGATGGTCAGCTTCGTCGGCATCGTCGGCAACGCCCTCGGTTGAGCGCCGGTCCGGCACTGCTCGAGCGCCGACGAATCTGTAGTGAAAGCGCCGACGATCCTGCTCGCGTGGCACGCGACTCGGAAGGCTCGAGCCCAGAGGACCTCCGTCAGCCGCTCACTGGCTCCCGGTCGTCGTCCGCACCCTCACCCATGGAGCGGTGCACATCGAACAGACGCCAGTCTGGGCACTCCCGGTGCTCGGTGCGGGCATCGGGCGCCCCCCACCCGGATCGGTCCGGTTCGATGCTGCTCGGTTCGTCATCGTCGATCCACGCCAGCGTCTCGACGACCATGCGCTCGCCGTCGAGGCGGATCCACAGCGATCCGTCGGCCTGCTCGTAGGTGACGCGGTCGTCGACGCTGGCGAGCTCGACATCGGGTTCGGCGTCTGCCGGATCGAGCAGCGCAGGCCACGAACGCTGGCGCTCGATGAGCAGCGTGATCGCTCGACCCAGTTCGGGTTCGGGAAAGCGGGCGCGCTCGAGGTCCGGCATCGTCCGCTCGCTGCTGCCGGCCCCGCACGAGAGCGATCGAGGATCCGGCGCCTCCTCCGCCGCCCGGGCCAGCGCTCGTTGGAGGTCGGTCCACGGCGGGCACTCGGTCGACTCGACGCTGCCTCCCGGGTACCCCCATCCCGGCCCGGCCCCCGAGCCCCACCCCTGGGACTCGCCCTCGTCGAGCCAGCCGAGGGTCGTGTACGCGACCCACTCGCCGTCGAGCTCGGCCCAGAGCCTGTCCTGGGTCTGCGCGTACCGCACGCGAGGGTCGACGGAGGTCACGATGTCGCCGGTGCCGACCGACGAAGGGGCATCGGGCGAGAGCGCAGGCCAGCCGCGCAGCACGGTCACGATGCTCATGGCGTCGCGCAGCTCTTCCGGAGGCGGTTCGGCGAGGACGTCGTCGTTGCCGAGGCCCATGAACTCCGGCTGGCACGCGAGCTCGGGAGGATCGATCGGGTGCGACGAGGTCGTGGTGGTCGAGGAGGGCGGAGGCACACCCGGCTGCGTCGTCGGCGTGGCGCCGCCGTCGTCCCCGGCGCACGCGGCGGCAACGAGCGCGAGCGCTGCGATCAGCGCCGCCACGAGGGGGTGCATGCGCCTCACGGCAGCATCGAGAACATCGCCTCGAGCGGGTCGATGGCGTCGCCAGGGAGGCGGTCGAGGTCCGCGGTGGCCGCGGCCACGTCGACTCGGGGGACCGCCTGCGCGTCGCGGCAGTACGTGAACCCGGCGGTGCTGACGTCGTCGACGCGCTCGTGGATGCCCATGGCGACGAGGCCCGGGATCTCGCGCGCCCAGCCGCCGCCGGCTGCCGGATGTGTTGCAGCGAAGGCCTCGAACTGCTCCTCCTGGCCGGCGACGAACATCGACATGCCGATCTGCTGGATCGTGACGCGCAGGTCGCTGCTGAACACGATCGGGTCCGGCACGTGCCAGCGGTAGAAGCCGACGTGCGCGGGCATCGCGCCGGGGCCGCCGGCCACCTGCAGCGGGCTGCCAGCGTACGGCGCGTGGTGCGCGCCCAT
This sequence comes from Acidimicrobiales bacterium, assembly GCA_038206295.1. Classification (GTDB taxonomy): domain Bacteria; phylum Actinomycetota; class Acidimicrobiia; order Acidimicrobiales; family JBBRAZ01; genus JBBRAZ01. The sequence goes on from JBBRAZ010000013.1 coordinate 20,694, forward strand.
GCCCCACGCGGTGCCGACGTAGTCCTCGAGGCCGGTGCCGCAGATGGTGGGCAGCGTGTCGTCGCCATCGAGGAAGACCTTCACCTCGCCCTCGCCGTACCACATGCCCTCGTCGATGGTCCGTACGCCCACGACGCACCCGAGGAAGCGACCCGGCCCGGCGAGGTCCGCGGCGATGACCGCATCACGCCCCATGGTGGTGGGGTTCTCGCGGCGGAACTGGACGTGCAGCAGGCCGCGGTCCGCAGCGGCTGCGGGTTCGAGGGTCAGGTCGATCTGGAAGTAGAGCTGCGGGATCGGCGAGTCGCTCCCGTTGGTGACCTGCACCCGCACGTGGTCGCGGAACGGCATCGGCACGAACGAGTTGAAGCCCCGCGCTTCCTGCACCGAGGTGAGCGCGCTGGCGAACGCGGTGGGCCGGCCCTGCGCGACGCCGAAGAAGTCGAGCCAGGGTACCGAGATGCTGGGCTCGTCTGCTCCGTCGTAGAACACCTCGAGCACCAGCGCTCGGAGGTGGGCGGGGGCCGCGGGCGGCACCGTCATCCACCAGTGGCGCAGCGTGCCCGGGCCGTCGAGGTCCAGCAGCGTCACGGTCTCCCCAGCCTCGACGCGGCGCCACGGCGCACCCTTCCGCCCGTTCGCCGCCGTGCCGCCGGCGCCCTTCGCCCCGGTCGGGTTCTCGAACGTGACTGCCCGGGACTCGACGCCGGAAGGGAGGAGCGAGGGATCGCCGAACATCGACATCCCGCGATCGTGGCACCTCACCACCCTTCGTGCCTCCGATCCCACTCCCCGCTGACGCTCAGGAGTGTGCGTAGGTGGGTGCGCGAATCACTCACTCAGGTACGCACACCTCGCCGGCGCTCGCGAGTGTGCGTAGGTGGGTGCGCGAAACACTCACTCAGGTACGCATGGTGCTTCAGCGGACCGCGAGCTTGAGGGTGGCGCGGGGGGCGCCGTCAGGGGCGGCGAGCACGATGCGCACCTGCTCGCCGTGCGGGTGCGCGGCCGGCTCGCCGACCGACACGATCTCATGCGCGCCAGCCAGCCTGAAGGTGCGATCGCCGCAGCGCAGCAGCCCCGCCTCCACGACGACCGGCCCGCTGCGCTGGACGGTGATCGAGGCGAGGCCTCGCCCGGCGTCGCCGGCTGCGTCCGCATCCCACGAGAGCGCGAGCTCGCCCGGCGCGGCGACCGCGTCCGACGGACCGGGCGCGCGCACCTCGAGTACGCCGACCTCGCCGTCGGTGCCTCGCCAGTGCGCGAGCGCCGGCTTGAACTGATCCCACCACGAGAGGTCCGCGGTGCCGCGCTCGGCGCCCATCATCACGTCGTCGGCCAACCAGCCGGTGGCGACGCGCGCCGGGTCCTCGTCGATGACCTGCTCCACGACGTGCTCTCCGGCGAAGCGAGTGAGCGCAGGTGCCGCGTCTGCAGGTACGCGGGCGCCGAGCAGCGCAACGTACGGCCCGTGGAAGAAGTCGTGGCCGTGCGGCGCGTCGTCGGTCATCGGCGGCAGCGGCGCGCCCTCGAACCCGAAGGCCGCCGCCCACCACAGGCCGAGCGAGCCGAGGTGCGTCGTCATGTCCAGGCCGTAGGAGCGCGTGGACGGGCCGCAGAGGTTGCGCAGGCCGGGGTGGTACCAGCGGGCGACGTCCCGCCACAGCGCCTCCTCGATCCGGGCGCCGTCTGCGCTCAGCGCCGCGGACGACGACCACGACCGCCACAGGCCGAGCGCCTCGAGGTCGATGCCGTAGTAGGTCGGTGAGGAGTACTCGTCGAAGCAGCCGTGGCGGTCGAAGCGCTCCACGATCTTGGCGGCGAACGCCTCGCCGATCTCGACGAGCGCCGGTCGCTCGAGCAGCACGCCCGCCTCGACCTGCAGCCACGCGTGCATCAGGGCGATGTTGGCGTAGGACGGGGGGATGCGGCGCGGCGGCTCCCCCTCGACCGCCAGCGTCACCGCGCGCACGAGGCGGTCGCGCTGAGCGCCGACCAGCACGTCCTCGTGGCGGCGCAGCAGCAGCACGAAGATCGTGCCGAGGAACTGCCGCCAGTTCGGGTCGTAGTCCTCCCACATCACCGGCGTCGGCGGCGGGTGCGGCGTCTCGGCGAAGATCCGGAACGTGCCGTGGATGTCGGTGCCGGCCTCGTCGTACTGGAGCGCGCACAGCGCGTCGAGCAGTCGTCGTGCTCGATCGACGTCGCCGTCGGCTCGTCGCTCGAGCAGCGCCAGGGCGTAGCGGGCGCCCTGGGGCACCATGTGGCGCGGCACGCCGTCGGCGACGCCCTCGTGGCCCGGCGGGGCCCACGGCAGGGCGGCGTCGTCGTCCCACCAGCGGTCGGCCCACGTGGCGCAGGCCGCGGCGAGATCGGCTGCCTGCGAGGCGTCGGATCGGTCTGGCATCGGCGCAGCATCGCACGCCACCGCAGCCGATGTGACCGGCGCCACGGGGCATACACGCGCCACACGCTCCATAGGTTTGACTACGCCTCACCAAGATCTGTAGCGAAACTGGGGGAGCCATGGGGACGATGTCGACGATGCAGCCGCGCCGCGCGCGGCGTGCGCTGGCGCTGGTGGCGGCAGCAGGCCTGCTCGCCGCCGCGTGCAGCGACGACGGGGGCTCGTCCTCCACGCCGAGCACCGCCGGAGGGGGCACCCCGATCCCAGACGACGTCGGCATCGTCGGCGGCACCCAGGAGCTCACCGTCGTGGGCGTCGAGGCCGGCGAGCCGGTGACGCTGCAGACCGAAGAGGGCGACGACCTCCTCACGATGCTCGCTGACGATGCGGGGCAGGCCCACTTCGCGTACGTGCCCACCGAGCACCTCACCGTCGACTCGCGCACCACGCACACGCCACCGACCGCCGACGGCGGATCGCTCAAGCCCGGCAGCTACCTCGTAGCGCTCGGTGAGGGCGACGATCGCACGGTGTCGGAGCCGATCGAGGTCAGGGCGGTCGACGACGTGCCCGACCAGGCCTTCTACGACGAGCAGGTGATCGAGGGCATCGAGGTCCCCATCCTCGGCCCGCTGCCCGAGGGCGTGAGCGTCGAGGACGGCTACGGCTACATCGAGGCGCGCGACGGCACGATGCTCTCCGCGATGGCGCGCTACCCCGACACACGCCTCTACGGCGAGGGCCCGTGGCCCACGATCGTGGAGATGGAGGGGTACTCGGCATCCAACCCCAACGGCGAGCCCCCGGGAGCGATGATCGCTCGGTCGCTCGGCTTCGCCACCGTCGCGGTGAACATCCGCGGCACGGGCTGCTCGGGCGGCGTGTTCGACGTCTTCAACCCCTCGCAGCAGAGCGACGCCTACGACGTGGTCGAGGCCGTCGCCGCGCAGGACTGGGTGAAGGGCAACAAGGTCGGTGTGATCGGTCTGTCGTACTCCGGGATCATGGCGATGTACACGGGCGCGATGAACCCGCCGCACCTCGCCGCCATGGCGCCCCAGTCGGTCATCCCCGACCCGTGGGGTCACCAGTGGCCGGGCGGCATGTACAACGCCGGCTTCACCAAGCAGTGGCTCGACGAGCGAGACCGGCAGTCCGCGGTCGGCGGATCCAACTGGGTGTCTGAGCGCGTGGATGCGGGCATCGACTCGATCTGCGAGGAGAACATGTCGCTGCGGAGCCAGAACATCGACTTCGAGCAGTTCGGAAAGCTGCTCGAGGCGCGCCCCACCGATGAGGACGAGCGCGACCTGCGTCGGCTCGCTGCCAACGTCGAGGTGCCCGTGCTCCTGACCGGCGCATTCCAGGACGAGCAGACCGGCCCGCTGTGGACCGATCTCATCAACAGGTTCGACAACGCGCCGATCGTGCGCGTCGCGATGTGGAACGGCCGCCACCCCGACGGCTACACGCCGATGAACATCATGGACTGGTACGAGTTCCTGCAGCTGTACGTCAACGAGGAGGTGCCGAAGCTGCCCGACATCGTGCTCGCCGGCGCCCCCGAGCAGTTCGCCGGCAACTTCGACCTCGAGGATGTCACGCTGCCCGGCAACCGCCTCTACGACGAGTTCGGCGACGACTACGAGGCTGCACTCGCCTTCTACGAGTCCGAGGACCCGATCCGCGTCGTCCTCGAGAGCGGATTCGGCGAGAACGAGCTGGGCGAGCCCGGCGGCACCGTCGACCTGCGCTTCCCGTCGTGGCCCGTGCCCGGCACCGAGGAGGTCGAGCTGTTCCTCGCCGGCGACGGCACGTTGGCAGACGAGGCTCCAGCGGAGTCGAGCGTCGAGCAGTACCAGCACGACCCCGATGCGCTGGGTCTCGACTTCTTCGCAGACGGCTACCCGCTGTTCGATCGCCTGTGGGACTTCGACTGGACCGAGTACCCCGAGGGCAGGTCGCTCACCTACCTCACCGACCCGTTCGAGGAGGACGTCGTGCTCGCCGGCGCCAGCGCGCTGAAGCTGTTCTTCGGCAGCGACGCACCTGAGGTCGACGTGCAGGTGACCATCTCCGAGGTCCGCCCCGACGGCGTCGAGTACCAGCTGCAGAACGGCTACCTCCGCATGGGACACCGGGCGATCGACGAGGATGCGAGCGAGGGGCTGCGCGTGGTGCAGTCGCTCGCGGTCGAGGACTTCGAGCCGCTCCCCGAGGGCGAGATGGTCGAGGCCACGATCGGCATCGCGCCGGTGTTCGCGCCGATCCGCGCCGGTTCGCAGCTGCGCATCCAGATCGCCACGCCGGGGCGCAACCACGGCACGTGGATCTGGGAGGACCTCTACGAGGACGACGAGAGCCCGACGCACCGCGTCGGTCTCGGCGGCGACACCCCGTCGTCGTTCTCCATCACGCTGCTGCGTGGCGTCGAGGTCCCACCGGAGCTTCCGCCGTGTCCGTCGCTGCGAGGCCAGGCGTGCCGCACCTTCGCCGCCACGACGAACGAGGCCGGGTAGCCCCCGGCTTCGTTCGATCGGCGACGGCCTGATGGGCACCAACGCGCGCGGGCGCGCCACGAGGGAGCGGCTGCTCGACGCGGCCGAGGCGGTGTTCGCCGAGCACGGCTGGGCGCTGTCGGTCGAGCAGGTCGCGGAGGCGGCGGGCGTGGCGCGCCCGACGGTCTACCGGCACTTCGACGACCGTGACGCGCTGCTGACCGCGATGCTGCTGCGGTCGTCGGGCCAGCTCGCCGAGGAGCTCACCGCCATCCTGACCTCCGAGCTCGTGTGGGAGGAGCGGCTGGTCGAGACCGTGGTGGCCACGGTGCGCGCCGTGCGCTCCACGCCGCACCTCGCGGCGCTCGTGCGCACGGGCGAGGTCAGCTCGCGGTGGCCGGAGATCGACCGCAGCGGTGAGTTCCTCGGTGCGGTGCAGGCGTTCTTCCGGCCGTGGCTCGAGCTCGCGGTCGCCGACGGGGTGGAGCTTCGCGGCGACGTCGACGACGTCCTCGACTGGCTCCTGCGCACGACGCTCATGCAGCTGACCGTGCCCGGCGGCCGCGGCGACGGCGATGCGCGCCTGCGGTGGGAGGTCGAGACCTTCGTGCTCCCCGCCCTCCTCGCCCCCTGACAGCACTCTCTCCCCACCCCCCCCACCCGAACTGTGCAGAGTGGCTTCCGGTAGTCGGACGTCACCATGCACAGAACGTGACGATGGAGGGAGCGGGCGGCGCTCAGGTGGCGCTGGTGAGGCGGTGGGCGGCGGCTCGGGCGTGCGAGAGGACATCCTCGGCACCGGGCACCTCGCGGTGCTCCATGAGGACGCGGCCGGCGACGACCGTCGAGTCGACCACCGACCCCGTCGCCGCGTAGACGAGGTCGGCGTCGAGGTCACCGATCGCAGTCTCCGGCTCGTCGGTGCGCACCACCAGGACGTCCGCAGGTGCGCCCACCTCGAGCGGGCGACCTCCGAGCAGCGGCGACCGCTGGCCCCGTGCGATCGCCAGCGCCTCGGCCGCAGGCAGGGCGGCGGGGTCGCCGGTGTCGTGCTTGGTCAGCAGCGACAGCACCTTCACATCGGCCAGCAGGTCGAGGCTGTTGTTCGACGACGCGCCGTCGGTGCCGAGGCCGACCGCCACCCCGGCGGCGAGCGCGTCGAGCACGGGGAACGCCCGCCCGACAGCCAGCTTCATGTTCGACACGGGGTTGGTGACGATCGTGGCGCCGCGCTCGGCGACCAGCGCCAGCTCGTCGGCCTCCAGCCAGCACCCGTGGGCGAGGATCGTGCGGGGCCCGAGCCCGCCGGCGGCGTCGAGCAGCTCGAGCGGGCGCATGCCGTGCGCCGCCACGCAGTCGTGCACCTCGCCCTCGGTCTCCGCCAGGTGGATGTGCAACGTGAGCGATCGCTCGTCGGCCAGCTGCGCGAGCCACTCGAGCGACGAGCGGTGCACCGTGTAGACGGCGTGCGGGCCGAGCGAGGGCGTGACCAGCCCGCCGACCGCCGCGGTGGCATCGAGGTCCTCGAGCACCTGGGGCCGTGCGGTCGCGCCGGCCGCGGCATCGTCGCCGTCGAAGTACACCGTCGCCGCCCAGGCCCGCAGCCCGCTGTCGGCGACCGCTCGGGCGACCGCCGGGCCGTGCCAGTACATGTCCGCGAACGACGTCGTGCCGCTGCGCACCATCTCGAGGCACGCCAGGCGCGTCCCCCAGTAGACGTCATCCGCGGTCAGCTTCGCCTCGGTCGGCCAGATCCGGGTCTGGAGCCACTCCATCAGGGGGAGGTCGTCGCCGAAGCCGCGCAGCAGCGTCATCGCCGCGTGCGTGTGGCCGTTGACGAGGCCGGGAACCAGCGCCCCGCCCCTGGCATCGAGGAGGTCGTCTCCGGGCGCGGGCCGCACCTCGGTGCCGAGCTCGACGATCACGCCGTCTGCGCAGCGCATCGTCACCGCCTGGCCACCGAGCACCCCGCCATCGATGGCGAGAGGGGACGTCACCCGGCGCCTCGGAGCTCGGCGACGACTGCGGTGAGCGTCGCGGCGGTCCGCTGCGCGTTGTCCCGGGCATCGCGCTCGAGGTCGGCCACGACGAGCTGCTTCCCGTCGATCCCGTTGGCGAGGTTGTCGATCGAGCAGACGCCGGCGTAGGCGAGGCCAGCCTCGCAGCTGAGGATGAGCTCGGAGGCCATCGTCATCCCGACGACGACCGCGTGCGCCGCGAGCAGCCGCACCTCCGCAGGCGTCTCGAAGCGCGGCCCGCTCGTCTGCGCGTACGCGCCCCGCGCGACCGGCGGCGCACCCGCGGCGCGCGTCCACGCGTCGAGGACCAGTCCCCGCCACCCTCCGTCGAAGGCGGGGACCTGGTGGCCGCGCTGGTCGTCGAAGAAGGTGGGGGCGATGCCGAGGGCGAGGATGTCGTCGGGGATCACCGCGGTGCCGATCGGCAGGTCCGCTCGCAGCCCGCCGACGCTGCACAGCCCGAGCACCCGGTTGCAGCCGAGCGCATGCAGCGCCTGGATGTTGGCGTGGTGGTCGATCAGGTGCGCCGGCACCCGCACCTCGCGCCCGTGGCGGGCGAGGTGGACGACGTTCTCGTGGACGACGACGTCGACGTGGGTCGGGGTGCCGTCAGCTCCCTCGACGACGACACGCTCGACCGACCCGCCCGGCGCGATCCGATCGGCATCGAAGGTGCTCCCCGTCACCACCCCCAGCATCTCGGCCACGCCGGCACCCTACGCGCGGCGAGCAGATGCCGACGCGACACGCTGCGTGCTTGCATGGTGCCCGGGCGGGGTGAGGCAGGAGGGGACGATGGTCGATCAAGAGGTGCTCGACGCGCTGGCGAACATCAGCGATCCGCAGCGGTGGAAGGACCCGCACCCCACGTACCACCTGCTGCGCGACCAGGCGCCGATGCTGCACAACGTCGACGACGACAACTGGATGCTCACGCGGTACGACGACTGCCTGCAGATCCTGCGCGATCCCCGCTGGAGCTCGAGCCCGCGCCACCTCCGCCGCCAGCGCCCGTTCGAGCAGCAGACGATGCGCGAGCGCTCCGGCGCTGAGGGCGTCGCCATCCTCCTGTTCATGGACCCGCCCGACCACACGCGGCTGCGCAAGCTCGTGCACCGCAGCTTCACCCCCAAGGCCGTGGACCGCTGGCGGGTGCGCATCGAGGAGGTGGTCGACGACCTGCTCGATCAGGCAGTCGAGCGCGGCGGCGACCTCGAGCTCATCAGCGAGTTCGCCTACGAGGTGCCGGTCATCGTCATCTGCGAGCTCCTCGGGGTGCCGACCAGCGACCACCACCTCTTCGGCGATTGGTCTTCAGCAGCGTCGCGCCTGCTCGACGGCGACATCACCCCTGCGGAGGAGCAGGCCGGCCTGCTCGGCGCCGCCGGCCTCATCGGCTACTTCAACGAGCTCATCGAGGAGCGCCGCGCGCTGCCTGGAGACGACCTGCTCTCGGCGATGATCCACGCCACCGAGGACGGCGATCGCCTCAACGAGGACGAGCTGCGCATGATGACGCTGCTGCTGTTCATCGCCGGCCACGAGACGACGATGAACCTCATCGGCAACGGCACGCTCGCCCTCCTGCGCCACCGCGATCAGCTCGAGCGGCTGCGTGCCGACCCGACGCTCGTCGGCTCAGCGGTGGAGGAGATCCTGCGCTTCGACGGCCCGGTGCACGTCACCGGCCGCATCCCCACCGAGGACCTCGAGGTCGCTGGTCACGTCTTCGAGAAGGGCGAGCAGGTCGTGACGCTGCTCGCCGCCGCGAACCGCGACCCGGCGCGATTCGCGGAGCCGGACCGCTTCGACATCGGGCGGTCGGACAACCAGCACCTCACCTTCTCGATGGGCATCCACCACTGCCTGGGAGCGTCGCTGGCTCGCCTCGAGGGGCAGATCGCGCTCGGTCGCCTCGTCGCTCGCTTCCCCGATGTCGAGCTCCACACCACCGATCCCGAGTACCGCGAGCACTTCGTGCTCCGTGGGCTGCGAGAGCTGCGCCTCGGCCTCGGCGTCGGCTGACAGCATCGCCGGCGCTCTGGCGCAGCCCTCGCGCTGCGGTGATCCGAGACGGCCGGTGGCGCCGTAGAGCAGACTGATGCCCTGACCCGCCGATGTCGCGCGGGTCGTCACCTTGGAGGACTCACCCATGCACCGTTCCATCCGATCGCTCGCCCTGCCGGCCGTCGCCCTGGCGCTGCTCACCACCGCGTGCAGCGACGACGACGATCCGACCACGACCACTGCAGCGGAGCAGTCGACGACCACTGCGGCGCCGGGGACCACGATGGATCCGAGCTACGGCGCCACCTCGACGACCGATGCAGCGTCGTCGCTCGTGGGGATCATGGAGGCCAGCGATCAGACCGGCGACGGCACGGTGCTGATCGTCGACAGCGTGAGCCTCCAGGGAGGAAGCGGCCACATCGCGCTGCACATCGACGTCGACGGCACCCCTGGTGCGGTCGTGGGCAACATCGCGGTTCCCGAGGGCATCACCGAGGACCTCGAGGTCCCGTTCGACGAGCCGGCGGTGACCGGCACCTACTGGCCGATGGTCCACATCGACGACGGCGACGGCGAGTACAAGTTCCCCGGTCCTGATGTACCGCTCAAGGTCGGCGACGACCCGGTCATGACGGCGGTCGAGCTCACGGTCGAGTAGCCGCCGCTGCACCCAATAGCGTGACGACCATGCCGAGGTGCTCCGAGGTCGTCGCGTGAGCTTGCACATCTTCCGGCCATCGCTCGCCCAGAGCGGTGATGCCGGGGGGTGCAGCGACGGGGCGTTCTGCGATTGGGTGCGCGGGCTCACCGGCAGCGACGGCGCAGCAGACGTCGCTGATTGGCTGGTGAACGCTCCGCTGCGAGTAGCGATCCTCCTCTTCGGCGGTTGGCTCTTGAACCGCTTGGTGCGCCGGTCCATCAGCCGATTCGCGTTCAGCCTGCAGCGCACCGCGCGCGAGGTCGGCGAGCGGGCACCCGGCACCCTCTTCGTCGGCGAGCGCGACGTTCGACTCGACGCTCGCACGGAGACGGTCTCCTCCGTGCTCGGGAGCATCACCACCGTCGTGCTGGGCTCGGTCGTCGCCATGCTCGTGCTGGGCGAGATCGGCGTCGCGCTCGGGCCGTTGCTGGCGTCCGCCGGCGTCGCCGGCGTCGCCATCGGGTTCGGCGCGCAGTCCATCGTGAAGGACTTCCTCTCCGGGCTCTTCATGATCATCGAAGACCAGTACGGCGTCGGCGACATCATCGACGTCGGCGACGCCGCCGGCACCGTCGAGCAGGTCGGGCTGCGCACGACGCGCGTGCGCGACATCAACGGGACCGTCTGGTTCTTCCCCAACGGCGAGATCCGCAGGGTTGCGAACTACTCGCAGTACTACGCCAAGGCGCTCATCGACGTCGACGTGGCCTACGACGCCGACCTGCGTCGAGCGATCGCGATCATCGAGCAGACCGCAGTCGCCCTCTACGAGGAGGACCAAGAAGGTGAGCACCGGCTCCTCGAGGGCCCTGAGGTCCTCGGGGTGCAGACGCTCGGATCGGATGGCGTGTCGATCCGCGTGGTGGTGACGACCAAGCCGTCGGAGCAGTTCCCCGTCGAGCGCGAGCTGCGGCTGCGCCTCAAGGAGGCGCTGGACGAAGCGGGCATCGAGATCCCGTTCCCGCAGCGCGTGGTCTGGCTGCGCAGCGACGGGTCCGCCGGGGACGACGCACCTGAGCACCAGGCTCCGTGAGCGCCCGGAGCGGTCTCGGCCGCCGGGCCGGATGGGGGATCGCGGACCAAGCGCTCAGCTCGATGACCAACTTCGCGGCATCGATCGCGGTCGCCCGCGAGGTCAGCGCCGGCGAGTTCGGCGCCTTCGGCGTCGCGTTCCTCGTCTACCTCCTCGCGGTCGGCCTCACCCGGGCGGTGGCAGCAGAGCCGTACCTCGTGCGCCACAGCGCGACTGACGACGACGAAGGCGATGACCTGGGCGCGGGTTCAGCCGCGCTCGGGGTCGCTGCGCTGTGCGGCGTCGTCGGCGCGGTGCCGATCGCCACGGCTGCCTTCCTGCTCGGTGGACCGATGGGCGCTGCGCTGTGGCCGGTCGCGCTGCTGCTGCCGCTCCTGCTCGTGCAGGACATCGCCCGCTACGTCCTCGTCGGGCGCCGCGACGCCAAGCGCGCGGTGGCCTCCGACGTGGCGTGGCTGGTCCTGCTGGTGCCGGGGTTCGCGCTGGCGATCAGCTCGGGCGGCAGCGAGCTGCGCTGGCTCGTCGCCGCGTGGGCGGTGGCCGGCTCGATCGCCGGGCTCGTCGTGCTCCGACCGGGCCTCGTGCCCTCCCCTCGAGCGGCGCGCGGCTGGTGGTCGCGCCACGGTGACCTGGCGCCTCGGTTCGCTGGGGAGTTCTTGGCCGGCAACGGAGCGCGCCACCTCTCCTTCGTGCTGATGGGCGCGGTCGCAGGAACAGCGGCGGTCGGCGCGGTGCGAGCGGTCCAGGTGCTGTTCGGCCCCTACAACGTGGCGATGATGGGCGCGCAGCTCGTCGGGGTGAGCGAGGCGGTGCGCGTGCGGCGCGAATCTCCCCAGCGACTGGGGCGCTTCGGCGATCGCGTGTCAGCGCTCATGGCCGCAGGCGCGCTCGCGCTCGGGGTCGTCGCGCTCCTGCTCCCCGACAGCGCGGGTGAGGCGCTGTTCGGTGCGTCGTGGGCGCAGGGCAGCGACCTCGTGCCGTTCCAGATGGTGGCCGAGGCGTGCGCTGGCATCGTGATCGGCTCGCTGCTCGTGCTGCGCGCCACGGAGGCGGCGGACCTCAGCCTGCGCGCCCGGCTGATGGTGGCGCCCCTCACGGTGCTCGGCGTGCTCGTCGGCGCAGCGCTCGCTGATGCTCGTGGCGCGATGGCTGGCCTCGTCGCCGCGCAGCTCGTCGCGGTGGTGGTGTGGCGCAGTCGCAGCACGGTCGCGTTGCGGCGGCCGCTCAGTCCTCCGCCGGCGCCAGCGTCACGCTGATCGCAGGCTCGCCCGCGGCGGTCGCCAGCTCGGCGACCTTCCCCGAGAGGCGCACGTCATCGACGGCGGCGGCGAGCGCTGCGAGTCGAACCTCGGTGTCGACCACCTCGACGCGCTCGACCTCGGCGCGCAGCGAGCGCTTGGCAGCGGTCTTCGCCTTGCGGATCTCGCCGAGCACCTCCGATGCGACGACGGCCACCAGCGGGTCGGCGTCTGCGGCGAGCGCTCGCAGCTCGTCGGCACCCGGCCACGGCGCGAGGTGGATCGAGCCCTCCTGCCACCACGACCAGACCTCCTCGGTGACGAACGGGAGGAACGGCGCGAACAGCCGCAGCAACGTGGACAACGCCACCTCCAGCGCCGCGCGAGCCGAGGCGGCGCCGGCCGGGTCGGCGGTGTCGTAGGCGCGGGGCTTCACCAGCTCGAGGTGGTCGTCGCAGAACGCCCAGAAGAACGTCTCGGTGCGCTCCAGCGCCCGGGCGTAGTCGTAGCGCTCGAACGCTGCGGTCGCCTCGTCCACCAGCTCCGCAAGCCCTGCGAGCATGGCGCGGTCCAGCGGTGCGACGATGTCCGACGGGTCGACCGGCGGCGCGTCGTCGTCGCCGACGCCGAGGGTGAAGCGGCTCGCGTTGAGCACCTTCATCGACAGCCGCCGACCGATCTTCATCTGGCCCTCGTCGAAGGCGGTGTCGGTGCCCGGCCTGCCGCTGGCGGCCCAGTACCGCACAGCGTCGGAGCCGTACTGCTCGAGCAGCGCCATGGGGGTGACGACGTTGCCCTTGGACTTCGACATCTTCTTGCGGTCCGGGTCGAGCACCCACCCGGAGATCGATGCGTTGGCCCACGGCAGCTGCCCGTGCTCGAGGTGCGAGCGCACCACGGTGGAGAACAGCCACGTGCGGATGATCTCGTGCGCCTGCGGCCGCAGGTCCATCGGGAAGGTGCGAGCGAAGAGGTCCGGGTCCTCCTCCCACTGCGTGGCGATCTGCGGCGTGAGCGAGGACGTCGCCCAGGTGTCCATGATGTCGGGGTCGCCGACGAAGCCGCCGGGCTCGCCGCGCTGCGCCGCGTCGAAGCCGTCGGGCACGTCGGTGGACGGATCGATGGGCAGGCGGTCCTCGCTCGGCACGAGCGGCTCGTCGTAGACGGGCAGGCCGTCGGCGTCGAGGCGGAACCAGACCGGCACCGGCACGCCGAAGAAGCGCTGGCGGGAGATGAGCCAGTCGCCGTTGAGGCCACCCACCCAGTTCCGGTACCGCACGACCATGTGGCCGGGGTGCCACGCCAGCTCATCGCCGCGAGCCAGCAGCCGATCGCGCAGCGCGTCGTCGCGGCCGCCGTTGCCGATGTACCACTGGCGACTGGTGACGATCTCCAGCGGCCGATCGCCCTTCTCGTAGAACTTCACCGGGTGGGTGATCGGACGAGGCTCGCCGACGAGGTCGCCGGATGCGGTGAGGAGCTCCACGATGCGCGCCTGCGCCTGCTTGGCCGTCTTGCCCGCCAGCTCCTCGTACGTGGCCGCGGCATCGGCCGGGATCCACTCCGGGACCTCGCGCAGGAGGCGGCCGTCGATGCCGAGCACGCCGCGCGTGGGCAGGTCCAGCTCGCGCCACCAGATCACGTCGGTGACGTCGCCGAATGTGCAGATCATGGCGATGCCCGAGCCCTTCTCAGGATCGGCGAGGGGGTGGGGGAGCACCGGCACCTCGACACCGAACAGCGGCGTGCGCACCGAGGTGTCGAACAGGGGCTGGTAGCGCTCGTCGTCGGGATGCGCCACGAGCGCGACGCACGCAGGGATCAGCTCCGGCCGGGTGGTCTCGATGAAGATCGCCTCGCCGTCGGGACGGGGGAAGCCGATGCGGTGGTACGCACCGGGCTGCTCGCGGTCCTCGAGCTCGGCTTGGGCGACCGCGGAGCGGAAGTCGATGTCCCACAGGACCGGAGCCTCGGCCTGGTAGGCCTCGCCTCGCGCCAGGTTGCGGAGGAATGCGCGCTGAGCGACGCGCTGGCTGCGCTCGTCGATGGTGGCGTAGGTGCGGCTCCAGTCGACTGAGAGGCCGAGGTGGCGCCACAGCTCCTCGAAGGCGAGCTCATCCTGCGCGGTGAGTCCGTGGCACAGCTCGACGAAGTTGCGGCGGCTGATGTGCGCAGCGGGCTGCTTCTGCTCGGCCTTGGTGCGCTCAGCGACCGGTGTCGGCGCCTCGAAGGCCGGGTCGTAGGGCAGCGATGGGTCGCACCGCACGCCGTAGAAGTTCTGCACGCGGCGCTCGGTGGGCAGGCCGTTGTCGTCCCAGCCCATCGGGTAGAACACCGCGCGCCCGCGCATGCGCCGGTAGCGGGCGATGGTGTCGGTGTGCGTGTAGGAGAACACGTGGCCGACGTGCAGCGAGCCCGACACCGTCGGAGGCGGCGTGTCGATGGAGTACACCTGCGCGCGCTCGGCGGTCGCGTCGAAGCGGTACGTGCCCTGGGCCTCCCACCGCGCGTCCCAGAGGGCCTCGAGGCCTTCGAGCGCTGGCTTCTCGGGGACGCGGCGCGGGGTGCTGTCGGGGGTGGTCATACGGCGGGCAACGGTACTGGACCTCCGCATGCTGCCCGAAGCCGGATGGCGCGGGTCGAGCGCGTCGGCGGGGCGCCCGCTACGGAGCGGTGGTCGGCGGACTGGTGGTGGTGGTGGTCGTCGAGAGGCCCGGCCCCGTCACCAGCGGAGGCGGCGTCGTCTCGGCCCACAGCTGGCCGATGACCGGCGTCCACGCTGGGTAGTTGTGGTACTGCCGTCCGAACCGGGGGAACCACAGGTCCCAGTAGAGATCCTGCTCGAGCACGTCGCGCCAGAACATCCAGGCGTTGGTCGTGAAGTGGTAGCCGTCGGGGCGGTACAGCACGTCGAGCTCGGGGTTGGCGTGCCACCACGGCACGAGGTCGAGCGTGATGACGCGGTCGTAGCGAGCGACGTGCTCGTCGAGCAGCTCGTACCAGCGCTCCCATCGAGCCGAGTGCTCCGGGTTGGTGCCGTCGTCGAGCCTCCGGTCGTTGGTCTTGACGTAGACGACGATCGGGACTCCGGCCTCGAGCAGCGCCTCGGTGCGGGCGTCGAGGTTGCGGCGGATGTAGTCGTCGTAGATCGGCTCGCCGAGGTGGTGGCACTCCGCCCAGTCCTCGAACGTCCAGCACTTGGTCTCCCAGATGCCGGCGTAGATGAGCGCGATGTGGGTTGCGTTGTCGGCCGACCGGTTCCCCCACTGCTCCGCGGTGCCGCACGTGCTGTTGGTGATGAGGGTGCCGCAGCCGATGGTCACGTAGCCCCCGCCCAGGCGGAGCTTCTTGGTCGGGTTCGACGTGCCGGTGTACGCCGACGAGTTCGTCCGCAGGTTGAAGGCCGCCGAGTCGCCGTACACCCCGACCTTCGGCGGGAACCAGTTGGTCGGGGCGACGGCGGCGTCGCTGATGCCCCGCAGCGTCGCGTCGAACGACTCGGCCGCGGGCACGTCGTCGCGGATCGTCTGCAGCGCGTGGCGCAGCTGGTCGAAGCCCGCTGCTGCCTCCGGAGTCGCCAGCATGGCCGCGCTGATGGCGTCGATCTCTGCACGCAGGTTGGTCGCCGCCGTGCCCGGGGGCATCACGCGCAGCTGATCCAGGAGCGTGACGAGCTCCTGGAAGCTGGGTTGCAGCGCTTCGACCGCGGCGAGGGTCTCCATCGCTGCGCTGAGGCGCGCGCCGTGGGCGTCGGCCCCTGGGGTCTCAGCCAGGCGAGCGGCGGCGGCGGAGCTTCGGTCCAGCCCTTCCTGGCGTGCGGGGTCTGAGGGCTCGCACGCGGTGAGCAGGAGCAGAGCGATCGCCACGCACATCGTTGTCCGGCGGTTGACCCCGCGTCGAAGCATGCACGCATCGTACGGCATCGAGCACTCTCCGTGACGATCGGGTTCAGGAGCGCTTCCGTTGCGTCCATCCGGGCGGGCTGCAGAGCGGGATCGCACGACCGGGTACGGTCTGAACCCATGCTGCGCCTGCACGACACCGCCACCGGCGAGGTGCGCCCGCTCGAGCTGCGGGAGCCCGGCAAGGTGTCGATGTACGTCTGCGGGCCGACGGTCTACGGACCGCCTCACCTCGGCCACGGGCGATTCAGCCTCGTGTTCGACGTGCTGCGCCGCTACCTCGTGTGGTCAGGCCACGAGGTCACCTACGTCTCGAACATCACCGACGTCGATGACAACATCATCAACCGGGCGCGCTCCGAGGGTCGCACCGAGCAGGACGTGGCCGCCGAGTGGGAGGCCGTCTGGTGGCAGGCGATGGACGCCATCGGCGTGCTGCGGCCGTCGTCGGACCCGCACGCCACCGCGTTCATCGACCGCATGATCGACCTCATCGCTCGTCTGGTGGACGCAGAGGCTGCGTACCTCACCGCTGATGGTGTGTTCCTCGAGGTCTCGAAGATCGACGGCTACGGCGTGCTCGCCCGGCAGGACCTCGATTCGCTGCGCTCCGGGGCGCGCGTCGAGGTCGACGAGCTCAAGAGGTCGCCGCTGGACTTCGTGCTGTGGAAGCCGGCGAAGCCCGACGAGGTCGCCTGGGACTCGCCGTGGGGTCGAGGACGTCCGGGGTGGCACACCGAGTGCGTTGCGATGTCGTTGGACCTGCTGGGCGAAGGCTTCGATCTCCACGGTGGTGGGCAAGATCTCGCCTTCCCGCACCACGAGAACGAACGGGCGCAGGCCGTCGCCCTCGGTCGCCGCTTCGCAGGTCACTGGGTCCACAACGGCTTCGTCGAGGTCGACGGCGAGAAGATGTCGAAGTCGCTCGGCAACTTCACCGATCTGCTCGACCTCGTCGCCACCGTCGATCCGCGGGCGTACCGCCTCCTCGTGCTTCGTTCGCACTACCGCACGCCGCTGGAGGTGTCGCGGGAGACCACCGCCGATGCTGCTGCCGCGCTGGCGCGCCTCGACGCCTACGCCCGCCGCACCCGCGAGCTCGTCGTCGGGGTCGAGCCTGACGCAGACGTGCTGGAGCGCTTCCGCGTCGCGATGGACGACGACCTCCAGACCCCCGCGGTGGTCGACCTCCTGTTCACCGCGGTGCGAGACGGCAACCGGCTGCTCGACGACGGCGACGATGCAGCGGCAGCTCCGTTGGCCGCAGCGGTGCGCGCTGTGGCCGACGCGGTAGGCCTCGCGCTGCACGAGGTCGACGCCGAGGTCCCCGTCGAGATCCAGGCGCTGGTCGACGAGCGCCGCGCTGCACGCTCGTCGCGCGACTTCGCACGGGCAGACGAGATCCGCGACCAGCTGGTGGCCGACGGGTGGGAGATGGAGGACACCGCGGACGCCACGCTGGTGCGCCGCAAGAGCTGACCTCGTGGCCCGGACATCTGATCGAGCAGCCCTGCCGCCGGGCTTCGGCGTGCTGTGGAGCACCGTCGCCATCGACCTGATCGGCTTCGGCATCGTGCTGCCGCTGCTGCCCCGGTACGCGCGCGACCTCGGTGCCACCGGCACCACCATCGGCTTGCTGGTCGCCTCGTTCTCGCTCGCACAGCTGGTGGTGGCGCCGATCATGGGCCGGCTCTCGGACCGCATCGGGCGGCGGCCGGTGCTGCTCATCAGCCTGTTCGGCACGGCGCTGGGCAGCTTGCTCACCGGCCTCGCCGGCTCGGTCGGGCTGCTGTTCATCGGGCGCATCCTCGACGGTGCGTCGGGCGCCAGCGTCTCGGTGGCGCAGGCATCTGCGGCCGACTTGGCGCCGCCGAAGGACCGCGCTCGGCTCATGGGCCTGCTCGGCGCAGCGTTCGGCGTGGGATTCGTGGCCGGCCCCGCCATCGGTGCCCTCGGCGCGCTGCGCGGGCCGCACGTGCCGTTCTTCATCGCAGCGGCCCTCTCGTTCGTGAACGCGGTGGTGGCGATCAAGCGGCTGCCCGAGACGCATCCCGCGCTGGTGCTCGATGCCGCAGCGCGCGATGGGGAGCAGGTCGCGGCTGCGCCCTCCGCCGACGGCCCCGGCCTGGTCGAGCCCGCCCACCTCGGCGCGCCGGGCCACGACGACGCCGCGCCGAGCACGGCGGAGATCGGCGACATCCAGCGACTCATCGCGCTGGCGTTCGTCGCCATGATCGGCTTCAGCGGATTCGAGGCGACCTTCGCTCTGCTCGGCGACGTCCGGTTCGAGCTCACGCTCGCCGCCACCGGGGTGGTGTTCGCCTGCATCGGCTTGGCGCTGGTCGCGGTGCAGGTACGAGCCGTCGGTCCCGTCACCGACGCGCTGGGGGAGGTGGGGGTGCTGCGCCTCGGGTTGGTGCTGAACGCCGCGGGGCTCGCGCTGCTGAGCATCGATCTCGGGTGGTTCGGGCTCGTGGGCTCCCTCGGGCTCCTCGTCGTCGGCCAGGGGATACTCAGCCCAACCCTGTCTGCGGCGCTGGCGGGGCGCGCCGGCAGCGAGCGGGGTCGGTGGCTGGGCTGGCAGCAGTCGGCGGGCGGCCTGGCGCGCGTGGTCGGACCTGTCGCAGCGGGCGCGCTGTTCGAGCACGTCGGGACCGGGTACCCGTATGCGGTCGGTGCTGTGCTGATGCTCGTCGCACTCGGCATCGCACCTGCCGCTCCCGCCCGCTCCTGAGTAGCCCTCGGGAGTTGGCGGGGCCCACCGAAGGCGACTACCGTCAAGTTTGTTACCAGGGGGTAACTTCCGGTTGTCGTGCAGCGACGCCGGGACCAGAGGGGCACGTGGGACCGACCACGTCGTCTGCCGTCCAAGACTGGAGTCGCCACCATGAGCGAGTTCTCGCTGACGCTGTCCGAGGATCAGGAGCAGATCCGCGATTGGGTGCACGAGTTCGCCAAGGACGTCGTGCGTCCCGCTGCGGAAGAGTGGGACGAGAAGGAGGAGTTCCCGTACCCGATCGTCCAGCAGGCTGCTGAGATCGGCCTCTACGGCATGGACTTCATGGCGCAGGCGATGATGGGCGACCAGACCGGCCTCACCCTGCCCGTCGCCATGGAGGAGCTCTTCTGGGGCGACGCCGGCATCGGCCTGTCGATCTTCGGCACCGGCCTCGCTGCGGCAGGCATCGCGTCGAGCGGCACCCCCGAGCAGGTCTTCGAGTGGGTGCCCCAGTGCTACGGCGACACGCAGAAGATGGCGCTCGGTGCGTTCTGCGTCTCTGAGCCCGACGCCGGCTCGGACGTGTCCAGCCTGCGCACCTCGGCCCGATACGACGAGGCGAAGGACGAGTGGGTCCTCAACGGCACCAAGGCGTGGATCACCAACGGCGGCATCGCCGATGTGCACGTGGTCGTGGCGTCGGTCGAACCGGAGCTCAAGAGCCGCGGCCAGGCGTCGTTCATCATCCCGCCGAACACCAAGGGCCTCTCGATGGGCCAGAAGTACAAGAAGCACGGCATCCGCGCCTCGCACACCGCCGAGGTCGTCCTCGATGACTGCCGCATCCCGGGCGCTTGCCTGCTGGGCGGCAAGGAGAAGCTCGACGCCAAGCTGGCCCGTGCCCGCGAGCGCCTCGCAAACCCGGGTGCCGAGTCTTCCGGCGTGCAGCCGGCGATGGCGACCTTCGAGTCGACCCGTCCGGCCGTTGCGGCCATGGCCGTCGGCATCGCCCGCGCCGCCTACGAGTACTCGCTCGACTACGCCAAGGAGCGCAACGCCTTCGGCAAGCCGATCATCATGAACCAGTCGATCGCCTTCATGCTTGCCAACATGTGCATGCAGGTCGATGCAGCCCGCCTGCTCCTGTGGCGTGCGGCGTGGCTCGCTCGCAACGGCGGCTACACCAACGCCGAGGGCTCGATGTCGAAGCTCTACGCCGGGCGCACCGCGGTGTGGGTGACCGAGCGGTCCATCCAGATCCTCGGCGGCTACGGCTACACCCGCGAGTACCCGGTGGAGCGCTGGCACCGCGACGCCAAGATCATGGACATCTTCGAAGGCACCGAGCAGATCCAGGAGCTGGTCATCTCTCGGGCGATCTCCGGCCTGCGCATCGAGTAGCGCTGGCCCGTTCGTCGAGTTGATCGAGGCCCGCCGGCTACGGCGGGCCTCGATCATTCTGCAGCGAGGTGCGACGGTGGTGCCTCGAGCGGCATGCGACGTTGCCGGTGAGGCGTGTGGCACCTGAGGCCTTCAGGAGGCGGCGCGGACGTGGGGCAGCCAGAGGTACCAGTACAGGCGCGTCTCGAAGAACTCCTCGAAGGTGATCCATGTGTCGCGATCGAAGTGGTAGCCGTCGTCGCGGATGTGCAGGTCTCGCGGCCGGTCACGGATCCACCACGTCGACATGTCCAACGCCTCGATCCGGGGATCGGAGGCAGCGTGCTCGTCCACGATGGCGTGCCACCTCAGCCAGGCATCGCTCAGGGGTGGGGTGACGCCCGCGCCAACCCGTCGGTTCGTCTTCACGTAGATCACGTGGTCGACGCCGTTGGCGAGGAAGGCAGCCGAGCGCTCGTCGAGCTCCCGGCGCAGGTAGTCGTCGAACTCCGGGTCCCCGATCCGCCGGCACGTCTCCCAGTCTTCCGTGGACGGCTTGATGCACTGCGTCTCCCAGGTGCCCGTGTAGATGAGTGCGATGTCGGTGTTGTTCGACTTTGCGATCGCACCCCACTCCGCGGCTGTCTTGCAGATCCTGTGGCTCATCGTGATGCCGCAACCGAGCGGCGTGTGGCCGCCGACGCGGGTCAGCTTCCGGGTGGCGCTCGAGAAGTACTTGCCTGAGTACCACCCGAGGCCGAGAGCGGCCGAGTCTCCGTAGATGCCCATCCGTGGGTGTGTGGCGAGGACGCCCGATGTGGTGCAGGTGACGCCGCCAACCCCACCGGTGCCGCTCTCGACAGCGCACGTGCCGTGCATCAGCCGGTGCAGCATCGCGGCGGTGGCCTGGCGGCTGACGGCCGCGACCGGATGGAAGGTGAGATCCGCGTAGCCGGTCGTGATGCCCTCGGTCACGAGCCAGGTGATCGCGGCGCAGAACGGGTGGTCTGCATCGCCCTTCGCATCGTCGTCCACCGTCGCCGGAGCGCAGGGCGGCGGGGTGATCCCGGTGAACGCGAGGAGCATCGCGGCCATCGCTTGACGAGTCATCGGCTCGGTGGGCTTGAACGTGCCGTCCTGGAAGCCCATCACGACGCCGACATCGTTCGCCCACGTGATCGCCGAGCAGAAGAGGTGGCCGGTCGGCACGTCGGTGAAGCGGTCTGCATCGCACGCGACAGCAGGCGACCCGGCGAGACGGTGCAGCATGGCGACGATCGCCTGGCGGCTCATCGGCGCGGTGGGCTTGAACGTCCCGTCCCCGTAGCCTTCGGCGAGCCCCTCATCGACGAGCCAGCCGATCTCGGTCGCGAACCGGTGGCTGACGCCGACATCGGAGAAGGTGGTGGCAGCACCTGCGGGTGCTGGTGCGGGGGCAGCGAGCGCGGCGATCTGCGCCAAGACCCCGACGGCCGCGACGACGGCCCATCGACGGCCTCGGCGCTCCTCGGGTGCTCCCATGTCGCGCCTCCTGCGTGCAAGCTCCACGGGTGCAAGTAGAGCCGAATAGCTGGGAGATCGCGCCGCGCCCTCGCTCCAGGGGTCTGCTGGCGGTGGCTCCGCGACCGCGGGCGGCGCAGGGTACCGTTCGCGGATGGCGGCTCATGGTGGACGACGGACGGCGAGCGTGTCGGCAGCGGTCTCCGCGCTCGCGCTGATGGTGACGCTCCTGCCGGCTCCGGCAGCATCGGTCGGTGGCGGCGCAGCAACCGAGGTGGTGGCGCGCGCATCGCTCACGAGCAGCGGGGTGCAGTCTGCTGGCGAGTCGCGCGCACCAGCGATCTCGGGTGACGGAAGGTTCGTCGGCTTCGAATCGCCCGCGACCGACCTCGTGCCCGGAGACACCAACGAGCGCACCGACATCTTCGTGCACGATCGCGACACCGGCGCGCTCGAGCGCGTCAACGTCGCTTCTGACGGCACCGAGGCCAACGCGCACTCCCACAACGTCTCACTGTCGGCTGACGGCAGGTACGTCGCATTCGACTCCGAGGCGTGGGAGCTGATCCCCGGCGACAACAACGAGCGCACCGACATCTTCGTGTACGACCGAACGACCGACACGATCGAGAAGGTGTCTCAGCTGGAGTCAGGTGGCGCGTCGAACGGCCACAGCACGAACCCGGTCATCTCGGCCGATGGCACGCACGTCGCGTTCCAGACGCTCGCCACGAACCTCGTCGACGGCGAGACCGACAGCAACGGCGTCATGGACGTCGTCGTCGTCGACCTCACCACCGACGTCGTCGAGCGGGTGTCGGTGAGCACCGCGGGCGTCCAGGCTGACGGCGAGTCCCGCGATCCGTCCATCTCCGCTGATGGCAGCGTCGTCGCGTTCGAGTCCCTCGCCACCAACCTGGTCGCCAACGACACCAACGGCGTGCTCGACGTGTTCGTGCGCGATCGCACCGATCCTGTGACCGAGCGCGCATCGCAGAGCGCGCTCGGTGCTCAGGCAGCGGTCGAGTCGGAGTTCCCCTCGATATCCGGAAACGGTCGATGGGTCGCGTTCTCCTCCTTGGCGACCAACCTCGTCGTCGGCGACGCCAACGGCCTCGAGGACGTCTTCGTCCGCGACCGCACCACCGGCGAGGTCATCCTGGCCTCGGTCGCCAACGATGGCTCACAGGCCAACTCGGGATCGTCGTTCGGCGAGCTCTCGGGCGGTGGCGGCTCGATCTCCTACATCTCGCGGGCCACGAACCTGGTGCCGGTCGACACCAACAACTCCGAGGACGTGTTCGTGCGAGACCTCGTGCTGGGCGAGACCCGGCGAGCGTCGATCGCTCACGACGGCGGCGAGCCCAACTTCCGCTCGTACGAGGCGATGCTCAGCGACGACGGCAGCTCGATCGCGTTCGACTCCGTCGCACGGAACCTCGTCGCCGATGACACGAACTTCCGGCGCGACGTGTTCGCCGTCGACCTCTCGGCGTGCCTCTCGGGCTTCCGCGACGTGCCGTTCGCCCAGCCGTTCTGCGACGACATCTACTGGATGGTGGCGCGCGGCATCACCAGCGGGTACGGGGATGGGGGATTCCATCCCGGCGACCAGGTCACCCGACAGGCGACGGCTGCCTTCCTCTACCGATACGACGGCCAGCCGCCGTTCTCGGCGCCGAATCCCCCGACGTTCGACGACGTCGGCGTCACCCACCCGTTCCGCACGCCGATCGAGTGGCTGGCGGACAGCGACATCAGCGGCGGCTATGCCGACGGGGGCTTCCACCCGGCCGCGCAGGTGACACGCCAGGCGTTCGCCTCGTTCCTCTACAAGTACGCAGGCCCGACGTTCACTCCGCCCGGCACCCCGACGTTCGACGATGTCCCGACCAGCCACCCGTTCTTCGCCGCCATCGAGTGGCTGGCTTCGACGGGGGTGACCAGCGGCTACGCCGACGGCGGGTTCCACCCCACGTCGTTGATCACCCGCCAGGCCATCGCTGCGTTCCTGCACCGCTACGACGACCTGCCGTAGGTCGCTGCTCGGTGGGTCGCTCAGAGTGGACAGGTGCTCCTACGCTCGCGAGCATCGACGTGAAGGCACGTCGTGGAGGGGGATCCACCATGGCCAAGCGGCTGCTCGCGCTCACCTGCATCCTGGCGTTCGCCGTCACCGGCATCGGGGTGCGCGCTGATGCCTCGATCGACCACGTGGAGCCGCTGGGTCCACCGCCGGGCGGCGGTCCGATCAACGAGGTGGTCGTCGACTTCGGCCCCTTCGACCTCACCGCGCTCGGCACCGGCGCCACCAGCGAGGACGTGGGCGAGGGCGCCATCCCTCGCCCGCCAGGCGCCTACGGCCTCAAGTACGTGCTGTTCGACATCGTCGATGCGGACGGCAACTCGTTCGGCAAGCACGACATCCACATGCACCACTTCGTGGCCGCCTCCGTCAACGAGCCTGACCCGCTGTGCGACCGCACGTTCTCCGGCATCCCGGTCCGCCCCGTGTTCGGCACCGGCGCCGAGCGCACGCCGATCGCGTTCCCGGGCCCCTACGTCTCGATGGTCGAGGACAACGACGTGTGGGGCGCAACCTGGCACCTCATGAACCTCACCGATGCCGCTGAGACCGTCTACATCCGCTACCGCCTCGGCATCCAAGAGGGCGCCACGGCAACCAACAGCCGAGTCGTCACGCCGTACTTCCTCGACGTGACCGCCGGTGCCGAGGGCCCGGCGGACAGCCGCTCCTGCGGCGCCGCCAACTACCAGGTGCCCGGTGATGGCGGTCCCGACAGCCACACGATCAGGAGCAACTCCTGGGCGATCGAGCGCGCTGGCATCCTGGTCGGCGCTGGCTCGCACCTCCACGCCGGCGGCCTCACCGGCGTGCTGACCGACGAGGACGGCACCGAGATCTGCGACTCGCCAGCCATCTACTCAGATGGGGGACCGCACGAGCACAGCGCGCCGCTGCCCGATGCCGTCGGTTCCGGTGCATCGCACCTCGGCTCGATCGACCGGATCCAGCCGTGCCTGCTGCACCACCAGGTGCCCGCGGGCGAGCGCATCACCCTCGACGCGCACTACGACAACTCGCACTCGTATCGAGATGTGATGGGCATCATGATGCTGTACATCTGGCACGGCGCCCAGGTGGCCCCGCCCACGACGACGGCGTCGACGACCACGACCACCGTGCTGGGCGAGACGACCACCACGCTGCCGGCGAACCCCGCAGCACCGATCACGACGACGCCTCGGTACACCGGCTGATCGAGCGGCGGTGCGGTCTCGTCAGGTGCTGACCTGGCGGGCACCGCGCAGGCCGGTCCACGCCAGCAGCGCGAGCTGGGCGGCGAGCTCGTCCGCGTCGGTGTCGAGCCCGCGGTCCACCCAGTGCCGACCGGCCACCTGCGCGATGCCGACGATGCCGTAGGCGAGCATGCGGCGGTGCTCCTCGTCCATGCCCTCGACCTGGATGAGGTCGGTGATGGCGAGCGCCATCTCGCGCTCGACGCGGTCGACCTCGCGGGCGAACACCGGCTCGCGCCGGATGTCGCCGGAGAAGATGAGCGAGAACGCCTCTCGCTCGTCGCGCACGAAGCGGAAGAACGCGCCGAATCCGGCTTCGACCTGCGCCCGGGGAGAGGCCGCGGTGGCGGTCGCGGTTGCGATGCCCTCGCGCAGGCGCAGCGAGCCCTCGCGGAGCAGCTCGAGGAACAGCTCGTTCTTCGAGCCGAAGTGCTGGTAGAGCACGGGCTTGGTGACACCAGCGGCCTCAGCGATGTCGTTCATCGAGGCGTCGTGGAAGCCCTTGGCCGCGAACACCGTGAACGCGACGTCGACGAGCTGCTGTCGTCGCTCGGCTGCGGGCAGTCGGGCCGCCATCGGGTCTCCGTCGTCGTCGGTTACCCAACGGTAACCACCTGACCCCCCACCCCCAAACCCTGCCGCCCCGGCGAAATCTCGTCATCCGGCGTCAGCTTGCGACGCGGAGCACCGAGATCTTCCTCGTGGGGGTGTCAGAGGCCGCG
Organism: Acidimicrobiales bacterium; assembly: GCA_038206295.1. Lineage (GTDB taxonomy): Bacteria > Actinomycetota > Acidimicrobiia > Acidimicrobiales > JBBRAZ01 > JBBRAZ01. Next base: position 46,142 of record JBBRAZ010000013.1, read on the forward strand.
CTCGCGGTCGTCGCGCTCGGCGGCCTTCACGGTGTAGAGCCCGATGATCGCCGGGGCCAGCACGAACGACCCGCCGATGAGCGCCCACGTCGCGATGCGCAGCAGGCCGGCGGGGAAGCCGGTGAAGACCGCGACCGTGACTGCGATGGTGGCCACGGCGAACAGCACGTAGCCGACGCGCTGCACCTTCTTGAGCAGCGCTTGGATGCGCGCCCGCTGGACGCGGATCGGGTCGACCGGATCTTCCGGCGCCGCGGCCGCTCGATCGGCGTCGTCGGTGGGTTCGGTGCTCACGGCAGCCAGCCTGCCTCCTCGAGCACCGCGGCCACCGCATCGCGCATGGCCTCGAGCGACAGGTGCTCCGCAGCCAGCGATCGGTTGCGAGCCAGCACGTCGTGGTCGGGATCGGCCAGGAATCGCTGCACCTCGTCGGGACGGTGCGGGTCGAGCCACTCGAAGCCGAGTGACCGAAGCTCGTCGGCCACCGGGTAGCGGCCGACCGCGGCTGGTCGCAGGTGCAGCGCCGCCTCGATCGGTGGGTTGCCGAAGCCCTCCCAGGTCGAGGGGAAGGCGACGAGGTCCGGCGCCGCGTAGAGGTCTGGCCCGTGGGGGTGCGGGCGGTGGATGACGCGGCACCGAGCGCCAGCGAGCAGCCCGGCGAGCGTGTGGCCGTAGTCCTCCTCCGCCGGTCCCAGCAGCCAGTAGGTGGCACCGATCTCCTCGGCGAGCGCGATCGCTGCGGGGATGCCCTTGCGCTCGATGGCGCGCACCGGGTGGGCGACGAGCAGCTCGTCGGGACCGACGTCGAGCAGGGTGCGCGTCGCCTCGCGATCGCCGAGGTGGTCGGGCACCGCGAACCCGTTGTAGATGGTGGTGGCGTCGATGCCGCGGTCGCGCAGCTGGGCCTCGGTGAGGCGGTTGATCGTGACGTGGCGCCACGCCGGATCGTCGGGTGGGAGCTCGGTGATGTGGGCGAACCGCTCGCGCTGCCACGGGGGGTCGTGGTGGTGCAGAAGAGCCGGGCGCCCCCGCAGCGCCTCGGCCACCACGCGCGAAGCGGCGAGGTGCATCGGGATGGTGAGCAGGTTCTCGACCACCACGAGGTCCGCGTCGGCCAGGGCGTCGGTGACCTCGCCGGCGCTCGGCGGCGCGGCGGCGTCGAGCGCGAGGCCCGGCACGGTGCGATCGACCGGCCCTTCGCCGGCGACGGTGACCACGTCGAACCCCAGGTCGAGCAGCGCGGTGCGCCATGCGTCGGCCACGATCGACACGCCGTCGGTCAGCCCGAGGCGGAACGACACGATCGCGAGGCGTGGCACCCGGCCATTCTGTTCCGCTCGATCCTCCCGCACCCCACCGGCTGTGCGTAGGTGCGTGAGGCTCCTCGCGCTCACCTGTGCACAGGGTCGTGGGTGGGTGGGTCCGCAGGCTTCGTGGGAGAGTGCGTCGGTGGGTGACGACCTCCGCGGTGCGGCGCTGGCGATCCTCGAGGATGCGTGGCGCTCACCGGGGTTCTGCGTGCCGAATGCGGTGACCTACCCGTGGCAGTGGCTGTGGGACTCGTGCTTCCACGCGGTGTCGTGGGCCGAGCTCGGCCGGCCGGACCGGGCGGTCACCGAGCTGACCACCGCGCTCGCCGTGCAGGCCGACGACGGGTTTGTCCCGCACCTGACGTACCACGGCGACCCCGATGTCCACGCCGCCTTCTGGGGCCGCCGTGGCACGTCGGCGATCACCCAGCCGCCGGTGCACGCCCACGCGCTGGCCGAGCTCGTGCGTCGCGGCGTCGAGGTGCCGCCGGACCTGGTGGCGCGAAGCGCGCTCGCGCTGCGGCACCTCGTCGACGTACGCCCGAGGCACCGCAGCGGGCTGATCGCGGTGCTGCACCCGTGGGAGACGGGTTGCGACGACAGCCCGCGCTGGGACCGATGGGGGTGCGCGGATCGCGTCGCCTGGTGGGAGCGGAAGGGCGATCTCGTGGCGTCGCTGGTGCTCGACGCCGACCACGGCACGCCGCGCACCAATCCGGCGTTCGACGTCGGTTCCGTCGGCTTCACAGCACTGGTCGCGCATGGCGCGCTGGAGCTCGCCGACGTCCTGGACGCGGCGGACCACGACGCGATCACCGATGCCCCCTCGCCTCCAGGGAGCGCCGCCGCGTGGCGAGCGGTCGGCGCTGAGCTGGTTGAGACCCTCGACGAGCGATGGGACCTGGCCGCCAGCACCTGGTGCGATGCCGGACCTGACGGCCCGATCGCCACCCGCACCCTCGACGGCCTGCTGCCGCTGCTCGTGACCGCCCGGGCGGACGCCGCCACGGCGGTCGCGGACGACCTGCTCGACGATCGCGCCTACGGGGGTGCGTGCGGTCCAGCTGGCGTGCACCGCGACGAGCCGTCGTTCGACCCGGCGCGGTACTGGCGAGGCGCCGCGTGGCCGCAGCTCACCTACCTGCTGTGGGTCGCCGCTCGCCGACGCGACGACGCCGAGCTCGCCGATGGGCTCGCGTCACGACTGCGACGTGGCGCCGTCGCGTCGGGCTTCGCCGAGCACTGGGACGCCGACACCGGAGCTCGGGGCGGTGCCGCGCCGCAGACGTGGACCACTCTCGCCGCGGTCGTCCCTGACCGTCCTGAGTAGCCGAGGAGGTGGGGCGGGAGTCAGGTGGGGCGGGGGCTGGCCGGGTGGCGGCCGACCGCGTGCTCCGGGACGTGCTGCTGCACCTGCGACCGGTCGAGCACGCGGATGACCCCGGTGTCCGGGTCTCCCATAGGCGTTGCGACCGATGACGCGTCGCGGTGCGTCGTGGTGATGACGCGCTGGTTGCGCGGATCGGGCGTCACCTCGGTGAGCCCGGCGAGGACCCGCTCTGCGCCGGCTGGGAGGCGCCGGCTGGGGCCGTCGTCGAGGCCAGGGGTGAAGTCGTCGTCGTCGGTGTCGGGATCGGCGAGCTGCAGCTCGACCGGTGCGCTGGCGGGCCGCGGGGGAGGTCGCAGGGCGACGAACGCGAGCACGACGATGCCGGCGATGATGAGGGCAGGGCCGGCGATGGCGGCGATCTGGTCGGCGTCCATGGGAGCGCCGACGCTACCGGCCGCCGGCGGCGCTGGCGCGGACCCCGCGGCCCGTCCCGTGGCGCTTCGGGGGAAGGGCGGTGCGGCGTGTCGCTAGGGTGCGCCCGTGGCTCCAGAACCCGTAGGTGCAGCGTCGGGCGCGCCCGATGAGGTGGTGTGGTGCGAGATCGCCGACGGCGTCGCCCGGCTGACGATCAACCGTCCCGAGCGGCGCAACGCGCTCTCGTGGGACGTCCTGCGGCAGCTGCGCGAGGCGCTGGCGGTCATCAAGGCCGAACCCGAGGCGCGCGTCGTGGTGCTGACCGGCGCCGGCGATCGCGCGTTCTCCGCCGGGGCGGACCTCTCGGGCATGGCCGAGGGTGCTGGCTTCCTCGACCTCCACGACGCACGCGGCGAGATCGCCGGTCTGTTCGGCGACCTGTGGTCCCTCGGCAAGCCGACCATCGCGAAGGTGCGGGGCTACTGCCTCGCCGGTGGCTTCGGGGTCGCCCTCGCGTGCGATCTGGTCGTCGCGGCTGACGATGCGACCTTCGGCGCACCGGAGATCGACGTCGGCCTGTGGCCGTACCAGATCACCGTGCCGATGGTGCGCTCGATGCCACCCAAGGTCGCACTCGAGCTGATGATGACCGGCCGGCGCGTCAGCGCAGCGGAGGGGCAGGCCATCGGGTTCGTGTCGCGCCTCGTGCCCACCGCCGAGCTCGACGCCGCCGTCGATGAGCTGGCCGCCACCCTCGCCTCGAAGTCGCCTGCGCTGATGCGCCTCGGGCGCGACAGCTTCTACCGCGTGCTCGACGAGAAGGCGGCCGACGCCCTGCCGCTGCTGCACGCGCTCCTTACGCTCTCGACCCAGACGGAGGACACCGCCGAGGGCATCGCCGCGTTCGCCGAGAAGCGGCCGCCGCAGTGGAAGGGGCGCTGAGGTCGTGATCCACCACGAGCAGCGCGGCCACGTCGCGGTGGTCACCATCGACCGCCCCGAGCGGCGCAACGCGCTCGACCACGACGCCCTCGACGGCCTGATCGACGCCGTCGCCGCCGCGACGGGAGACCCTCACACCCGATCGCTCGTGCTCACCGGCGCCGAGGGCCACTTCTGCGCCGGGGCAGACCTCACCGGCGTCGAGGACCACGCCTTCACGGGAAAGGTGCGCGACGTGCTCCTTGCCCTGCGCGATACATCGTTCCCCACCATCGCCGCGGTCGATGGCACCGCGCTCGGCGCCGGCACCCAGCTGGCGGTCGCCTGCGACCTGCGCGTCGCCACCGCCGACGCGCGCTTCGGCATCCCAGCCGGCAAGCTCGGGCTGATGGTCGACCAGTGGACGGTTGCGCGCATCGCCGCGCTCGCCGGCCAGGGACCGGCGCGCGCCATGCTGCTCGCAGCGGAGCTGATCGGCGGCGACGAGGCGCTGCGCCTCGGCTTCGTGCAGCGCGCGGGGGGCCTCGACGCCGCCCTCGACTGGGCCGACGAGATCGCGGCGCTCGCACCCCTCACCCTCGCCGGGCACAAGCTCGCCCTGAACGCGGCAGCGGGCGAGATCGAGGGTGACGCGGCGTTCGTCGCCGCCTACGACGCGGCCTGGGGAAGCGAGGACCTCCAGGAGGGGCTCGCCGCGTTCCGTGAGCGGCGACGAGCGGTCTTCCACGCGCGCTGAGGTCTCGCTCAGGCCTCGGCGCCGCGCATCGAGCGCGTGAGCTGCTCGCCGTCGGGGTCGAACAGGACGCAGGTGAGGTCCCGGTCACCCTCGACCCAGCTGTCGAGCGTGGGCACCACCGTGCCGATCTCGAGCACCGAGAGCACGTAGCTGATCCCCACGAACGCCTCGAAGGCATCGAGGCACTCGCCGTCGGCGTAGGCCGTCAGCTCGGAGTTGCCGGGGTAGGGGGTGCCGGCCTCCTGGGGGAAGGCGCGCTCGTCGAACACCTCGTTGTCGTGGGGATCGCTGCACGGCAGCTTGACGATCGTCTCCACCTCGACGCCGTCGTCGGAGCGGATCCGCTCGTTGAAGCAGTCGCCGACCTCGAGATCGAACACCCACAGCTCCTGCTGCCCGGCCTCCAGCGGCGGCAGCGTGGTGGGCGGTGCGGCGGTCGAGGTGGTCGAGGCATCGGCGGCGGCGCTCGCTGGTGGCGCCGCGGTGGACGACGTGGCCGAGTTGGCCTCGATCACGCGGTCTGCGGTGTCCTGCCCACCGCAGGCGCCGAGCGCCAGCGCGCCGAGCGCAAGCGCGGCAGCAGTCGCGCGGCGGCGTCGAGGACGGGTCACCACGGCGTCACGGTAGCGGCGAGCCTCACAGCGCGGCGGGCAGCAGCGCGTCGAGGTTCGCGTAGAACGACCACAGGGCGCCGAGGAAGAGCGGCGTCGCCACCAGGTACACCGGCCAGCGCCTCCATCGGCGACCGAGCACGGAGGCGACGATGGCCACGAGCGCGGCGGCGAGCCCCCACAGGACCATCGGCGTGCGGGCGCTCGGGTCGCCGCCGTCGTCGAGCAGCGGCTCCGCTTCGGTGTCGGGCAGCTCGTCGGGGTGCTCGGCCGTGGGGTGCTCGGTGGTCGGCGCCGCGGGTCCGATGAGGCGAGCCGACACGACGATGCGCTGGCGGGCGCTGTACTTCGGGTGGCATGCCATGAGGGTGAGCCGGTCGTCGCCGTAGTCCGCCAGGATCTCCGTGTCGTTCGGGCCGATGATGAAGTGGCCGGCGTAGCTGTCGACCTCGGCGGGGTCAACGTCGGCAGCGGCGCCGCGGGGTACGTACGGCGTGTCGCCGGCACCGGCGGCTGGGGGCGTGGTGGTCGTCGGTGCGGTGGTGGTCGTCGAGGGGCTGTTCGGCGGGTCGTCGGGGCCGAGGACGATGGTGGCGGGTGGCGGCTGCCAGCGCGCCTCGCCGTCGACCATCGGGATGGGAACGACCTCGTAGACGAACTTGCCCTGGACCGTCGACACGGTGATCTCGTCGCCGGGCTCGAGGCGGTCGATGTTGTGGAACGGCGCGCCGTAGGTGGTGCGGTGGCCGGCGAGTGCGGCGTTGCCGCGCTGGCCCGGCATCGGCGTGCTGAGGAAGTGCCCCGGTCCGTCGCGAAGGTAGGAGAGGTCGGTGCCCTCCACCATCCACCAGTCGAGGCCGATGTCGGGGATCTCGATGCGCCCGATCGGCTCACCCTCGGCCGCGGGTGGCAGCTCGGCGAGGCGGGCGAGGACGTCTGGGTCGAGGAACGGGTCCTGCGGTTCCTGCGCGCCGTCGTCGGTGGTCGGAGGCCTGTCGACGTCCTCCCCCTCAGCCGCCGAGCGCAGGCCGTCGAGGCGAGCGAAGTACTCGTCCTCGAGGTTGCTCTGCGCCTGCTGGGCGTGCAGCCCGGTGCCCCACAGCTCGTAGGCAACGAAGCCGAGGATCAGCAGGCCCAGCACGACCATCGCCTTGCCCATGGTGGCGATCACGCGGGCGATGGGCACAGCGGGCCAGGCTAGTGAAGCCCCATCCCCATCGGGTCGCGCCCCCGCATCGCCTTGGTCGCCCCGGAGAACGCCCAGTACGCTCCGTGGCCCGTGGAGCCCCTCGTCCACCTCCGTGGCGCGGTGGTCCTGCTCGGTCGCTTCCCGGCCCTCGCCGGGGTGGACCTCGACGTCGAGCCCGGCGAGATCGTCCTGCTGCGCGGGGCGAACGGCGCCGGCAAGACCACCCTCCTGCGCGCGTGCGCCGGGCTGGTGCGCGTCACCGATGGCGACGCGGTGGTGCTGGGCCACGACCTGCGAGCCGATCGACGCGCGGTGCGCCGCCGCATCGGCATGCTCGGGCACGCGACCGCCCTGTACGACGAGCTCACCGTCGTGGACAACGTCCGCTTCTGGGCGCGCGCCGCGGGCGCGACCGTGGCCCACGCGGACGCCGCGCTCGAGCGCGTCGCCTTGCCCGATCGCCTGCGCGACGTGCCCGTCGCCCTGCTGTCGACGGGCCAGCGACGCCGGGTGTCGCTGGCCTCGGTGCTGGCGCGCCGCCCGGAGCTGTGGCTGCTCGATGAGCCGCACGCCGGCCTCGACCAGGACGCACGCGACCTCGTCGACGAGCTGGTGCGCGCTGCTGCTGCCGCTGGTGCGACCGTGCTGCTGGCGAGCCACGAGCTGGACCGCGCCGAGGCGATCGCCACCCGCGAGGTCACCATCGCCGGGGGCATCGTGCGCGGCGATAGACGGCTCGCCGCCGTGACAGCTCCGCCACCTGCGGAGGTGCCCGATGCTGGCTGACGCGGCGCTGGTGGCCGGCAAGGACCTCCGCCTCGAGGCGCGCTCACGCGTGCTGCTCAACCAGGTCGCGCCGTTCTCGATCCTCGTGCTCGTGCTGTTCGCCTTCGCTCTCGACGTGGAGGGCGACACCCTCGAGGTCGCCACCCCTGGCCTCTACTGGGTCACCGTCCTGCTCAGCGCGCTGCTGGCGGTGCAGCGGTCGTCCGCAGTGGAGGCGGCGGACAGCAACCACGACGCGCTGCGCCTCGCCGGCCTCGATCCCGCCGGCATCTTCCTCGGTAAGGCCGCAGCGGTCGCCGTGCAGCTGCTGGTGCTGGAGGTGCTGCTGCTCGGCGGCGTGGCGCTGCTGTACGGCACCGAGGTGACGGGGGTCGCCCTGCTGGTGGCGACGGCGGTGCTCGCGACCACTGGCGTCGCGGCCGCCGGTACCCTCTACGGCGTGCTCGCAGCCGGCCTGCGGGTGCGCGAGACGTTGCTTCCGTTGCTGCTGCTCCCGGTGGTGGCGCCGGTGCTCATCGCGGCCACCTCGGCCTTCGAGCTCGCCCTCGGCGGGCGATCGGGCGAGGGGTGGGCGTGGTGCGGCTTGCTGGGCGTCTTCGCCCTCGTGTACACCGCGTTCGGGGTCCTCGCCTTCGGGGCCCTTCTGGAGGAGTCGTGACCACCGTGACCACCGAGCCGACGCGGGGGGTCGACGTCGACGACGCGCCGCGCAGCACCGGGTCGCCGGCCACCCGAGCGCTCGGTGCGGTGGTCCTGGCGCTGGTCGGGCTGCTGGTGCTCCTCGGCCTGGTCACCAGCCCCGCCGAGCGGGTGCAGGGTGAGGCGGTTCGCCTGTTCTACGTCCACGTGCCGACCTCCACCGTCATGTTCCTGGCTGTCGGCGTCGCTGCGCTGGGCAGCATCGTCGTGCTGTGGAAGGGCTCGGTCTTCTGGGACCTGGTGGCCGCCGCCTCCGCGGAGATCGCGGTGGTGCTCACCGGCCTGTCGCTGGTCACCGGCATGCTCTGGGGCCGCCCGACGTGGGGCGTGTACTGGGTGTGGGACGCCCGCCTCACCTCCACCGCGCTGCTGTTCATCCTGCTGCTCGGCTACCAGGCGGTGCGCGCCCTGCCGGCAGATCGCACGACGCGCGCCCGGCGCTGCGCGGTGGCCGCGCTCATCACGTCGCTGAACGTCCCGATCGTCCACTACTCGGTGGACTGGTGGCGCAGCTTGCACCAGCCCGCCACCATCTCGACCCTCGATCCGAAGATCGACGACGCGATGCTCGTCGCGTTCGCAGTCGGCATGGCCACCTACCTGCTCGGCTACCTGTGGTTGCTCATCCACCGCTTCCGTGTCGGGTGGCTCGAGGAGCAGGTCGCAGACCTCGGGCTCGGCGACGCGCTCGCCGAGCGCCGTGCCGAGGGACTCGCCGACGCAGGTGGCGCGCCGTGACGACGATCGTGCTCGCCGACTCCCCGTGGCTCTACGTGGGCCTCGGCTGGGGGGCATCGGCCGGGGCGCTGCTCGGCTACGCGGGCTGGGTGGTCGTGCGCGGCCGCCGGCTCAGCCGCGACGTGCCACCGGAGGCGCGGCGGTGGAGCTGACCCCGCGCACCGAGGACGAGGCGCGCCCCCCGCGATCAGGGCGGCGCCGCATCATCGGCGTGCTCGGCATCGTGCTCGTGCTGGCCGCGGCCGGCCTCGTGATGGTGCAGGCGCTCGGCGACGCGTCGGTCTTCTTCCGCAACGCAGACGAGGCCGTCGAGCAGCGCGCCGAGCTCGGCGACCGGCGCTTCCGCCTCCAGGGCACGGTGGTGCGCGACACCATCGCCGAGACCGGTCTCGGCGTCGACTTCGTCGTCGCCTACAACGGCGTCGAGGTGCCGGTGCACCACATCGGCGACCCGGCCGAGCTGTTCCAGGCTGGCGTGCCGGTCGTGCTCGAGGGCAGCTGGGGCGACGACGCGTATGAGTCCGACTGGATGGCGGTGAAGCACACCGAGGTCTACGAGGAGGACAACGGCGGGCGCCTCCGCGATGCCGAGGACGGCGGTGAGCCGGGCGCGGCCGGCGCCACCTCCACCACGCTGTGAACGGCGCCATCGGGTCGGGAGCGGTCTTCCTCGGACTGCTCGCCAGCGTCATCGGCGCCGTCACCGTCGGGTTCGGCCTCGTGAGGCGCCGCCCCGAGCTGGTGCGCCTCGCACCGCGCTACGCCACGCTCCTGCTCGTCGGCGCCGTGGTCGCGGTGCTCATCATGGAGCGGGCGCTGATCGACCGCGACTTCACCGTGTCCTACGTCGCCGAGAACGGCAGCTCCCGCACCCCGCCGCTGTTCAACATCGCCACGTTGTGGGCGGCGCTCGAAGGCTCGCTGCTGTTGTGGGCGCTGGTGCTGTCGGGCTACGTGGTCGCAGTCGCACGCCGCTTCCGTGATCGACTCGACGATCCGCTGGTGGGTTGGGCGATGCTCACCATGTTCGTGGTGGCCGCCTTCTTCTTCTACCTGCTCGTCGGGCCGGCTGATCCGTTTAGGGCGTTCGCGCCGCCGCCGGGCTACGACGGCCCCGGACCGAACCCGCTGCTGCAGGACCACCTCCTCATGGCGTTCCACCCGCCGATGCTCTACCTGGGCTACGTCGGGTTCACCGTGCCGTTCGCGTTCGCCGTCGGGGCGCTCGTCACCGGGCGGGTGGGCGAGGGCTGGCTTGTCGAGACGCGGCGCTGGACGCTGGTGGCGTGGGGGTTCCTCACCGCCGGCATCGTGCTGGGCGCGTGGTGGTCCTACGAGGTGCTCGGCTGGGGTGGGTACTGGGCGTGGGACCCGGTCGAGAACGCGTCGCTCCTGCCGTGGTTGACCGGCACCGCGTACCTGCACTCGGTCATGGTGCAGGAGCGACGCGGGATGCTGCGGGTCTGGAACCTGTCGCTGCTGTGCGCCACGTTCGGCCTCACCATCCTCGGCACGTTCCTCACGCGCTCGGGGGTGCTCGACTCGGTGCACGCGTTCAGCGAGTCCGCCATCGGCCAGTCGATCCTCACCTTCTTCGCCCTCATCGTCGTGGTGACCGTCGGGCTCATCGGTTGGCGCGGCGACCAGTTGCGCTCTCCGGGGCGCATCGACTCGCCCCTCTCGCGCGAGGGGGCGTTCCTCCTCAACAACGTGCTGTTCGCCGCGTTCGCCCTCGTCGTGCTGGTGGGCACCGTCTTCCCGCTGGTCGTCGAGGCGATCAGCGAGGAGCGGATATCGGTGGGCGTGCCGTACTTCAACCGCATGACCACCCCGATCGGCCTCAGCCTGCTGTTCCTCATGGCCATGGCCCCGGTGCTGCCGTGGCGCAAGGCATCGACAGAGACGCTGTCGCAGCGGCTGCTGTGGCCGGCGTGGCTCGGCACGGCAGCGGTCGTGGTCGCCGTGGTGGTCGGTGCGCGTGGCTTCGCACCCGTCGTCGCCTTCGGGCTGGGTGCGTTCGCCGGCGGGTCAGCGCTGCGCCAGCTGGTGTTGGCGACACGCCGGCAGGGCTGGCGCGGCTTCGTCGGGCGCACCAACGGCGGCATGGTCGTGCACCTCGGTGTGGTGCTCATCGCCATCGCGTTCGCGGCGTCGGCCAGCTACGTGCAGCAGACCGAGGTGGTGATGGAGGAGGGGGAGCAGGTCGCGTTCGGGGGCCACACGTTCCGCTACCTCGGCATCGAGGAGCGCGCGCTGCCCGAGAAGGACGAGACACGGGCGCTGGTCACCGTCGATGGGAACGGGCCCTACACCCCCGCGGTGGCGAAGTACCGCTACGCCACGCAGCAGATCGGCACGCCGTCGGTGCGCTCCACCCCGCTCGACGACGTGCAGCTCTCGCTGCTCGCGCTGCCCGACGCCGCGGGCGCCGCAGCCACCATCCGCATCACCGTTCAGCCGCTGGTGGTCTGGTTGTGGATCGGCGGCGCGCTCATGGCCGTCGGCACGCTGCTCGCCGCCGCGCCCGGTCGACGGCGCCGTCCCACGATGCCCACCTCGGCGTTGCTGCCTGACGCCGAGCCGACCTCGAGCGCGACGTCGTGATGGACGCGCCGTCGATCGACGAGGAGCCCACCGGGGGCCGGCGCGTGGGGCGCGTCGCTGCGGCTGTCGTCGGGCTGGTCATGGTCGGGCTGCTCGTGGTGCTCGCCACGTCGGAGCCGTCGACCGAGCGGCGCACCTCCTCGCCGCTGCTTGGCGAGGCGGTGCCGCCCCTGGTGGGGGAGACCTCCGATGGCGGCACGTTCGACATCGACGACCACCGCGGCGAGTGGGTGGTCGTGAACTTCTTCGCCTCGTGGTGCGTGCCGTGCGTGCGCGAGCACCCCGAGCTGGTGCGATTCGCCGCCGCCCACGAGGGTGACGTGCAGGTCGTGAGCGTGGTGTTCGACGACGATCCCGACGCGGTGCGCGCCTTCTTCGCCCGCGAGGGCGGCGACTGGCCGGTCGTGGTGGGCGACACCGGCGGCATCGCGCTGGACTTCGGGGTGAGGGGCGTGCCCGAGTCCTACGTGGTGGCACCCAGCGGCGTGGTGGTGGCCGCGTTCTACGGGGTGACGCAGGCAGCGCTCGACCAGGTGCTCGTCGAGCTGGGCCAGACGGTGCCGACCGCGCCGCCGGGCACCCTGGCGTCGACCACGACCACGACCACGACGACCGCGGGAAGCGCGCCGTGACGCGGCGCCGGGCCTCGTGGTTGGCGATGGGGGTCTTCCTCGGGATCGGATTGATCGTCGCGGCCAGCGGATCGCCGGGACCGGCCACGCAGGCCGAGCGGGTCGAGGCCCTGACGCGCACCATCAAGTGTCCGCAGTGCCCGGGACAGTCGGTTGCCGAATCCGACGTGGCGGTGGCCCGCGAGATGCGCGTCGACATCGCCGAGCGCGTCGAGGCCGGCGAGAGCGACGACGAGATCCGCGACTACTACCTCAGCCGCTACGGGCAAGAGGTCCTCCTGAACCCGCCGCGCTCGGGGCTCGCTGGTCTGGTCTGGGTGTTGCCCGTCGCCGCCTTCATCGTCGCCATCGTGGCGCTGGTGGTGACGTTCCGGAGGTGGGCGGCGCGCGGCGCGCTGGAGGCCAGCGACGCGGACCGGGCGCTTGTCGCCGACGCGCTCGCACACGGCGGCGGCGAGCACGTCGGCGACTCGCACATCGGTGGCGCGACCAGCGGTGGTCGCACTCGCGAGGTGCCCGAGGAGGGCGACGGCGCGTGAGCGGCGAGCTCGATCCCGACGCCCTCGCCGCGCTCGAGGAGCAGCGCGACTTCCTGCTCGCCTCGCTGCGCGACCTCGAGGCTGAGTGGGAGGCGGGCGACCTCGACGACGCCGACCACGTCGCGCTGCGTGACGACTACACCGCACGAGCGGCGTTGGTGCTGCGCGCCATCGAGCGCCACTCGGCGGTGCGTGCTTCTGCTCGCGAGTCGCGGTCGTGGCTGCGCACCATCGGGTGGACAGTCGGCGTGGTGGCGTTCGCCGTGCTCGTCGGCGTGGTGGTGGCACAGGCGTCGGGGCGGCGCGGCACCGGCGGGCTGACCGGCGACGTGCGGCTCACGACGCGCGAGCGCCTCATCGAGTGTCAGCAAGCGCTGGCCGAGGGGGCGCTGGAGGAGGCGACGGACTGCTTCGACGAGGTGATCGCCGAGGACCCGAGCAACGCCGAGGCGCTCGCGTACCGGGGCTGGTCGGTCGCCATCGGCTCGTTCGGCGAGGAGGCGCCCGACCCGGCCGCGCTCGACGAGGCGCTGGAGTGGATCGAGCGCGCCATCGAGGCCGACGCCACCTACCCCGACGCGCTGGCGTTCCGGATCATCGCGCTGAGTCGAGCCGGGCGCGACGGCGAGCTCGCGGCGGCGTTCGAGGCGTTCGACGCCGCCGATCCGCCTGGGGAGATGCAGCAGATGGTGGCGCGGCTGCGGGATCGCACCCCGGCTATGGCGTGCCGAGATCAGATCGATCTCGGCGAGCTGATCGTTGCCCTGCGGTGCTTCGAGGACGTGCTCGCGGACGACCCGACCGACGCCGAGGCGCTCGCCTATCGCGGCTGGACGCTGGCGCTCACCGGCTTCGGCGCGCGGGACCAGGACCGGGACGACCTCGCAGCGGAGCTGTGGGGCGACGCCCTGGCGCTCCAGGACGAGGCCCTGGCTTCGGAGCCGGACTTCGTCGACGCCCTGGCGTTCCGGGCGATCGTGCTCGACGCCATGGGACGCACCGAGGAGGCGGACGAGGCGCTGGTCGCCCTCTTCGCCGCCGACCCGCCGGACGTGTTGATCGACGGCGTCGAGTCCTACATCCCCGACGCCCAGTCCCGCACCCGATGATCTTCTAGGTGCGCTGCGGGTACTCCCAGTCTCAAAACCCTGCCCAGAACAGATTGGGGGTAGGGGTCGGCGCGGGCTCCGCGAGTCGTGATCAGACGTCGGTGGCGAGATCCCAGCTGGACGACGAGCGGCCGACGATCGTGACCAGCTCGGGGGTCACGTCAGGCAGCCCCAGCGATCGGAGCTCGTCAGCGATCGGGTGGCCCTCGCCGATGATCATGCGCACCTGACCCGTCGCCATCGATGCCTCGCCGAAGCGCATGGTGCACACCGTGCGCCGCACCTTGCCGTCGATGGCGCCGAGCGACACCAGCGGCATCTCGATGTCGGGCATCGCGATGGCATCGGCGCGCGGCACCCGCACCTCGAGAACCGTCTCGCCGTCTTCGACGAGCACGATCCCCACCTCGTCGGGCTCGTCGATGAACCGCACGTCGGTCACCCACTTGGGGAAGCCCCACAGCCCGCGACCAGCGGCGCACGTCAGCTCGCCGTCGACGGGGAGGTGCGCGATCAACTGCGCGACCGTGGCCGGGTCGCTCGGATCCGTGACGTCGTAGGCGATGGCCAGCTCGTCGTACGTGCCGAGGTCGCCGTCGAGGTAGCGGACCCCAGCGATGCTCAGCCCGCCGGTGCCATCGTCTCGGCGGGCAGCGGTCAGCCCGGTGTCCGCGATCGCAGCCTGCACCGCATCGCCGTCGACGCGCAGCACCACCGCCATGCTCATGGCGTGCCGCACCTCGACCGGCACCGGGATCTCCTGGTCCAGGACCGTCACCGTCTCGCCCATGACCCCTCCTCGTTGCGTCGGGTGCACCGCCGGCAGCCCGATGGTGGCGCGGCCCGCTCAGCTGCCCGTGTCCGGATTCCTGACAGTGTGTCAGAGCACCGTCGGGGAGGGCGTCGGTGGGCAATGCTGTCGGGGATGGCTGTCGCCCCCGAGATCCAGCGCCTCCTCGACCTGATCGAGACGATGCAGGTGCCGCCCTTGTCCACCCTCACCCCGGATGCGGCCCGCGCGCTCATGGCGGCGATGCCATCCTCCGCGGAGCCAGCCGACGTCGCCTCGGTCGCGGACCGCGCCGTGCCTGGCCCCGAGGGCGCGCCCGATGTGCCGGTGCGCATCTACCGCCCTGCCGGCGACGGGCCCTTCGGTGCCCTGCTGTGGATCCACGGCGGCGGGTGGGTGCTCGGCAGCCTCGACCAATCCGATGGCACGTGCCGCGAGCTGTGCGCGCACGCCGGCGTCGTCGTCGTGTCGGTCGACTACCGCCTCGCTCCCGAGGACCGGTTCCCAGCAGCGCCGCTGGACTGCATCGCTGCTCTGCGATGGCTCGTCGCGGAGGCCACGAGCATCGACGTCGACCCGGGCCGCCTCGCCGTCGGTGGCGACAGCGCGGGAGGAAACCTCGCCGCGGTCGTCGCCGTCGCGGCCCGCGACCACGACATCGCCGAGCTGCGCCACCAGCTGCTCGTCTACCCGGCGGTCGACTTCGCGCTGAACCGGCCGTCCAACGTCGAGAACGCCGAGGGCTACCTGCTCACCGCCGTCGACCTGGGGTGGATGATCGACCAGTACCTCCCCGTCGAGCAGCGCACCGATCCGCTGGCCGCGCCGCTGTGCACGCCCGAGCTCGCCGGCGTCGCCCCCGCGCTCGTCATCACCGCGCGGTACGACCCGCTGCGCGACGAGGGCGCGGACTACGCAGCGCGGCTCGCTGCCGAGGGCGTGGCGGTCGACCACGTCTGCTACGACGACATGATCCACGGCTTCTTCGGCATGACCTCGATGGTGCAATCCGCTCGCGACGCCCGCGACCGCGCCACGTCTGCGCTGCGCGCCGCGCTGGGCTGACAGGATGGCGCCATGGCGCAGCGCACGACCGACATGATCCGCATCGGTGGCGGCCAGGGCTTCTACGGCGACGGGCACGCGCCCCTCGATGCCCTGCTCGCCGATGGTCTCGACTACCTGGTCAACGAGGCGCTGGCCGAGCTCACCCTCGCCATCCTCCAGAAGGACCGGGCGCGAGACGAGGCCACCGGCTATGCCAAGGACCTCCCGCTCTACCTGGCGCAGGCCGCGCCCTACCTCGCGGACGGCCGCACCCGGTTCATCACCAACGCCGGGGGCATCAACCCCATCGCAGCGGGCCGCGCCGTGCGCGCCGCGGCCGACGGCGCCGGGCTCGGACACCTCAAGATCGCGACCGTGGTCGGCGACGACGTGCGCCCGATGGCCGCCGAGCTCGGCCTCCCCGACGACGCGCTGTTCGCCAACGCCTACCTCGGTGCCCGCCCCATCGTCGAAGCGCTCGACGCCGGAGCGGACGTCGTCATCACCGGCCGGGTGGCGGATGCCTCGCTCTTCCTCGCTCCGCTCGTGCACGAGTTCGGCTGGGCGTGGGACGACTGGGACCGCCTCGCCGCGGGCGTCACCGCCGGGCACCTGCTGGAGTGCAGCGGCCAGGTCGCCGGCGGCAACTACTCCGGACGCTGGTGGGAGAACCCGAACCCGATGGCGATCGGCTTCCCCATCGGCGAGTGCGAGGCAGACGGCACGTTCGTGATCACCAAGCCGGCGGGCACCGGCGGCATGGTCACGTTCGACACCGTGCGCGAGCAGCTGCTCTACGAGGTGCAGGACCCCCGCGCCTATCTGAACCCTGATGTCTCGGTGGATCTCACCTCGCCGACGCTGACCGATCTCGGCGACGACCGGGTGCGCATCAGCGGCGTGCGCGGCGCGGCGCCTCCCGCCACCTACAAGGGCCTCGTGTGCCGCGCAGCGGGCTGGTCCGCTGAGCTGCGTCTCGCCTACTCGTGGCCGGATGCTGAGGCCAAGGCCCGCGCTGCGCTGCGCTGGGTGCGCACCCGCGCCGATGAGCTCGGCCTCGAGATCGAGGAGTGGCACGAGGAGTACTTCGGGGTGAACGCCTTCCACGGCGGTGCGGTCGACCTCGCCGAGATGGATGCCACCGGGTGGGAGCCCGGCGAGGTGATCGGGCGCCTGGCGTGGCGCGCAGCTGATCCTCAGGTGGCGCAGCGCCTGGTGCGCGAGCCTGGCGTGCTCGCGCTCTCGGGCCCGCCGATGTTCGGGACGCCGGGACGTGCCCGCGATGGCCGCCCGAGCCAGCTGCTCGCTGTCGACGCCTTCGCGGTGCCCCGCGAGCTCGTCGACGCGCAGGTCCGCGTCGAGGTCGACGGCGGCAGCTGAGCGTCAGCCGACCGGCGGGTGGTAGGTGGCGTCGACGACGCTGCCGTTCACCACCGAGAGCTCCCAGGTCGAGCCCTTCTCGCACGCGCCGATCCCGTTGGACTCCAGCCCTCGTCTGCGCAGCGCTCGCAGCAGGTCGGGGATCACGTCGCCGTGGCTGCACAGCACCGCTTCGGTGGACAGGACGCCATCGATCACCGCCATCGCCTCGTCCGCAGAGGTTCCCTCGTAGAGCAGCGAGGTCGTCTCGACGGCGAGTCCGAGCTTGTCGGCCAGTGGCTCGACCGTCTCGGCGCAGCGCGTCGCTGGGCTCGAGAGGATCCGTTCGATGCCGCGATCAGCGAGCAGCGACGTCACCTCGGCGGCCTGCGTGCGGCCACGCTCCGACAGGGGCCGCTCGTCCTGGTCGAGGCTCCAGTGGTGGCGATCGCCGGCGTGCGCGTGCCGCACGAGCCACAAGGTCATCGTCGGGACCGAGCAGGCGCGACGGGTCGCGGCTGGCGACAGGGTGCGGAGAGGGGCCTGGCCGCAGGGGCGGGGTCGCTCACAGCGTGGAACCCTAGGCAGCGCAGGGACTGCGTGCGAGTCCGCCGGCGCATCGAGCCGGGGGGGGCGGACGGGTGCGTATGCTCGGCGCCGATGGCACGCATCCAGCTCCGCGACCTCGTCGGCGCCCGCTGCGGTGACAAGGGCGACATCTCCGACATCACGCTCTTCGCCGACGACGAGGCCGCCTACGAGGCGCTGCTCGAGGTGGTGACCCCCGAGGTGGTCGCCGCGCACCTCGGCTCGCTGGTGGCCGGCTCGGTCGAGCGCTTCGAGGCCCGCAACGTGCTCGGCATCAAGTTCGTGTGCCAGCAGGCCCTCGGCGGCGGCGCCCCGCGCTCGCTGCGCTCGGACAACCTCGGCAAGACCATGTCGGGAGCGCTATTGCGTCTGTGGGTGGAGGTTCCCGACGAGGTCGCCGCCGGCGCCAAGCGCACCGTGCGCGCCCCCCTCCTTCGCTGAGCCCCATCCCTCCAGCGCTGCGGGGGATGCCCCGGTAGGGTTGCGATGACGGAGGGGGTCCGCCGTGTCGATGTCGCGTCAGCTGCAGGCCGGAGCGCCCAGCGCGCGGCGCCCGGTGGTGCGGCGCATGGCGGTCGTCGTCGCCATGTGCACCCTGGCGGTCACCGCGATGGTGACCGCAACCCCGGCAGCGGCGATCGTCGCGCCGGTCATCTTGACGATTGCAGGCACGGGCGTGGCGGGCTCGTCGGGCGACTCCGGCCCGGCATCCGCAGCGACCCTGAGCTCACCTGGCGACGTGGCGGTCGATCTCGCTGGCAACATCTACATCGCCGACACCGGCAACCATCGCGTGCGGATCATCGATGCGGCGACCGGCACGATCGACAGCTTCGCCGGCACCGGTGCCTACGGCGTGTCCGGCGACGGAGGACTGGCGCGCGACGCGAAGCTGTGGAGACCTGCCGGTGTCGTTGCAGATGCGGCCGGGAACGTGTTCATCGCCGAGCGGGGCAACGATCGGATCCGGCGGGTGGACGCCACGACGGACGTGATCACCACGGTCGCTGGCTACGGCCCGGCCGGAGGTGGTGGTGGCATCGGCGTGGATGGTGTCGTGGCGACGAGCTCGTTGCTGACTAACCCGGGGAGCGTCGCGCTCGATGGCGCAGGCAACCTCTACATCGCAGACACCGGGAGCCACAGGATCCGTCGGGTCGATGCGACGACCCAGGTCATCACCACCGTCGCAGGTACCGCGGTGTGCGGCTTCTCCGGCGACGGCGGCCAGGCGACCGCGGCGGAGCTGTGCGGTCCGAACCACGTCGCCTTCGACCCCGCCGGCTCGCTCGTCATCGCCGATACTGGCAACGACCGGGTGCGCCGGGTGGATCTGGGCACTGGTGTGATCGCGACGATCGCCGGTGGTGGTACGACGAGCACGAGCGAGGGGGTGCTCGCCACCACCGCTCGGTTCTCGGCCCCGACCGGAGTCGACGTCGATGGGTCAGGCGGGGTGCTCGTGGTGGACATGCTCGGCCAGAAGGTGCGCCGCGTCGACTCCGTCACCGGGTTGATCCACACCGTCGCCGGCAACGGCTACAGAGGGCACAGCGGAGACGGGGGAGCCCCCATCCTGGCGACGCTGGACGATCCGACGAGCGTCGCCGTCATCGCTCCGGGCGCCTACCTGATCGCCGACTCGGGCAACCACGCCATACGGCGTGTCGCGGAGCAGGCAGGGGTGACCGATGTGCTCGTCGACACCACGGTCGACAGCATCGATGTCGCACCTGGCGATGGCGCCTGTGCTGACGCGGCGGGGAGGTGCTCGCTGCGCGCCGCGGTGATGGAGACCAACGCCGAGCCGGGTGCCGAGACCATCTGGCTGCCGACGGGCACGTACGTGCTTACGCTCGCAGGCGCGGGTGAGGATGCGGGCCTCACCGGCGATCTCGACGTCACCGACGAGCTGTCGATCCGGCGGCTCGGCAGCTCGAACAGCACCCTCATCGATGCTGCAGGGATCGATCGGGTGGTGCACGCCACCGCCCCGCTCACCCTCGAGGTCAACGTCCGCAACGGGTTGGCGGTGCCTGATGGTGCGGGGGACGTGCTGGGGGGCAACGTGCTGGCGACCGCGGGCCTCACGATGTGCGCGGGCGCGTCGTCCGGTGGCCTCGCGGCGGGCACCGGGGTGCGCGCCGGCGGCTCGATCGCGGTCCTCGGCGGTGACGTCGACCTGTGCGGCGGCGTGAGCTCTGCCGGGGCGGGCGACGCCGGCACGGGTGCCATCCACATCGAGACGCCGTCAGATCGGTCGATCGTGATCGGCACACCGACCACCGGCGCCACGGTGGCATCCAACGCCGGTACGGGCATCCGCATCCACCGATCCACAGGCGCCGGCGTGGCGCAGGACATCGTCCTGTGGGCGCCGCAGGTCAGGCAGAACGGTGCCGACGGTGTGGTGATCACCAGCGACGACGGCGGCGGGACGGTCGTGCTCGGGGCCGAGCCGACCGCCTTCGACAGCTCGATCCCCCAGATCTGGGGCAACGCCGGCCGGGGGCTGGTGAGCGACCTGCCGATCGTGATGGAGCGTGGCCGCATCGCCGACAACCTCGGCGGGGGGCTCGTGCTGCTCGGCGGTGCGTCGACGATCGAGGCGGTGCGCATCGAGGGGAACGCAGCGACCAACGGCGGCGGGTTGCGCGTGAGCGGTGCGCAGGTGGTCGTGACCGACAGCGTGATCGAGGGCAACCACGCCACCGGCATGGGCGGCGGCGTGATGGTCGAGGGCGGCGTCGCGACCCTGGAGCGCACGAGCGTCATCGGCAACACCGCAGACGCGGCTGGTGGAGGTGCGCGCGCCGGGGTGTTCGGCACGCTCGTGGCCGACACCTCGACGTTCTCCGACAACGCGGCCCCGCAGGGCGGGGCGGTCTCGGCGCGGTCGTCGTCGTCGACGACCTTGCGCTCGACGACGATCAGCGAGTCGTCGACCTCGGCGGTCGGCGGCGGCGCAGTCGCATGGGCGGCCACTGCGCCGATGGATCTGGAGGGCTCGCTGATCGCGGCGCAGCAGGTGGGTGCAGACTGCGCGGCGGGTGCAGCACCGTCGTCGGGTGGCGGCAACGTCGACGGCGACGGATCGTGCGGGCTCGGCGCTGGTGACACGAGCGCCGCTGGCGACCCGGCGCTCGGTCTGCTCACCGATGCCGAGTCGTCGTCGCAACCGATCGGCGTGTCCGTCGCAGGCCGGGCGACGCCGGTGCACGTGCCCGCGCGCACGTCGCCGGTGATCGACGCCGGGCTCGCGGTCTGCGAGACGCCGGATCAGCGGGGTGCGCCGCGTCCGCTGGATGCTGCGTGCGACGCCGGGTCGGTGGAGGTCGCTGGGTCGCTGGTGGTCAATTCGACCGATGACACGTTGGACGTGGCACCTGGAGACGGCACGTGCGCGGATGCGGCGGGTGACTGCTCGCTGCGCGCCGCGGTGATCGAGGCCAATGCGCTGGCGGGTTCTGACACCATCGTCGTGCCTTCCGGCACCTTCGAGCTGACCATCCCCGGCAACACCGAGAACGCGGCCATGACCGGTGACCTCAACGTCAACGATCCGTTGACCATCACAGGTGCTGGTCCGGCGGCGACGATCATCGACGGTGGCGGGCTCGACCGGATCTTCCACGCCGAAGTGAAGTTCACCCTCGAAGACGTGCAGCTGCGCGGCGGCGCCGGCGATCGATACGGCGGCGCGATCATCGGATTCGGTGAGCTAAAGATGCGTCGGGTGCGCGTGACGGACAACGAGGTCATCGGAAACCTGGGTGATGACAGGTTCGGGTCGGCGATCCTCGCCGGGGCGAACACCGTGCTGGAGGACGTCGAGGTCGACGCGAACGGCAACCCTGGCCTGCCCACCGAGGTGGTCCGGCTCGTGACCTGCAAAAGTGGAGAGGGTCGCGACGTTCGCCACGAGCTCGATCGCGTGCACATCCACGACAACGAGGGCACCGCGGGCGTGTGGTTCGACGGTCAACAGCCCGATTGGAAGATCACCAACTACAGCTGCGCGTCACCGATCGTGCGGGACTCCTCGGTTGAGAGGAACACGGGGGTCGGCATCAGCGCCGGCGGCTATCCGGGCGGTCCAGGGGTGCGGATCGAGCGTTCGACGATCTCCGGCAACGGAGACTCGGGCGTGTCCCTGTGGCGCGGCGGCTTCACCGTCGTCGACTCGACGCTGGCCGGCAACGGGAGCTCGACGACCATCGGCGGCGGCATCAGGGTGGAGGAGGGCCCCTACAGCCGATTGCGGGTCGAGCGCTCCACCATCAGCGGCAACTCAGCGGCGCGCGGCGGCGCGATCTACCTGGAGTACGCGTCCGCAACCCCTGTGATCCTCGAGTCGACGATCACGGGCAACAGCACGACCGACGGCACCTCCGGCGCCCTCCACTTCGGCCGCAAGCCCTACCTGCACACGTCGGTGGTGGGCGGCCAGGTCCAGGGAGCGGATTGCCGCTCGATCGTGACCTCTGGCGGCGGGAACGCGGACACCGATGGGTCGTGCGGCTTCGCGCACGTGGATGATGTGGGCACGGTGGCGGATCCGATGCTGGCTGCGTTGGCAGATAGCGGTGGTCCGACGTGGACGCATCTGCCGTTGATCGGCTCGCCGTTGCTGGAGAGCGCCACCGTGTGCTCGGCGGCTGATCAGCGTGGTGTGGCGCGTCCGCAGGCCATGTTCTGCGATGTGGGTGCGGTGGAGCGTGAGGCGCCGACGTTCCCCGATGTGTCGGCGGGCCACCCCTTCCTCGCGGAGATCGGCTCGGTGGTGCTGCGGGGCATCGCGACGGGCTACGCGGATGGGACGTTCCGATCGACGGCGCCGGTGTCGCGCCAGGCGGCGATGGCGTGGTTGTGGCGTGCTGCGGGTGCGCCGGAGGGTCCGTTCGCGGATCCGGGGTTCTCCGATGTGGGTGCGGGGCATCCGTTCGTGACGGCGATCTGGTGGGCGGCGTCGACGGGGTTGACCGAGGGCTATCCCGATGGGACGTTCCGCTCCACCGATGCGGTGTCGCGCCAGGCGGCGATGGTGTGGTTGTGGCGCCAGGCGGGTGCGCCGGAGGGTCCGTTCGCGGATCCGGGGTTCTCCGATGTGGGTGCGGGGCATCCGTTCCAGACGGCGATCTGGTGGGCGGCGTCGACCGGCGTCACCTCGGGGTACGCGGATGGGACGTTCCGTTCGCTCGACGCGGTGACGCGCCAAGCCCTCGCCGCCTGGCTCGCCCGCGGCTGACCGGTGTGGTGGTTGTGGTGGCTGTCAGGGGCGGAGCGCTCGGAGCTCGGCGATGACCTCCGGCAGCGCGGCGACCGCGGCGTCGATGTCGGCATCGGTGGTGTCCCACCCGACCGACAGCCGCAGCGATCGGTGCGCGTCGACACCCATCGCCTCGAGCACCGGCGACGGCTCGAGCGACTCCGATGCGCACGCCGAGCCGGAGTGGGCAGCGATGCCGCGACGGTCGAGGCCGAGCAGCACCGCCTGGGGCTCGATGTCCTCGATGCCGACGCACAGCAGGTGGGGCAGACGTCCGTCGACCGCAGGGTCGCCGTAGCGGACCACGCCATCGATGGCGACGGCGTCGGCAGCGAGCCGCTCGATCTGCGCCGCCGCAACCGCTGCCTCGGCCTCGAGGGTCCCTCCGTCGAGCTCGGCGCACGCGGCGCCGAAGCCGGCGATGCCCACGACGTCCTCCATGCCGGCGCGTCGGGCGCGCTCCTGGTCGCCCCCGGTCAGCAGCGGCGGCACCCGCAGCCCCCGGCGCACCAGCAGCGCACCGACCCCAGCCGGGCCCCCGAGCTTGTGCGACGAGACCGACAGCAGGTCCGCGCCCAGGTCATCGAAGGCGATCGGCACCCGCCCGGCTGCCTGCGCGGCATCCACGTGCACCAGCACGCCACGCTCGCGACACCCCGCCACGACCGCCGCCACCGGTTGCAGCGTGCCGACCTCGTGGTTGCCGAGCTGCACGTGCACCAGCACCGTCCGCTCGCCGATCGCGCGCAGCGCCTCGTCGGGATCGATGCGCCCGCGGCCGTCGACGCCGACGACGGTGTGCTCGCCCATCCCAGCGGCGCTGCGCACCGCCGAGTGCTCGACGGCGGGCACCACCACGTGCGTCGCGCTCGCAGCGACGCCGAGGCGCTCGGCTCCGGCGTGCACCGCGCCCCACACCGCGGTGGCGATCGACTCGGTGGCGCCGCTCGTGAAGATCATCGATCGGGGCCGGCAGCCGAGCAGCGCGGCGACCTGCTCGCGCGCCACCTCGACGGCGTGCCGCGCAGCGAGCCCCTCCTGGTGGATGCGCCCCGGGTCACCAGCGGGTCGATCGAGCGCGGCCAGCACCGCGGCGCGCGCCGCTGGGCGTAGCGGTGTCGTCGACGCATGGTCCAGGAGGTGGCGTGCCACGGGTCGTAGGCTACGGCTCGGCCGTCGCACCAGCGTGCGGTCGAAGATCGATGCCGGTTGGTGGCGGGCGCCGGCGACGACCGAAGGGGGTCGGACGATGCACAGGCGCCTCGCTGCGGAGCTGTTGGGGACCTACGTCCTGGTGCTCGGGGGGTGCGGCAGCGCGGTGCTCGCCGCGGGTGCACCCGGCGTCGGCATCGGCTGGCTGGGGGTGTCGTTGGCGTTCGGGCTCAGCGTGCTCGTCATGGCGTTCGCCGTCGGCCACATCTCCGGCGGCCACTTCAACCCTGCGGTCACCGTCGGGCTCATCGTCGGTCGGCGCTTCGACCCGAAGGACGGCGGAGCGTACGTCATCTCGCAGGTGGTCGGCGCATGCTTGGCCGCCGGGACCCTCTTCATCATCGCAAGCGGTGTCGACGGGTTCGACGCGCAGGCCAGCGGCTTCGCCGCCAACGGCTACGACGACCTCTCGCCCGGTGGCTACAGCATGCTGGCGGGCCTCGTGGCCGAGGTCGTGCTCACCGCGGTCTTCCTGCTCGTGATCATGGGCAGCACCGACGAGAAGGTGCCCAAGGGGTCCGCCCCCTTCGCCATCGGCTTGACGTTCACGCTCATCCACCTCGTGAGCATCCCGGTCACCAACACCTCGGTGAACCCCGCCCGCTCCACCGGCCCGGCGATCTTCGCCGGCGCGGATGCCATCGGCCAGCTCTGGCTGTTCTGGCTGGCGCCGCTCGTCGGCGCCGCGATCGGGGCTTCGATCTACCGCTACGTGCTCGCGCCCGAGCGGTCGACCGGCTGAGATCGGTGCCTGCTCATCCGTCGACGTTGGTGACGCAGAACGCGTCGCCCATCGGCAGGGACGACTCGAGCTCGGCGGAGGTCTCGCCGTAGAGCGACGAGAGCATCCCCTGCACGAGGCCGCGGTCGACCGCGCAGATCACCGGGTGCTCGATGACCGCGTCGCCGAACGGGCAGTGCTCCGACACGATGCGCAGCTCGTTCTTGGTGCCCTCGGCGCGAGCGGCGAAGCCGTGGGCGGTCAGAGCGTCGGCCACCGCGTGCAGCGCAGCGCGAAACGAGCGGTGGTGGCTCGACTGGTCGCCCATCGCGGTGGCCATCGCCTTGCCGAACTCGACGCCGACCTCCTCCGCCATGGACTCGGCCTGCTCGCGCGGCAGCATCGACAGCGCCCGGCCCAGCAACGTCACGAGGATGTCGTCGTGGCGGATGGGCAGGTCGACCGCCGCGTCCTTCTCGGTGACGCGGTAGCGCTTGGAGGGACGGCCGGCGCCGGCGTGGTCGCCCTTGTGCACCGCGACCTCGAGGTAGCCGCCGGACACGAGCTTGTCGAGGTGGTGCCGAGCCACGTTCGGGTGGACCTCGAAGCGCTCCGCCACCTGGGCGGTGGTGACGCCATCGGGCTGCTCGTGGGCGAAGAGGTAGGTGTCGCGTCGAGTCGGGTCGCCGAAGGCAGAGGTGATCGCGGTGACCAGCGACGCGAAGTCGGTGGCCGACAGACCGGCACCCGGAAGGGGTGAGACAGAACCCACGCCGATATTGTACCTATCGCCGTAGGAGAAATTCGAGGAGCCCCGGATGCCGACCACCGATGCCGATGTGCTCGAGGCCCTGCGCCCCGTCCAGGACCCGGAGCTGCACCGCAGCATCGTGGACCTCGGCATGGTGCGCGTGGCCACCGTCGAGGGCGACGTGGCGAAGGTGCTCGTCGCTCTCACGATCGCCGGCTGCCCGCTGCGCAACGAGATCACCCAGCGAGTGACGGGAGCGGTCGAGGCCCTTCCCGGCATCGCCGCGGTCGACCTCGAGTTCACGGTCATGACCGACCAGGAGCGTGAGGAGCTGCGCACCCGCCTGCACGGCGACCCGGGCGCGACGGCTGGTTCGCAGCCAGCGCACGGCCACGCCGAGGGGCGCAGGATCCCGTTCGCCGACCCTGCCAGCCGCACTCGTGTCCTGCTGATCGCGTCGGGCAAGGGCGGTGTCGGCAAGTCGTCGATCACCACCAACCTGGCGATCGCCCTCGCCCAGCGCGGCCGCTCGGTGGCGGTCATCGATGCCGACGTGTGGGGCTTCTCGATCCCGAAGATGCTCGGCATCGACCGGCCGCCGACGATCATCGACGAGATGCTGATCCCACCGGAGGTGCACGGCGTGCGGTGCATCTCCATGGGCTTCTTCGCCGAGGAGGACCAGCCGGTCATCTGGCGCGGACCGATGCTGCACAAGGCGCTCGAGCAGTTCCTCACCGACGTCTACTGGGACGACCCGGAGTACCTGCTGGTGGACCTGCCGCCTGGCACCGGCGACATCGCGCTGTCGCTGGCGCAGTTCCTGCCGAACGCGGAGGTCTTCGTCGTCACGACGCCGCAGCGCGCGGCGCAGCGCGTCGCGCAGCGGGCCGCCTTCATGGCCGAGAAGGTGAACCTGGCCGTGAAGGGCGTGATCGAGAACATGTCCTGGTTCACCGGCGACGACGGCACCCGCTACGAGCTGTTCGGCGCCGGCGGAGGTGGGGACCTGGCGCGTCGCCTCGATGTGCCCTTCGTGGGCCAGGTGCCGCTCGTCCCCGCGCTGCGCGAGGGCAGCGACGACGGTCGGCCGGTGGTCGCGGTCGAGCCCGACAGCGAGGCCGCAGTCGCCATCACCGCGATCGCCGAGCAGATCGACACGGTGCTCGCGCCGACCAAGCGCCGCCACCCCGAGCTCAAGCTCCTGTAGCCCCGCGATCGACCTGCCGACGACGGCATCGGCCTCCTGCTCCACGCCGCCGTCGGCGCTCGCTGCGGCTTCGTGCGACCGCACGAAGCGGGCGTAGGCTGGCGATGGACCGCGTGCGCGGTCGCGACGTGAGCCCCAGGAGGACCCCGTGGACGTCCGCATCGGCGTGACCTACACCGCCAAGGAGATCGACATCGAGATGGCGGACGAAGCGGACCGTGCCGAGCTGCGCGCCACGATCGACGAGGCGCTGGCCGACGACGACAAGGTGCTGTGGCTTACCGACAAGCACGGGCGCGACGTAGCGGTGCCGTCGAAGAAGGTTGCGTACGTCGAGATCGGTTCGCCGGACTCCGACCGCCGCATCGGCTTCTCGAGCTAGGACGACCGGCCGCCAGCGTGCTCGACCTCCTCGATCGGCGCCTCCTCTTCGTCACCGGCAAGGGCGGCGTCGGGAAGTCCACCGTGGCCGCCGGCCTCGGGCTGGCCGCCGCGCAGCTCGGCAAGCGCACGCTGGTGTGCGAGGTCGACGCCAAGGGCAACCTGTCTGACGTCCTCGAGGCGCCGCGCACCGGTTGGGACCCGATCGAGGTCCACCCGGGGCTCTTCGCCATGTCGATGAGCACCGAGGAGTCGCTCAAGGAGTACCTCCGGATGCAGCTCCGCATCCCCCTGCTCGGCCGCATCGGTCCGCTGGCGCGCAGCTTCGACTTCGTCGCCAACGCGGCGCCTGGCGTGAAGGAGATCCTCACCGTCGGCAAGCTGGCGTACGAGGTGCGCGAGGGCACCTACGACCTCGTCGTGGTCGACGCGGTGGCGACCGGCCACATCGTCGGGCAGCTCTCCGCTCCGCAGGGCATCAACGAGCTGGTGCAGGTGGGGCTGGTGCGCGAGCAGACCGGCTGGATGCTCGAGATGCTCGGCGACCCGGCCGTGACCGGCGCGGTGATCGTCTCCGCGCCCGAGGAGATGCCGGTGACCGAGACCCTCGAGCTCGCCGAGCGTCTCGAGCAGGAGACTGTCGTCGACCTCGCCGCGGTGATCGTGAACCGGGTGCTGCCCGAGCTCTTCGGTCGCGGCGAGGAGGAGGTGTTCGATCTCCTCCGCGCCCCGGAGGTGGTCGCCGCGCTCAGTGCTGCCGCCGAGGGACCCGTCGGTGCGGTGCTCGACGCTGCAGAGCTGGCGGTCACGATGCGCCGATCGCGCGCCGAGCACCTCGATCGCCTCCGTGCCGGCCTCGATCCCGCGGTGCCGCTGCTCTACCTGCCGTACCTCTTCACCCGCTCCCACGGCGTGCGCACCACCATGCACCTCGCCGAGGCCCTCAGCGCGGAGCTCGGATACTGATGGGCAAGGTCGCCGCGGCGCCCACGTCGCTCGAGCAGCTCCTCGCGGCGAAGGAGATCGTGGTGTCGTGCGGCTCCGGTGGCGTGGGCAAGACGACGACGGCTGCGGCAGCAGCGGCGATGGCGGCCACGCACCTCGGCGGCAAGGTGCTGGTCCTCACCGTCGACCCCGCTCGCCGCCTCGCCAACGCCCTCGGGCTGGAGCAGTTCGGCAACGTCGAGACCAGGGTGCACCCCGACGCCTTCGCCGAGGTGGGCGTCGCCCCGCGGGGGGAGCTGTGGGCGGCGATGCTCGACACCAAGGAGTCGTGGGACGACCTCGTGCGCACCCACGCGCCCGACGACGCCACCCGCGATGCGATCCTGGACAACCAGCTCTACCAGAACATCTCCGGTCGCTTCGTCCAGAGCCACGACTACATCGCCATGGAGCGCCTCTACGAGATCCACGCGTCCGGTCGCTACGACCTGATCGTGGTGGACACGCCGCCGACGCGCAACGCGATCGACTTCCTCGAGGCCCCGGACCGGATGGCGGACTTCTTCAGCAGCCGCCTGCTCCGCTGGCTCATCGCGCCGTACCGCAGCCGGGTCGTCAATGCGGCGTCGAAGCCGTTCTACTCCGTCGCCGATCGGATCCTCGGCACGCAGTTCCTCCAGGACATCGCCGAGTTCTTCATCCTCTTCCAGACGATGTACGACGGCTTCGTCGAGCGAGCCCGAGCGGTGAGCCGGCTGCTCGAAGACAAGCGCACGACGTTCGTGGTGGTGAGCACGCTGGAGTCGGCGCCGGTGCGCGAGGCGGAGTTCTTCATCGGCGCACTCGCCCAGCGCAACCTCCACCTCGGCGCGGTGGTGCTCAACAAGGTGCTGCCGGCGTACCTGCTCGATCCTGGCGCGGCCGCGGTGGCCGAGCAGATGGGGGCCGATCCGGCTGCGCTGCGAGCGGCGCTGCCCGGCGACGTGGGCGATCCAGCGATCGTGGACCGCGTCTTGGTCGAGGTGGCGGAGAGCTTCCTCAACTACCGCGTGGTCGCCCAGCGTGAGGCAGAGCAGCGCGCCGAGCTCGCGCACGCGCCCGACCTCGTGGTCGCCGTCCCGTACTTCGAGCAGGACATCGCCGACCTGCGCGGCTTGCTCGCTCTCGGGGACCACCTCTGGCGCTCGTGAGCGCCACGACTCATCGGTGATAGGTATCAAAAACCTATGGAAAACAAGGAAAAATGCTCCGATTCCTGACGTGCACCGCCGATACTGTCCATGCCCCCCTGCGGGGCGGAGCAGCTTGGTCGAGCGGCTGACGGAGCGACGTGGTGGCACCGCTCCCAGGCCCTCACGAAACTGGAGCGAGACACCATGGGCATGTTGAAGGAACTCCTGCGCCGGGGCCACCACGCCGTCGGCGAGACCGCTGAGGACAGCGGGCCGAAGTGGCAACCGCTCCCGGACCTCGATCTCCGCGACGTGCGGACGTTCGGCGAGGACATGGACTGGGCCGAGCCGAGCTCGTGCCCGAGCTGCGGTGCTGCGGGCTATCTCGACCGCATCGACATCGAGCGGCGGATCACCTCGCAGCACTGCCCCTGGTGCTGGACCAAGTGGGAGGTCGCCGCCGACGAGGCGTGAGGTGCCATCGGCGGCGCGACGCCGCTGATCCCCACGCTGCTCGCAGCCGGCACCGACGTAGGGTGGGCCGATGGCCAGCCTGTCGGAGCTCGCTCGGCTGCACACCGACCTCGGCCCAGCACCCGTTGCGCACCTCCAGCGACTGGTCGCCTCCTGGGGGGTGCTCGCCGACCTCTGCTTCGCCGATCTCCTCCTGCACGCGCCGGTCGACGGCGATGCCGACCGCGTGGTGGTGCTCGGCCACATCCGGCCCACCACGAGCCAGACGATCTACTGGACCGATCCACTGGGGGAGGTCGCGCCTCCAGGGTTGCACCCCGTGGTGAGCGCGGCGCTGCACACCGGGGTCGAGGTCGATGGCGAGGTCACCCACCCAGGCGCCCAGGAACCGGTGCAGGTGCTGGCCGTGCCGGTGCGCCACGAGGGTCGCGTCGTGGCGGTGCTGACGCGCGCGTCGCTCCGATCGGTCGCCCGGCACCGCGGCGAGCTGGAGAGCACCTACCTGCACGTGTTCGCCCGGTTCACGACGATGGTCGCCGCGGGGACGTTCCCGTTCGCCACCGAGCTCCGCCGCACCGAGACGATCCCGCGCGTGAGCGACGGCGTGATCGTGCTGGACGCTGCAGGCCGCATCACCTTCACCTCGCCCAACGCGGTGTCCGCGCTCCACCGCCTCGGCGTGCACGCGCCAGCGGTCGGCTCGACGCCCGCAGAGCTGGGTCTCGACGACGTGGTGGTTCGCCGGGCGACCACCGACCAGCACCCGGTCACCAGCGAGGTGCAGCAGGGCACCGACCTCGTCCTGGCGATGCGGTGCGTTCCCTTGCTCGACGTCGGTGTCGTCTCCGGCGCCCTCCTGCTCGTCCGTGACGTCACGGAGCTGCGCCGTCGCGACGAGCTGCTGCGCTCCAAGGACGCCACGATCCAGGAGATCCACCACCGGGTGAAGAACAACCTCCAGACGATCTCGTCGCTGCTGCGACTCCAGGGCCGGCGCCTCGAGTCGCCCGAGGCGAAGGCCGCGGTGGAGGAGTCGGTGCGCAGGATCCGGACCATCGCGCTCGTCCACGAGACGCTCTCGCGGGAGGCAGCCGATGCGGTGCCGTTCGTCGAGATCCTCCGCCCGCTCCTGCGCATGGTCGAGGAGGGGCTGGCGTCACCGGATCGGCCGGTTCGCTTCGCGGTGCGCGGCGACCTCGGACGCCTGCCGGCCACGGTGGCGACGCCGCTGGCGGTCGTGCTCACCGAGCTGTTCCAGAACGTCGTCGATCACGCTCACCGCTCGCTGCCCGCACCGGTCGCGGGGCACGTGGTCGTCGAGCTCTCCAGCGACGACCACGGCGTGCGGGTGCGCGTCGTCGACGACGGCGTGGGCGTGCCTGCGGACTTCTCGGTGGACGCCAGCACCGGCCTCGGTCTGTCGATCGTGCGAGCGCTGGTCACCGGGGAGCTGGGTGGCACGCTGCGCCTCGAGCGCGGCGACTCGGTGGGGGATCGCCCGGGGACGGTGGCGGAGGTGTCGGTGCCGAGGGCGGTGGTCGAAGCCGCAGCGGAGCATCTCGACCCAGACGCGTCACGACCTCCCAGCGAGGGAGGTCGTGCGTGATCATCGGTGAGCCCGTCGCCGTGGCAAGAGCCGTCGGCGGCAGGGCAGGTGGCGTGCGTCAGGCAGAGCGGCGGCGAGCGGCGAGCCACTTGCGGCGAAGCTTGCGGCGCTCCTCCTCGGAGGTGCCGCCCCACACGCCGCTGTCCTGGTTGGTGCTCAGGGCGTACTCGAGGCACGGCTGCTTGGCCGGGCACTCGTCGCACACGGCGGTTGCCGACGCGATCTGCTCCAGGGCGGGGCCGGTGGTGCCGACGGGGAAGAAGAGGTCCGGATCGGTGTCGCGACAGGCGGCGTGCTCACGCCAGGTGTCATCATCGGCAACCAGGGACAACGGGCGGGTGGTGAGTGACACGGCAGCTCCATGGTGACGAACGACGTCTCTGTCGCTCGTGAGGATGTTCACATGCCGCCGCGCAGAGTGACCGCACGTGCAGCTGTTCACAAGCACGGTACCCGCTCCAGAGGGCCGGTACAAGGGCTTTTCACCAGGAGGCACCATGACATCGGTCATCGCTCATCGTGGGGCGTCTTCCACCCACCCCGAGAACACCCTGGCCGCGTTCGCCGCAGCGAGGGAGCAGGGTGCCGATTGGGTCGAGCTGGACGCCCGGCGCACAGCGGACGGCGCGGTCGTGGTGCACCACGACCCGGTCCTCTCCGACGGCCGGATCATCGTCGAGCTGCCCGCCGCCGAGCTGCCCGCCGACGTGCCCTCGTTGGCCGATGCGCTCGACGCCTGCGCTGGCATGGGCGTCAACATCGAGATCAAGAACCTGCCTGATGACCCAGACCACGACCCGACGAACCGCATCGTGGACGATGTCCTCTCGCTCCTCGCGGAGCGCGGCGAGCGGGAGGCGGCGCTGATCACCTGCTTCGACCTGGCGGTCATCGACCACGTCCGAGCGGTGGCCCCCGAGGTCGCCACCGGGTGGCTGGTGCTCGACGCCCGCGACGTCGCGGCGACCGTGCAGCGGTGCGTGCGCCACGGTCACGGCGCGCTCAACCCGTTCGTGGCGTTCGTCGATGGTGAGCTGATCGACGCCGCCCACGCGGCGGGCCTCGTCGTCAACACGTGGACCATCGACGACCCGATGCGCATCGCCGAGCTGGTCGCGCTCGGCATCGACGGCGTCATCACGAACGATCCGGCAGCTGCTCGGCGAGTCGTCGACGCGAGCGGCTGACGGCGAGCCCGTCGAGGCTCAGCGCGCGAGGTCGCCGTCGACCGGCACGACGAGGCGCAGCGCATCGGGCTCGTGCCGGAAGGCGAGGTGCTCGACCTCGCCGAGGAAGTCCCCGTCGACCTGGTAGGGCACCGGGCCGTACCCCTCCACGTCGACCGATGCGAGGTCGTGGCGGTAGTCGACGCGCTTGTCGCGACGGATCCGCTCGCCGGTGCCCATCGAGGAGAGGATGAGCGATCCGAACGCCACGAACCCGAGCGTCCGCAGCGTCATCGACGCCAGGCCGCGATCGAGCGTGGCATCGGGTGCGATGTTGAGCGGGCGCGTGCCCAGGTAGGTGTAGGGGTTCGAGTTGAAGACGATCGCGAAGTAGCCGTCGTCGACCACCTTGCCATCTTCGTGGCGCACCGCGAAGTGCGGTCGCTTGGTGTCGTAGTGGCGGAACCACGTGTCGAAGCCGGCGTAGACGAACAGGGGGTGACCGGCCCACCGCTTGAACGTGGAGCGTCGCTCGACCTGCTCGACGACCGCCGCGTCGAACCCGATGCCGACGTGGAAGAGGAAGTAGCGGCCGTTCACCGAACCGAGGCCGATGCTGCGAATCGACTGCGCGGCGAGCGCCTCGAGGGTGACGCCGGTCGCCTCGATCGGATCGTCGGGGAGGCCGAGCTGGCGCGAGAACACGTTGGTGGATCCGCCGGGGAGCGGGGCCAGCGCGGTCGTCGTGCCCGCGAGCCCGTTGGCCGCCTCGTTGAGCGTGCCGTCGCCTCCGAGGACGACCACCACGTCCACGCCGTCGGTCGCGGCCTGGCGCGCCAGGCGCGTCGCGTGGTTCCGCCGCGTGGTCTCCGCGAGCGTCACGTCGTGGTCGGCCGACAGCGCCTTCTGGATGACGACGCGCCCGCGGGCGGTGACCGACGATGCCGACGAGTTGACCAGCAGCAGGACCTTCAGCGCTCTGCCCTCCCGGCGCGGTGGTGGCGCGGCGGAACGTACCACCGCGCTGCGGCGCGCCGTCGGGCCGCCGGATTTGGCCGGCCTCGCCTCGGCGCAGCAGACTCCCCGCCATGAACGTCGTTGTCTGTGTGAAGCAGATCCCCGACCCGGCCGAGCCGGGCGCGCTGGATCCCGGTACCAAGACGCTCAAGCGCGATGGCAAGCTCATCCTCGACGAGTCCGACTCGTACGGCGTCGAGATGGCGCTGCAGCTGGTCGACACCGCGGGTGGGGGCGAGGTCATCCTCGTCTCGATGGCACCCAACGCCGAGACGAGCGGTCTGCGCACGGCGCTGGCGATGGGGGCCGCCAAGGCCATCCTCGTGAGCGACGATGCGCTCAAGGGCAGCGATGCGCTGAGCACCGCCAAGGTCCTCGCCGCTGCCATCGGCCGCGCCGAGGGCGTCGATCTCGTGCTCACCGCCACCGAGTCGAGCGACGGCTACACCGGCACGGTGCCCGAGCAGCTCGCCGAGCTCCTCGGCCTCCCGTCGGTGACCTTCGCCAAGAGCATCGAGGTCGGCGACGGCAAGGTGAAGATCGAGCGCCAGACCGAGCAGGGCTTCGACGAGGTCGACTGCCCGATGCCATGCCTCGTGTCGGTCACCGCCGGCGTCGTCGAGCCCCGCTACCCGTCCTTCAAGGGCATCATGGCGGCGAAGTCCAAGCCGGTCGACCAGGTCGGCATCGCGGAGCTCGGCATCGACGCCGGCAGCGTCGGCTGGTCCGGCGCTCGCCAGGAGATCGTCGCCATCGAGCAGGCCGAGGCCCGCGAAGCAGGCGAGATCGTGGTGGACGAGGGCGAGGCACATGCCCGCATCGTCCAGTTCCTTGAAGAGCTCAAGGTCATCTGAGGAGGCTGCACCATGGGAATCGGAACGATCTGGGTGCTCGCCGAGGCGCGGGACGGCAAGGTCTCGACCATCACCCTCGAGATGCTGGCGAAGGCCCGTGCCATCGGCGACACGGTCGAGGCCTTCTACGGTGGCGACGCCAGCGGCATCGCCGCTGAGCTCGGCGCCCACGGAGCGACGAAGGTCTACGCGACGGGCGACCTCGGCGAGCAGCTGCTCGGCGTACCGGTCGCTTCGGCCATCGCCGCGCAGATCGAGGCGGGCAACGCGCCCGCGGCGATCCTCGTCGGCACGACCTACGACGGTCGCGACATCGCCGGCCGCCTGTCGGCGAAGGCCGATCTGCCGGTCATCACCAACGTGGTCGACCTCGAGGCCGACGGCGAGCACCTCGTCGGCGTCGAGCCGGTGTTCGGCGGCACCACCAACGTGAAGACCAAGCTCACGTCCGGCAAGGTGCAGCTCCTGCTCGTTCGACCGAAGTCCTTCGCTGCGGAGGAGTCCGGCGGCGGTGCGGCCGAGGTCGTCGCCGTCGATGCCCCGGCGTCGTCCGCCGCGGTGATCACCAACCGCCACGTGGAGGAGCGCGAGGGCCCGAGCCTGGACGACGCCGCCATCGTGGTGTCTGGCGGCCGCGGGCTCGGCGAGGCCGAGAAGTACGAGATGGTGGAGACGCTCGCAAAGCTGCTCGGCGCCGCTCCCGGTGCGTCACGAGCGATCGTCGACGCCGGCTGGGTGCCGTACTCCTACCAGGTGGGCCAGACCGGCAAGGTCGTGAAGCCGGGCGTCTACATCGCGGCCGGCATCTCCGGCGCCACGCAGCACCTGGTCGGCATGAAGGGCGCCAAGCACATCATCGCCATCAACAAGGACGCCGAGGCGCCGATCTTCGGCGTCGCGGACCTCGGCATCGTGGGCGACGTCCACAAGGTGATGCCGAAGCTCATCGAGGCGCTCCAGGCCCGCTGAGCCAACGAACCTCGTACGGAGCCCCGGCCCTGGTGGTCGGGGCTCCGTCGCGTCCGGGGTCGGGCTCGTGCGAGGAGGCGAGGCAGGCCGCGGAGGTGGGATGCTGGGCGCGTGTTCGACCGGTTCACCCCCGAAGCGCGCCGTGCGGTGGCCGTAGCGCGCACCGAGGCGCGCACCCTCGAGCACGCAGCGGTGGAGCCGGTGCACCTGCTGCTGTCGCTGCTCGGGATGCCCGGCAGCCCTCTGGCCGCGCTCTTCGGTGACACCGTCACCCTCGAGGCCGGGCGGCGACTTGCACGCTCCGGGCTGCCGGCTGCAGATCCGGTCATCGAGAAGCCGCCGTTCTCAGCCTCGCTGAAGGTCCTGCTCGTGCAGCTCGACCACGGCCGCGGCGCCGGGGCCGATGGCGTCGTCGCTCCCGCGCACCTCGTCAGCGCGCTGCTCGACGCCGACGACGCGCTCGTGGTCGACGTCATCCGCACCGCTCGCCGTGAGGCTGCTGCCGCTGAGGTCCCACCGGCGTCACCTGCGACCGTCGAGGAGGCGCCCCCGCTGGTTGCGAGGCGCCCGAGCGCCGCGGTGCCGGCACCGGTGCGTGAACCAGCGACGGAGACGGAGCCGGGGCCAGCGCCGGAGCCGGAGCCGGAGCCGGAGCAGGTCGCTGCGCCCGAGCCCGAGCCCGAGCCCGAGCCCGAGTCCGAGCCCGTCGAGGCCGTGGCACCTCCGGTTGAGATCGAACCCGCCGCGTCTGAGCAGCGACCGCTCCCGCCGGAGCGTGCCGTCGAGCCGGTCGCATCCACGGCTGCACCGCGCTCCGAGCCTCCGCCCGCGTCGGAGAGCCTGCGGGCGCTCGCCGCCACGCTCGCTCGATCCACCGCAGTGGCCGTCGCCGTCGGCCTGGTGGTCTACCGGCGCACCTCGCGCGGCGCTCGCCGCAAGGCGGACCGCGCCGGGCGCGCTGCTCGCGTCGTCGTCCGCTGAGCCCGATCAGGCCGGGGGGTCGGTGCCGTCGACGACGGCCAGCGCCCACGACATGCCGTGGAGGTCGTCCTCGACCGCGAGGTGCAGCCGCCACCCGATGTCCGGATCGCCCGGCTCCCACGCGAACCATCGCAGCTCGGCGATCGCCTCGCCGAGGTCGTCGGGGTGCGGCGGCCAGTCCTCATCGAGGCCGGCCAGCGCTGCAGCTGCCCACCACGCGCCGCTCCGGCCCGCGGCGGCGCCCCGACGTCGCCCGTGCGCCCCGCCGCTCGCTCCGGCCCACGCCAGTTGGGCCAGCGCCTCTGCGCCGCTGACCTCGACGACGACCGCCGCGTCGTGGCCGAGCGCGGCGATCGCGCCGTGGGCGTCGCCGTCGACCGCAACCGCCGCGGCTGTTGCCTCCGAGGTCGCCGTCCACCCGCGCACCACCTCCATCAGGGCGTCGGCTGCATCGTCTGCGCCCTCGTCGCTGCTGGCGTCTGCGGCGGCACCGAGATCGCGGTGCGGATCGGTGCGCAGCGAGTCGGGAAGCGGCGGCCGGGGCGCCTCGACCCGATCGTCGTGGTACGTGGCCAGGGCGTAGCGGGGCTCCCAGCCGCCGAGCACGAGCGGCACCTCGAGGTGCTCGCCCGCGTCGAGCGCCTGGAGGTCGTCACCACGCAGCGCCCGCTCGTGCGCCACGACCCAGCGCATCGGACCATCGGGTAGGTGGCGGGCGAGCTCGTCCCAGGTGTGCGTCGACGCCGCGACCTCCGCCAGCGGTCCGAGGGCGAAGCGGCCGCGCCCCTCGACGAGCTGCTCGGCGGCGAGCTCAGCGGGCCCTCGGAGCGCGAGCCGGTATTCGATCAGCGACGCGATGGGCCAGTGCTGGTGGCCGCGCTCGACCGCCGCGAGGCACGTCGTGCGGAGGGAGACGAGCCCGTCCCAGTCGCGCGCCGCGCAGAGGCCGTCCACCTGGCGCACGAGCGCGTCGAGATCGTCCTCCAGCGACATCCCGCCATCATCGCCCACCCACGACCCATCGCGAACCGGCGGGGTCTGGGCCCGCGCGTTGGGTCGAGACCCCGCCGGTTCGCGATGGGTGGGCGGCGTCAGACGAGGGGCCAGGGGTAGCGGCGGCCGGTGGGGTCGACGGGGAATCGCTCTGCGGCGACCACCGATCGGGCCCGTGCCAGCACCGCGTCGCGCTCGAAGGGGTCGAGCAGCTCGGCGAGCTCTCGGGGAAGCCCGACGTCGAGGAGGGCCGCGACGTCGTCGAGGATCTCGCGGGGCACGTCGTCGCCGGCGAAGTCCCACAGGACCGTGCGCAGCTTGAACTCGGCGTGGAAGCTCAGCCCGTTGTCGATGCCGTAGATGCGGCCGTCGATGCGCTCGAGCACGTGGCCGGACTTCCGGTCGGTCTGGTTCGACAGCACGTCGAACACCACGAGTCGCTGGAGCGACGTGCGCTGCACGCCGTCGACGCCGTCCTCGACGATCGTGAAGTAGTGCCGGTCGTAGTCGGCTTCGATCAGCTCCTGCAGCGAGCCCTCGTCGAACGGCAGGTCGGCGCGCACGACGGTGGTGGGGATGAGATCCCAGCCGAGCGCCTCCGACAGGAGGTACGACGCCAGCTCCCTGCGGTGCAGGCCGGGACGGAAGTCGTGCAGCGGCCGCTCGCCGCGCACCGGCTTGTAGACGGCGCGCAGCGGCGGTCCGCCATCGACGATCTCGACCAGGAACGTCCCGTTGGAGCTCCAGGGCATCCGGCCCACCACCTCGACGGGGGCGGCGCGGAGCCGGTCCGCAACCTCCGCCGGCTCGACGCCGGTGCCGCGGTCGTCGTCCCGGTCCACGAGCGGCTCAGGTGTGGCCGTGGCCATTGCTCTTGATGCAGGCGTGCCCCTCGGGATCGACCGGCTTGCCGCACAGCGGGCACGGCGGTCGGCCTGACGACACCAGCTGGGTGGCCAGCGCCACGAAGTGCACGGCTTGCCCGCGAGTGAGCTGCACGTTCGCCCGCCGCACGTCGTCGCCGTCGGAGCCGACGATCTCATCGTCTTCGTCGAGCACCACGGGCGTGAGCTCCTCGAGGGCGACGACGATTCGGTCCACGTCGTCGCGGTACCCCACGCCGATGGACCCGACCACCCACGCCGGGTCGAACGGCTCCTCGAGCACCTCCTGGTGCGCGCCGACGTCGCCGGCGGCGGGCAGCTCGGTGAGCAGCTCGCCGAGGTACGTCGCCATCGCCGCGACCTGCTGCTTCTCGAGGCGAAGGCTCAGCAGCACCGCGCCCTGGCGGCCCTGCAGGTAGAAGACCCTGCGCCCCGGTGGACCGAGCGCTCCGGGGATGAGGAACTCCGGAGCATCGAGCTCGATGGGTTCGGTCATGACGGCACCAGCCTCCGGAGGTCGTCGCCCGTGCTGTTGACCGCCAGCACGATCGGCGCGTCGCCGCCGATCAGCAGGGCGGTCACCGAGCACGGCGAGATGACGATGCGCTGGAAGAGGTCGAGGTGCGTGCCGAGCGCGTGGGCGGCCACGGACTTGATCGGATCCGCGTGCGAGACGGCCACGACCACGCCGCCGGGGTGCGCAGCGGCGAGACGCTGCACGGCATCGGCGGTGCGGGTCTGCATCTCGACGAACGACTCCCCTCCGGGGAACCGGAAGCCGCTGGGGTTGCGCTGCACCTGGCGCCACTCGGCGCGTCGGCGGAGGTCGCTGAGCCGCTTGCCGGTCCAGTCGCCGAAGTCGCACTCCAGCAGGCCGCGCTCGACACGCACTCTCCGCCCCGTCGCCCGAGCGATCGGCGCTGCGGTCTCACGGGTGCGCTCCAGGGGCGATGCGTAGACGGCATCGACGCGCTCGAGCCCGGCGATGCGCTCGGCGACCGCCTCGGCTTGCGCGCTTCCTGCGGCGGCGAGGTGGAGTCCTGGCGCCCGACCCGGCAGCACCTTGCCGGTGGTCGGCGTCTGTCCGTGGCGCACGAGGAGCACGAGTGCGGGGCGAGTTCGGTGCGGTGCAGCCATGGTCGGGATGCCGGCCGTCGGCCGGTCGGGCTGCAACCTACCCTGCGACCCGTGGATTCCCTCGCCCAGCTCGACGCGGAGGTCGTGGCCTGCCGGACCTGCCCCCGCCTCGTCGCGTGGCGCGAGCAGGTTGCCGTCGAGAAGCGTGCTGCGCACCGCGACGAGCAGTACTGGGGTCGGCCGGTGCCGTCCTTCGGCGACCCCTCGCCCAGGATCCTGGTCGTCGGGTTGGCTCCCGCCGCGCACGGCGCGAACCGGACGGGCCGCATGTTCACCGGGGACCGCTCCGGGGAGTGGCTCTACCGCGCGCTGCACCGCGCCGGGCTGGCCAGCAGCGCGGTCAGCGAGCACCGCGACGACGGCCTCGTGCTCCACGGGGTGCGCATCACCGCGCCGGTGCACTGCGCTCCTCCGGCGAACAAGCCGACGATCGCCGAGCGTGACGCGTGCCGCCCCTTCCTCGAGCGCGAGCTGGCGCTGCTCGGCGACCTCGAGGTCGTGGTCGCGCTCGGGACGTTCGCCTACGAGGTGACGTGCGGCGTGCTCGGGGTCCGCCCCCGGCCGCGGTTCGGGCACGGCGTCGAGGTGCCGGTGGGCGACGGGCGCACGATCGTGTGCTCGTACCACGTGAGCCAGCAGAACACCTTCACCGGGCGGCTCACCGAGCCGATGCTCGACGCCGTGTTCGACAGGGCGGTCGCCCTGGCCGGCCTCTGAGCGGTGCGGCGGGCGGCGGAGCCCGACTGTCGAGGGGGTGCGGCGCGCTGGTAGCGTCCACGGCCGTCCCACGGAGGTGCTCGTTGCTGTCACGTCGATCCGGTCTCGCAGCGTTGGGCGTCGCGGTGCTCGTGCTGTCGAGCTGCACGCCCACGAGCAACGCGCCCGACGAGTACGGCGACCAGACTCGCACCAACTTCGTGGCCTCCTGCAGCGGCGACATCCTCCCCACAGCCAAGGACGAGGCCGAGCGAACCTCCGAGGTCGACCTCCCGTCGGAGGCCAGCTGCGTGTGCCTCTACGACTACTTCGTCGCCGAGGTGCCCTTCGACCGCTTCGATGAGATCGACGGCGAGGTGGAGGACGACCCCGGCGTCGTGCCTGCCGAGCTTCAAGCGGCGATGGACAGCTGCGCGGCTGGCCCGACGGCCCCCGCCTCCGGCGGCGACGCCACGACCACCACGGAGGGCTGATCGATGACGAACCGACGCGCCACCCACCGCGCCGCATCGATCGCGCTTGTAGCGCTCGCCCTGGTCGGCGCCGCCGGCTGCAGCGACGACGACGAGCCGACGTCGGGCTCGATCACGACCACGGCGGCCGATCCCAGCAGCCCGAGCACCAGCGAGGCGCCCGACGTCACCGGCCCCGGGGCGACCGATGCCGACGGCCAGCCGGTCACCGGCGGCACCGAGGTACCCACCAGCAACCCGGGCGACAGCGGGGCGCCGGGCACCACCCAGCCATCGTTCGGCGAGCTCCTGCCCATCCAGGCCGGCGCACCGGTTCGGGTGCTGTCGTGCGAGACCGATGACGATGGGCACCTCGTCGCCACCGTCGAGCTCGACAACATCACCGACCTGCCGATCGAGGCCCAGATCGAGGTGCTGTTCGAGGACGCGGATGCGGTCGAGATCGAGCGTGCGCTGGGCACCATCGATGTGATCATGCCCGGCGAGAGCGGAACGGGCACCGTCACCTCCGAGGCCGACAGCGACATGGATGACGCAGGCTGCCTGCTCATCGGCATGCAGCGCCGCGAGGTCCTCCCCCGCGACCTGCCCGAGGACTAGCCGGCCGAGCTCCCCTCAGGCCTTCTTCTTCTCCGGGAGCCCGAGGCGCACCGAGGACTCCGCCCACTGCGGCCAGCGAGACCGGCTCTTCGCCGCCAGCTTGTGCATCAGCGCGACCGCGCCCGGGTCCTCGTCGGCGGGCTTCGTCTCGATGACGCCGGCGTCGATCATCCGTGCGATCACCTCACGTCCGAGGTCGGTGCGAACGATCGTGAGCGTCCAGTCGTCGAACTTGCCGATGCCGCCGGTCGAGATGTCCGCGTGCTCCGCCGCGAAGTCCGGGCAGTGCGTGCAGCCCTCGCGCGTCCACGCGTGGCACTCCTTGAGCGGGATCTCGTGGTAGCTGCCGTCGCGCATCCAGATCTGGAAGACGCCCTTGATGTTCATCTTGACCATGTCCTGCTTGGCGAGGCGGTACTTGGTCCAGAACAGCTCCTCGAAGATGGCGTCGTCGAAGGTCTTCGAGCACAGCAGGCCGATGTTGAACACGATCGGCTTGGAGATCTTGCCGACCTTGCGTTGCCACATCACCGGCGGGATCGATGACTGGCAGCTCATCCCGACGAGCGCGAGCTGGCTGAAGCCGCGCTCGAGCGCCTCGTCGATGGCCAGGGTGTTGGCTGAGTACGTGTAGCGGCTGCCGGCGGCGGCGAGGACCTCCTCGGGGGTGGAGGCCACGCCCGGCACGGCCTTCCACGACCCCTGCTCGCCCTCGAGGTACGAGACCAGCGCGGCGTCGATGTAGCCCTCGGCCAGCGCCCAGATGAGGATGGCCGAAACGAGGCCGCCGTCCTGGCCGGTGCGGAGCACGTGCTCGTCAGATGCTCGCACCAGCAGGATGTCCTTGAAGATGCCGGCGAGCTGGTCGTCGTCGCGCTGCTCGTCGAAGAGGTGCTCGTTGGCGACCTGCTCCCAGTCGCGGAAGCGGGGGCAGGCACGGGTGCAGCTCGTGCAGCCCTTCTGCCCGTGGATGCAGTCGGCCTTGCCGAGCTCCTCCTCGAGGTGGAACGGCTTGTACCCGCCCTCGTTGTGGTCGTAGCCGATGACGTCGTGCGGGCAGCTGATCACGCAGCCGGCGCAGCCGGTGCACAGCCCGGTGTCGATGACCTCCTCGTAGAGCTCCTTCCACTGGTTGGTCCAGCGGGGGGCCTTCACGGGTGCCTCGGCCTCGGTGGTCGACATGGTCGTGAGGTTAGAGGGCGCCGGCGTCGGCGCACCCAACCGATCGAAGCGCCCGGTCGACCGATGCACCTGCACGGCGGTCGAACCTGCGGGCGGCGCCGCCCGCAGGGCAGGATGAGCCCATGGAGCTCGACTACCCACCCGAAGCCGAGGCCTTCCGCCTCGAGGTCCGCGCCTGGCTCGAGGAGAACCTCCCCGAGGGCTGGTTCGACGAGGGCTTCGTGCTCGAGGGCGATGCTCGCACCGACTTCTACGAGGCGTGGACCGGCAAGCTGCACGAGGGCCGCTGGCTGTGCGCCTCGTGGCCGAAGGAGTACGGCGGCCGTGGCCTCGAGCTGATGGACGCCGTGGTGCTCGCCGAGGAGTTCCACCGCGCCGGCGCGCCGGTGCGCGCCGACTTCTTCGGCGACACGCTCGTGGGGCCGACGATCCTGCAGTGGGGCACCGATGCCCAGAAGCAGGAGTTCATCCCCAAGATCCTCAGCGGCGAGATCGCGTGGTGCCAGGGGTTCAGCGAGCCCGACGCCGGCAGCGACCTCGCCAGCCTCTCCACACGGGCCACCCTCGATGGCGACGAGTGGGTCATCAACGGCCAGAAGATCTGGACCACCCAGGGGTTCAAGGCCGACTACGTCTTCATCCTCTGCCGCACCGATCCGGATGCACCGAAGCACAAGGGCATCTCCTACCTCCTCTGCCCGATGCGCCAGCCCGGCATCGAGGTGCGCCCCATCCGCCAGCCCGACGGGTCCGCCGAGTTCTGCGAGGTGTTCTTCACCGACGCCCGCTGCCCGAAGGACAACGTGGTCGGCGGCGTCAACAACGGCTGGGCCGTGGCCATGACGACGCTGGGCTTCGAGCGCGGCACCTCGGCCACCACCGGCTACCGCCGCTTCGAGAAGGAGTACGAGGACGTGCTCGCCATCGCTCGCGCCAACGGCCGCTCGCAGGACCCGATGGTGCGCCAGGACCTCGTCGCGGCGTGGACCAAGGTGCAGATCATGCGCATCAACGGCCTGCGGAGCCTGTCCACCCAGATCGCGGGGCGCAAGGATCCGTCGATGGCGGCGCTGGGTGCCACCAACAAGATGTTCTGGTCGGAGTTCCACCAGCAGCTCATGAACCTCGCCATCGACGTGCTCGGGCCCGCCGGCCAGATCCTCACCGGCGACCCCTCGCGCGAGGAGGCGGTGCCTGGCTACGGCGCCCGGCAGATCTCCGAGGCCTACCCAGCGTCGGTGCTGCAGTCGTCGTTCTTCTTCAGCCGCTCCGAGACGATCTGGGGCGGCACCAGCCAGATCCAGCGCAACATCGTCGGCGAGCGGGTCCTTGGCCTCCCCAAGGAGCCCAAGGCCCCCGGCGCCTGAGGGCGAGCGCGGCTGATCCGCCCACGTTCCGGACCCGACCATCGACGCACCGCCCATCTGTGACGGTCCGGTTACGGACCACTACCGTCACGCACCGTGAGCGGCACCGACCACGGGCCGCCGGCTGCTGGCACCCGCCGCGCCGGTGCCTCCGCGATTCGCCCCGCCGTGCGCCGATCGTGGGCGGAGCGGCTCGTCCTCGCCGTCGGCGTGGCGACCACCGCCCTGCTCGTCCTCGGTGCGGTGGGCATCGCGTACGGCGTCGTGCAGTTCTCGTTCATCGAGCGCTACGACGTGGAGCTCGCAGATGCGGCCGCAGCGGGAGCGCCGGAGAACTGGCTGGTCGTCGGCTCCGACACCCGAGCGAACGTCGACGCTACCGATGCCGGATCCGACGCGTTCCTCGACGGCGACGTCGACCAGACCAGCCAGCGCGCCGACACGATCCTCATCGTGCGCGTCGACCCGGGGCGCCGCACGATGGACCTCATCTCGCTGCCGCGCGATCTGTGGGTCATGCGATCCGATGGGCACCCGAACCGCATCAACACCGCCTACAGCCTCGATGACGGTCGCCAGGCGCTGATCGACACGATCGGCGGCGAGCTGGGCATCGACGTCAACCACTACGTCGAGATCGACTTCCGGGCGTTCAAGGACCTCGTCGGAGCCGTCGGCGGCGTGCCGCTGTGGTTCGACAGCCCCATGCGAGACGAGAGCTCGGGCCTGTCCATCCCCGCGGAGGGCTGCTACGTGCTGCAGGGCAGCGATGCGCTCGCCTTCGCTCGCGCCCGCCACCTGGAGGTCAGCGACGGGGTCGATTGGGTGCCCGACCCCACCGGCGACCTGGGCCGCATCACGCGCCAGCAGGTGTTCCTCAAGCACGCGTTCACCCGGGCGCGCGACAAGGCGGTCGCGCTCGACGGGCCGCTGGCGGTCAAGGACCTGATCGACGTCGCCACCACCAACGTCGGCATCGACGACTCCCTCACCATCGACGACCTGCTCGGGCTGGCGCAGCGCTTCGCCGAGGCCGGCGACGATGCGCTC
Source organism: Acidimicrobiales bacterium (assembly GCA_038206295.1). Lineage (GTDB taxonomy): Bacteria > Actinomycetota > Acidimicrobiia > Acidimicrobiales > JBBRAZ01 > JBBRAZ01. The sequence continues at coordinate 90,696 of JBBRAZ010000013.1, forward strand.
ATCACCCACACGCTGCCGGTGGAGGAGTTCACGACGCCCGGCGGTGCGGCGGTGGTGCGGGTGCTGCCGGGGGAGGCCGAGCCGATCCTGGCGCTGTTCGGCGGGGAGGTGGTCGACGACGGCTCTGCACCCGACGACGTCGATCTCGTGGTGCTGAACGGCACGGGCCGACCGGGCGAGGCCGGCCACGTCGCCGCGGCCTACGGCGAGCTCGGGTTCCAGGCCGGCTTCATCGGCGACGTCAACGACGACGAGGGCGTCCTGGCGCGCACCGAGGTTCGCTACGGCGAGGGCGCTGGCGCTGGGGCGGCGCTGGTGGCGAGCCACCTCACCTCGGGCGCGGTGCTCGTCGCAGACGACGATCTCCCCGACGGGCGGGTCACCGTCGCCACCGGGCAGGACCTCACCACCGTCCAGCGCACGCCGGTGCCGATCGCCGAGGTCGCCGGCGACGATGGCGACGCTGGCGACGACGGGTCGTCGGCGACCACGACCACCGTGCACCCCTCCACGACCTGGGGCGTGACGCCAGGCGAGGCGCCCCCGGGCAGCAGCTGCGGCTGACCGCGTCTGACGACGTCAGCCGCCAGCGACCGTCGTCGCCGGCGTCGCGGTGGTGGTCGAGCCCCCCTCGGTGGTGGTGGGCGCCTCGGTGGTCGCCGGAGGGGTCGTCGTGGTGGTCGCTGGCGGGATCGTGGTGGTGGTCGTCGGGATGACCAGGTCGCTCGGCGCGATGGTGTCGCCGGCGCACTCCTCGGCCCGCGGAGGCGCCGGCGGGGGTCCCTGCGGGTCGACGTCATCGGTCGACACCGCGCCGACGGTCACCTGCGTGCCGCTCAACCTCCAGGTCGGCGCCGCGGCGGACACCGGCACCACGAACGCCCACAGGTTGCCGACGTGCAGGGCTCGGATGCTGCGGACGTCCACGCCGCCGCGCACCTGCAGCTCGAGGGTGCGCACCACGTTCGACTCCTCGACCACCACAGCGGATTCGATGGCGTCGGGCACGGTCGCGACGCACAGCCTCGGCGAGGAGTCGGGCTCGGCGAGGATCAGCCGCGTGCCACCCCACACCACCAGCACGGGCCCGGCGGTGGCGAGGCCGGCGCCCGGCGTCTGATCGAGGCACTCGACCGACCAGTCGGTGGTGGCCTCGGTGCCCAACGCCCCGCAGGCGAGCAATCCCGCATCCTCGAACAGCGCTGCGTGGTCGTCGTCGGCGTCGTAGCGGTAGGACCCGTGGTCGATCAGGTCGACGCGACCAGCGCTGTCGGGCGGCGAGGTGCCCTCGCCCACGTGGTCCACGGCGGTGACGTCGCCCGTCGTGTCCTCGACGTTGCCGCTGCGCGCCAGGTCGAGGTCGTCTGCTGGCACCCCGAGGAGGGTGAGCAGCACGTCGAGGTCCGAAGCGAGGTCGACGGTCACGACGGTCGTCGGTGTGGTGGTCTCCGGGATCGAGGGTCGCACCGCCGACTCGTCCTCGACGCCGACCACCGCGATCACCGAGATCATGGCGATCACCAGGACCGCCATCGCCCCCCAGAAGAGGATCATGCCGATCGGGCGCGGGGCCGGCTCCACCCACGGCGCGCGCTGCGGACTGCCAGAGCTGCTGGGCTGGTCGGCTGCCACCGGCGGTCCTCGCGGTCTCGCGTCGATGGCCCGGGCACGACGCCTGCGGGCCGGTGCGGTCTGTGGTGCCCTCGGCGCGATTCGAACGCGCGCACACGGCTCCGGAGGCCGATGCTCTATCCCCTGAGCTACGAGGGCGGGGGTTGTTGAAAACCTGGGAGAAAACCCGAGTGTTCGCCAACGTTTGGTCGGAGGGGAATGCTAGCGGAGACTTCAGCTGGTTCGGTCGGCCCGGCGCCGCGCTGTTTGTCGGCTCGATGCGGCCGTTGTTCGGGCTGATTCTCGGCCAGTAGCTACGTGGCCTCGCGGCTGTTCCCAGACTGCCGATCGGAATGGTTCTCTTTCGCGGGAGCGAATCGGTTGACGGGGACGAGTCCGAAGCTTGCCCTCAGCTCCGAGTTGGTCGCGCGATGCACCGAGGCCACGGCGAAGATCGCTCGGTTCGACACCGAGCTCGGCAGTGAAATCGCGCCGTTCGCGACGTTGTTGTTGCGTTCGAGTCCGCGGCGTCGTCGCGCATTGAGAACCTGACCGCGTCCGCGAAAGCGATTGCGTTGGCGGAGCTTGGCGATCCTCGTCGCGCCAACGCCGCGATCATCGTGTCCAACACGCGGGCTATGCAGGCCGCGGTCGACCTCGCTGGACGCCTGACCGCTGTTGCACGCTCAGTTCGAGACGATCCACCCGTTCCGCCCGACTAGGGATTAAAGCGCCAACTGCGGACGCGGCGATCGCTCGACTCGTCGACGACGGGGTGTTGGTGAAGCTGTCAGGTGATCGCCGGTATCGCAAATGGGCGGCGAACGGTGTCCTCGCCGCCCTCGGCGGATTCGCGAAGCGGGCGGGCCGACACGGCATCGGCGCGGTCTAGACCTTCGGAAGCTTCCGGAAGTGGGACACTCGGTAGCAGATCCGCCAGATCACCTCACGGCTGAACTTGGGCGTCGCGGGGTCCGAGCGCGATTGCCGCAGCTATGTCGCCGGCTGAGATCGGCCTGAAGTTGGTCGCGTCAACTCCAACATTGATCATGCGACCATGTTGTACCCACTTCTCGTGTACGTGACCATGCAGGAGCCATTCGCCCGTGTCGGCCGGTCGGTGCTCGACGAAGCGATCCAGGTCATGGCTGTCGCCACGGTACGGGAAGTGGCAGAGAAGGACCCGTTGGTCTGCTACCTCGACATGAGTTGATCCTTGGACGACCTCCTCGAAGCCTTCGTCGAGGTATCTCTGCGTCCATCCGTCAGATCGTTTGCCATGACCGAACCAGCAACGGTCGTGGTTGCCCGCGACGAGGATCCTTCGACCGTTCAGTCGTCTAGCGATCGGGAGCGTCTCAGCGATCTTGCCGAGTGCGAAGTCGCCGACCACCCAGACGCGGTCCTCGGGTGCGACCGACGCGTTCCAGTTTTGAACCAGAGCGTCGTTCATGGACTCGACGTCGGTGAACGGCCGGTCGCAGTAGTTGATGATGTTGTGGTGACCGAAGTGAAGATCGGCCGTGAACCAAGTAGCCATGACTTGACCATTCTTGCAGCGACGGAGCCCGGGACGCTTCGGGATTCGCGCTCGAGGTAGCCGAGCGCCCAATGAGTTCGAGAGTCCTTGGGCTTCGGCGTGAGGTCGCATGCAGCGCGGCTCACGGCCCTCCGGCTGATGTCCTGTCAGGGTGATTC
>JBBRAZ010000014.1:0-85357 GCA_038206295.1 Acidimicrobiales bacterium
CCAAGATCCGACTCATCACCCGAGTCGCGTTCGGGTTCCACGGCCCCGAACCCCTCATCGCCCTCGCGATGCTCAGCCTCGGCAGCCACCCACCCGTCCTCCCAGGCCGGAAATGACCCACGGATCAGTCAGGAGAGCCCATTTTCGAGAGGGGAGGGGGGCACGGGTACGCTCGCCGGCATGTCGCGTGCCCTCCTCGCCGCTGCCGGCGACGCCCTGCTCGACGAGCGCCGCCAGCTCACCGCCGAGGAGCTCGCCGCGCTCGCCGCCCTCCCCGACGACCAGGTGCCGGCGCTCGCCGCGCTGGCGCACGAGGTCCGCCTGGCGTGGTGCGGTCCCGAGGTCGAGGTCGAGGGCATCCTGTCGGCCAAGACCGGCGGTTGCCCGGAGGACTGCCACTTCTGCAGCCAGTCGGCGAAGTTCGAGTCGCCCGTCGCCGCCACCGCCTTCCTCGATACCGACGAGGTGCTGCGCGCAGCGCGCGAGACCAAGGAGCTCGGCGCCTCGGAGTTCTGCATCGTGCTCGCGCTGCGCGGCCCCGACGAGCGCACCATGGGCCGCCTTCTCGAGCTCACGTCGCTGGTGCGCGACGAGGTCGGCATCAACGTCGCGATCAGCGCCGGCATCCTCACCCCCGAGCAGGCGCAGAGGCTCGCGGACGGCGGCGTCCACCGCTACAACCACAACCTCGAGACGGCCCGCTCCTACTTCCCGGCGGTGGTCACCACGCATGAGTGGCAGGAGCGCTTCGACACCTGCCAGCTGGTGCGCGAGCACGGCATGGAGCTGTGCTGCGGTGTCCTGCTCGGCATGGGCGAGACGGTCGAGCAGCGTCTCGAGCTCATCGAGGAGCTGCGCTCGGTCGAGCCGTGCGAGGTGCCGATGAACTTCCTCAACCCGCGGCCCGGCACGCCGTTCGCTGACCTGCCGATCACCGAGCCGCTGGAGGCCATCCGCTGGATCGCGCTGTTCCGCCTGGCGCTGCCGTCGGTAATCCTGCGCTACGCCGGGGGCCGCGAGATCACGCTGCGCGACCTCCAGGCGATGGGGATGACCTCGGGCATCAACGCGCTGATCGTCGGCAACTACCTCACGACGCTGGGCCGCTCACCGGACCAGGACGTCCAGATGCTCAACGACCTGCGCATGCCGATCGGCACCTTGTCCAAGGTCCTGTGAGCGCCACGTCGTGAGCGACCAGGACGCGACGGCCACCCCGGTCGCCGCCCCGCGGGCCCGCGACGCCCACTGCCGCTGGTGCGGCCAGCCCCGCTCGACGTGCGATGGCGCCTGCCGACCGGAGCTCGAGCCGCCCCGCTTCTGCCCGTCGTGCGGCAGGCGCATGACCGTGCAGGTCACCCCTGGCGGCTTCACGGCGCGCTGCCGCGAGCACGGGCCGCTCGGCGGCAGCGCCGCTGGACGCGGGGAGTAGCATCTCGGGACTCAGCAGGGGGAGGCGGACATGGCGGGTTCTGCATCGCAGGCGGGCAGCACGGATGCGGCCAATCCGACGCGCCGATCGTTCATCGGCCGCGTCGGGGTCGGCACAGCGATCGCGTGGAGCGCACCAGCGATCCTCGCCACGACGCCCGCCGCGGCGCAGGGCACGGCGTTCCCCCTCTTCATGGCGGTCGGCGGTGACGGCGATGGGCTGACCTTCGCATCGAGCGACGCCGGTGCCACGTGGCCGACGACCGCTACGACGCTCAGCCCGGGTGTGGTCCACGCGGTCGCGTTCGGCGACGACACCGCCGCCAAGTGGATCGCGGTCGGCAACCGCGGCACCAGCACGGCAAACGACCAGGGTTGGGAGATCTGGACGTCGACCGACGACGGTGCCAGCTGGTCCAGCAACGCGTCCCAGGTCGCGGTCACCGGTCGGCTCACCGGCGTCGCGACCGATGGAGCGGGCACCTGGCTCGCTGTCGGGCAGTCGGTCTCGGATCCGCCGCCGGACCCGCCGCTCGGCCCCGGCGACGCGCTCGTCGTGCGTTCGACAGACGACGGGGCCACGTGGTCGGAGGTCCACCTCCCCGCGGTCAGCGAGCTCCACGGCGTCGCGACCAACGGCTCGCTGTGGGTCGCAGCGGGTCAGGTCGATGCCGGCGACCCGTGCGTGGTGACCAGCGCGGACGCCGGTGCGACGTGGTCGGCGCCAGCGGTCCTCGGTGCCTCTGGTCACCTCTTCAACGTGGCGACGAACTGGGCCGGCGACTGGATGGTCGCCGGGATGTCGCCGACGCTCACCGCCATCGCCTACACCGCCAGCAGCAACGCCACGACGGGCGTCGGCGACTGGACGGCGGTGGCTGGTCTCGGCACGGGCTTGATCATCGGCCTCGCCAGCGATCGAGCGGGCGGCAACTTCGTCGGCGTCGGTCGTCGGGACGGTGGTGGCGGCTTCAGCTACACGTTCACCGGCGGCGGCGCAGTCGCCGGCACCTTCGACACCTCGAGCTTCGAGCTCCACGAGGTGGCGACCGACCTCGCCGGCACGTGGGTGGCCGTCGGGGTGGACAGCGCTGGCGGCCAGATGTGCACGCACGTCTCGGTCGATGCGGGTGCGACGTGGACCGAGACCGCGAGCCCCACGAGCTTCGGCATCCTGCTGGGTGTGGCAGCGCGCGTCGTCGCCTGAGCCTGAGCCTGAGCCGGGTGCCTGCGGCCGGGTGCCTGCGGCCGGGCGCAGCGGCGATGGAGTCGATGGTGAGCCGACCTAAGCGCGACGCGGCGCTGCTGCGTGTGTGGTGGCATGGAGCTGGCGCTGAGCAGGCCCGTCGCGGGAGACCGCGGAGCTGAGCAGACCGGGGGGCTCGTGGGAGACGCATCGCTGAGCCAGGCCACGGTCCAGCCCGCTCCCACCTTCGAGCAGCTCTACGAGGCGGAGCGCGCCTCGATGCTGGCGCTGGCCACCGCGCTCACCGGTCAGCGGGCCATCGCCGAGGAGCTGGTTCAGGAGGCGTTCCTCGCCGCGCACCGCCACTGGCGAAAGGTGTCGACGATGGACCGCCCGGGCGCATGGGTGCGTCGCGTGCTGCTCAACCAGTGCACGTCGCGCCGTCGCCGTCTGCTGGTCGAGGCCCGCGGCCTGGTGCGCCTCGGCAACGAGCGGCATGCGCCGGTCGATGGCGGTCGCCACGGTGACACGGTGGCGTTCTGGGCCGAGGTCCGCGCCCTGCCCACCCGCCAGGCCCAGGTCGTGGCGCTGTACTACGGCGAGGACCGCTCGACAGCGGACATCGCCGAGATCCTGGAGATGGCCGAGGGCACCGTGCGTGCCCAGCTGGCCAACGCCCGCCGCTCGCTCGCCGCGCGCATGGGTGCAGACGTGGAGGAGGACCAGCCATGAACCTGGACGATCTGGGGCGCCGAGCCGGCGCCGAGCTGCAGGCCGAGGCCACCGCTGGCGCGGATGGCCTGCCGAGCGCGGCGTCGCTCACCCGCCAGTCGGGCCAGCGACGAGGTGCTCGCATGGCTGCGGGCTCCTTCCTGGCGGTCGCGGCGCTGGCTGGTGCGGTGACCCTCGCCGGCGCCGGCGACAGCTCCCAGGAGCTGGCCGTCGGCGGCCCTGGGGCCGATGACGCGGGACGCGACCGCCCCTGCGGGCGCGGCGTCGAGACGCGGGCGACGGTCATCATCGCTGCTGACGCCGATGGCACGGTCGTGTCGTTCGTGGGCGACGCCGAGGCCGAGGGCCGCACCCCATGCATCGTTGCTCCGACGACTTCGACGACGACCGAGCTGCCGTCGACCATCCCCGACCGACACCTGCCGCCGTGCGACATCGGATCGCCGACGACGTTCGCCTTCGCTCCCGGCGAGTGCATCCCGACGGCTCCGTCGACGTCGACCAGCATCGTGCGGCCACCGTCGACGTCCACCTCCACGTCGATCGCGCCGCCGCCATCCCCGCCACCGGGCCCCTCCACGAGCACCACCTGGCCGTCGCAGCCTCCGGCCGGCCCGGTCACGCTGCGCGGACGCGTCACCGCTGGACCGGTGTGCGCCGTCGAGCAGGTGCCGCCAGCGTCGGGCTGCGCCGACATCGGCATCGTGGCGAACATCACCTTCACGCCGGTCACGCCCCCAGGTGCCGTCGTGCCGCAGTACTTCCTGACAGCGACGAGCGAGGCCGACGGAACCTACGAGCGAGAGCTCAGCGTGGGGCGGTGGTCCATCACCGCTGCCTCGTCGCAGGCGATGAGCTGCCCGACCACGGTCCTCGACGTCACCGCCTCGACGACGACCTTCGACATCCGCTGCGACACCGGCATCCGCTGACGCTGGTCGGAGGCGGCGGCGGGGTCCGACCGCTCGACCTGCACCTCGGCCTAGCATGGGTCCTGCGGCGCGGAGCCGGGGCCGACACGCGACCTCATAGGGGAGCAGTGGCGACCAAGCAGCAGGTGAGCAGGAAGAAGCCCTCGTCACCCGCGTCCCGGCGCGCCTCGACGAAGACTCCGGCCCCCAGGTCCTCGAGCAGCACCGCGGTGCGCGGCGTCGTCGGCCAGGCGTTCGACGGCCACGGCCACGACGCATGGGGCCTGCTCTGCCTCGCTCTCGGCCTGATCAGCGCGCTCGGCATCTACGGCGACCTCGCCGGACCCGCTGGCGGCGCGCTGGACACGGGCGCCGGCCTCCTCGTCGGCGTCGCCCGCGTGCTGGTGCCGTTCGCGCTCGTGCTGCTCGGCGTCCGACTGATCCGCGGTCCTGGCGACGACGAGGCTCGCTCGATCGGAGCGATCGTCGGGTCGGTTCTCGCCGGCTTGTCGATCACCGGTCTCCTGCACCTCGTCACCGGTGGTGACGCCGATGCGTGGAGTCGAGAGGCGCTGCGCGACGGCGGCGGCGCGATCGGGGGAGCGACAGCGGTGCCCGCCGATGCGCTGCTCGGCCCTTGGGGCAGCGCCCTGCTGCTCGGCGTCGTCGGCCTCCTCGGCATCGTGCTCATCACCCGCGTCTCGGTGCGCACAGCGGCAGATGCCGCAGCCGCCGGCGTGCGCCCGGTCGGGTCGTGGGTGTCACGCACCTTCGGCGCTCTCTTCCGCCTCGGCATGGACGAGCCCGACGCCGGCGATGCCGACGAGGCGTCCGCCGAGCCGGTCGTCACCGTCGCCGGCACCGAGGATGACGTCGCATCGAAGCCCAGGCGCACCCGGAAGCCGAAGGCCTCGGAGCCCGAGACGCCTGAGTTCGCCCGCGCCGAGCCGATCACCGAGGTCGAGCAGCTCGAGATCACCCTCGCCCCCAAGGCCGAGGGCTCACCGTGGACCCTGCCGCCGCTGAGCGTGCTGGACCGCGCCGGTGCCCACGAGGTCGACCGCGGCGCGGTCGAGGAGCAGGGACGGGCGCTCGAGGCCGCGCTCGCCGAGCACGGCGTCGAGACCACGCTGGTGGGCATGGTGGTCGGCCCGACGGTCACCCGCTTCGAGCTCGAGCTCGGCGCTGGCGTGAAGGTGGCGCGCATCACCAGCCTCCACAAGGACATCGCGTACGCCATGGCGTCACCCGACGTCCGCATCTTGGCGCCGATCCCCGGGCGCCAGGCCATCGGCGTCGAGGTCCCCAACGCCCAGCGCCAGCTCGTGGCCCTCGGCGACCTGCTCGCCTCCGACGAGGCGCGCAACGCGACCGAGCCGCTCGAGGTGGCCATCGGGCGCGACATCAACGGCCGCACCGTCATGGCCGACATGGCGAAGATGCCACACGTGCTGATCGCTGGCGCCACCGGTGCCGGAAAGTCGTCGTGCATCAACTCGATCATCACCTCGGTGCTGATGCGCACCACACCTGAGCAGGTCCGCCTCATCCTCATCGACCCCAAGCGCGTCGAGCTCGGCCAGTACAACGGGCTGCCGCACCTGCTCACCCAGGTCGTCACCAACCCGAAGAAGGCCGCCAACGCGCTGAGCTGGGCGGTCAAGGAGATGGAGCGCCGCTACGACCTGCTATCGGAGGCCGGGTTCCGTGACATCACCGGCTACAACGAGGCGTTCGACCGCGGCGACCTGGTCCCCAAGCTCGGCGAGGACCGCACCTACGCCCGGCTCAGCTTCATCATGGTCGTGGTCGACGAGCTCAACGACCTGATGATGGTCGCGGCCCGCGACGTCGAGGACTCGATCTGCCGCATCGCGCAGATGGCGCGCGCGGTCGGCATCCACCTCGTGATCGCCACGCAGCGCCCGTCGGTCAACGTCATCACCGGCGTCATCAAGGCCAACGTCCCGAGCCGCCTCGCGTTCGCGGTGTCGAGCCTCGCCGACAGCCGCGTCATCCTCGACCAGCCGGGCGCGGAGCGGCTCATCGGCCGAGGCGACATGCTGCTGCTCGGCAGCTCGTCCAACGTGCCCCAGCGCATCCAGGGCGCGTGGGTCACCGAGGACGAGGTCCGATCGGTCGTCGGCCACTGGCGCGCGCAGCAGCCCGAGGTGCCCGAGCCCGAGGTGGTGCTCGACATCGACGAGGTCACCGCGGACGCGGTGCCCGGCATGGGCGGCACGTCGGGCGACGACGATGACGACGATCTGCTCGCCGCAGCGCGCGAGCTGATCGTGCGCTCCCAGCTCGGCTCCACCTCGATGCTCCAGCGCAAGCTGCGCGTCGGCTTCGCCCGAGCGGGGCGCATCATGGACCTGCTCGAGCAGCAGGGCGTGGTCGGTCCCTCCGAGGGTTCGAAGGCTCGCGAGGTGCTGATGACCGTCGAGGAGCTCGAGGCCGGCGCCGCCTGAGCGACCTGGCGTTGCCTGCCGCGCCGCGCCTGCGGCAGGCTCACCGAGATGCTCGTGTCGCTGGCGCTCGTTGCCGTCGGGCTGGTGCTCCTGTCCAAGGCGGCAGACCAGTTCGTGATGGGCGCTGCGCGGCTGGCCATCGCGCTGCAGCTCTCGCCGGTGGTGGTCGGTGCGGTGGTGATCGGCTTCGGCACGTCCGCGCCGGAGATGCTCGTGTCGGCGCTCGCCGCTGTGAGCGGCGAGGCTGACATCGGCATCGGCAACATCGTCGGGTCGAACGTGGCGAACCTCACGTTGGTGCTGGCAGTTGCGGCGATGGTCACCCCGATCATCGTGCACTCGTCGGTCATCGGGCGCGAGGCGCCGCTGTCGGTCGGATCGGTCGCGCTGTTCGCGGTCCTCGTGCAGGACGGGGTGAGCGTGGTGGAGGGCGTGGTGCTGCTCGTCGGGCTCGCCGCGGTGCTCGGGATCCTCCTCCGGTCGACCTCCGGTGGTGATGAGACCCTGCTCGAGTCCGAGGTCGACGAGTTCGTCGATGGCGACGGACCGCACCCCGTCAACCGAGAGGCGGTTCGCACCTTGCTCGGCCTGCTCGGGACGATGGCTGGCGCGCAGCTCCTCGTGACCGGTGCGGTCGACATCGCGGAGGCGCTCGAGCTGACCGGGGGCTTCGTCGGCCTCACGCTGGTTGCGATCGGCACGTCGCTTCCCGAGCTCGTGACCTCTGTCGTCGCTGCTCGCAAGGGCGAGACCGACCTCATCGTCGGCAACCTGCTGGGCAGCAACATCTTCAACGCCCTCGCGGTCGGCGCCATCGTCGGGCTCGTCGGCCCCGGCACCGTCGGCGACGCCACGCTGACGGGCTTGGCGACCTGGCTCATGGTGGGGGTCGCGGTGCTCGCCACCGCGCTCATGTGGCACGGCGGACGGGTCGGGCGAGCGAAGGGCGGCGTGCTGCTGTCCACCTACGTCATCTCGGTGCCCTTCCTCGCGTAGCGAGCGGTGTGATCGCTGCGCCCGGCTGGACCTGGCGCACCACGCCAGCGACGATGGACATCCGTCGCGCCGTCGTCGCCCACCTCGTCGAGCAGACCTCGTCCGCAACCCGACCCCGAGGAGCATCCGTGCCCGAGCTCACGCTCGATCCGACCCGCATCGACGCCGTCGTCCTCGACGCCGGCGGGGTGCTGGTGCTGCCGATCCACGCCCGGGTGCGCGCCAGCCTCGCCTCGATCGACGTGGCGCACCACGAGCACGACGACGCGTTCCGGCTCGCCCACTACGAGGGCATGCGCGGCTACGACCGCAGCAGCGACGAGCCCGAGGTGTGGGGCGACTACGTCACCGCGTACGTGCGTGCCCTCGGGGTGGCCGACGATCACCACGACGTCGCCGGTAGGGCCTTGGCCGACGTGTTCAACAGCCCGACGAACGACCTGTGGATCTGGGTCATCGAGGAGACCCTCGCCGCACTGCGTCGCCTGGAGGCCGCCGGCGTGCCGATGGCGGTGGTCAGCAACGCGGACGGCCACGTCGAGGCGGCGCTGGGAGCGGCGGGCGTGTGCCAGGTCGGCCCGGGCGACGGCGTCGAGATGGTGACCATCGTCGACTCCACCCGCGTCGGGGTGTTCAAGCCCGACCCGGGGATCTTCCCCCACGCCCTCGAGGTGCTCGAGCTGCCGGCGGAGCGCTGCGTCTACGTGGGCGACTCGGTGCGCAACGACGTCGCCGGTGCCACAGCCGCTGGCCTGCACCCCGTGCACCTCGACCCGTTCGACCTCCACGCGGATGCGACGCACGACCGGGTGCACGACCTCATGGACCTCGTCGACCGCCTCCTCGGCCCCTCCTGAGCTTGCCAGCCCGCCCGAAATCTCGGTCGCCATGCCGGCTGTGGCGGGCTCCAGCACCGAGATTTCGCATTGTGGGGGTGCGGAGAGGCTGTGGCGTAGGGTCGGCGGGATGCGGTGGACGGTGCACGGCGAGCGCTCGCTGTACGAGAGCGAGTGGGTGAACCTGAGGCTCGTCGACGTCGAGATCCCCGGCGGCGAGCGCTTCGAGCACCACGTCGTGCGTCTCCCGCTGCCCGCTGCCGGCTGCATCGTGCACGTCGCGGACCGCGGCGTGCTGCTGCTGTGGCGGCACAGGTTCATCACCGACACGTGGGGCTACGAGATCCCCGCCGGGCGCATCGACGAGGGCGAGACCCCGATCGAGGGCGCCCGGCGCGAGTGCCTCGAGGAGGCCGGGTGGGAGCCGCACGGGCTCGTGCCGCTCGGCGCCTACCACCCTGGCAACGGGCTCAGCGACCAGACGTTCCACCTGTTCACCGCGACCGACGCCACCTACGTCGGCGAGCCGAGCGACCCGAGCGAATCCGAGCGCGTCGAGTGGGTCCCAGTGACCGACGTGCGTCGCCACATCGAGGAGGGTCGCGTCACCGAGGGCATGTCGATCACCGGCCTGCTCTGGCTCCTCCTCCACCTCGCCGACCCGGCGTGATCGCCCCCGAGCTGAGGCTCGGTCGACCCCCTAGCCTCGGTCCGTGAGCGGAGACGAACAGCACCGGTCACGGCTGCCCGCGATCTTCCTCGCCGGGGCGATCGTGGCTGCGGTCGCCCGGTGGGCGGCGCTCCGCAACCCGTGGAACCTCGTCGTGCTCGAGGAGGCCCTCGCCGACAGCGCCGTGCTGGTCGCGGGGTTGCTCCTGATCCTCGCCGTGGCGAGCAGCGCGCAGTGGCGGACCTGGTGGACGGCGCGTCGAGCGCGTCGGGCCGCTCGGGCTGCGTTGCCACCCGGTGTGCGGATAGCTCGCTTCGTCGGCGGGCTCTTCGTCGGGTGCGCAGTCGTGCTCGGGTCGTTCGTCTGGTTCCTGGCGGGTGCTGCCGGAGGGTGGTACTCGCACGAGGAGCTCGCCGACGAGCGCAGCGACCTGACGGTGGTCGTCGACGTGACCTTCCGTGAGAGCGCGTGCGACAGCTGGTCGACGGCCACGGTGCAGCTGCACGACGATCGGGGGTTGCTCAGCCGCCAGGTCGTGCTGGAGCGCAACGAGGACTACGACTGCCTCGGGTACGAGGCCGAGTTCCCCGAGCGTGGCGTGCTCGTGCTGGTGCGCGACTGCGAGCGGGTCACGATCACCTACGACCCCAGCGATCTCGACGTGCTGGACCGCCGCGCCGATCCCGCGCCATGCGGGTCCGCGTTCGAGTGAATTCGACCGTGACCGACCGCGCCGCCGCGTAGCGTCCCGGCCGTGGCGACCAGGCTGGCGGTGCACAGCGACATCGAGGAGCTGATCCGGCACCGCGCCGCGATGTTCGAGGAGACGGGCATCGACGCGCACACCGACGACCGATGGCGCCTCGCGATGCACGACCTGCTCGAGGCAGGTCTCGGCGACGAGTTCGTCGTTGCGGTCGTCGATGCGCCCGGCGGGGACCGCCTCCTCGCCAGCGGCACGATGTGCGTCCTCACCCGCATGCCGCATCCCCAGAACCGCAGCGGGCGCGTCGCCTACATCCAGTCGATGTGGACCGACGAGGACGCCCGCCGCGCCGGCCACGCCCGCTCGGTCGTCGAGACGCTGCTCGAGGTGTGCCAGCAGCGCGGCATCCAGCGCGTCGAGCTGCACGCCAGCCCCGCTGGAGCATCGATCTACGAGCGGCTCGGCTTCACCTGGCGCACCTGGCACCCCGAGATGATCGCCACGCTCGAGACGTGAGCTGCCGATCGCTCGACGTGGTCACCACACGCTGCTCGACAGCTGAGGCGTACCCTTCGCCCATGCGGATCGAGCGGACGCTGTGACGACGCCGGTCGATCCCCACGTCCGTCCGTTGCAGGCACCGAACCCGCCGGGGTGGGAGCCCAAGGTGCGTCCAGCGGCCGTGCGCCCGAAGATCTGGCGGCGCTCCGACCGCTACGTGCTCGTGGTCCTCGTCCTCGCCGCCGCCGTGCTCTCCGTCGCCCTGTGGAACCCGTGGCGCTTCGTCGTGCTGAGCGACGTGGTGGTCGTGGCATCGATGAGCGTCGGGCTGCTGATGCTGGCCCTGCTCGCACGGAGGCTGCTGCTCGGCTCGCTGTCACGTGGGCTGCGCAATGCCGTGGGTCCTGCGCCGGTGGCGGCCCACGTGCTCGCGCTCCTCGGCGGCTTCGCGATGGCGGCGTCCGTCGCGCTCGGCAGCCTCGGGGTGGTGGTCCTCTTGATCGAGCACCTGACGCTGATCGATCCTCCCGACGCCGTGTTCGAGCGAGAGGGCAGCGATCTGGTCGTCGAGGTTCGGCAGTCCGGGTGCTACATGAGCGGCGAGGGGGACAGCGGTGGCGCGGTCTACCTCGTGGCGCGTCGCGGCATCGCGAGTCGCCGCGTCGAGCTGGGCGAGCTGGGCTGGTGCGAGGATGCGGAGGTGACCTTCGTCGGCGGTCGCGACGAGCTGATCCTCACGACCGGCTGCCGCGTGGAGCGGATCGCGTACGACCCCCACACCCTCGAGATCGAGGAGCACGCGCCGCCCACGCCGGACCCAGAGCTGTGCAGCCCGGGACTCCCAAGCTCGTGAGCCCGCCAGATCCTGGGGCGGCGGCCACCCCCCGGTAGCCTGCCTGGGTGCCCGAGACCTACTGGGTCGAGACCCTCGGCTGCCCCAAGAACCAGGTCGATTCCGACAAGCTCGTCGGTCGCCTCGGCGCGGGCGGGCTGACCGAGGCCGACGAGGTCGCCGACGCGGACGTGGTCGTCGTCAACACCTGCGCCTTCATCGAGGAGGCCCGCCAGGAGTCGATCGACACCATCCTCGCCCTCGCCGAGGCCCGCCACCCCGGCGCCCGACTGGTCGTCACCGGCTGCATGGCCGAGCGCTACGGCGCCGAGCTCGCCGAGGCCCTGCCCGAGGTGGACGAGATCGCGCCCTTCGGCGTCGCCTTCGACGGCCTCGCGCTCGAGGCCTCCACGCTGGTGCCCGCCGGCGTCGGCACGTCGGTGGCCGTCGAGCTCACCGCTCGCCCCCGCACGCCGGACTTCGACCTGCTGCGCCTCCCGCGCCCCAAGGCCACCGCGCCGTGGGCGTACGTGAAGGTCGCCGAGGGCTGCGACCGGGCATGCGGGTTCTGCGCCATCCCGTCGTTCCGCGGCCCGCAGCGCAGCCGCACCATCGACGACGTCCTGGCGGAGATCGACGATCTCGCCGCGCAGGAGATCGTGCTGGTCGCACAGGACCTCGCTGCCTACGGGCGCGACCAGGGCCATGGCGAGCGCAGCCTCATCCCGCTGGTGGCCGCGGCGGCCGAGCGCGTCGAGCGCGTTCGGCTGCTGTACCTCTACCCGTCGGACCTCACCGACGCGCTGGTCGATGCCATCTGTGCGACGGGGGTCCCGTACTTCGACCTCTCGCTGCAGCACGTCTCGGCGCCCCTGCTGCGCCGCATGCGTCGCTGGGGCGACGGCGAGCGGTTCCTCGAGCGCATCACGACGATCCGCAGCCGCGAGCCGCACGCCGCGCTGCGCTCCAACTTCATCGTCGGCTACCCCGGCGAGACCGAGGACGACCACGACGCCCTGCTCGCCTTCGTCGAGGACGCGCAGCTCGACTGGTGCGGGTTCTTCGCCTACTCGGCGGAGGAGGGCACCTACGCGGTGGGTCTCGACGGCGCCGTGGAACGCGCCCTGATGGACGAGCGCCTCGCTGAGCTGCGCGAGCTCCAGGACCGCATCACCGCGGCACGCCGCGACGCGCTCATCGGCGAGACCATCCGGGTGCTCGTGGATGAGCCTGGCGTGGGGCGCACGCACCGCGAGGCTCCGGAGATCGACGGCATCGTGACGATCCCCGTCGACCTCGAGCCCGGCACGCTGCACGACCTCGTCGTCATCGGCGCCGCGGGTCCCGACCTCGAAGCCGACCGGCCATGAGCGACGGCGGAAACCTCGACGACGCGGAGGCGGTCGGAGGGGAGATGCCCGCCGCCGCAACCTCGCCGCTGCGATCCTCCACGTTCGGCCCGTCCGCGCTGTGGACGCCCGCCAACGCCCTCACCGTGGCGCGCATCGCGCTCTCGCCGGTCGTGTTCTGGATGATCCTGCGCAGCGACCTCGATGACCTCGCCGACTGGTGGGTCGCGGCGCTGGCGTTCGTGATCGGCATCACCGACGGCGTCGACGGCTGGCTGGCACGCAAGTACGGCACCACCCGGTCGGGGGCGTTCCTCGATCCGCTGGCGGACAAGGTGCTGGTGCTCGGCTCGATGATCTGCTTGGCGTCGGTCGGGCGCTTCACGTGGGTGCCGGTGATCCTCGTGGGCACCCGGGAGGTGGTGGTCTCCGCCCTGCGCTCGTGGTGGGGGCGCCGCGGCCTCGCCATCCAGGCCAGCCCGCTCGCCAAGGCCAAGACCGTGGTGCTGAGCTTCGGCTGCCTGTTCACCCTCGTGCCGCCGCTGGCCGACGACCCAGCGTGGCCCGCCGACGGCCTGCTGTGGATCGGTGTGGCGCTGGCGCTCGTGTCGGGCGCGCAGTACGTGCAGGCCGGCAGCCGCGCCACCAGCACCATGTCGCGCTGACCGCCCCCGCCCCCTCCTTCCCCCTGACGACTTTGCGAGGGTTGACCCGCCCATGGGAGGTCAACCCTCGCAAGTTCGCAGTGGGGGAGCGCTGATGGTGGTGCTGCGGCCACGGGGCGCGGCGTAGCCTGCGGCGATGCGCTGCGAGGTGGTTGCCGTCGGGACCGAGCTCCTGCTGGGGCAGATCGTCGACACGAACTCGTCGTGGATCGGTGAGCAGCTGGCCATGGCCGGCATCGACTCGCTGCACCAGACCAAGGTCGGCGACAACCCCGAGCGGATCGCGGAGACCCTGCGCCTCGCGCTCAGCCGTGCCGACGCGGTCATCGTGTGCGGTGGCCTCGGCCCCACGCAGGACGACCTCACCCGCGACGTCATCGCGGAGGTGATGGGTGTCGAGCTGGTGCGGGACGAGGACCTCGCCGATCGCATCCGGCACATGTTCGGATCCCGCGGCCGCGACATGCCCGACAACAACCTGCGCCAGGCCGACGTCCCTGTCGGGGCGCGGATCATGGCGCAGATGCCCGGCACCGCGCCGGGCCTCGTGTGTCCGATCGGCGATCAGGTCATCTACGCCGTGCCCGGCGTGCCGTACGAGATGAAGGAGATGGTGACCGGCACCGTCCTGCCGGACCTCCTCGCCCGAAGCGGCGCAAGCGCCGTCATCCGGTCGCGCACCCTGCGCACCTGGGGCGACTCGGAGTCTGGCATCGCCGAGCGCCTGCACGAGCGGTTCCTCGAGCTCGACGCGGCCGGCAACCCCACCATCGCGGTCCTCGCCAGCGGGATGGAGGGCCTCAAGGTCCGCATCACCGCCAAGGCGGCCGATGACGCCACCGCCGAGGCGCTGCTGGACGACGAGGTGGCCGTGGTGCGCTCGGTGCTCGGCGACATCATCTTCTCCGAGCACGACGAGACGATGGAGGCCGTCGTACTCGACCTGTGCCGCCGCTCGGGCCGCACGCTCGCCACCGCGGAGTCGGTCACCGGCGGGCTCATCGCCAGCCGCCTCACCGACGTGCCCGGCGCCAGCGACGTGTTCCGCGGCGCGGTCGTGGCCTACGCCGGCGAGGTGAAGTTCGACGTGCTCGGGGTGCCGCCCGGCCCGGTCATCTCCGAGGAGTGCGCGCTCGAGATGGCCGAGGGCGCGTGCCGGGTGCTCGGCGCCGACTGCTCGGTGGCGGTCACCGGCGTCGCCGGACCCGATCCGCAGGAGGGCCAGAAGCCCGGCACGGTGTGGCTCGCCACCTGCGTCGACGGTGACGCGCAGGCCACCCTCATCCGCCTGCCCGGCGACCGGCTGCGGGTGCGGCAGTTCTCGACGATCAGCGTGCTGGAGATCCTCCGCCGCCGCCTCATCGCCCTGGGCTGAGCGATCGCTGCCGTGGGGGAGCGGGGGCGGCTGTTCGTGGCGGTGTGGCCGCCGGGTGACGTGCTCGATCTGGTGGAGGCGCTGCCGCGGCCGGGCGAGCCCGGCGTCCGGTACACGGCACGCGACCAGTGGCACGTCACGCTGCGGTTCCTCGGCGGCTGCGACGTCGATGACGCAGCCGCCGCGCTCGACGGCGCTCGCTGGCCCGAGGAGCACGTCGAGGCGGTGTGCGGCCCCGCGGTGAGCCGACTCGGCCGAGACGTGATCGTCGTGCCGGTGCGCGGCCTCGACGCGCTCGCCGCCGCGGTGGCCGCCGCAACGCGCGACCTCGGCGAGCCGCCCGATCCTCGCCCGTTCGCCGGGCACCTCACCCTGGCGCGGCTCCGCAGCCGGGGCGCGTGCCGCATCGCGGGTGCGCCGTTCGCGGTGACGTTCCCGGTCACCGAGGTGGCGCTGGTGCGCAGCCACCTGCAGCCCGGCGGGGCGCGCTACGAGACCCTGCGCACCTGGCCCCAGCAGTGAAGCGTCACGCACCCCGAGCGCGACGCAGCCCCGTCGCCACCTGGAGGGAGGGGTCCGGTGCGACGGGGCTGCGGGACGGGACCGCTACTGCTTGACCGTCTCGATCTCGAGCTCGATCGCCACCTGCTTGCCGACGAGCACGCCGCCGGTCTCCAGCGCCTGGTTCCAGGTGAGGCCGAACGCCTCGCGGTCGATCTTCGTGCTGGCCGAGTAGACGGCGCGGCTGCCGCCCCACGGGTCGGTGGCGAGCCCGTTCAGCTCGAGGTCGAGGACCACGGACTGGGTCGTGCCGACGACGGTGAGATCGCCTCGCACCTCCCACCGGCCGCTGCCGGCCTCGGCAACCGAGGTGGACCGGAAGCTGATCTCGGGGTGGTTCTCGACGTCGAGGAAGTCCGCCGAGCGGAGGTGGCCGTCGCGCTGCTCGTCGCGGGTGTGGATCGATGCGGTGCGGATGGCGACCACCACCGAGGAGGCTGCGGGATCCTCGGCGATGTGCACGACGCCGTCGAAGTCGGTGAACTCGCCGCGGACCTTGGCCACGACGAGGTGCTTGGCGACGAAGCCCACGGTGGAGTGGGAGGCGTCGATGGCGTAGTCACCGACATCGGGGAGGGTGACGCCGTTGGCGGTGCGGGGGGACTCGGTGATGCTCATGACTGGCGCTCCAGTGCTCTTGGACCCACGTTCCGTGGGTGCGTGCACCCCGTCCAACAACATGCATCTAGAAAGATTCCAAATAGAAAGATTATTTCCGGAGCCGACCGGAGGTAGCCTCCGAGACGTGGACCCCCTCTTCGCCGACGAGCGCTGGACCGCGTACGGGCTCTTCCGGGAGGCCGGTCGCGCGGTGGATGCCGCGCTCCTCGCCGACGTGACGTCCGACCTCGACGACGACGTCGGCTCGGTGCTCATCCAGCTCGTGCGCAGTCCCGACGAGCGCCTGCGCATGATCGACCTGGCCCGGGCCATGTCGCTGCACCCCAGCCACGTCACCCGGCTCATCGATCGCTGCGAGACGCTCGGGGTGGTGGCGCGCGTGCGCTGCGAGAGCGATCGGCGCGTGTGGTGGGCGATGCTCACCGACGAGGGCCGCCGGCAGATCACCGCGGTCGCGCCCAGCATGCTCGAGGCGCTCGATCGCCACTACTTCTCGCACCTCTCCGCCCGCGAGCGCGTCGTGGTGGAGAAGGTCATGCGCCGCATGCGCGACGCGGCGCAGGCCGCCGCCCGCGTGCAGCAGCCCGCCTGAGTCGCCCTCAGTCCCCCGGGTCGAGCGCCAGCGATGCCGAGTTGATGCAGAAGCGCTCGCCCGTCGGCGCGGGGCCGTCGGGGAAGACGTGGCCGAGGTGGGCGTCGCAGCTCGCGCACCGCACCTCGCTGCGTACCATGCCGTGGGTGCGGTCCTCCACGACCGTCACCCCGTCGCCGTCCATCGGCTCCCAGAACGACGGCCACCCGCTGCCCGACTCGAACTTCGTCGCCGACGAGAACAGCGGCGCACCGCACACCACGCAGCGGTAGGTGCCGTCGTCGTGGCAGTCCCAGTAGGCGCCGGTGAACGCCCGCTCGGTGCCGCCGCGCTGCGTCACCTCGTACTGCTCGGGGGTGAGCCGCTCGCGCAGCTCGTCGTCGGTGGGCACGTCCGCGTCGGCCATGGTCGCTCCTCGGGGTGGGTCGCGGGCGCAGCGTAGGCACCGCCGCGGCGATCTGCTCCGCGCTCGGCCAGGGGAGCGATCGATCGCACGCGCGTTCGGTCCTTGATCGAACAGCTGTTCGCCAGTAGGGTGACTTCGTCCCACCTCACCAGGCGTCGGTGCGGGGCGCACCGGCGGCTCGCTGTCACACCCCCTCCGTAGGGTCGCCCCCAGCAGATCGCAGCGGCACGGCGCCGCCGCCCAAACCAGCAACCGGGCTGCGGCCCAGCGGACCAAGGAGCACACGTGGAGCGAGACAAGGCCCTGGACATGGCCCTCGGGCAGATCGAGAAGCAGTTCGGCAAGGGCTCGGTCATGAAGATGGGCGATCGCATCGACATGGCGATCGAGTCCATCCCGACGGGGGCCCTGGCCCTCGACCTGGCGCTCGGCATCGGGGGCCTTCCCCGTGGCCGCGTGACGGAGATCTACGGCCCCGAGTCGTCGGGCAAGTCCACCCTGGCCATGCACGTCGTGGCCGAGGCCCAGCGCAACGGCGGCATCTGCGCCTACGTCGACGCAGAGCACGCGATGGACCCGATCTACGCGGCGGCCATCGGCGTCGACGTCGACGAGCTGCTCATCTCCCAGCCCGACACGGGCGAGCAGGCGCTCGAGATCACCGACATGCTCGTGCGCTCCGGTGCCATCGACGTCATCGTGATCGACTCGGTCGCCGCGCTCACGCCCCGCGCCGAGATCGAGGGCGACATGGGCGACACCCACGTCGGCCTGCAGGCCCGGCTCATGAGCCAGGCGCTGCGGAAGCTCACCGGCAACCTCAGCAAGTCCAACACCATCTGCATCTTCATCAACCAGCTGCGCGAGAAGATCGGCGTGATGTTCGGCTCGCCGGAGACGACGCCGGGTGGACGGGCGCTGAAGTTCTACTCGTCGGTCCGCCTCGACATCCGCCGCATCGAGTCCATCAAGGACGGTGTCGAGGTGGTGGGCAATCGAACCCGCGTCAAGGTCGTGAAGAACAAGGTCGCCCCGCCGTTCAAGCAGGCCGAGTTCGACATCATGTACGGCCAGGGCATCAGCCGCGAGGGCTCGGTGCTCGACATCGGCGTCGACCTCGGCATCATCAAGAAGTCGGGTGCCTGGTACACCTACGAGGGCGAGCAGCTCGGTCAGGGCCGCGAGAACGCCAAGTCGTTCCTCACCGACAACCCCGAGATCATGGTCGAGGTCTCCGAGCGGATCCGCAACGAGGTCGGCCTCGGCGACGACGTCACCGACGAGTTCAGCGAGGCCGATGAGGTGCCCATCGCGCTCGACGACTGAGCACCACATCCTGCGGCGCCGGCCAGCCCCGGCGCCCGGTGCGAGCGGCCGCCATCGGACATCCGATGGCGGCCGTGACGCGCCCAGACACCGCAGCGTCCGTCGACCTTCGTCCGAAGGGTCGTCGCACAGCGATGAGTCGTAGGCTGCGGACCGTGACGCAGCGATACCTGGTGCGCACCTTCGGGTGCCAGATGAACGAGCACGACTCGGAGCGCATCGCCGGCCTGCTCGAGGCCGACGGGATGGAGGCTGCCGACGGCATCGACGACGCGGATGTCATCGTGCTCAACACCTGCTGCATCCGCGAGAACGCCGACAACAAGCTCTACGGCCACCTCGGCAACCTCAAGGCCCTCAAGGACCAGCGCCCCGACCTCCAGATCGCCGTCGCCGGGTGCCTCGCCCAGAAGGATCGCGACGTGGTGCGCGAGCGGGCCCCGCACGTCGATGTCGTCTTCGGTACCCACAACGTGCACCGCGCCGCTGAGCTCCTCACCGAGGCCCGCACCGAAGGGCCCCTCGTGGAGATCCTCGAGGAGACCGCCCGCGAGGACGCCGAGGCCTTCCCCTCCGCCCTGCCGGCCAAGCGCGAGGTCGACCACGCCGCGTGGTTGACGATCCAGGTCGGCTGCGACAACTCGTGCGCCTTCTGCATCGTGCCCGCGGTGCGCGGCCCCGAGATCAGCAAGCCGTTCGGCGGCCTGGTCGATGAGGTGCGCCGGCTCGCCGACGACGGCGTGATCGAGGTGACGCTGCTGGGCCAGAACGTCAACTCCTACGGTCGGGACCTCGCAGCGCGTCGCCGCGGCGAGGTGCCTTCGCCGGTGGACGCCTGGGAAGCGGGGGAGACCTGGGCGAACGACCCGCAGCGCCGCCTCCGGCCGCTGTTCGCCGACCTGCTGCGCGAGGTCGGCGCGGTCCCCGGCATCGAGCGCGTCCGCTACACGAGCCCGCACCCCAAGGACCTGCGCACCGAGACCATCGCGGCGATGGCTGAGACCCCCGAGGTCTGCGAGCACCTGCACCTGCCCCTGCAGTCCGGCAGCGATGCCGTGCTGGCCGCCATGCACCGCGGCTACACCGCCGAGCGCTACCTCGAGCGACTCGCCGCGGCTCGAGCGGCCATCGACGACCTGGCGGTCACCACCGACCTCATCGTCGGGTTCCCGGGCGAGACCGACGACGACTTCGCCCAGACCCTCGAGGTCGTCGCCGCGGCCGAGCTCGACAGCGCCTACACCTTCATCTACTCGCCGCGCCCGGGCACCGAGGCCGCGGATCGCGTGGCGGACTTCGTGGCGCCGGCGGTCATCGCCGAGCGGTTCGACAGGCTGCGCGTCGTCATCGAGCGCTCCGGCCTCGCGCGCCACGAAGCGCGCGTCGGGCGCGACGAGGAGGTCGTCGTCGAGGGACCGAGCCGTCGCGATCCTGCGGTGCTCGCCGGGCGCACCCGGCAGAACAAGCTCGTGCACTTCGAGGCGGCGTCGCTGCGGCCAGGCGCCGTCGCGACCGTGCACATCACGCGCGCAGCGCCGCACCACCTCGCCGGTCGCCTGGTCGAGGTCCTCGCGCAACCGAGACGACGGTTGCGCATACCCGTAGCAGCTGGCTGAGCGCTCACCTGGCGGAGGGGGCACGGACATGGCGGAGGGACGAGGAGGCAGCAGCGTCGGTCGCGTGCCGACGGCGGTCGCGGCCGCGGTCGGCGACGGCAGCTGGCAGGAGCTGACCGTCAACCGGCTCGGCAAGCGCGTGTACCGCATCTGCGACCGCTCGGACGGACCGGATCGCATCCTCAAGATCCAGACCCCCGACGGTCTCGGCCCCGGCGTGCCGACGCTCGGCGACGAGCGCGAGCGCCTGGAGTGGCTCGGCGAGCGCCTCCGCACGCCCGATGTCGTCGCCTACGACGTGAACGACGAGGGCACCGGGTTCCTCGTGACCTCGGTGCTGCCTGGCGCCGATGGCGTCGACCTGCTGCACCGCGTGGACGGCGACCGCACCGTCACCGCCTTCGCCGAGGCGCTGCGGGCCCTGCACTCGCTGCCCATCGACGAGTGCCCGTTCGACGGATCGGTCGCCATCCGCCTCGCCGACGCCGCGCAGCGGGTCGATCTCGGCATGGTCGACGTCGCTCGACTCGATGCCGCCTACCAGCGGTACTCGCCCGAGGTGCTGCTCGGCTTCGCACGAGACAGCGTCCCGGCCGAGGAGGACCTCGTCGTCGCCCACGGCGGCTACGTGCTGGGCAACGTGGTGCTCGACGACGGGGAGGTCGTCGGGTTCCTCGACGTGGGTCGCCTCGGCGTGGCGGACCGCCACTGCGACCTGGCGGTCGCTGCTCGCAGCATCGCCCGCAACCTCGGGCCCGACGCCGTCGGCCGGTTCATGCTCGCCTACGGCCTCGAGTGGCCAGACCCGCGCAAGATCGACTTCTTCCTGCTCCTGCGCGAGCTCTTCTGAGCGACGACCCTCGCCGCTGCGGCCACGTGGCACGCTGAGGTCATGGCCGGGCGCGTGGTGCTGGTGGGTCCGACCGCGTCGGGCAAGAGCGCGATCGCTCTCGACGTCGCTCGGCGCGTGGCTGGCACCGAGCTGGTCTCGATCGACGCCATGGCCGTCTACCGAGGCATGGACCTGGGCACCGCCAAGCCGACCGACGCGGAGCGCGCTGCGGTGCCGCACCACCTCGTCGATGTGCTCGACCCAGGCGAGGACTGCACCGTGGCCTGGTTCGCGGCGCAGGCGCGCATCGCCCTGGCGGACCTCGATCATCGCGGCATCCCCTCGATCCTGGTCGGCGGCACCGGCCTGTACGTGCGCGCCGTGGTCGACGACCTCGACGTCCCCGGTCGCTGGCCCGAGATCCGAGCAGCGCTGGAGGCCGACGCGGACGATCCTGCCGGCGTCCGGGCGCTGCACGAGCGCCTCGCAGCGCTCGACCCGGTCGCCGCCGCTCGCATGGAGCCGACCAATCGGCGCCGCGTGGTGCGGGCCATGGAGGTGACGATCGGTGCTGCTCGCCCGTTCTCGTCGTTCGGTCCCGGTCTCGACGCCTACCCGCCCTCGCCCTGGCCGTTGATCGGACTGCGCACGCCGCGCCCCGAGCTCGATGCCCGCATCGGGGCTCGGTTCGCTGCGCAGCTCGAATCCGGCCTGCTCGACGAGGTGCGTGCGCTGGCGGCGCGTCCGGGTGGGCTGTCGCGTACCGCGGCGCAGGCGCTCGGCTACCGCGAGCTGCTCGAGCACCTCCGCGGCGAGCGCATGCTGAGCGACGCCATCGACGAGGCGACCTCCCGCATCCGTCGCTTCGCCCGTCGGCAGGAGCGATGGTTCCGGCGCGATCCCCGGATCACCTGGATCGACGTCGCAGACGGCGATCTCGCTCCCGCGGCCGACGCGGTGCGCCGAGCTCTCGTCGACCCGGCGTCGTTCGCACCTCCGCCCGGTTGAGCGACCGGGAACCGACGGTGGGTCCTCCGTCGCGATGCGCGACGCTGTGGGGCGGCGACCGACCCGGTGGCCGACGATGCGCGACGACCGGAGGACCGAGGTGCGACTCTCCAAGCTGCACGGCCTCGGGAACGACTTCCTCGTCCTGCTCGCCGAGCGCCACGCCGTGGTGCCGGCCATCGACGCGCCGCTCGCTCGACAGCTGTGCGACCGCCGGCGCGGCGTCGGTGCCGACGGCCTCATCGTCGGCACCCCGGCGCCTTCGGATGGCGACGGCTCGTGGGACCTCGACATGCTGCTGCGCAACTCCGACGGCACAGTCGCCGAGATGAGCGGCAACGGCATCCGCTGCTTGGCCCACGCAGTCGCGCTCGCCCGAGGCGTCGACGACCTCGCGCTCACCATCCGCACCGGCGGCGGGCTTCGTGCCGTGCACGTGCGCGATGCGTCGGGCGCGTGCACCGTCGAGGTGGCGATGGGCTCGGCGTCGCCGGGCCCGTCGACGACCGACCCGGCAGCCAGCGATGCGCTCGCGTCGCTCGTCGGCACGCCAGCTGCACCGATCGAGCCTGGTCGCGTCGCCACCGTCGAGGTCGGCAACCCGCACCTGGTGATCGAGGTCGCCGATCCCGCCCGAGTCGACCTCGCCGTCGTCGGTCCTCGGCTTGAGGCCGCGTTCCCTGAAGGGATCAACGTCGAGTTCGTCCGAGCTGATGGCACCGGCGGCCTCGAGCTCGTGGTCTGGGAGCGAGGCGCCGGCATCACCGAGGCGTGCGGCACCGGGGCCTGCGCCGCAGCGCACGCCGCGCGTGGCTGGGGCATCGTCGGGGAGCGAGTCCAGGTGGCGATGCCCGGCGGCGATGCCACCGTGGTGCTCGGCGGCGACGGCATGCACGGAATCGTGCTGCACGGCCCCTCGGTGCACGTCGTCGAGCTCGACGTGCCAGGCGACGCATCGGCGGTCGACCGTGGCTGATGACGAGGAGGACCTGGAGGAAGACGAGCTGGAGGAGGACGAGCTGGAGGTGCGCAGCCACCGCGGCGCCTTCGGCGACTTCGGTGGCGAGTCGTCAGGCCTCATCGACCGCACGTTCCGGGAGCGCATCGTGCTCGTCGGCGTGACGTTCCCCGATGGCGACGACACGAAGACCGAGGCTGCGCTCGACGAGCTCGCCCTGCTCGTCGACACCGCCGGCGCGGACGAGGTCGCTCGCGTGGTGCAGCGGCGTCGAGCCCCCGAGCGCGCCACGTTCATCGGCAAGGGCAAGGTGGAGGAGCTCCGCGAGGTGTGCGAGGCGCTCGACGCCGACACCGTCGTGTTCGAGAACGAGCTCACCCCCGCCCAGCAGCGCAACCTCGAGACGCTCCTCGGGCGCACCGCGCTGGATCGCACCGCGGTGATCCTCGACATCTTCGCCCAGAACGCGTCGAGCCAGGAGGGCAAGGCCCAGGTCGAGCTGGCCCAGCTCCGCTACCGGCTGCCGCGCCTGCGCGGGCGTGGCACGGCGCTCAGCCAGCAGGCTGCGGGCATCGGCACCAGGGGACCGGGCGAGACGCAGCTCGAGGTGGACCGCCGCCGCATCGAGCGCCGGCTCCACAAGCTGGAGGCCGATCTGCGAGACGTCGCGCACCACCGCGACACGCAGCGCAAGGCGAGTCGGCGCAGCGCGGTGCCGCGCGTCGCCATCGTCGGCTACACCAACGCCGGGAAGTCGACGCTGCTGAACCGCCTCACCGATGCCGGGGTGCTGGTCGAGGACCGCCTGTTCGCCACGTTGGATGCCACCACCCGCAAGCTGTCGCTGCCCGGCGGCCACGAGGTGCTGCTCACCGACACGGTGGGGTTCGTCACCAACCTGCCCCACCAGCTCGTCGAGGCGTTCCGCTCCACCCTGGATGTCACCACCGACGCCGATCTGCTCGTGCACGTCGTCGACGCGGCGGGCGCGGAGCCCGAGGCGCACCTGGCGGTGGTGCGCGACGTCCTCGAAGGCATCGGCGCCGGTGCAGTGCCCGAGCTGCTGGCGGTGAACAAGATCGATCTCGCTCCCGAGGTCGCCGCCGAGCTCGTCGCCCACCACCCGGGATCGGTGTCGTTCTCGGCCCGCACCGGCGCAGGCGTCGACGAGCTCCTGCTGGCGATTGGCGACCGGCTGCGTGCTCAGACCGAGGTCGTCGAGCTGCTCGTGCCGTGGGACCGGGGCGACATCGTGGCGATGGTGCACCGCGACGGCGAGGTGCTCGTCGAGCAGGCCGAGGAGGCCGGCACCCGGTTGCGCTGCCGGCTCGAGGCGCGCACCGCCGGGCAGGTGGCGGCGTTCCGCGTGCCCGCCGCCGATGTGATCTGATCACGGCGTGCGCACACCCACCGGGGGGTTCGAGCCCCCGCCGTACCCGTACGACCGCCTCGAGGAGCTCCGACCGATCGCCGCCGCGCACCCCGGCGGCCTGGTCGACCTCTCCGTGGGCACCCCGACCGACCCGCCGCCGGCCGCGGCCGTCGAGGCGCTGGCCACCTCGGGCACCGAGCGCGGCTACCCGCCGTCGATCGGCACGCCCGCGCTGCGCGAGGCCGCGTCGGGCTGGTTGGAGCGCAGGCTCGGCGTGGCCGTGCCAGCCGACGCCATCGCGGCGTGCGTGGGCACCAAGGAGCTCGTCGCCTGGCTGCCGCACCTCCTGCGCTTGCGCGACCCAGGGCGCGACACCGTCCTGTACCCGGCGGTCAGCTACCCGACCTACGCCATGGGCGCGCTGCTGGCCGGCTGTCGAGCGGTGCCGGTGCCTGTCGACGAGCAGTGGGCCATCGACCTCGCGGCGGTCGACCCTGCCGACGCCGAGCGCGCCCTGTGCCTGTGGGTCAACACGCCTGGCAACCCCGCCGGCGGCCTCGACGACCTCGCAGCAGCAGCCGCGTGGGGTCGGGTGCACGAGGTGCCGGTGCTCTCAGACGAGTGCTACGTGGAGTTCACCTGGGACGGCGCGCCGCGCACCATCCTCAGCGAGGGGCTCGACGGCGTCGTCGCCGTGCACTCGCTCTCCAAGCGCTCCAACCTGGCCGGCGCTCGGATCGGCTTCTACGCCGGCGACCCGGATCTCGTGCACTACCTGCGCGAGGTCCGCAAGCACGCTGGGGCCATGGTGCCCGGACCGGTGCAGGCCGCCGGCGCCGCAGCGCTCGCGGACGACGCGCACGTGGAGGTGCAGCGGGAGCGCTACCGGGGGCGCCTCGAGCGCATGGTCGCGCTGCTGGCCCACCTGGGTGTCGAAGCCGAGCTGCCCCGCGGCGCCTTCTACCTCTGGGTTCCGGCCCCGAACGGCGACGCGTGGGCCTTCACCCGTCGGTTGGCCGCTGAGGCGGGCGCGCTGGTGAGCCCCGGCGACTTCTACGGCGAGGCCGGTGCCGGCCACGTGCGCCTCGCCGCGGTGCGTCCCGACGAGCAGCTCGACCTCATCGCGCAGCGCATCGGGGTCAGCTGAGGTGGTCGCGTGGCGCCGGCGCGGGTCGTCCAAGCGGACGGGCGCTGCGGCCGACGCCGGTAGCCTCCGGTCCATGGCTGACCTGGAAGCGACCATCACCGAGCTGTGGGACCGACGCACGGAGCTCTCGCCGGACGACGACGAGGCCAACCGACCGATCCTCGAGGCGGTGCGACTGCTCGACCGCGGCGAGGCCCGGGTGGCCGAGATCGGGCCTGAGGGCGAGGTGATCGTCCACCAGTGGCTCAAGCAGGCGATCCTCCTGCTGTTCCGCCAGAGCGAGATGGCGACCATCGACATGGCGCCCTTCGAGTTCGCGGACAAGATCCCCCTCAAGCGCGACTTCCAGCGCAACGGCGTGCGCGTCGTGCCCGGCGCCTCGGCGCGGTTCGGCTCGTTCCTCGCTCGCGGCGTGGTGATGATGCCCAGCTACGTGAACATCGGCGCCTACGTGGGCGAGAACACGATGGTCGACACGTGGGCGACGGTCGGGTCCTGCGCCCAGATCGGCGCCAACGTGCACCTGTCGGGCGGGGTCGGCATCGGCGGCGTGCTCGAGCCGCCGCAGGCCGCGCCGGTCATCGTCGAGGACGACTGCCTCATCGGCAGCCGCTGCATCGTGGCCGAGGGCGCCCGGGTCGGGCGGGGCTCGGTGCTCGGCGCCGGATGCATCCTCACCGCATCCATCCCGGTCATCGACGCAGAGACCGGTGACGAGCTGGCTCGAGGCCACGTGCCACCGTGGTCCGTTGCGGTGTCGGCCACCCGGCCGCGCACCTTCCCCGGCGGCGACTTCGGCCTGCCGTGCGTGCTGGTGCTCAAGCGCCTCACCGAGGGCGAGCGCCACGACAAGGCGGCGCTCAACGACGTGCTGCGCCTCCACGGCGCAGCGACCTGACCGCATCCCAGCAACCGCCGCCGGCCGCAGCGGCCGGTGGCGGTAGCGTGCGGCGGTGCCACCGAACGCGGACGACGCCCTGCCCGGGCTGCGTGACGACGACGTCTTCGACCTGACGGCGTCGCTGGTCGCCATCCCGTCGGTGAGCTGGCAGGAGGCGCCGCTGGTCGACCTGCTCGAGGTCGAGCTGCGCGCCCAGGCGCACCTCGTGGTGGATCGCCTCGGCAACAACCTGGTCGCCCGTACCCAGCTCGGTCGCGCACAGCGCGTCGTCGTCGCCGGCCACACCGACACCGTGCCGCCGGATGGCAACGAGGCTCCGCGCATCGAGGGCGACGTGCTGTGGGGGGTCGGTGCGGCCGACATGAAGGGCGGGGTCGCGACGATCCTCCACCTGGCGCGCACCGTGGCGGATCCCGCCGTCGACGTCACGTGGGTGCTCTACGCGCGGGAGGAGGTCGCGGCGGCAGATTCGGGGTTGCAGGAGATCATCGACGCCCGACCGGATCTCCTCGTCGGCGACGTGGCCGTGCTCGGCGAGCCGACCGACGGCGCCATCGAGGCCGGGTGCCAGGGGACGATGCGCGTCGAGGTGACGCTGCTCGGCGCCCGGGCGCACACCGCCCGGCCGTGGATGGGTCGCAACGCCGTGCACCGCCTCGGCGGGCTCCTCACCGCGCTGGACGCGTACGAAGGCCGACGACCCGTGCTCGACGGCTGCGAGTTCCGTGAGGCGATGCAGGCGGTGCGAGTCGAGGGGGGCGTGGCCGGCAACGTCGTGCCCGATCGGGCGGTGGTCGCCATCAACCACCGCTTCGCCCCCGACCGCAGCGGCGCGGAGGCCGAGGCGCACCTGCGATCGGTGCTGGCGCCGCACCTCGAGGACGGCGACGTGGTCGAGGTGGTGGATGTGGCCGAGGGCGCCGCACCGGGGCTCGACCACCCGCTGCTGGCTGCGCTCGTGGCCCGCAACGACCTGCAGGTCCGCGCCAAGCTCGGGTGGACCGACCTGGCCCGCTTCGCCGCGATGGGCATCCCCGCGGTGAACTTCGGACCCGGCGATCCGACCATCGCCCACCACCGCGACGAGCACCTCGAGCGGGCCTCACTCGAGCACGTGCACGCCGCGCTCGACGACCTCCTGCGCACCGGCACCTGAGCCTGGGTGCGCGAGGCGTTGCGCTGGACGTGGCGCTGGGGCAGTGTTCCGGTTCCGACCCCAGCACACAGGAGCAGCGAATGGCAGTCGAGATCGGCCAGCAGGCCCCGGACTTCACGGTCCCCGACCAGGACGGCACCCCGGTGACCCTGTCCGAGCTCCGCGGCGAGAAGGCCGTGGTCCTCGTCTTCTACCCCTTCACCTTCAGCGGGATCTGCGAGAGCGAGCTGTGCTCGATTCGTGATGACCTGAGTCGGTTCGAGGCCGACGGCGTGCAGGTGCTCGCGATCTCCTGCAACGCGAAGCACGCGCAGAAGAAGTGGGCCGACGAGATGGGCTACGGCTTCCCGGTGCTGACGGACTTCTGGCCCCATGGGGCGGTGGCGCAGGCGTACGGCGTGTTCAACGACCAGGTCGGCTGCGCCATGCGCGCGACCTTCGTGATCAGCAAGGACGGGACCATCGTCGACTCGTTCGCCACCGACAGCATCGGCACGGCTCGCGAGTACGAGCGCTACACCGAGGCGCTCGCCAAGCTCGGCTGAGCCACGGCGCCACCCGCACACGACGAAGGCCCGGCCGATCGGCCGGGCCTTCGTCGTGCTCGGCCCCGGGCTGGCGGGGACGGGCGGGGGAACCGCGGCGCACCTCAGAGGCGACGCATGACCGTGACCACCTTGCCGAAGATCGCCACCTCGTCGCTGGGCAGCTCGATCGGGGCCATCGCCGCGTTGTGCGGCTCGAGCACGGTGAGGGCGCCCTTCGGGCGGTAGGTCTTGACGGTGGCCTCCTCGCCCGGGATGCCGGCCACCACCATGTCCCCGGCGTTCGCCGTCTGCTGCGAGCGGGCGATGATGAAGTCGCCGTCGAGGATGCCGGCCTCGATCATCGACTCGCCTCGGACCCTGAGCATGAACAGCTCGCCGTCGCCGGTGAACTCCGCAGGGATGGGGAAGACCTCCTCGACGTTCTCCTGCGCCAGCACGTCGGTGCCGGCGGCCACATCGCCTACGAGCGGCACGTTGCGCACCGGTCGACGTTCGAGCGCAGCGCCGGAGGCGACGTCGCGCGACATCTCCATGGCCCGGGGCTTGGTGGCGTCGCGCCGCAGGTAGCCGAGCTTCTGCAGCGTGGCGAGCTGCGAGTGGACGCTCGAGGGGGAGGTGAGGCCGACGGCTTGGCCGATCTCGCGCACCGACGGCGGATAGCCCCGCTCCTGCACGTGCTGCTCGATGACCTCGAGGATCTGCTGCTGGCGCTTCGTGAGCGGCGTGGTCACGGGTGGTGCCTCCTGATGCGACGAACGGGCGTTCGCTGCAACGTACACCCGTTCGGCCCCGATGGCAAACACCTGTTCGACGGACCCCTTGACGTCGAACGGGTGTTCGTGGCACGCTGACCTCGAACCGAACAGGTGTTCCCAGCCTCCGGCTGTCACACCCCCCGAGGAGACTCGTCACATGGCAGCGATCATCCACCTCCCGCACACCCCGCACGTGGCCCCGGCGCCGTCGCCGCGCCCGCACCTTGTCGTCATCGACGGCGGCTTCGAGGCGGCCCTGCGCCGTCGGCAGCCAGCAGCGGTCTACCGCCGCCGGCGAGCGGCCGTGGCCGCAGCAGCGCTCGTGCTCGTCGTGTCGGCGCTCGTCGCCACCGGAGCGGTGGGGCAGCGTGGCAGCAGCGCCGCGGCATCGACGCCGGTCGTCGAGGCCGTGCCCGCAGCGGTGGTCGTCGGCCCGGGCGACACGCTGTGGTCGATCGCTCGCAGCATCCAGCCCAGCGGCGACGTGCGTCCGCTGGTAGACGCCTTGGCTGACGCCAACGGGGGTGCCGCTGTTCGCGTCGGCCAGCGCCTCGTCGTCCCCGCGGCCTGATGGCCAGCCTCCGCCTCGCTGCGGTCGATTCGCGCCCCGACGCATCGGGGAGTACCGTCGTCGGCGTGCGCTGCCCCACCTGCGGACACCTCGATGACAAGGTGATCGACTCTCGCATGGCCGAGGACGGCGACACGATCCGTCGCCGACGCCAGTGCCTGTCCTGCGAGGCGCGGTTCACGACGTTCGAGCGCCTCGAGGCCCGCGAGCTCGTCGTGCGCAAGCGCTCCGGCGACACCGTGGCGTTCGACCGATCCAAGATCGAGGCGGGCATCCTCTCGGCGGCCAAGGGCCGGCCGATCACCCCCGACGAGGCCGGCGCCATGGCAGATGCCATCGAGGAGCGCCTCCGTCCGCTCGGGCCCGAGGTCACCAGCGAGCAGATCGGCTTCGCCGTGCTCGACGGGCTGCGCGAGGTCGATGACGTCGCCTACATGCGCTTCGCCAGCGTCTACAAGGACTTCGACGACGCGGCCGACTTCCAGCGCGAGCTCACCTTGCTGACCAAGCGCACCGAGCCGAAGCGCCACTGAGCTGAAGCGCCACGGAGCGATCGTGGCGGGATCGCTCAGCTGCAGGTCAGTCCCGGCGGATCCAGCGGAAGAAGAGCGACCCCTCGTCCTCGAGGAGCCTGTCCAGCACGAGCGGCACCGCTGGTGCGTCCGGGCCGGTGGCGAGCCGGTCCGCATCGCCGCCCACCAGCTGGGGGGCCATGGTCAGGCAGACCTCGTCCACGAGACCTGCAGCGAGCAGCGAGCCGTTCAGCTTCGGACCGCCCTCGCACAGCACGACGCGAGCGCCGAGCTCGGCGAGGGCCGCCATCGCCCGCACGAGGTCGACGTCGTCGTCCCCGCAGGTCACGACCTTGGCGCGGTTCCCAGCCGCCGCCCGCCGCCCAGCGGGAAGGGCCGAGGACGTCACGATGATCGGGCGCTCGACGGCCTCGGTGAACAGCGTGGCGGAGAAGTCGAGGTCCAGCGAGCGGGTCACCACCGCGATGCGCGGCACCGCAGACTGCCCTCGCTCGCGGCGAGCGTCCTGCTCGGCGTCGTCGAGGCGCGGCGGTCCGTAGCTCTCGGCGCGCACCGTCCCCGCACCCACGAGGATGACGTCTGCCAGCGATCTGAGGAGGTGGAACACCTGCTTGTCCGACGGGCTGCTGAGGCCCTCCGAGACGCCCTCGACCGACGTCGCTCCATCGACCGAGGTCACCATGTTCAACGCCACCCACGGGCGTCCGGGCGGCGTGGGTCGGTCTGCGCCGTAGACGGCGGCGAGATCGACCTGGGCGCGGCGCTCGGGCCACAGCTGGCGCACCCGCCGACGGTACCAGCAGCCTCTGCGGCGCCCGGGGACCGCTCGCAGCATCGACGCAGGTCAGCGCCGTCGTCCACCGGTCTGTGGAGGAGCGACCCCCGTCATCCACCGCGTCGCCCACAGAAGTTCGCGCGCAATGCACAGACATTTCGTGGGTTGTCCCCTTCCTCCCCACAGGCACTTCTTCGTAGGGTCGCAGCAACGCAACGGACCGCGGCGCGGACGTGCGGAACGGTGGCTGGCGTCTGGGACCCGGGGAGGGGACGGACGGCTCCTTGAGGAACGTGCTGCGTAGGGTTGCAACGGCGCAAACCTTCGCGAACGCCCTCTGACCTGCAGGTTCGCGTCGCGGATTCCGTTGACACAGGTGGAATTCCTGTGGTGTAGTTCCTCGCACATCTTGTGGCCCGGTCGGACCGGGGGGCCGCCAGACCACAACATCTTGTGTTGGTGCATCGGCAGCGTGGCCGGTGTCACAAGGCGCAGATGGGCCTCCGGGCTGGGGTAGGGCGGGTTCGAGACCGACCAACGACCACGCACGCACCCCGCATCGCTCCACCTCCGCACCCCGCACGAGCAGCGCTCCACCCTGAAAGGCACCACGCATGGCACTCGCCCCCGAGCAGATGGGCATCGGCATCCGCCGCCACTTCACCACCGAGGGGGTCCACCCCTACGACACCGTGACGTGGGACCGGCGCGACGCGCGGATCACGAACTTCCGCGACGGCTCGGTGGCCTTCGAGCAGCTCGATGTCGAGTTCCCGGCCACGTGGTCGCTCAACGCAACCAACATCGTCGCCCAGAAGTACTTCCGTGGCACCCTCGGCACGCCCGAGCGCGAGTCGTCGGTGCGCGAGGTGATCGACCGCGTCGCCGACACGATCACCGACTGGGGCATCCGCGACGGGTACTTCACCGACGACCGCGAGGCCGAGGCCTTCCGCGACGAGCTCAAGTACCTGCTCGTGCACCAGAAGGCGGCCTTCAACTCGCCGGTGTGGTTCAACATCGGCGTGAAGGACGTCCCGCAGCAGGCGTCGGCCTGCTTCATCCTGTCCGTCGAGGACAAGATGAGCTCCATCCTCAACTGGTACGTCGAGGAGGGCACGATCTTCAAGGGCGGCTCCGGCGCCGGCATCAACCTGTCGCGCATCCGCTCCTCAAAGGAGCTGCTCGCCGGAGGCGGCACCGCCTCGGGTCCGGTGTCGTTCATGCGTGGCGCCGACGCCTCGGCCGGCACGATCAAGTCCGGCGGCAAGACCCGCCGCGCCGCCAAGATGGTCATCCTCGACTCGGACCACCCCGACATCGAGGAGTTCATCTGGTGCAAGTCCCGTGAGGAGCAGAAGGCCCGCGTGCTGCGCGACGCCGGCTTCGACATGGACCTCGACGGCGCCGACAGCCACTCCACCCAGTACCAGAACGCCAACAACTCGGTGCGCGTCACCGACGACTTCATGCGTGCGGTCGAGAACGACGAGGACTGGTCGCTCATCGCCCGCAGCGACGGCTCGACCATCCGCACGCTGCGCGCCCGCGACCTGTGGCGCCAGATCGCCGAGGCCTCCTGGGCCTGCGCGGATCCGGGCCTCCAGTTCGACACCACGATCAACCACTGGCACACGGCCTGCACCACAGGACGCATCAACGGCTCCAACCCGTGCTCGGAGTACATGCACCTCGACAACTCGGCGTGCAACCTCGCCAGCCTCAACCTGCTGACCTTCCTGCCCGCTGGCGACGCCTTCGACGTGGAGGGCTTCAAGGCCGCGATCGAGGTCATCTTCACCGCGCAGGAGATCCTCGTCGGCAGCGCCGACTACCCGACCGAGCCCATCGGCGAGACGTCGCGTCGGTTCCGCCAGCTCGGAATCGGCTACGCCAACCTCGGTGCCATGCTCATGGCGCTCGGCCTTCCGTACGACTCCGACGACGGCCGTGCCTACGCAGCCGCCATCACCTCGCTGATGACCGGCCACGCGTACGCCACCTCGGCGCGCACCGCGGCTCGCATGGGCCCGTTCGCCGGATTCGCCGAGAACGAGGAGCACATGCTCCGCGTGCTGCGCCAGCACCAGGAGGCGCACGCCGAGCTCGCCGGCGGCGGCATCGTCCCCGCCGACCTCAGCGAGGCAGCCGAGCGGTCGTGGGCCGAGGCCAACGAGCTCGGTGCGGTGCACGGCGTGCGCAACTCGCAGGCCTCGGTGCTCGCTCCCACCGGCACCATCGGCCTGATGATGGACTGCGACACCACCGGCATCGAGCCCGACCTCGGTCTGGTCAAGCTCAAGAAGCTCGTGGGCGGCGGCAACATGTCCATCGTCAACCAGACGATCCCCCGCGCCCTGCGCCGTCTCGGCTACGACGAGCAGCAGGTGGCGGACATCATCGCCTACATCGACACCGAGAAGTCTGTGCTCGGGGCACCGCACCTCGCCGAGGACCACCTGGCCGTGTTCGCCTGCTCCATGGGCGACAACACCATCCACTACATGGGCCACGTGCAGATGATGGGCGCCGTCCAGCCGTTCATCTCCGGTGCGATCTCCAAGACGGTGAACATGCCCGAGGAGGCCACCGTCGAGGACGTGGAGCACCTCCACCTGGAGTCGTGGAGGCTCGGCCTCAAGGCGGTCGCCATCTACCGCGACAACTGCAAGGTCGCCCAGCCGCTCGCCACCGCCAAGAAGGAGGGCGCAGCAGCGCCGGCACCGGTGGCGACCGAGGTCGTCGAGCGCGAGCCGGTCCGCCACAAGCTGAACCGCACCCGCGCATCGAAGACGTTCGAGTTCCGCGTGGCGGACTGCAAGGGGTTCGTCACCGTCGGCGAGTACGAGACGGGTCGACCGGGCGAGCTGTTCATCCGCGTGTCCAAGCAGGGCTCCACGCTCGCCGGCATCATGGACGCCTTCGCCATCTCGGTCAGCCACGGCCTCCAGTACGGCGTGCCGCTGCGCAGCTACATCGAGGCCTTCACCGGCATGCGCTTCGAGCCCGCCGGCATGACCGACGACCCGGACATCCGGATCGCCAACAGCTTGATGGACTACCTCTTCCGCCGGCTGGCGCTCATCTACCTGTCGGTGGAGGAGCGGGCCGAGCTCAACATCTTCTCCACCGCCGAGCGGATGCAGCCGACGCTGCCGGGGGTGGAGGAGACGGTGGTGGAGACCCGCCTGGGCTCCGAGCTGCCGGCCGATCCGCCGTCGGTGGAGTCCGTCGCCCAGCTCACCGCCCACATCGAGATCGAGGCCACCCGCAAGACGGTCAGCCACGACGCCCCGATGTGCATGCAGTGCGGGGTGCAGATGCAGCGGGCCGGCTCGTGCCACGCCTGCCCGTCCTGCGGCACCACCAGCGGCTGCAGCTGAGCGCAGCGGCACCCGCCGCACGACGTCCGCCGAGGCCCCGGGATGCACCCGGGGCCTCGGCGCGTCCGGCGCATGGGCGAAGATGCATGCTCACGCCAACGAGAGGGAGGCGCACGATGGCGCTGCAGGTGATCGGTGCGGGGTTCGGTCGGACGGGGACGCTGTCGCTCAAGACCGCCCTCGAGCAGGTCGGCTTCGCTCCGTGCCACCACATGTTCGAGGTGATCGGCCACCCCGAGCAGGCCGCGGGGTGGCTTGCCGCCGCTCGGGGCGACGCCGTCGACTGGGATGCGCTCCTCGACGGGTATGCGGCCCAGGTCGACTGGCCGGGGTGCGCCCTGTGGCGCGAGCTGCTCGACGCCTTCCCCGAAGCCAAGGTCGTGCTCAGCGTGCGCGACCTCGACCGCTGGTGGGACTCGTTTCGCTCCACCATCGTCAGGGCCCTCACCGAGCGCGAGCGGCCGACCGAGGGGCCGTACGCAGATGTCGCGGCCATGTCCTGGGAGACGGTGGTCGTGCGCAGCCTGGGTGGTGCCGATCCCACCGACCGCGACGCCGTCATCGCCGCGCACCGCCGGCACCTCGACGAGGTGCGAGCCACGGTGCCCCCCGGGCGCCTGCTCGAGTTCCGAGCCACCGACGGCTGGCTGCCGCTGTGCGAGCACCTGGGCGTGCCGGTGCCCGACGAGGAGTACCCCAACGTGAACGACAAGGCGATGTTCGAGGCGCTGTTCGGCCTCAGCTGACATCCACCTCGATCTGGATCGATGGACGCCGGGTGCGTGGGAAGATGCGCGGATGGCAGCGACCGACCACCTCAACGGCCTCGACCCGTATGCCCTGCTCGACGCCGAGGCTGCGCGCATCGAGGTGCTCCTCGCCGCCACCGCCGACGACGACCCCGCGTGGAACGCGCCGTCTCACTGCGAGGGCTGGACGATGCGCGATCTCGTCGGCCACCTGGCCGCAACCGAGGAGTACCACCACGCGTGCCTCGACGACACGGTGGCGGACCTCTTCGCTCGGGCGGCGGCCTCCGGTGTCACCAGCCTGCACGACTGGAACCAGCACGGCGTGGACGAGCGGCGGGCCCTCGCACCGAGCGAGGTGGCCGCGGCCTGGCGGCTCGGCGACGAAGACACGCGGCGCCGCATGCGCGAGCGAGACGGCGGGGAGATGGGCTCCTCGATCGGCCCGTACCCCGTGCGGCTCCAGGCGTTCCACATCGCGCTCGAGCTCGCCACCCACGCTGATGACCTCGGCATCGACCCGGGAGCCGATGGCGATCGCCGGTGGGGGTGGCGAGCGCAGGTGAGCCGCTTCACGTTCGAGGAGCACGAGCCCGATGCAACGGCGACCGCGGTGCCCGGAGGCACCGTCATCGTCGCCGAGGACGTCGCGATCACCCTCGACGATCGCACCTTCGTCGACGCGGTCGCCGGTCGCTTGGTGGCTGGCGTGCTCGATCCAGCGGTCGCCGCCAAGCTCTCGACCATGCCCTGAGGGAGCGCTCAGCTCCCCGGCCATCCACGGAGCACCGTCGGGGCCGTTGCTAGCGTGCGCCCCATGGGGATCGTGCTGGTGGTGGTCGGGTTGGTCGTGGTGGCGGCGGTGGTGGCCCTCGTGGTCATCAACCCGAAGATGGAGCAGCGTCGCGTGGCATCGGTCGACTCGACGCGCGCCGCGCTCGGCGGCGCCGCGGCGATCGCGACTGATGACGGCGCCAGCTGCTACGGCGTCGAGGTCGCCGACGGCAAGCCGCGCCACTACGGGCAGGGTGCCGCAGCGCTGAGCGCGGATGCGTTCGCCTTCACCGCCGTGGTGTCCGGTGACACCGTCGTCGTCCCCCGCACCGCGATCACCTCGGTCGAGGTCGAGACGTCGCACATCATCAAGAGCGCGACCACCCTCGTGCTCAAGATCGTCTGGGATGACCCGACCGAGGGCGAGTGCTCTGGTCGGTGGAAGCTCGCCGACCTCGAGACCTGGGTCACGGCCCTCGGCGGGACGATGGCCACCGCCGACGACGCGGAGGGATGAGCCCCAGGGTCCTGCTCGCCACAGCGGCGCAGCTCCCTGCCGGCGACCTCGAAACCCCCCGCATCGTCGATGCGCTCGCCGGGCTCGGCATCGATGCGGCAATCGAATCCTGGAGCGATCCGGACGTCGGTTGGGCGAGGGCCGACGCGGTGATCGTGCGCTCGACCTGGGACTACACCGAGCACCTCGACGACTTCCTCTGCTGGGCCGACGCAGTCGCTCCGGCCGCGTCGCTGTGGAACCCCGCACGCGTGCTGCGCTGGAACGCCCACAAGCGCTACCTGGTCGAGCTGGCCGCGTCCGGCCTGTCGGTGGTGCCGACGACCTTGCTGGCCGCCGGAGAGGACCAGGCGGCGATCGAGGCCGCGCTGCAGGCCGCTGGGCCGGGACTCGTCGTCGTCAAGCCCGCGGTTGACGCCGGAGCCCGGGGCGCCCGGTGCGGTGCTGCGGGCGACCCCACCCTCGCCGCGCACGCGGCGGCGCTGGTCGCGGCAGGCGACGTCCTGGTGCAGCCGCACATGGCGCAGATCGCAGAGGAGGGTGAGCTCAGCGTGGTGGTGCTGCGCGGCGTTCCGCTGCTGGCGCGCCGCAAGCTCCCTGCCGACGGCGACTTCCGGGTGCACGAGCACCACGGGGGTCGAACGGTGGCCGTCCCGCTCGATGACGAGCTGGTGGCCTTCGCAGAGGCGGCGCTGGCGCTCGTCGACGAACCGCTCCTGTACGCCCGCGTGGATGCGGTCCGCCACGAGGGCTCGCTCCACCTGATGGAGCTCGAGCTCATCGAGCCGCTCCTCTACCTCGACACCGATGACGAGGTCCACGCGGCAGCCACGGCCATCGCCAGCGTGCTCGGCTGATCGCCGAGGAGATCAGGTGCGACGGCGCACCGACCATCGCGGGTCGTGTCGCACCTCGCGGATGATCACGTGGACGTACTGCCCGAGGATCCCGAGGCTGAGCAGGATCGTCCCGCCGAGGAACAGCGTGGCGAACGTGGCCGACAGCCAGCCTGGCGGCGTGTCTGCCCCCGAAAGCCACCGGCCGATGAACACGGCCATCCCGATCAGTGACAGGAACGCCGTCGTGAACCCCACGGTCGACATCACGCGAAGCGGGAACGTCGAGCCGTGGATGACGTTGGTCATCACCGTCATGATGCCTCGACCGAACGAGAACCCGGTGCTGCCGAACGCACGCTGATCGTGACGGACCTCGACCTGTGCGAGGCGACCTCCGGTGGAGCGCACCAGGGGACCGAGCACCGGTTGCCGGGTCTCGTGTTCGATGATGCCGTCGATGAGCGGTCGACGCATCAAGCGGAACGTCGTGTGACGCCAGTCAGGCGGCGTGCCGTGGGCGATGCGATCAGCGCGCGCGTGCACCCACGACCCGAAGCGCCGGGCGAGCTGGTCGTGGTCGCGTGGCCAGTTGCCGACCACCCCATCGAGGTCGGGGTCCGCCTCGAGGGCGTCGACCAGCACGAGGAGCTGGTCGGGGGGTTGCTCGAGGTCGTCGTCCATGGTCGCCACGAGCTCGCCGCAAGCATGGCTGAGACCGCACATCGTCGCCATCGCTTGGCCGTGGTTGTGCAGCAGGTCGATGCCGACGACGCAGGGATCCTCCTGCGCGAGCTGGGAGATCACCGCCCAGGTGTCGTCGGGGGAGTGATCGTTGACGAGGATGACCTCGTACCGAAGGCCTCGAGACCTGAGGGCCTCTCCGAGCCCTCGGACGAGGAGCGGGAGGGAGTCGCGGCCTCGATACGTGGGCACCACGACGCTGAGGTCGATGTGCTCCTCGTCATGCACCTGGATCGCTCCACTCCTCGACCGGTACCGCTCGTCCGCAGCCTGCGAGCAGCGCTCCCGCCTCGGGACCGACGTTCGCCAGCAGATCGACGACGGAGAGGTAGGGCACGAACTCGCCGTGGATCTGCGGATAGGTGGGGTGGTCGAAGGCCAGGTACTCGAGCTGGACGCCTGCCTCGGCGAAGGAGGGCTCGTCGAGGTACGAGCGCGCTGCCGGCCCCGAGAGGTAGCTCGTGGCTCCGAGCTCGCGGCAGTACGCGAGGACGCGCTCGTGACCGCTGCCGGGCAGCGCCCACTCCGAGGATCTGCGGAGCTCTGCATCCACCCCGAGAAGCCCGCACAGCACGGTGAACGTCTCGATGTTGAGATCGACCAGCTTCTCCCACGGCTTCTCGTACAGCGGTCCGAGCGCGTCGAGCAGCCACCGTCCGTGCGGTGCCTTCGCGTACGCCTGCTCCAGCGTGCGCCGATGCCGCTCGGCCCAGTCGCGATCGTCTGCGATGCGCGCCTCGTCGATGCGCTGCCCCTGGTTGCGCTGCACCGGCACCGAGAGCCACACCGGGCCGTTCGCGGTCTTGACCTGGTTGCGATGCTGCCAGTTCTGCTTGACGAACTGGACGTCGTCGTAGAAGACGAACGTGTCGGCGAGCCGGACCTGTTCGAACACGCCGCAGTAGGGCAGGTAGAAGGGCTGCAAGATGACCAGGCGCATGGTTCTGTGCGGTTCCCCTCGTAGAGGCGGCGAGGACCGGCGGCTTCCGCCGGCCACGCCATCCGATCCAGCGACGGGCAGTAGGGTGCCGCGTCGATGGACGTCGTGGTCACGGGAGCATACCGGTCGGGCACCACCCTGCTGGATCGGCTGCTCCACGAGCACCCGGCTGCATCTGTGGTGCCGCAGCCCATGCCGTACTTGTGGATCGCGGCCAAGCGGCGGTTCCTCGCCTCCATCGGGCACGACGATCCGTACCCCTTCGGGCACCTGTTCCTCGAAGATCGCTACCGACCAGAGGAGCTGGCGTCCTTCCTCGATGCGCAGCTGCTCACCGATGGCGACGTCGCTGGCCTGATCGACTCGATGCGCAGCTACAGCGGGGTGATGACGCCCGAGGTGTTCGACGTCGCCTCGGATCTGCAGGGTGGCACGCTGCTGGAGATCCACCACCAGGCGGTGTCCTTGCTCGCCGAGCGACTCGGGCGCCACGGTGCACGGGTCGTCGGATCGAAGGAGATCCTGCTCGAAGAGCTCGCGCCCTGGTTGAGCGGCTGCGGCGTCGCCGTCATCGTCGTGCTGCGCGATCCCCGGGGGATGCTCGCCTCGCTCGTCGGCGGCGACCAGTGGACGGGGAGGTTGCGTCCGACCTTGCTCGCGCTCCGAACGTGGCGCAAGAGCGCTGCGTACGCGCTCGCGCTCGCCGGCGACCCGAGCGTGGCGGTGGTGCGGTACGAGGATCTCCTGGGACCTGGTGCCGTCGTCCCGCCCCGCGTGTGGTCGACGCTGGGACTCGAGTCACCGACGTCGAGCGCCGCAGCCCCGGAGGGCTGGGACGGCAACACGTCCTACGCGACGCCCCCGGCGAGCGCTGCGCAGGCTGCGGAGCGGGCTGCCGAGGTGCTCGGATCCGAGGTCGCCGCGTACGTCGAGGCCGTGTGCTGGCCCGAGCTTCGGGCGCTGGGCTACCCGGTGCGCAGCGACGCGCCCGACCGCGCGTCGCTGGCCACCTTCGAGGAGATCTGGTCGATCGACCACGGCGCTGTCCCCGCGGACTACTCCATGCAGCCGATCGAGCGTGAGCACGAGCTGGAGCGACTCGACGTGCTGAGCGCGGGCACCGACGACCCCGACGAGCGTCGTCGTTGGTTCATCGACGCAGCTGCCTACGTGGAGCTGCGCGCCGCGCTGCTCGATCACCCACCTGCGGACCGTGGAGCGTGAGCGGCGAGCTCGACCACCGGGTCGTGGTCGTCACCGGCGCCAACAGCGGCATCGGCCGCGCTGCCGCGCTGGAGCTCGCGAGGCGGGGAGCGACCGTTGCGCTGGCCACCCGCGACCCCGGCCGGGGTCGCGCCGCGACCGACGAGGTGCGGCTGCTGTCGGGCAACGATGCGGTCCACGACCTGCGCCTCGACCTCGGCGATCTCGCGTCGGTGGCGCGGTGCGCGGCGGAGGTGAGGGACCGCTACGGCCGACTCGACGTGCTGGTGAACAACGCCGGTGCGATCCTGAGCCACCGGCAGGTGACAGCCGACGGCTTCGAGGCGACGTTCGGCGTCAACCACCTCGGCCACTTCCACCTCACGGCGCTGCTCACCGACCTGCTCGTCGCCTCCGCGCCGGCGCGCGTGGTCAACGTCTCATCGGTGGCGCACCGCTTCGCCGTCGGGGGCATGCCGTTCGCCGATCTCCAGGCGTCGCGGCGCTACGT
Source organism: Acidimicrobiales bacterium (assembly GCA_038206295.1). Classification (GTDB taxonomy): domain Bacteria; phylum Actinomycetota; class Acidimicrobiia; order Acidimicrobiales; family JBBRAZ01; genus JBBRAZ01. Next base: position 39,997 of record JBBRAZ010000014.1, read on the forward strand.
GTCGTGGCTCGTCTACGGCCGCTCCAAGCTGGCCAACCTGCTGCACGCCGCGGAGCTCGCCCGTCGGTTGGACGGCACTGGCGTCACCGCCAACGCGTGCCACCCCGGCGCCATCCGCTCCGGCTTCGGCGCGGCCGAGGACACCGCCGGAATGGATCGCCTGCTGATGGCCGCTGGCGGCCCGTTCCTGCGCTCGCCGGAGCGCGGCGCGCGCGTCGTGGTGCACCTCGCCGCAGCGCCGGAGGTGGCCGGGATAACCGGCGGGTACTGGGTCGGTCACCGCCGCCACCGCGCGAGCGGTCGCGCCCGCTCGGCATCCCAGGCGGCCCGGCTCTGGTCGGCGAGCGAAGAGCTCATCGCCGAAGCGATCACCCCGTAGCCCGCCTGCGACCCGTTCCAGGTCGCGGCGGCCCGGACCGGTCAGGTTGCGGCCACCCCGATCGCGGTCAGGAGCGGCCGATGAGGGCGAGCATCGACGGCGGGACGCCCTCGTCTCCTGCGGCCAGCATCGCGGCCCGCTCGACGTTGATGGCGTCGAAGCGTCGCTCGGCCCACCGATCCCACGGTCCGCTGCCGATCCCGGCGGGATCGCCGTCAGCGGCGACGCACGCGCGGAGGTACGCCTGGAGCTCGCGCACCTGCTCGTCGCCGCCGATCGGTCCGGTGCCGGGCACGATGATGACCGCCAGCTCCACGATCCGGTCGAGCGCGTCCGCCCACGCTGCGGGGTCGCCGTCATAGCACAGCGGCGTCACCCCGAAGCTGGCCATCGCACCGGCGAAGCACACGTTGGCGGCGGGCACCTGCACCACGAGGTTCTCGAGCTGCGCGCCGCCGGTCGGCACAGCGATGGCCGATGCCGACACCCACGCCGGCTCCGCCACGATGTGCGAGATCGTGCGTGTGGCCAGCTCGGTGAGCTCGTCTGCCCATGGCGGGAACAGCGCTCGGGCGGCGTCCAGGTTCAGGACCTGGTCGAGGTGCGCGCTGGTCTGCGCGCTGCCGTAGCGACCCGCGATGGGGAACCGAGTCGTGCCGCCGACCTGCTCGAGGTGGCTCGAGGTGAGCACGCAGCGAGCAACACGTGGGGTGAGGGCCTCGACCGCGTCACCGAACGGGCCCCACTGCGACGGAGCCAGCAGCGTGTCGACCACCGTGGCGCCGTCCTCGTCGAGGACCAGACCGGCGTTGGTGGCACCGTGGCGGTCGCCAGCGCCGAGCCAGGCGAAGACTCCCTCGCCGAGCTGCACGAGGGGATCGGGGGGCACGGCGTCGAGCGTACCGCTCGATCCCGCACCGCCGACCGGGCCTGCGGCACCGGCCGCGCGCGACACTGCGCCCATGTCCACGATCTTCTTCACCGGGTTCCCCGGATTCCTCGGCAGCAAGCTGGTGCCTCACGTCCTGCGGCGCGACCCCGACGCCAGGGTCGCCGCCCTGGTCCAGCCGAAGTTCGCCGACCTCGCGCGGCAGCGCATCGACGAGCTCGTCGCCGACGACGCGAGCCTGGCCGACCGCATCGAGCTGGTCGAGGGCGATCTGACCGCACCCGATCTCGGCATCGTGGATCGCGCTGCGCTCGCGGCTCGCACCACGGAGATCTACCACCTCGCCGCCGTCTACGACCTCGGAGTCGCCCGTGACGTCGGGATGCGCATCAACGTCGACGGCACGCGCAACCTGCTCCGCTTCGCCGAGGAGTGCGGCGACCTGGCCCGACACCACTACGTGTCGACCTGCTACGTGAGCGGCCGGCACTGCGGTCCGTTCACGGAGGACGACCTCGACGTCGGGCAGCGGTTCAACAACTTCTACGAGGAGACCAAGTACCTCGCCGAGGTCGACGTGGCCAAGGCCCGCGACGCCGGCATGCCGACGACCATCTACCGACCCTCCATCGTCGTGGGCGACTCTCGCACCGGCGCGACGCAGAAGTACGACGGCCCCTACTTCCTCCTGCAGTGGCTGCTGCGCCAGTCCAAGGCGCTGAGCTTCATGCCCGTGGTCGGCGACCCGTCGATGGTGCGCCTCAACGTCGTGCCGAGCGACTACGTGGTGGACGGCATCGCCGCGCTGTCGGGGATGGCCGAGAGCGTCGGGCGCACCTACCAGCTGGCGGATCCGGCGCCGCTCACCGTGGATGAGATGCTCGACGTCATCGCCCGCAGCATCGGCCACCGCGTCGTGCGCGTGCCGCTCAACGCCAAGGTGGCGACGTGGGCGATCGACCACCTCCCTGGCGTCGGCGATCTCATGCAGATGCCATCGGAGGCCGTCGAGTACTTCGTGCACCCGACGCACTACGACACGACCAACGCCGTGCGGGACTTGGCCGGCTCCGATGTGGTGTGCCCGCCGTTCGGGGCCTACCTGCCGACGCTGCTCGACTTCATGCGCAGCCACCAGGGCATCGGCTCCGCCGCCATGATCTGACGCCCCGCCCGTTCTGGGTGCGTTGCGGGTACTCCCAGTCTCAGAACCCTGCCCAGTTCGTCGTGAGTGGGACGGATGGCGCTCCAGCTGCAGCCGGTGTCAGAGGGTGGTGACGAAGCCGCCATCGACGGGGATCACCGCACCGGTGACGTACGCGCCGGCCCGAGATGCGAGGTAGATGGCGACGCCGGCCATGTCGTCGGGTCGCCCGATCCGCTTCATCGGGCACTGGCTCGCGATGGCATCGCCGAACATCTCCAGCGTCGCCTCCATCATCTTGGACTCGAACGGTCCCGGGGCGACGGCGTTCACGGTGATCTCCGGGGCGAGACGCTTCGCCAGGCGCGTGGAGAGCGCGTGCACCGCCGCCTTGGAGGTGGAGTACGAGTAGGTCTCCAGGTCCGGTGCGTGCAGGCCGTCGACCGAGCCGATGTTGATGACCCGGCTGGGGTCGTGCTCGCCCGCACCAGCGCGCAGCAGCGGGGTGCACGACCTCGTCAGGTAGAAGATGGCCTTCACGTTGAGGTCGAGGACCTTGTCCCACGCCGCGGCGGGGAACGTGTCGTAGGACTCGCCCCAGTTCGCGCCGGCGTTGTTCACGAGGATGTCGAGGTGGTCCTCGCGCGCTGCGAGGCGCGCGGCGAGGTCCAGGCACGCCGCCTCGGTGGCGAGGTCGGCGGGCAGGGCGATGCACTCGCCGATCTTCGACAGCTCGGCGGCGACCTCCTCGCACACGTCGGCCTTGCGCGAAGAGATGTAGACCTTCGCGCCGGCCTGCACGAAACCGGTCGCGATCATCAGCCCGATGCCGCGGCTGCCGCCGGTCACCAGCGCGGTCTTGCCCTCGAGCGAGAACAGCTCCTCGACGCCCATGTGGTCCCCTTCGATCGTCGGTCTCGGGAGGCTAGCGCCGCCCCCGCGACGCGCACGTCGGCGCGTGGCTCCTCGATGGGCCAGACTGTCGCCCGTGCGAGGGGGCAGCGCCGGGGGAGCGACGACGTGAGCGTGCTGGGCACGCGCGTCGATCCGCGCGACGAGGGCCACCAGGCCAACCGCGCGCTCATGGAGCAGATGCTCGACGAGGTGCGCGCCGAGCAGGCGAAGGTGCTCGAGGGCGGCGGCGAGAAGTACGTCCAGCGCCACCGCGACCGGGGCCGCCTCCTGGCTCGCGACCGCGTGCAGCTCCTGCTGGATCCCGGCAGCCCGTTCCTCGAGCTGGCAGCCCTCGCGGGGTGGGGCGGCGACGATCCCGTCGGTGGCGGCAGCGTGCAGGGCATCGGCGTGGTCGAGGGGACAGAGTGCTTCATCGGAGCGAACGACCCCACGGTGCGCGGGGGTTCGAGCAGCCCCGTGTCGATCGTGAAGTCGCTGCGAGGCCAGGAGATCGCCCGCGCCAACCGCCTGCCGAGCATCAGCCTGACCGAATCCGGCGGAGCCGACCTGCCCAAGCAGGCCGACATCTTCGTGCCCGGCGGCGAGACGTTCCGCAACATCAGTCGCCTCGGGGCCGAGGGGATCCCGACGCTGTCGATCGTGTTCGGGTCCTCCACCGCAGGCGGCGCCTACGTGCCGGGGATGAGCGAGCACACGATCTTCGTCCGCAACCAGGCTCGCGCGTACCTCGGCGGACCCCCGCTGGTGAAGATGGCCATCGACGAGGACGCTGACGAGGAGGAGCTCGGTGGCGCCGACATGCACGCGCGCCGCAGCGGTCTCGCCGATCACCTCGCCGTCGACGAGATGGATGCGCTGCGCCTCGGCCGCCAGGTGATCCGCGACCTGCGCTGGACGAAGGCCGGTCCAGGCCCCGTCACCCGCGACCCCGATCCGCCGCTGCACGACCCCGACGAGCTGCTCGGCATCGCGTCGGCCGACATCAAGACGCCGTTCGAGTCGCGCGAGGTGATCGCCCGCATCGTCGACGGGTCGCGCTTCGACGACTTCAAGCCCCTCTACGGAACCCAGCTCGTCTGCGGCTGGGCCGAGATCTGCGGCTTCCCGGTCGGCATCCTGGCCAACGACGGGATCCTGTTCTCCGAGGAGTCGCAGAAGGGCGCGCAGTTCATACAGCTCGCCAACCGCAGCGACACCCCGCTCGTGTTCCTCCAGAACATCACCGGCTTCATGGTGGGGACGCGCTACGAGCAGGGCGGCATCATCAAGCACGGCTCGCAGCTCATCAACGCGGTGTCGAACTCCGCGGTCCCGCACCTCACGGTGATGATGGGAGCGAGCTACGGCGCCGGCAACTACGGCATGTCGGGGCGCGGCTACGACCCGCGATTCATCTTCACCTGGCCCAACCACCGCATCGCCGTGATGGGCCCCAAGCAGCTCGCCGGCGTCATCTCCATCGTCCAGCGCCAGGCAGCGGCGCGCGCCGGGCGCGACTACGACGAAGAGGGCGACGCTGCAATGCGCTCGATGATCGAGGCGCAGATCGAAGCCGAGTCCACCGCACTGTTCGCAACCGGCCGCCAATGGGATGACGGCATCATCGATCCGCGCGACACCCGCACGGTGCTCGGCCTCGCGCTCTCGGCCACCCACAGCGCGCCTGTGCAGGGCAGCACCACCTTCGGGACCTGGCGGCTGTAGGCATGAGCGACCCGACGCCGATCCGCACGCTGCTGGTGGCCAACCGCGGCGAGATCGCGCGCCGCGTCCTGCGCACCGCCCGCTCCATGGGGCTTCGAACGGTTGCGGTGTTCTCCGACGTCGATGCGAAGGCGCCTCACGTGACCGAGGCCGATGTCGCCGTGCGGCTCCCGGGCACCGCGGCAGCCGCCACCTACCTCGACGGCGCCGCGGTCCTCGCCGCCGCAGCCGCCAGCGGTGCAGACGCGATCCACCCCGGCTACGGGTTCCTATCGGAGGACGCGTCGTTCGCCGAGGCGGTCGAGGCCGCTGGCATCACCTGGGTGGGCCCTCCGCCATCGGCCATGCGCTCCATGGCGGCCAAGGTGGCGGCGAAGGACGTCGCAGCGGCCAACGGGGTGCCCCTGCTGCCGTCGGCGGTCGTGAGCGGCGACGACGAGCAGGTGTGGCGGTCGGCAGCGGAGGCGATCGGGTTCCCGCTGCTGGTGAAGGCGTCGTCCGGCGGCGGTGGGCGCGGCATGCGCCGCGTCGATGACGCCGACGCGCTCGCCGCGGCAGTCATCGGCGGTCGCCGCGAGGCCGAGGCATCCTTCGGCGACGGCACGGTGTTCCTGGAGCGGCTGCTCGAAGCCCCGCGCCACGTGGAGGTCCAGGTCCTCGCCGACGCGCACGGCGCGGTGCTCGTGGTCGGCGAGCGCGACTGCTCGGTGCAGCGCCGCCACCAGAAGGTCATCGAGGAGGCCCCTGCGCCGTGGCTCGCGGATGCGACGCGCACCGAGCTGCACCGCACCGCCGCCGCGCTGGCCACCGCCATCGGCTACGTCGGCGCCGGCACCGTCGAGTACCTCGTCGACGGCGAGGAGCTGTTCTTCCTCGAGATGAACACGCGCCTGCAGGTGGAGCACCCCGTCACCGAGGAGGTGCACCCCGCGCTCGCCGATCTGGTCGAGGCGCAGCTGCGCATCGCTGCGGGCGAGGCGTTGTGGGTCGCCCAGGACGATCTGGTCGTCGTCGGTCACGCCATCGAGGCGCGCCTGTACGCGGAGGATCCTGCCGCCGGCTACCTGCCGAGCCCGGGGACGGTGCACCGCTTCCGTGTGCCGTGCGAGCCCGGCATCCGCGTCGATGCGGCGGTGGTCGATGGCAGCGAGGTGTCCTCGGCCTACGACCCGATGATCGCCAAGGTCATCGCGCACGGCCGCACCCGGGGCGAGGCGGCTTCCCTCCTGGCCCGAGCGCTGCGAGGCACCGAGCTCGACGGCGTGCGCACCAACCGCGCCCAGCTGGTCGCGGTCCTCGAGGATCGGGCGTTCCTGGATGCCCCGCCGACGACCGACCTGCTCGATCGAGGTGACCTGCTCGGTGCGCCGGTCGCCGGCGTCGCTCGCAGCGCCCACCTGGTCGCGGTCCTCGGCGAGCGAGCGGCGGCGCTGCGCGACGCGAGCCCGGTGCAGTTCGCTCCGGTCGGGTTCCGCACCGTCGGCCCGGTCGACGAGCCGGTCGAGCTCGATGTCGACGGCGAGATCGTCGTGCTGCGCTGGTCGGTGGGCGCCGACGGGGCTCTCACCGTCCTGGAGCCGCACGGAGAGGCGATGAGCAGCGTGGTCGGGCGCACCTGGCGCGCCGCGGACGAGCGGCTGGTGGTGGAGGTCGACGGCGTCGCTCGTCGGGTGTCGGTGCGCCGCGTGGGCGACCGCTGGTGGGCGACCAGCGACGCCGGAACCACCGAGGTGCGGGAGATGCCGCGCTTCGTCGCACCAGGAGCGGAGGCGACCGCCGCGGGGCCGGTCGCTCCGGTGCCCGGCACGGTCGTCGCCGTCGAGGTGGCCGTCGGTGATGAGGTCGTCGCCGGCCAGGTGCTCGTGGTGCTCGAGGCCATGAAGGTCGAGCACCGCATCGAGTCCGCCACCGACGGCGTCGTCGAGGCGGTCCTGGTCGCAGCCGGCGACTCGGTCGAGGCGCACCAGGTCCTGGTGCAGGTCACCGCTCCCTGAGGCGCGCACCGGGATCAGCGCAGTTCGCCCGCGCACCTCCCGCGTGTGTGCGACGCTCGAACCATGGCTTCGGCTGGAGGAACCGGTGGCGGCTCGCGCGCTGCGCAGCGCCTCGTGGTCGCGCGTGAGGTCGTCGGTGCGGTCCTCGTCGAGATCCGCAAGGATCGCGTCACGGCGCTGGCGGCCGAGGTCGCCTTCTTCGTCCAGCTCAGCGTGCTGCCGATGGTGCTGGTGCTCGCCGCGCTCCTCGGCCTCCTCGAGCCCCTCGGCGCTGCTGATCTCGCCGCTGACGCCGAGCGGGCGATCACCGATGCGCTGCGCGACGCGCTCGGCTCCGACGACACCGCGCTGGTGGAGGCCGTCGGGGATCTCTTCGCCGAGTCGAGCCTCGGCATCCTCACGTTCGGCGCGCTCGGCGCCCTGTGGTCGGGGTCCAAGGCGTTCGCTGGGCTCGCGGCGGCGCTCGACGTCGTCTACGGCCTCGAGGAGGAGCGCTCGTGGCTGAAGCTGCGGCGCGACGCCCTGCTGCTCGCCATGGGGACCGCGGTCGTGGTTGCGCTCGGCACCTTCGCGCTGGTGGCCGGTCCGCTGCTGGGGGTGGGCCGCGACGTCGCCGATCGACTGGGCGCCGGCGACGGCTTCGCTCGGGCGTGGAACCTGCTGCAGGTGCCCGTGGCCGCGGCGATCGCCGTCGCCTGGTTGGTGACGCTGCTGCACGCCGCGCCCGATCACCGCACGCCGTGGCGCTCCGATCTCCCCGGAGCGGTGCTCGCTGCGGTGTGGTGGCTGCTCGCTACGTTCGGGCTCCGCGTGTACCTGGCGATCGCCGGCGACGGCAACGTCGTGTACGGCGCGCTGGGCGGCGTGCTGTCCTTCTCGCTGTGGATCTACCTGCTCATGCTCGGCGTCCTCGTGGGCGGCGAGCTGAACCAGGTCCTCGACGATCGGCGAGCAGCGTCGAGCAGCGGTGACCCGACGATTAGCTGACGGGGCGTCAGGGAATGACCGTGGTCACGTCCCCCTGCCTACCCTGTGCGCCGTGTCTGACTACGTGCCACCCATCAACGACCTCTCGTTCGTCCTGGATCACATCGTGGACCTGCCCGCGGTGTGCGCACTGGAGGGCTTCGAGCACGTCGATCGCGAGACGGTCCTCGGCGCGCTCGAGGAGTTCGGTCGCCTCTGCAGCGAGGTCATCGCCCCGCTGAACCGCGTCGGCGACCTGCAGGGGAGCACGTGGCACCCCGACTTCTCCGTCACCACGCCCGAGGGGTTCCCCGAGGCCTACGAGCAGTACCGCAAGGCAGGCTGGGGAGCGGTCGCGTTCCCGGAGGAGTACGGCGGCGGCGGCTTCCCCCTCACGGTGTCGCTCGCCCTCGACGAGCTTCTCACCAGCGCCAACATGGCGTTCTCCATGGCGCCGCTGCTCGGGCACGGAGCGATCGAGCTCCTGCTGGAGCACGGCTCGGAGGAGCAGAAGGAGGTGTACGCCACCCGTCTCGTGAGCGGCGAGTGGACCGGCACCATGAACCTCACCGAGCCCGATGCCGGCTCCGATGTCGGGGCGCTGCGCACCAAGGCCGTGCCTCAGCCCGACGGCCGCTACCGCATCACCGGCACGAAGATCTTCATCACCTTCGGCGACCACGACCTCACCGAGCAGATCGCCCACCTCGTGCTCGCCCGCACTCCCGATGCGCCTCCGGGCACGAAGGGCATCTCCTGCTTCATCGTCCCCAAGCTCCTCGTCAACGACGACGGCACGCTCGGCGAGCGCAACACGGCGAACGTCGTGTCCATCGAGCACAAGATGGGGATCAAGGCCAGCCCCACGTGCGTCATGGACTACGACGACGCGGTCGGGTACCTCATCGGCGAGGAGAACGCCGGCATGCGCTACATGTTCACGATGATGAACAACGCACGCCTCGGCGTCGGCCTCGAGGGCTTGGCGCTGTCGGAGCGCGCGTGGCAGATGGCGCGCACCTACGCCGAGGAGCGCCGCCAGGGTCGGGCGCCCGGCTCCGCACCGGGCACCAGCAGCCCGATCATCGAGCACCCCGACGTTCGGCGCATGCTCCTCACCATGAAGGCGCTCGTCGAGGCGCAGCGCGCCCTCGTGCTGCTGAACGCGCAGGCCCTCGACGTCGCCGGGCACCACGGCGACGAGTCTGTGCGCACCGAGGCCGCCGACCTCGCCGATCTGCTCACGCCGCTCACCAAGGCGTGGTGCACCGACATGGGCGTCGAGGTGACGTCGCTGGCGGTGCAGGTGCACGGCGGGATGGGCTTCATCGAGGAGACCGGCGTGGCGCAGCTCTACCGCGATGCTCGGATCGCACCCATCTACGAGGGAACCAACGGGATCCAGGCCATGGACCTCGTCGGGCGCAAGCTGCCGATGCGCGGGGGAGCGGTGATCGGCGCGTTCCTCGATGGCATCGATGCCACGATCGCCGAGCTGCGCGCCGGCGACGAGGCGCTCGTCGCGATCGGTGACGCGCTCGCTGACGGCCTGGCGGAGGTGCGCGAGGCGACGTCGTGGATCTTCGAGCACGGCCTGGCCAATCCCACCGATGCGCTGGCCGGGGCGACGCCGTACCTGCGGATGCTGAGCACGCTCACCGGCGGCTGGCTGCTCGGTCGCGGCGCGCTGGCTGCGCGCCGCGTGCTGAGCGAGGACACCGCAGGGGGCGACGAGGGGTTCTACGAGGCGAAGGTGGTGACCGCCCGGTTCTTCGCCGAGCAGCTCCTGCCAGCAGCGAGCGGCCTCAAGACATCGGTCACCGGCGGCGCCGGCATCTTGTTCGCCATCGACGCCGAGCACCTTCGCTGAGCCACCATCGACTGCTGCTGCGGCCGGGCGCGTTCCAGGCGAGCTCGCCGAGAGGGCTCGATCTGCACCTGCGGTCGCTAGCCTGCCGAGCGTGATCGCGGCCATCCCGAGTCCGGGCTTCAACTCGATCGGCCCGTTCCGCCTCTACGGGCTGATGATCGCGCTCGGGGTCCTCATCGGGATCGAGATCGCGACTCGTCGCTGGCGCGCCCGTGGCGGCGACCCCGAGGACATCGGCGCCATCGCCATATGGGTGGTGCCCGTCGGCCTGATCGGCACGCGCCTCTACCACGTCGCGACGGATTGGAAGACCTACCGCGACGCTCCCCTCGATGCACTCAAGATCTGGGACGGCGGCCTCGGCATCCCCGGCGGCATCCTCGCGGGCCTCCTGGTCGGCGTGTGGGTGGTGCGCCGCATGGGGATCCGACCCAGCGTGGCCATCGATGTCATCCTGCCGACCCTTCCGCTCGCGCAGGCCATCGGACGGTTCGGGAACTGGTTCAACCAGGAGCTGTTCGGTCGGCCCACGGACCTGCCGTGGGGCCTGCAGATCGATCCCGAGCACCGGCCGATCGGCTACGAGCAGACCGAGACGTTCCACCCGACGTTCCTCTACGAGGGGCTGTGGAACGTCGGGCTGTTCTTCCTGCTCCTGCGACTCGACAGGACGAGGAAGCTCCGTCCCGGCTCGGTGCTGCCGCTCTACGTGCTCGGCTACGGAATCGGGCGCTTCTGGGTCGAGTTGATGCGCATCGACCCGGCGAGCCTCGTGCTCGGCGTGCGCATCAACCTCTGGGTCAGCGGCCTGATGGTGCTGGGTTCGGTCGTCGTGTTCGCCGTGCGTGGTGTGCGGCGTCGTCCCGACGACGAGGACGGCCCCTACCTCGACGGTCACATCTTCGAGCCGCACGCCACGCACGCCGAACGAGCGCAGTCGCTGCACCCAGATGCTGCGGCAGAGCTCGATCCAGATCCAGACCCAGATCCAGAGCGCGGGGCGACCGGGAGCTAGGACCACATCCCTTCTCGTACCGTGCATGGTGGCTTCCGGTCATCGGAAGCCACCATGCACAGAACGCGTGGGTGTGGGGGTGAGGGTCGGTGCCTCAGCGGGGGATGGGGCTGCCGGCGGCGTGGAGCAGGTCGTCGAGGTGGCTGCGGCCCTTCACCACCCGCGCCAGGCGGTTGTAGGGGTGGTGCGGCGACAGCTGGTCGGCCGGTGCTGGCGGCGGGAAGAGCAGCAGCTCGCGGAGGTCGTACGCGATGCAGTAGACGCGCAGGCGGTCGATCAGGCGTGGGTGCGCGAACAGCTCCGGGTACTCCGACGCCAACCACAGCGGCACGCGTGCGTAGTCCTCGGCCACGGTGAGGTGCTCGTAGTCCTCCGCGACGTGCAGGTACGGGTAGGCGCAGAACCGCAGGAAGATGTCGAGCTCGAGGTCCGGTGGCGCAGCGTGGGACCACTCGAAGTCGAGGATCGCGGTGACCTTCTTGCCGTCCCACAGCACGTTCTCGAAGTGCAGGTCGCCGTGGATCATGGTGCTGACGATGTAGCCGTCGAGCGCATCGCAGGTGGTGCGCACGAGCTCCCGGGTGGCGTCCAGCAGGTCGAGGCGGATGTGCGGCAGCTGCGCGGCCTCGTCGATGGCGTTGAACAGCGGCTCGATCGGGTTCGCCCACCTGCTGCCGCCGAGCAGGTGCGGGCTGTCGATCTCCGGGAGGTCCTCGGGCTGCTTGACCTGGTGGAGGGCCTGCAGCTTGCTGGCGACCTGGCGCGTCGCCTCCTCGCGCTCCGAGTCGTCCATGGTGGGCCACCACCGCGAGAGCACCTCGCCTGGCATGCGCTTGACGATCAGGTAGTCAGCACCCAGCTCGCCTCCGTAGGCGACGACCTCCGGGTAGCCGACCTCGGGCGGCAGCTGCGGAGCGAGCACGGCCTCGCGCCGCAGGCGCTGGTTGGGGGTCCGGTTCACCCTGATCACGTACCGCTCGGAGATCCACACCTCGTTGGTCACGCTGCTGGCGCGCACGAGGCTCATCTGCTGGTCCAGTCCGGCGTCGGACAGCGCCTTCTTGGCCCGCGCCACCGCGAAGCTGCTGCTCATCGGGCTCGTCGCCTCATGGTCCCCCTCTTGGGGGTGAGCGCCGCAGCGGCGCGCCGAGGCACGGGCAGGCTGCCTGCCATCAGCCGAGATCCCAGAGCATGGAGCCGGAGCCGGAGCCGAGCAGGGCCTTCGCGGGGGTCTGCTTGTCGATGTGGCCGATCAGCATGTTGTACGTGCCGTACCCGACGAGCTGCTGGAGTCGCTTGTCGAACGTCGCGACGAGGCGAGGTGGGATGCCCAGCTGCTGGTTCTCCTGCTGGCGGATCCAGCCGGCGCAGTAGTTCATCGCCACGCCGATGCGCGTCATCGAGGTGGTGTTGGCGCCGCCGCCGTGCCACAGGCTGCCATGCCACACCAGCACGCTGCCGCGCGACATCTCCGCCGGGATGCTGTCGTAGGCGGTGCCGTAGTCGGGGTGGTGGTCGAGGAGGTGGGAGCCCGGGATGATGCGTGTCGCCCCGTTGGCCTCGGTGAAGTCGGTGAGCGCCCACATCGAGTTGCAGACCGTCGGCACGTGCGGCCGCGGGAGCGGGATCACCTGGTCGTCTGCGTGGATCGGCTGCGCGAGCTCCCCCGGTCCGATGGCGATCGACGACAGGCTGGAGATGAGGCAGCCGGGGTCGAGCACCCGCTCCACGATCGGGAGCACCGAGCTGTGCACCGGGACCTGCTGCCACAGCGCACCGTGTGCGAGGAGGTTGTAGACGCGACGCGTGCGTCGGCCCTCGAAGCCGTTGTCGCCGGGCTCGATGCGCAGCTCGGTCTCGAGCCGGTCCAGATCCGCTGCGAGGGCGTCGAGGAGATCGGGCTCGATCGCATCACGCACGACCGTGTAGCCCTGCGCCGCGATCTCAGCAGCGTGCGCTGCGGCCTGCTCGTCGTCCATGGTCTCCCTCCGGGGCATCGTAGGCCTGCTGCGACCGCGGTCGGGGGAGCCGCCGCGCCGCCGACCGCCCCTCCACCATCGACCGTCGGGCCATCGGGGGTACGGGCCCGCTCGCCGGGCCAGCTCCGGACCGCTGGCCGGCGTCGGTGTCGCACCCCGTCGCTACCGTCGCCACGTGCTCTCGAATCGACCGATGCGCGCCACCACCCGCCCACCACGCTGGCGCTCGTGCATCACCTGCGACGGCCCGGGGCCGTCGCCGTGCCGCCGGTGCGCTGCGCTCCTCGAGCCCGCACCCATCGGCCCGCTCCCCGACGGGGTCGACGCGCTGGTCGCGCTGCTGTCGCTCGAGGGGATCGGCCGGGTCCTGGTCCACCGGTGGAAGTTCGACGGCCGCGACGATGCGCTCGGCCCCCTGGCGATGGCGCTGCACGGTCAGCTGGGCGCATCTGGAGCGCCAGCCGGCCTCGACGCGGTCACCTGGGCACCCACCGCTCCGGCTCGGCGTCGCGCTCGGGGTCGCGATCAGGCCCAGGCCCTCGCCGATGCGGTGGCCCGACTCGCCGACGTGCCACTCGTGGGGCTCCTCGCTCGGGCTCCCAGCCGGGCGCAGACGGGGAGGTCGCGCGCGGAGCGCCTCTCCGGCCCGCGCTTCGCCGCCCTCGCGTCGAGCCCACCCAGGGTGCTGGTGGTCGACGACGTCGTCACCACCGGCGCGACGCTCGCGGCCGCTGCGGCCGCTGCGGGCGCGCTGCGCTCCGCTGGAGCGAGCTGCGTCGTGGCGGCGGTGGTCGCCCGCACGCCCCTCGCCCGCGCCTCGCCTCCGCACTAGAGTTCGCTCGGGCGGCCTCACCGGGGCCCCGGGGGCGTGAACCACGAGATGACCGACTTCCTCGATGACTTCTTCGGGGAGTCCAGCTGGTCGGAGGCGGAGATCCGGCTGCTGGTCTGCGACGACCACGCGCTGTTCCGGCGCGGGCTCATCGCCACCATCGAAGAGGAATCCGACCTCGAGGTGCTGGGAGAGGCGGCTGACGCGGATGAGGCGGTGCTGCTGGCCGAGGAGCTCGCACCCGACGTGATCCTCATGGACGTCCGCATGCCCGGCGGCGGCGGGATCGACGCCACGCGGCGCATCACCGATCTCGTGCCGGGCACCCGCGTGCTCATGCTGACCGTCAGCGACGACCCCGACGACCTCCTCGAGGCGGTCAAGGCGGGAGCCGCCGGCTACCTCCTCAAGGAGGTGTCCTCCGCCGACATCGCCACCGCGGTGCGCGCCGTGCACGCCGGCGCCAGCCCGCTGTCTCCGATGCTGGCCGAGAAGCTCATGGCGGAGTTCCTCACCCTCGAGCACCGCAGCGAGGCGGTGCCCAAGCCGCCGAAGCTCGCCCCTCGGGAGCTCGAGGTGCTGCGCCTCGTCGCCGCGGGCATGAGCAACCGAGCCATCGCCGAGGAGCTGGGCATCAGCCCGAACACGGTGAAGAACCACGTCGGAAACATCCTCGAGAAGCTCCAGCTCCACTCGCGCACCGAGGCCGCGATGTACGCGGTGCGCGAGCGCCTCCTCGACATCACCTGAGGCTCGTCGCGCACCTCGGGCGACGCGGGGGGAGTGCGGGCGCCGACCACCGGTAGAGTGATCGATCGCATGGGCATCCTGGATCGCATCCTCCGCAGCGGCGAGGGCCGGAAGGTCAAGGCGCTGAGCGCCCTGGTCCCCGACATCGGCGCCTTCGAACCCGAGCTGGCTGCGCTGAGCGACGACGCGCTGCGCGCCCGCACCAACGACTTCCGCCAGCGCCTCGATCGCGGCGAGGAGCTCGACGAGCTGCTCATCGAGTCGTTCGCCGTGGTGCGCGAGGCCGCCGGCCGCGTCATCGGCCAGCGCCACTACGACGTGCAGCTGATGGGCGGTGCCGCGCTGCACTTCGGCTGGGTCGCCGAGATGAAGACCGGCGAGGGCAAGACCCTCGTGTCGACGCTCCCCGTCTACCTCAACGGCCTCGCGGGCAAGGGCGTCCACGTCATCACCGTCAACGACTACCTCGCCAGCCGCGACGCCGAGTGGATGGGCCGCGTGCACCGCTGGCTCGGCCTCAGCATCGGGCTCATCATCCCGGGCCAGCCCGACCCCGCCTACAAGCGCACCCAGTACGGGTGCGACATCACCTACGGCGTCAACAACGAGTTCGGCTTCGACTACCTCCGCGACAACATGGCCACCACGCGCCAGCAGCAGGTCCAGCGCGGCCACAGCTACTGCATCGTGGACGAGGTCGACTCGATCCTCATCGACGAGGCTCGCACCCCGCTCATCATCTCGGGACGCGTGGCCGACGCGGCGAAGCTCTACTACGACTTCGCCCGGATCGTGCGCGGCCTCAAGCGCGACACGCACTACGAGGTCGACGAGGAGAAGCGCAGCGTGTCGCCGCTCGACGAGGGCGTCGAGGCGGTCGAGCGAGCGCTGGGCATCGCCAACATGTACGACGCCGTGTCGTCGAACCTCGTGCACCAGTTCCAAGCGGCGCTCAAGGCCAAGGAGCTGTTCAAGCGCGACAAGGACTACGTCGTCATGGACGGCGAGGTGAAGATCGTCGACGAGTTCACCGGGCGCATCCTCGAAGGACGGCGCTGGTCGGAGGGTCTCCACCAGGCGGTCGAGGCCAAGGAGGGGGTGCGGATCAAGGAGGAGAACCAGACGCTCGCCACCGTCACCCTCCAGAACTACTTCCGCATGTACGACAAGCTCGCCGGCATGACGGGCACGGCAGAGACCGAGGCCTCGGAGTTCCTCTCCACCTACAACCTCCACGTGGCACCGATCCCCAGCAACCGGGTGCTGGCCCGCGCGGATCAGGCCGATCTCATCTACAAGACCGAGGACGGGAAGTTCGACGCGGTCGTCGAGGACATCGCTGAGCGCTACGAGCGGGGCCAGCCGGTGCTCGTGGGCACCATCTCCGTCGAGAAGTCAGAGAAGCTCGGTCGGCTGCTGGCCAAGCGCGGCATCCCGCACGAGGTCCTCAACGCCAAGCAGCACTTCCGTGAGGCCGAGATCGTGACCCAGGCCGGGCGCCTGCACTCCGTCACCGTGGCGACGAACATGGCCGGCCGAGGTGTCGACATCATCCTGGGTGGCAACCCCGAGGGGCTGGCGCAGCGTGACGTGCGCGCCGAGGGCCTCGACCCAGAGGCCGACGACGGTCGCGCTCGCTACGAGCAGCTGCTCGAGAAGTACGTAGAGCAGTGCGCCGCGGAGCGTGAGATCGTGCTGGGGGTCGGTGGCCTCTACGTGCTGGGCACCGAGCGCCACGACAGCCGCCGGATCGACAACCAGCTGCGCGGCCGCTCCGGACGCCAGGGCGATCCGGGCGAGAGCCGCTTCTACCTGTCGCTCGAGGACGAGCTGATGCGTCTGTTCGCCACCGGCGCCATGAGCTGGGTGATGGGCAAGGCCCTCCCCGACGATGCGCCCATCGAGGCGAAGATGGTCACCAAGGCGATCGAGCGGGCGCAGAACACCGTGGAGCAGCGCAACGCAGAGATCCGGAAGAACGTGCTCAAGTACGACGAGGTCATGAACGAGCAGCGCAAGGTCGTGTACCGGCGGCGCGACCAGATCCTCGACGGCATGGATCTGCGCGCCGAGGCGCTCGAGGCGCTCGCCGACGCGGTGGACACGACGATCTCGACCTACTGCGTCTCGGACTACTCCGAGGAGTGGGACGTCGACGGCCTGCTGGCGGAGCTCGGCACCTACTGGCCGACGGCGCTGACCGCAGCGCAGATCGGCGCTGCGCACACGACCGACGAGCTCTACGACGTCGTCATGGGCGAGGCGACCGGGTTCTACGAGCAGCGCGAGGCCGAGCTCGGGGAACCGGTCCTGCGCGCGGTCGAGCGCCAGATCAAGCTGCGCATCATCGACACGAAGTGGCGCGAGCACCTCTACGACATGGACTACCTGCGCGAGGGCATCAACCTGCGTGCGATGGGGCAGAAGGACCCGCTGATCGAGTGGCAGCGCGACTCCTACGAGATGTTCGGCCAGCTGATGCACAGCGTGAGCCAGGACTTCGTTCGCTACGTCATGCACGTGCAGGTCGCGCAGCAGCAGTCGGCACCTGCGCCCGCGGCGGTCGAGGCAGACACGCCCGCAGAGCAGGACCCGGCTCCGGCGCCGGCGATGCCTGCAGCGGATGGCCCCCGGATCCAGAACCTCCAGTACTCGGCGCCGGCTGATCCCTCCGAGCGGGCGGGGCTCGATGCAGGGGCCGCCGATGGAGCGGCTGCGCCCCCGCCCGACGACGACGAGACCAATGCCCCCGTCGTGCGCAGCGAGTGGGAGAAGACGCCCCGCAACGCCCCGTGCCCGTGCGGCAGCGGCAAGAAGTTCAAGGTCTGCCACGGCCGCTGAGCCGCGCCCGCACCCATGTCCGTCACCTCCGATCAGCTCGACGACCTCCGTCGCCGCCTGGACGAGGCCGAGGAGTACCTCCGCATCGAGGAGCTCCGCCGGCGTCGCCCGCAGCTCGAGACCGAGATGTCGCGCCCCGATCTCTGGGACGACGCCGACCGCGCACGCCAGGTGCAGACCGAGCTGTCGTCGGTGACCGATGACCTCGAGGTCTTCGACCGGCTCAGCGACCGGCTCGGTGATGCCGAGGTGGCGCTCGAGCTGACGGCGGACGACGACGACCCGGGGCTCGCCGCAGAGGTCGAGGCGTCGATCGCGGCGATCGAGGCGAAGCTCTCCGAGCTCGAGCTTCGAGCCCTGTTCTCCGGTGAGCACGACGAGGCCGACGCGGTGTGCGAGCTGCACGCGGGCGAGGGTGGCACCGATGCGCAGGACTGGGCCGAGATGCTGCTGCGCATGTACCTGCGTTGGGCGGAGCGCCACGGGTTCGAGACCGAGCTCGACGAGGTGACCGCGGGGCAGGAGGCGGGCATCTCCTCGGCCACGTTCATCATCAAGGGCCGGCACGCCTTCGGGATGCTGCGCGGCGAGCGGGGCACGCATCGCTTGGTGCGCATGTCGCCGTTCAACGCCCAGGGCAAGCGCCAGACGGCGTTCGCAGCGCTCAGCGCCGTGCCGCTGCTCGAGGAGCTCGACCTGGACCTCGAGATCGATCCGAAGGACCTCCGCGTCGACGTCTACCGCGCCTCGGGTGCAGGCGGTCAGCACATCAACAAGACCGACTCAGCGGTGCGCCTCACCCACATCCCGACCGGCACCGTGGTGTCGTGCCAGAACGAGCGCAGCCAGCACCAGAACAAGGACAGGGCGATGACGATCCTGCTCGCCAAGCTGGCCGACCTCGAGCGCCAGAAGCGCGACGACGAGCTCGAGCGCCTCGGCGGCACGAAGGACCGCGTCGGGTTCGGCACCCAGATCCGCAGCTACGTCTTGCACCCCTACCAGCAGGTGAAGGACCTCCGCTCCGGCTACGAGGTGGGCGCGGTCGACAACGTCCTCGACGGAGACCTCGACCGCCTCATGGAGGCGTACCTCCGGTGGGAGCGTGGCGGTGGCGGCGCAGAGGAGTCGTCCTGAGCCCCGCCGAGCAGTCGGGGGGTGCCACGCCGCGGCACGGGACCGCTGGTAGCGTGACCCACCTGCCTGCGGCGCCCCAGCGCTCCGGCTGCTCCCGATCCCGACCAGTCCCAGGGCGATGATCAAGCTCGAGCACGTCACCAAGGTCTACAAGGGCGATGTCCACGCCCTCCACGAGACCAACGTCGAGATCAACCGCGGCGAGTTCGTCTTCCTCGTGGGCCCGTCGGGCTCTGGGAAGTCCACGTTCATCCGCCTGCTGAACAAGCAGGAGGTCCCGTCGGCCGGCAACGTGTTCGTCGCAGGTAAGGACATCGCGCACCTGTCCAACTGGAAGGTGCCGTACCTGCGGCGCAACATCGGCTGCATCTTCCAGGACTTCAAGCTCCTGTCGGACAAGACCGTCTACGAGAACGTCGCCTTCGCGCTCGAGGTCATCGGCCGCCCGCGCCACGTCATCACCACCCAGGTGCCGGCCATCCTGGATCTCGTCGGGTTGGCGGAGAAGGGCAAGCGTCGTCCCCACGAGCTCTCCGGTGGCGAGCAGCAGCGCGTGTCGATCGCCCGCGCGTTCGTGAACCGGCCGCTGATCCTCCTGGCCGACGAGCCGACGGGCAACCTCGACCCGGCCACCTCCGTCGGCATCATGCGCCTCCTCGACCGCATCAACCGAACCGGGACCACGGTCGTCATGGCCACCCACGACCAGAACATCGTCAACACCATGCGCCGACGCGTGATCGAGCTCTCCGAGGGCGACATCATCCGCGACCAGGCGCGTGGGGTCTACGAGTAGGGGCGCACGATGGCGATCAAGGCCGACTACGTCCTGCGCGAGACCGGCGGCAACCTCCTGCGCAACTTCACCCTCACCCTCGCATCCGTGCTCACGGTGCTGGTGTCGCTCGCGCTGCTCGGCTCCGCGCTGACCATCGGGTACCGCGTCGACAACGCGACGGACAGGTGGAAGGGCGGCATCGAGTTCATCGTGTACATGAACTCCGATGCCGAGCAGGAGCAGCTGGCATCGATCCAGGCGGACCTCGCAGAGAACCCGCTCGTCGAGCGGTTCTCCTACGTCGACCAGGACGCGACCTACGAGGAGTTCGTCGAGCTGTTCGACGACCAGCCGGCGATCCTCGAGAGCGTGACCCCCGACATCCTCCCGACGTCGTACCGGGTGGTGCCCATCACCGACGACCCAGATGCCATCAAGGCGCTGGGCGACACGTTCGAGGGCAAGCCCGGCGTGCGCGAGATCGCCTTCGCGTTCGAGACCGTCAAGAAGCTGCAGGGCCTCACCGAGCGCATCAACCGCTTGATCCTCACGGCGTCGGTCGCGCTCCTCGTCTCAGCGCTTCTGCTGATCATCAACACCATCCGCATGGCGATGTTCGCTCGGCGCCGCGAGATCGAGGTCATGAAGCTGGTAGGTGCCACGAACTGGTTCATCCGCGTGCCGTTCATGCTCGAGGGGCTCGTCCAGGGGCTGCTCGGCGCGGGCGGCGCGATCGTGTCGGTGATCTTCCTGAACCAGTGGTTCGACACCGAGTTCGCCTCGACGGGCAGCGACATCCCGATCTTCGAGAACTTCACGATCGCTGGCGACGAGATGTCCTTCGTGTTCATGCTGCTCGTGGGGCTCGGCTCGCTGCTGGGCATCGGCGCGTCGGCCATCGCCGTCACCCGCTTCCTCGACGTCTGACAGTGAGCCTCCGCCTCCGCCCCCATGCGTAGGTGAGTGCGCCAAACGGTCACTCAGGTACGCACATGCGGCTGGTTCCGCAGGGTGTGCGTACGTGAGTGCGTAAAGCGGTCACTCAGGTACGCACATGCGGCTGGGTGCTGCGCAGTTCCGTAGTGTCGGCGCCATGGACTACGAGCAGATCGCCTACGAGGTGGCCGACGGCATCCTCGCCATCACCCTCGACCGCCCCGACCACCTGAACGCCTTCACCGTGCCCATGTGGCGCGAGCTCCTCGACGCCTTCGACCGAGCCGATGCCGACGACGACGTCCGCGCCGTGGTCGTCACCGGTCGCGGGCGCGGCTTCTGCGCCGGCGCGGACCTCTCCATGGGTTCCGGCACCTTCGACGGCAGCACCGAGGGCAGCTTCGGTGGCGATGTGCGTGAGCACCGCGACGAGGGTGGGGTGCTCGCGCTGCGCATCTACCGCTGCACCAAGCCGGTGATCGCGGCGATCAACGGACCCGCCGTCGGGATCGGGATCACCATGACGCTGCCGATGGACCTCCGCCTCATGTCCACGAGCGCCAAGGTCGGGTTCGTGTTCGCCCGGCGCGGCATCGTGCCGGAGGCGGCGTCGTCCTGGTTCCTCCCACGCGTGGTGGGGATGAGCCAGGCGCTCGAGTGGTGCATGACGGGCCGGGTGTTCAGCGCCGAGGAGGCGCTCGCCGGCGGCCTCGTGCGCAGCGTGCACGAACCCGACGACCTGCTGCCTGCGGCGCGCTCGCTCGCCGAGGAGATCCGTGACACGACCTCGGCGGTGTCGGTCGCGCTCACGCGGCAGATGCTGTGGCGGATGGCCGGCGCTGCGCACCCGATGGAGGCCCACATCGTCGACTCGCGCGGCATCAACGCCATGGGTGCCTCGCCTGATGCCCGCGAGGGCGTCCTCGCCTTCCTCCAGAAGCGGGAGGCGGACTTCCAGATGCGACCGAGCTCGGACATGCCCGACTTCTACCCCTGGTGGGAGGAGCCCGAGTTCTCCTGATCTCGGGTGGAGGATCTGCGACACTGGCGGCGATGGCAGGGCACCAGGATCGCGTGCAACGAGCGCTCGACGCCGCCGGCGAGCTCGCAGTCGAGCGCGACCTGTTCGTCAGCCCCGGGGCAGCGGAGATCGTCGACGCGGTCGACTCGTTCTGCCGCGTGCACCTCGGCAGCGCGCTGGCGGGCTACGAGTTCTTCTGGTCGGGCGTCGGCAGCGTGCACGGGGTGCGCCTTGCAGATGACCGCGCGGTGGTGATCAAGGTGCACGCGCCGTGGCTGCACGCCGACGTCCTCAACGGGATCCACACCGTGCGCCGGTACCTGTTCCAGCGCGGGTTCCCCACCCCGGAGCCGCTCCTCGGGCCGACCCCGCTGGGGCTCGGCACCGCCACCGTCGAGGAGCTGGTGCCGCGAGGTCCCCTCGTCGACGGGCACGACCCGGGCGTGCGCCGCCTGCTGGCGGTCGCGCTCGCCCGGCTCATCGATGAGACCCGGCCGTTCGGTCGAGATGCCCAGCTCCCGGCGGTGGTTCCCTTCCGTCGGCTCTATCCGGTGCCGCATCGCCGTCAGGTCGATCTCGACGGGACCGCCGCTGGTGCCGCGTGGATCGACGAGCTCGCGGTCGAGGCCCGCATGCGCCACCGCGACGAGGGTCGTCACGTGGTGGGCCACGCAGACTGGCGTACCGAGAACCTTGCGGTGCACCCGGGAGCAGTCACCGCGGTGTTCGACTGGGACAGCCTCCGCTATGAGCTCGAGCCGGTCCTGGTCGGCCACGCTGCCGCCGCGCACACTGCCGACACCCGCCTCGTCGATCACCTCGTCGCGCCCACGCCCGACGAGGTCCGGTCCTTCGTCGACGCGTACGAGGACGCGACCGGACACCGGTTCCGCGGCGCAGCGCGCAGCACGCTGTTCGCGGCGGCGACGTACTACGCGTGCTACACGGCGCGCTGCGAGCACGCGGCAGATCCCGACGGCGAGCCGCCCCTCGGCAGCTACCGGCGGCTGATCGCCGAGCACGCCGGCGAGCTGATCAACAGCTGACGCCGATCACCCCGCCCACGTCGGCGCCGCTCCGGGACGCCACTTGATCGAGCATCCCAGCGACGGCCGCTGCGGCTCCGGCGCTGCCCGCCCGGCGAGCACCGCATCGATCGCCGCTCCGAGGTCCTCGCCGGTCACGGGGACCTCGGAACCGGGCCGACTTCCATCGAGGCGACCCCGGTAGGCGAGCTTCCGCTGCGCATCGAAGAGGAAGAGGTCCGGGGTGCACGCGGCGCGGAAGGCAGCAGCCGCGGACTGGTCGGTGTCGACGAGGTACGGGAACGTCCAGCCGTGCGCCTCAGCGAAGGGGCCCATGTGCTCGGGCGCGTCCTCCGGGTAGGCATCGACGTCGTTGCTCATCACCGCGACCACCGCGATGCCGACGCCCTGCCACCGGCTGGCGAGCGCGCCCAGCGGGGTGGCGATGTGCTGGACGTAGGGGCAGTGGTTGCACAGGAACGCAACGAGCAGCCCGTGATCGACCGGAAGGTCGCGCAGTGCGACCGGCTCGCCGTCGGTCGTGTGCAGCACCACATCAGGTGCAGCGGTCCCCAGCGGCAGCATCGTGGATTCGACGGCCATCATCACCTCCCAGGCGTTGCCTCCAGTGTGCCTGACCGCGGCGCCCGTACGATGCGGTGCATGCCCGACGATCGTGGTGCAGCCGGCGACGGGTGGCACGACATCGGTGCCGCTGCTGATCTGCCGTCGCGGGGCGTCGCAGCCGCGGAGGTGGCGGGGATCGAGCTGGTCGTGTGGCGCGCGGCGCACGGCACGCTGTGCGCCGCAGCGAGGCGCTGCCCGCACCTCGATGCCGACCTGGTGGTCGAGGGGGTGGTGGACGGAGGCGATCTGGTGTGTGGCATGCACTTCTGGCGCATCGACCGCGTCGGGCGCGTGGCCAAGCTGAACGTGCGGGGACGCCGCGATCACAAGGTGGATGTGCTCGCACCGGCGTGCCGAGAGGTCGACGGCCGGATGCAGGTGCAGGTGCCGCCCGCCTCCCGCTGATCGAGGCATCGGGCGGGGTCCACCAGCAGCGCCGGCAGGCGTGGCAGGTTCACGACGTGGACCGCAGCGAGGAGCCGATGATCGGCGAGGGCCACGACGTGGCGCCGCCCGGCGAGATGGTGCGCTTCGCATCACCGGACGACGCCATGCCGCGCTGGGTCCCGAAGGTCATCCTCATGGTCCTCGTCGGCCTCGTCATCGTCGACGTCGGCGAGAGCATCGTCGCCAGCCTGTCGGGCCTGCTCATGATGCTGCTCGTCTCGCTGTTCGCCTCGTTCGCGCTCGAGCCGGCTGTGAACCGGCTCTCAGCGCGCGGCATGCGGCGCGGGGCTGCGACCGGGCTCGTGCTGATCGGCGCCGTGCTCGGCCTCGTGCTGTTCGCCGTGGCGGTGGGGTCCGTGGTGGTGTCGGAGGTGGCGGCGTTCGTCGACGACGCTCCTGAGTACGTCGAGGACTTCGAGCGGTGGGCGAACGACCGCTTCGATGCCGAGATCGACACCGACCAGATCGTGGAGGACCTCACCGAGGCCGAGGGCCCGCTGCGGGACCTGGCGACCGACGTGGCGTCGAATGCTCTGGACTTCACCTTCCAGGTCGTCGGCTACCTGTTCCAGGGCTTCACGATCCTGCTGTTCACCTTCTACCTCGTCGCCGACGGGCCGAAGCTCCGGCGCTCGATCTGCTCGCTGCTGCGCCCGGAGCGTCAGCTCGAGGTGCTGCGGACCTGGGAGGTGGCGATCGAGAAGACCGGCAGCTACATCTACTCCCGGGCGCTGCTCGCTTTGCTCTCGGCGATCTCCACGTGGCTCGCGCTCACCTTGATCGGCGTCCCGTACGCGCTGGCGCTCGCGCTGTGGCTCGGCGTCACCTCGCAGTTCATCCCCACGGTGGGCACGTACCTCGGCGCCGCGCTCCCTCTTGCCATCGCCCTGTTCGATCGGCCGGCCAGCGCCCTGTGGGTGCTCCTGTTCGCCGTCGTCTACCAGCAGATCGAGAACTACCTCCTGGCGCCGCGGGTCACCGCGGCGACGATGGAGATCCACCCGGCGGTGGCGTTCGGTGCGGTGATCGTCGGCGCGAGCGTGCTCGGTCCCCCAGGAGCGCTGCTGGCGCTTCCGGCGGCGGCGGTGCTCCAGGCGGTCGGCTCCACGTACGTGGCTCGCCACGAGGTCGTCGACACCGCAATGACGCGGATGCCGCCCCCGACGCAGCGCGGCGGGCGTCGGAGCCGGACCGCGAGCGCGGTCGACGAGGAGGAGCGGCTGCAGTAGCGCTCGTCAGTCGGAGGCGACCGTCGTCTTGAGCGCTGCGGGAGGTGGCGGGAGTGCGCCGCTGCCGATCCAGTGCAGGTAGCGGTCCGGCCGGACCAGCGCCGCGGTGGCGTCGTTCGCCTCGAGCCACGCTCGGATCTCCTCGCCCATCGCTCCGGCGGTCGGCACCACCACCGCGCCCATCGCCGTCCACGCCTCGACGTCTGCAGGGTCGCTCGTCGCGAGCGACCCGAGCAGCGCCCACCGATAGCCGACCTGGTCGTCCAGCCGGTCGGTGACCGTGCCGTCGGCGGCGACGGTGTGCGGCTGGGGCGCCAGCGCACCCACCTGCGGGCCGTCGCCGACGTGCAGTCCGGGCCCGAGGGCGGGCCGACGCGGTGGCGGGGGCATCGCTCCGCCGGCGAACGCCTCGTCTCGTGCGGCGGCGGCAGCGCGGTCGGTGGTCTGGATGATCGCTCCCATGCTGACCGCGGTCTCGATGATGGCTCGGACGTGGGGGGAGCGCTCGGACTGGTAGGTGTCGAGCAGCGCGACGTCGGCCCGGTCGTTGGCGACGAGCGCCAGCTTCCACGCCAGGTTGGCGGCGTCTCGGATGCCCGAGCACGCGCCCTGGCCGAGGAAGGGCGGCATCTGGTGGGCGGCGTCGCCGGCGATCAGCAGCCGGTCGCGGCGCCAGCGCTGCGCCACCAGCGCGTGGAACGTGTACGTGGTGGCCCGCTCGACCTCGAGGTCCTCGGGCCCGCCCCACGGGGCGAGCAGCTCCATGGCGCGCGCCGGCATCTCGTCAGGATCTTCGCCATCGAGGAGCATGAACTCCCAGCGTCGACGGCGCCCCGGCATGGGGATGAACGTGGCGGGGCGCGCCGGGTCGCAGTGCTGGATGCACACCTCGGGAAGGTCGAGGGGCCGCCGCAGGAGGGCGTCGATCACGAGCCACGGCTGGTGCAGCCCGAGGTCGTCGTGGCCGCTGCCGATCGCCTGGCGCACCATCGAGCGCCCACCGTCGCAGCCGACGACCCAGTCGGCCTCGATCGAGCGGTCGCCGTCGGGGTCGCGCACCGAGAGCCGCACGTGGTCGTCGCGCGCATCGACGGCGAGCACCTCGGTCGAGAGCTGCACCTGCACGCTCCGATGGCGCTGCGCGGCGCGGCGAAGCGACGCCTCGAGCTCGGGCTGGTGGAACATGTAGCCCGCCGGCCAGCCCTGCTCGCCGACGCCGGGCGGCGCGTCGAACGCGAGCAGCGGCACCCCGTCAGCGCGCAGGAGGTGCATGCCGCGCAGCTCGGTCACCGCGGCGGTGACGTCGTTGTGCGCCCCGAGCGTCTGGATGACGCGCATGATCTCATCGTCGAGGTGCGCGGCGCGCGGGAGGTGGTGCACGCCGGGCTCTCGCTCGAGGACGACCACGTCCACGCCGAGGGATCCGAGCAGCCCCGCCAGCGCTTCACCGGTCGGGCCGTAGCCGACGATGGCGACGTCGTGGCGGGCGGTGGTGTCGGTCACGGCTGCGGAGCCAGGAACTCGGCGGGCACCGGCGGCGCCCACGACCGCAGGACCTGCATGCCCTCCCACTCGAGCGGGCGGTAGTCGTCGCCGTCGATCTCGTCGAGGTCGCTGGTGTACTCCGCGAACGTGCCCGCCGGGTCGCGCAGGTACCAGAACCAGTTCGACCCGATGGCGTGGCGACCGAGGCCCCACACGTGCGCGTCGGGCCAGCGCTCGAGGATCGCGGCACCGCCCCTGCCGACCTCGTCGAGGTCCTCGACCTCCCACGCGGTGTGGTGCAGCAGCGGTGCCGGCGACGCCTGGATCATCACGTTGTGGTGGCTGGTGCTGCACCGCAGGAACGCTCCGATGCCACCGATGGCGTCGGACACCTGGAAGCCGATGCCGTCAACGAGCAGCGCGATCGTCGCCTCGTGGTCTGGCGATCCGAGCACGACGTGCGACAGGCGGCGGGGCTGCACCGGCTCGGTTCGGCTCACCGCGTCGCTCGGCCGGCCGCGGCGGTCGCGGTGGCCGGGGCCGTTGGCGTTGTACGGCGCGCCTGGCGGATCGACGATCCGCGCCGCGATGGTGGCCTCGATGCGAACTCCGGTGCTGGGGTCGTGCACCGCCACCGATTCGCTCGTGCGCTCAATCGCCAGAGCGGCGTCGTGCGCCGCCACCGACGCTGCCATCCGGTCGAGGTCGTCGGGGTCGTCGACCCCGACGCCGATCGAGCGCAGGCCCCGCCGCTCACCAGCGACCAGGCGCAGCTGCTCGCCGCCATCAGCGGTGGCCAGCGATGCGACGCCGCTCGCAGCATCGGCGTCGAGCGCGGTGAGGCCGAAGTCGGTGTAGAAGCGCGCGGCAGCTGCGACGTCGGGGACCTGGACCTCGAGGGCCGTGAGTCGGTGCAGGGCCACGTCAAACCTCCGGGAGGTAGCTGGCGCCGTAGGCGCGCTCGATCGTGAGCTCGAGGATCACGCGGTCGATCGCCGCGAGCTCTGCATCGGACATCGGCTCGGCAGCGATGCCGAAGATGCGGGTGAAGAGCGCTGCGGTCGCATCACCGATGCCGCTGGTGATGATGCGTGCGGTCCCCTCGACGGTGAGCGAGGGGAAGGGCCGCTCCTGGCCGAGCGCGCAGTGCGACGCCCACCCGGTGCGCTGCACGTCGTGGGCCTTGACGCGCGCCGACTGGGTGGAGATCAGGAGTCGGTCGCCGTCGAGCAGGTGGTAGACGACCGACTGGCGAATCGAGCCGTCGGATCGCTGCGTGCCCAGCACGCCGACGGGGGCAGCGGCGAGGAACGCTCGCTCGGTGGGGGAGAGGGGATCCACAGCCGGGGCGCTCAGAGGACCGGGCTCGGGTCGGGCTCGTCGACGACGGGGTTCTCGAGCACGCCGATGCCGTCGATCTCGACGCGCACCGTGCTGCCGGCCCGCAGCAGCACCGGCGGCTGGCGGGTGATGCCGACCCCCGACGGCGTGCCGGTGGCCAGCAGCGTGCCGGGCCGCAGCGTCATGACCGTCGAGAGGATCGCGATCTGCTCTGCGATGCCGTGGATCATCTGCGAGGTCGAGGCGTCCTGCATCACCTCGCCGTCGAGCAGCGTGCGCAGCCGGAGGTCCTGCGGGTCGGCCACGTCGTCGGGGGTGACGATCCACGGGCCGGTTGGGCCGTGGGTGTCCCAGCTCTTGCCGAGGGTCATCGTGGGCGATCGCATCTGCCAGTCGCGGACCGTCACGTCGTTGACGACGAAGTACCCGCCGACCACCTCGAGCGCGCGCTCGACGGGCACGTGGCGGCACCGACGGCCGATGACGACGCCGAGCTCTCCCTCGTAGTCCACGAGCCCGGATGCCGCCGGCACGTGGATGTCATCGCCTGGCCCGACGATGCACGTGACCTGCTTGTTGAAGAAGATCGGGAACCCCGGCTCGTCGCGTCCGGTCTCCGCCACGTGATCGGCGTAGTTGAGGCCGATGGCGAGGAACTCCGGTGGATTTGGTATCGGTGCCAGCAGCTGCACATCCCGTAGCGGCACCGGCGCGGCGATCGCAGCTGATCGGGCCTCGGCGGCGGCGCCGGGCGCGAGCAGCGCCACCACGTCGTCGGTCCCGAGCGGCACGACCACGGCGTCGTCGCCGTCGCCCTCGACGGCCGCCGCAGTGGTTGCGCCGTGGTGGTCGATACGGGCGATGCGCATGGGTGCTCTCCTCGGGTGCTGGCTTCCGCTCGCAAAATCTATATTCTATATCTCATGGCCGCAACCCCTCGTGTCTTCCCACCACGCCCTCAGTCGCGCGCAGCGTGGGCCGATGCCGCTCTGCGCGCTGCGATCCTGCGGGGCGAGCTCGCGCCAGGGCAGCGCCTGCGGGCAGCCGAGGTGGCCGAGGAGCTGGCCCTCAGCCCCACACCGGTGCGCGAAGCGTTCGCTCGCCTCGCTGGTGAGGGCCTGGTGGAGCTGCTGCCCCAGCGCGGCGCTCGCGTGGCGCCCGTGTCGTTCGAGGATGCCCTCGACCTCTACGAGCTGCGGCTCCTGGTCGAGCCTGAAGCGGTGCGGCGCTCAGTCGAGCATGGCGACGCTGCATGGCTCTCGACCCTCGACACCGCCCATCGGGCGTTGGTCGAGCCAGCTGCAGATCTCGCCGAGCTGCTCGAGCGCCACCGAGCGTTCCATCGGGTGCTGGTCGCCGCCTGCCCGTCGAGCCGCCTCCGGGACCTGGTGGACGAGCTGGGCACGCACGCCCAGCGCTACGCAGCCTTGGGGGCGCAGCGCGAGGAGGGCCACGCCGCCGCGGCCGACGAGCACGATCGCCTCGTGCGCGCCGCAGCTGGTGGCGACGGCGACGCAGCGGCAGCCGTGGTGCGCGTCCACCTCGGCCACACGTTGGATGCCGTCCGCTCCAGGGTCCAACGCACGTAGGCTGTCCGCAGCGATCAGGAGGTCGACATGCCGAGCAGCCCCATGCTCAACGAGAAGTACTTCCAGGCGGACACCCGAGAGGGTTGGGCGGCCCCGACGATCCCGGGCCCACCCGAGCACGCACCGGCTGGCGCACCCGCCGGTCCGGCCGCCGGCGACGTCATGACCGTGCGGGGCACCGTGAGCGCCACCGCCGTGCTCTTCGCCATCTTGGCGGTCGGAGCGTTCTTCGGTTGGACGTCGGTCGAGCAGACCACCGGCTTCTCCCTCGACAGCGCCACCGGCGATCTGGTCGAGGTGTCCACGACGTCGCTGCCGGGCTGGTTCTTCATCACGCTCATCGCCGCGTTCGGCGTGGCCATCCTCACCGCGTTCAAGGCGGATCTGGCCCGGTTCACCGCACCGATCTACGCCGTGCTCGAGGGCCTGGTCCTCGGGGCGATCTCTGCGGTGTACGAGTTCCAGTTCGATGGGATCGTGCTGCAGGCGGTGCTCGCCACCTTCGGCGTGTTCCTCTCCATGCTGGCCCTCTACGGGCTGCGCATCATCAAGGTCACCGAGCGGTCTCGCCGCATGGTCATGGCCGCGATGATGGGCATCGTCGTCATGTACGCCCTGGGGTTCGTGTTCTCGATGTTCGGCTCCGACATCCGGTTCTGGAACGAGCCCACCCCGCTGGGCATCGGCATCACCCTGGTGATCGTCGCCGTCGCGGCGTACAGCCTGGCGCTGGACTTCGACTTCATCGAGCGAGCTGCCGCAGCCGGCGTCCCGCGACGCATGGAGTGGTTCGCCGCCTTCGGCCTGGTCGTCGGACTCGTGTGGCTCTACCTCGAGATCCTGCGGCTGCTCAGCTTGCTGCGCGGCGACTGACGGCGCAGCGGTGACGACGAAGCGGGTCCCGGTGCCGGTCGACGCCTCGGCGTGCTGCGCATCGGTCCTCGCCGAGCCCCTGGACGAGCACGATGCCGGCGCGCTGGCAGCGGGGTTCGCTGCGCTGGCAGATCCGGTGCGATTGCGCCTGCTCAGCATCGTTGCCGAGGCCGGCGAGGTGTGCTCCTGCGATCTGGAGGCTCCGCTGGGTCGCAGCCAGTCGACGGTGAGCCACCACACGCGCGTCCTCGCCGAGGCGGGGCTGCTCGTGGGCGAGAAGCGCGGTCGCTGGGTCTGGTGGAGCGTCGCACCCGCTCGACTCGACGCGCTGCGCTCAGCGCTCGCCTGAGCGCCGGGTCGCTCGGTCCACCTGCTGCCAGAGAGGTCGAGTCCTGCTGACTGTGGTTCTCGCGCGCGGTCCCGCTAGCCTGTCGGTGCCCCAGAGAACCGCTGGCACTGCCCTCGAGGTGGTCCGTGCGCCGTGCTCCGGGGAGCGGCGACAGCGGCGAGCACCACTCGCGCGCCGGCGCGCAGCAGATGTCGACAGATCGAGGAGCGACCATGGCAGCCAACCGCACGACGTTCGAGAAGCTCCAGCGGGACCGGGCCAAGAAGCTCAAGGCGGACCAGAAGCGTGCCCGCCGCATGGGCGCCGAGGAGGGTCCGGTGCGCACCGGCGGCGACAGCCTCGACGGTGACGTCGAGATCCCCCAGGTCGACCGCCTGACGCCCGACCAGCTCCTCACCCTCGTCGAGCAGATCACCCGCCAGCTCGAGTCGGGCGTGATCGAGCTCGAGGAGTTCGAGGAGAAGAAGGCGGACCTCATGGCGCGCATGGGCGCCATCTGAGCCCTCACCTGGGCGGCTTCCGGTGCCCGGACCTGGGTAGGGTCGGCTGCAGCGAGCGCGACCCCGAGGAGCACCGATGAGCACCGACCAGCCGACCAACCCCCACGACGACGGGCGCCGGGTGGCGATCATCGCCACCGACGGGTCCGAGGACGCAGTCGAGGCGGCGGTCGCTGCGGTCTCCATCCTGCGTGGCGACATCCGCCTCGTCCTCGCCACCGCCATCGGCGAGCCGCCGGTCGCCGGCGAGGATGCCGGCGGTTTCGAGGGATCCTCGGTGACCCCCGAGGAGGCCGACGAGATCGAGCAGGAGCTGCGCGTCGCTGGCGATGCGGCGCTCGCCGCCACAGCGCACGGCCTCGCCGCTGGGCCCATCGAGCAGCGCGAGCTGATCGGCCAGCCCGCCAAGGCCATCGAGGCCCTGGCGAGGGAGATCGGCGCGGTGGTCATCGTCGTGGGCACCCACGGTCGGGGTCCCATCGCCCGCCTGCTCGTCGGTTCGGTGAGCGACCACCTCATCCACCACGCCCCCTGTCCGGTGCTGGTGGTGCCCCCCAGCGATTGAGCCGACGCGCGTCGGCTACGGCGCAGCGGCCATGCCGGTGAGCTCGCGATCGCCGAGGGGTTCGTTCAGGGTGACGGTGTACGGGATGCCGACGTAGGGGATGCTGACCATCTCGCCGTCGACCTCACCGATCCATCCGCCGAAGCCTTGGCAGGTCTGCGGACCGGGCAGCCCGATCACCGTGAACGCGAGATCGATGGCGTCGGCCCCGTAGGTGATCACCGGGGGCGGGATCCGACCCTCAGGCGTGCGGCCGCTCGAGCAGCCGCGCTCTGCCACGTTCACGAGGAACGTGGTGGTGTCGGGTCCGAGCTCCTGCTCGGGCGCCAGGGTCCAATCGGCAGGTGCGGGGTGTCCCTCAGCGAACGTGGTCGTCGAGCTGGCGGGCTGGTCCGCGGCGACCTCGACGCCCACCCCGTCGCCGCCGCAACCGGTGGACGTCAGCGCCATCGCTGCGAGGAGGACCACGGCGGTGGAGGTGCGCACGTTCGTTGGACGTCCGGTCCGCGCGCCTGGGTTCCCGGTGCACACGCGCTCGCTCACCGGCGTTGGAGGAGGTCGTACCCGCCCGGAGTGGATCGATGCGCTGCTTCTCGCGTCACCCACACCTGCGTGTGGTCGGACGTGTGGGTCGGAGGGATCATCCTTCGTTGACATCGGACATCAACTGACTAGCCGCGCGCAGCGGCGGGTACATGTTCGGCGGCCTCCGCAGGGGGCCTCGATGGGAAGCAGAGATCCGCCCGGCGCACTGGTCGCCTTGCTGGGCGGGGAGCTAAGCGAAACCGGCCCTCGGTCACCTTGACGGGTGATGCATCCACTTCGGTGGGTTGTGTCGCACCGCAAGAAACTCGGAGGACCACATGAAGACCAAGCAGAGCACACGGCGGACGCACCTGGGGGTGGCGGGAGCCGTCGGCCTCTCGGTGAGCCTGTTCGCAGCGGTGGCCACGGTGGCACCGGCCAACGCCAACAGCGCGGGAACCGACGAGCACAAGGTCACCTTGTGCCACGCCACCGGTAGCACCACGAACCCCTACGTCGAGATCACCGTCGACTACGACAGCATCATCAAGGCGGGTCACGGCGATCACGCCGGGCCGGTCTTCGACGCGGAGCTGCCTGAGCACGCCGCTTGGGGCGACATCATCCCGCCGTTCGACTTCGGCGGCGACGCCGTGCACGCCGGAATGAACCTCTCCGCCGAAGGTCAGGTCATGCTGGCCAACGGTTGCGAGGCGCCCATGACGGAGCCCCCGGTCACGGAGCCGACCCCGACGGTGCCTCCGGTCACGGAGCCGACCCCGACGGTGCCTCCGGTCATCGAGCCGGCTGAGCACAAGGTCACGCTCTGCCACGCCACGCACAGCGAGAGCAACCCGTACGTGACGATCACCGTCGACTACCACAGCATCATCCAGGCGGGTCACGGCGATCACGCCGGGCCGATCTACTCCGCGGAGCTGCCCAAGCACACCGCTTGGGGCGACATCATCCCGCCGTTCGACTTCGGTGGCGATGCTGTGTACGCCGGGATGAACTGGACCGATGAGGGCCAGGCCGTGTTCGCCGAGGACTGCACCGCAGTCGTCGTCCCGCCCACGACCACCCCGCCGACCACCGCACCCCCGGTCGTCGAGCCTCCCGCGACGGTGATCCCCAAGCCGGTGCTCCCGGCCCCGGTGGTCCCGACCGTCATGGGTGAGACGTTGGACGAGGTGCCGACCCCCGCTCCGGTGGAGGTTGCTCCGGCTCAGCCCGAGGCGCAGGTGCTCGGCGCATCGGTGTCTCGGCAGGCCACCGGAACCCTCCCGGTCACGGGATCTGGTTCCGGGCCGCTGGTCGCCCTGTCTCTCGCTCTGGTGTCCGGCGGGCTGCTGCTCGCAGCTGGTGCCCGGCGAAGCCTGAGCTGACCTGCTGCTCGACGCCGAACATCGGCGACGAGCGGATCGACCCACGCCCCACGGGCCCGGTGATGACCTCGGTCCTCGCCGGTCACCCGGGGGCGTGGGTCGTTTGGTGTCGACACAAGATTCCGCGCGCAGGACGTGCCGGCACGTGTGCGCGACCCCGGCTCATGGTGGACACCGTGGCTCCGGTAGGTGGTTGACCGGCGGCACTCGGTCGTTGGCGCGCTCCGCTGGATCCAGCGCGTAGGCGGATTCACGCACTCACATCGCCCGCCGAACCCCGCTGGGCCATAGGGTGGCAGCCCATGGCTGACTACGACATTCCCCCTCCCGAGCCAAAGCCCGTCGATGAGCAGAACTGGTTGCAGCTGAAGGACCTCTCCGAGCGCGCCGTGCTCAAGGGTCACCCCTACTTGGACACCGAGCGATGCGACAACTGCCTGTACTACCTCAACCCCGACGATGGGATCTCCTACTGCTGGCATCCTCAGCTGCGGATCCTCGTCGGCGAGAGCTGGTGGTGCCAGTGGTGGGAAGCGATTCCGGAGTGAGCAGCGCGTCGGGCTGATCGCGCGCTGGGAGCGTGGCGGAACGTCCAGCAGATGGGTGAGGCTGCGCGAAGTCGTTCCGTAGCCGATCGGCGGTACGGTGCTCGGCGTCGCCGTCTTCCATCAGCTTGCCCGCCCGGACGGCACCCGAGCAGAAGGAGCGCGCGTGGAGCGGACGCTCATCGCCACCAACCACTCGGACGACGCCAGCACCACGGCTGCTCGCGACCCCGACGCTCGCTGATGTCGGGCGCCGGTCACAGCAGCGGCGACGCTCACCGGGCGCCGGAGGACGTCGCCGACAGCCTCAGCCTCTTCGGCGCCGTCGCGCTGGGAACCGGGGTGATGATCGGCGCGGGGATCTTCGCCATCACCGGCCAGACCGCCGCGCTCACCGGCGACCTGTTCCCCATCGCCTTCCTCGTCGCCGCCGCGGTGTCGGCGGTCAGCGCCTACTCGTATGTGAAGCTCGCCAACGCGTTCCCGTCGAGCGGTGGGATCGCCATGTTCCTCAAAGAGGAGTACGGGCTGGGCACCGCCACCGGTGTGTTCGCCGTGTTCATGTACGTCTCGATGGTGATCAACGAGAGCCTCGTAGCACGCACGTTCGGCGCCTACACCCTTCAGGTCGTCGACCTCGAACCGGCGTCGTTCTGGGTGCCCGCCCTGGGCGTCGCCCTGCTCCTCGTCGCGTTCGGTGTGAACCTGGCCGGCAACAAGGTCATCCAGACCGCCGAGGGAGCGATGGCCGCGCTCAAGGTCGGCGCCCTTGCACTGTTCGCCGTCGTCGGGCTGTGGTACCTCGAGCCCGCGAACTTCACCAACGGTGGCGACGCGACCGGCTCTGCGTCGGTCGACGGGTTCCTCGCAGCGGTCGCCATCTCCATCCTCGCCTACAAGGGGTTCACCACCATCACCAACAGCGGCGGTGAGATCGTCGACCCGCACCGAAACGTCGGCCGGGCGATCATCATCTCGATCAGCATCTGCACCGCCATGTACCTGGCGATCGCCGTCGCTGTCGCCGGCAACCTGCAGCTCAGCGAGATCATCGACGCGCAGGACTTCGCGCTCGCCGAGGCCGCTCGGCCCTCCCTCGGCGATGGCGGCGTCTGGTTCACCGTCGCCATCGCGATCATCGCCACCGCGTCGGGGGTGATCGCCAGCGTCTTCGCTGCGTCGCGGATGCTGGCCATGCTCACCCGCATGCGCGAGGTTCCCCACCGCCACTTCGGGCTGCCCGGCACGATCCGCACGCACACGATGATCTACACCGTCGTGTTCGCCATGGCGTTGACCGCGGCGTTCGATCTGCGTCAGGTCGCCGCGCTCGGCGCGATCTTCTACCTGATCATGGACATCGCCATCCACTGGGGCATCCTCCGCCACCTCCGCGATCGCATCACGGTCGTGCCGGCTGTTGTCGCATTGGCGATCGTCCTCGACGTCGTCGCGCTCGCGGCGCTCGTCTGGGTGAAGGCTGACAGCGACCCGCTCGTGCTCTGGGTGTCCGCCGCCGGCATCGCGGTCATCTGGGCCGGCGAGCGGACGTTCATGTGGTCCCACACCCGACCCGACGGCACCATGGACATGTGACCTCGACCTGTGGCAAGGCGTGTCGCTGGCCCGGCCCCAGTGCGACGAGCGCGAAGAGGCGAGCCACCGGCATGACCTGGGTCGTGGCCCACCGCTTCCTCGGCAGCTGTCACTCGTGGTAGAGGCCACGGAGCCGAGCGCCGCGGGAGCTGCGACGACGAGCGTGCGAAGGACCTCGTGTGTACCGCGTCAATCGCAAGGATCTCACCGCACCTCGCGATGCTCCTGGACGGGGGAGGGGTCTGACGGCGATGGATGCGATCGGGCTGGCGTGGCGGCGAACCGCACGAGCAGGTCCAGGGGTTGTCGGTCCGTGCTCATCGCGGAGCGAGACCAACGCCGAGCCGATCGAACGCGTCCTGCACGAGCGTCGGCAGCTCCACCGAGCGTGGGGTGGTGAGCCAGTGATGGAGGGAGGCACGCATGACGGCGACGGACGTGGCAGCGAGCAGTCGTGGTACCGGGTCGCCGCTGGCGGCAGCCAGTCGGGTGGCAAGGTGTGCGGTGAGGGTGTGCTCCCAACCCGCTTGGAGCTGGAGGCTTCGTGCCTGGACCGACGGGGTGGCGGCCATGATGGCGAAACGCTGGGCGAGTCGATCGGCTTCCGCCGCATAGTCGGACGCGACCGCAGCGAACGACCGTTGCAGCGCGCTCCACGCCGGCTCGTCTGTCGGCCGCTGATCGAGCTCATGGAGAATGCGACCGAGCCGGTTGGCGTAATCGGCGAGGACCACGTCGTCCTTCGTGTCGAAGTAGGAGAAGAACGTCCTTGGCGCGATGTCGGCGGCGGCTGCGATCTGGTCGATCGTGGTCGCATCGAAACCCTGCAGCGCGAACAGCTCCATGGCGACGTCCTCGATTCGCCGGCGGCGCTCGCGCTTCTTGCGTTCCCTCAGCCCGGTGGTCTTCGGCATGGCACCATCGTACCTAGTTCTGCGATCTCTGCAATTTCGCAGCGACTGCGGGTACGCTTGGTGCATCTGGAGGTGGATCATGTCGAACGGACTCTTGAGCTTGGGACGTTGGGTAGCCGTGCACCGGCGTCTCGTGGTGCTGGTGTGGCTGGTGGTGGTGATCGGGCTCGTGGCTGCGGACCGTGTCGCTGGCGGGGGCACGGTCGACGACTTCCAAGTCCCTGGTGTCGAATCACAGGAGGCGATCGACCTCTTGGATGAGCGGTTTCCCGAACGTTCTGGCGCAACAGCCATGGTCGTGTTCCACGTGCCCGATGGCAGGATCACCGCCGACGGGTCGGCGGAAGCGATCGCAGCGGTGGTCGCCGAGGTCCGAGCGCTCGAGTCCGTCATCGGCGTCACCGAGCCACTCGCGAGCCCACGTTCGATCTCACCCGACGGCACGACCGCGTTCGCCGCAGTGCAGTTCGGCGCGCCGACCGCCGAGCTCGGACGATCCACACTCGACTCGTTGCTCGACACAGCGGGTTCGGCCGAGATGGCCGGTGTTCAGGTGGAGTTCGGCGGGGAGCTGCCAACCGTGCTGAAGGAACGCTCCACCGGGCCAGCCGAGATGATCGGCATCATCGCCGCGCTGGTCATCCTGTTCGTGACGTTCCGGGCGATGCTCGCTGCTGCGATACCACTCGGCGTCGCGATCGCCGGACTCGTGACGGGACTCTCGATCGTGGGGCTCATGGGCGCGTGGATCGCCATCCCGTCAGTCGCCCCGCGGCTCGCCACCATGATCGGGCTCGGAGTCGGCATCGACTACGCGCTGTTCGTGCTGAGCAGGCACCGCGACCAACTCGCCGAGGGCATGGACAGCGTCGAGTCGATCGGTCGAACGAACGCCACGGCGGGTCAGGCGGTGGTGGTCGCAGGGGGCACGGTGGTGGTCGCCATCCTCGGCCTCCAGCTCGCCGGGATCCCGTTCGTTGCGGCGTTGGGCTATTCGGCCTCGATCATCGTCGCGGTGGCCGTGCTCGTTGCGATCACCCTCCTGCCGGCGTTGCTCGGATTCGCTGGTGACCGAGTGCTCGCTCGAGCGAACCGCAACGCCCCACCCGTCGTGGGTGTGGAGCACAGCCGTTGGGTGCGGTGGGCCCACTGGGTCGCCCATCACCCCTGGCGTAGTGCGATCACCGCGACCGTCGTGTTGATGACCCTGTCGGTCCCGGTGCTCGACATGCGGCTCGGTCAGGCCGATGCCGGAACCGACCCCACGTCCACCACGCACCGTCGCGCCTACGACCTGCTGGCCACGGGGTTCGGGGACGGGTTCAACGGACCTCTGCTGATCGTCGTCGACCTCGGTGATGTCCCCGACGCTGCGGCGCTCGACCCGATCGTCGCGGCGGTGGGGGCCGATCCCGGAGTGCGGGCGGTCTCGCCGCCAGAGTTCAACGCCTCCGGCGACACCGGGCTCATTACGGCGATCCCCACCAGCAAGCCCCAGGACGAGGCCACCAGCGATCTCGTCCACCGACTCCGCGACTCGATCCTGCCCGTCGCCACCGCCGACATCGAAGCGACCGCTCTGGTGGGCGGGCCGACCGCCGGGTTCATCGATCAGTCCGACAAGATCGCCGACCGCCTTCCGTGGTTCATCGCTGTCGTGGTGTCGTTGTCGTTCCTGTTGCTGATGATCGTGTTCCGCTCGATCCTCGTCCCGCTCAAGGCAGCGCTGTTGAACGTGCTGTCCATCGGTGCCGCCTACGGCGTCGTGGTCGCCGTCTTCCAGTGGGGGTGGGGTCGATCGCTCATCGGCCTCGACGAGGCCGTGCCCATCGCCTCGTTCGTCCCGATGATGATGTTCGCGATCCTGTTCGGCCTCTCGATGGACTACGAGGTGTTCATCCTCTCCCGCATCCGCGAGGAGTACCACCGGGGCCGCAGCAACATCGACAGCATCGTCGAAGGCCTTGGGGCCACCGGCAAGGTCATCAGCGCCGCCGCGCTCATCATGATCAGCGTCTTCCTCGGTTTCGTCGCCAGCGGCGACCCCGTCGTCAAGATGATGGGCGTCGGCCTGGCCGTCGCCGTCGCCGTCGACGCCACCATCGTCCGCATGGTCCTCGTCCCGTCCACGATGGCACTCGTCGGCGACGCCAACTGGTGGCTCCCACGCTGGCTCGACCGCATCCTGCCCCACCTCGATCTCGACGCCGATCCCCCACCCGATCTGGCCGTCGACGTCGACCCGGCCGTGCCCGCCCACACGCAAGGAGTCACCCGATGAGCCGACCGACGTTGCCCGACGGGCTCGAACACGTCCGCACCACGGACGTCTTCGACGACACCACGGTGCCCGCCGGTCTGCTGGGCGCCCACCGCGTCGCCGACGGCGTCTGGGGAAACCTCGTCGTCCACACCGGCGCCGTCACCTTTGTCTTCGACGATGAACCCGACCACCTCATCACCGCCCGCGCTGGTGACACCGTTGCGATCCCACCCGCACGCCAACACCACCTCGAGCTCGACGAACCCGCCACCTTCGCCGTCGAGTTCCACCGCATGCCCAGCGCGCCTGTCCCCGAGACAGGATCCGAGAGCACTGCGCTCGTCCCCGGTTCACCAGGGCAACGGCATGAGCGCGGGGCCCGAGCAGGTATGGATCGCACTGGTCGGCCCCCTCTGGTCAGGCCGCTCGAACATCCGGACACGTAAGCGACAGACCGGTCATAGAGTGACCTGATAGGTGCAATTCCACCGAAGCGGAGGAAGCAGAATGGATCTTCGCAACCGTCTCGCCACAGGGGCCCGCTCCTGGGCCTCCCTGCTCGTCCAGCCCGCGTTCGCCCATTGCGACACCGAGGATGGTCCTGCTGTGCAGGATGCACGGCGGGCGCTCGAGACGGGCAACGCGAACATCGCTCTGAAGTGGGTGCACGCAGAGGGAGAAGATGAGGTGCGCGCTGCCTTCGACGACGCTCGAGCCAAACGCGGCGAGGACGGAGCGGACCAAGCCGAGCGCCAGTTCCTGGAGACGCTCGTACGGATCCACCGTCGGGGTGAGGGTGCCGAGTTCGACGGCATCAAGCCGACCGGCACCGACTTGGCGCCGGAGGTCGTGGCAGCAGACGCCGCGCTGGATGCTGGGACGATCGAGCCGCTGCGTGGGCTCATACCCGACGAGCGCTGGCCCGAACTGGAGCAGCGCTTCGCTGTGGTTCTCGGCAAGAAGGGGTTCGACGTCGACGACCTCGACGCAGCCCGCGACTACGTCGCGTCCTATGTCCACTTCTACAAGTACGCCGAGGGCGCGGACGGTCACGATCACGACGGCGGTCACGCACACCACCACTGATGCAACACCTTCCCCTGTGGCTGACCCGCGTCCAGCAGGATTCGATGGCACCCAGCCTTCGTGACGGACAGCTCGTGTGGACCATCCGATGCCGATCGGAGCGCGGTCTCCGGCGGGGTGCGGTGGTCGCGGTCGACTCCCGTGAGCTCGGATGTCGCATCGTCAAGCGGATCGTCGGCCTGCCGGGGGAGCACCTGCGTCTTGAGGGCAGCGAGCTGTGGGTCGACGGGCGCCGGTTCGCGGAGTCGTATGCCACCCACTCCTCCTCCCGGGGCACCTTCGACGTGCCCGAGGACCACTACCTTCTGCTCGGCGACAATCGCGTCGCGTCCAACGATGCGCGCGCCTGGCGCCATCCATACGTGGCGCGCGCCCAGATCGTGGGAGTGCTGCTCCAGCGAATCCGTCAGACGCACCTGCGTCTCCTCGATCACCCCCCCGTGCACGACGTTGGAGTTTGACGAAGGGACGCACAGCCGCCCGTGCTGTCACGTGGAATCGTGACCGACCGACGACGGGCCAGCATCGCCTGGACGTGACGCGGCGCAATCGGTGTGTGATCAGGCGGGCGTGGCGGCGAAC
Source organism: Acidimicrobiales bacterium (assembly GCA_038206295.1). Taxonomy (GTDB): domain Bacteria; phylum Actinomycetota; class Acidimicrobiia; order Acidimicrobiales; family JBBRAZ01; genus JBBRAZ01. Next base: position 80,076 of record JBBRAZ010000014.1, read on the forward strand.
CGGAGCAGCAGGTCGTCGACGAAGTCCGGGGTGACCGGCCGGCCGAGGACGATGCGCCGATGCATGATCGGGCCGGCCAGATAGGAGACGGCTCGGTCGGGGTCGAGGGTCGGGTCGATCGATCCGTCGACGGCGCCGCGCTCGACCAGGCTGCGGATCGCGCCGATCCGACGTTCGATGATCTCCCGCCGCAGGGCATCCATCTGCGGGGTGTCGCCCCCTCGGATCAGGAGCGTGGTGAAGAACACGGCGCTGTCGTCGGCGAAGACACCGTTGACGATCGCCAGGAGCATCGACCGGAGATCGGTGAGCGCGTCGCCGGTCGTTGCGGGTGGGTTGACGCCCAGGCGCGTCTCGATCGCATCGGCCAGGAGAGCGTCGATCCGGGGCCAGTGCCGGTAGACGGTGGCGCGTCCGACCCCGGCTGCCCGCGCCACCGAGGAGTGGGTGACCTCGCTCGGACCGCCCGACTCGAGGAGCGACGAGACAGCAGCGAGCACCCGGCTGCGGGTCGCAGTGACCCGCGGATCGGGCTGCGTCTCGCCGGCCGGTGACATGAGACAGAGCGTATCTGAGTGCTCTCCGATACACTATGTCTCATAGCGAGACTTCATGTCTCAAGAGGAGGCCGTGATGAACGTCGAGACCACATCGGTTGCCCTCTCGGCAGCCACCAAGGTCTACGGGTCCGCCGACGCCGAGATCCGGGCTCTTGACGATGTCACCATCGCCTTTCCTCGAGGTCAGTTCACCTCGGTCATGGGTCCGTCGGGCTCGGGTAAGTCGACGCTGTTGAACTGCATGGCCGGTCTCGACCGGCTGACCTCGGGCACCGTCGAGATCGGCGGCGTCGATCTGCGCGACCTCAGCGACCGCGAGCTCACGATCCTGCGACGCACCCGCCTCGGCTTCATCTTCCAGTCCTTCAACCTCCTTCCGGCCCTCACCGCCCGGGAGAACATCACCTACCCGCTCGACCTGTCCCGGAGCCGAGTGGACCCGGAGTGGTTCGATGAGCTCATCGGGGTGCTCGGACTCGGCGACCGCCTCGACAACCGGCCATCGCAGCTGAGCGGTGGACAGCAGCAACGCGTCGCCGTCGCGAGAGCCCTGGTGTCGAGGCCGGAGGTCGTCTTCGCCGATGAGCCCACGGGCTCGTTGGATTCTCACACCTCCGGCGAGATCCTGTCGTACCTCCGGGAGGCTTCGGATCTCGGTCAGACCATCGTGATGGTCACCCACGACCCATACGCCGCGGCCCACACCCACAACGTGGTGTTCTTCCAGGACGGCGCTCCCGTCGGTGCGCTGGCCCGGCCGACCGCGGACGGGGTGCTGGATCGCATGAAGTCGCTCGGAGCCGACCGGTGACCCGCCGTGTCATCCGCCAGCTCTGGACCAGTCGGAGTCGGTACCTGCTCACCTTCGTCGCGATCGTCATGGGTGTGGGATTCGTGAACGCGACCCTCACCCTCACCGACTCGATTGGCGCCGGTGACGAGGCCACCGTCGAGCAAGGCGAGGCCGGCATCGACGCGATCATCGACGCGGTTCCGGGCACGCCCCCTGCAGGGTTCTCCGGTCCGCCGGAGATGGTGTCCGGCGGCCTCGGGATCCCGACGTCGGTTCTCGACACCGTCACGGCCGATCCCGACGTCGCCGCCGCGCAAGCGGTCTGGCATGCCAACGCGTCGCTCCTCTCAGCCGACGGGTCGATCATCGGGCAGAGCCGCGGACCGTTCAACGAGGTCGAGACCTGGATCACAGATGACGAGACGGCCCGGTGGCACATCGCCGAGGGTCGCGCCCCGGCCCAACCCGGCGAGTTGGCCCTCGACGCCGCCACCGCCCGGGACTTCGGCGTGGTCCTCGGCGACGAGTACCGACTTGCCACCGAGCGCTCCTCGACGCCGCTCACCGTGGTCGGCATCGCCCGCTACGGCTCCGCCGATCGGCTCCCGTCTCGGACCACCGTCCTTGTGGCCCCGGACGAACCGGCGCTCACCGGCCAGGGCGATGTGGCGACCCAGATCGTCGTGCGTGGCGTTCCCGGTGTGAGCCAGGAGGACCTGGTCGACGGGCTCCGTGCCGATCTCGCCCAGTCCGATCAGATGGCACGGGTCCGCAGCGGCGAGGCCGCAGCCGACGCCGAGCTGGCCCGGATCGCCATCGAGAGCACCATCTTGTCGAGGTTGCTCACGGTGTTCACCATCGTCGCTGCTCTCACAGGGATGCTGATCATCACCAACACCTTCGCCATCTCCATGGTGCAGCGACGCCGCGAGCTCGCCTTGATGCGTGCGATCGGCAACACCCGATCTGAGCTCGTCCGATCGGTGCTCACCGAAGCGTTCATCCTCGGAGCTGCCGCCACGGCCCTGGGTCTCGTGCTCGGTCGGTTCGTGGTGATCCTCATCCAACAGCTGTTCGACCGAGCCGGTGTCGAGGCGTTCAACGGCCCGGCCATCTTCACCGCCGGTACGCTCGTCACGACGGTCTTCATCGGTGTCGTCATCACGCTGCTCTCTGCGTTGCGAGCGGCCGTCTCCGGTTCACGGGTCTCGCCCGCTGCCGCGCTCCGCGATGCAGCCGTCGACGAGTCGTCGGCCCCCTGGTGGCGGCGCGGTGTGGCGCCGGTCCTCGTGGCCTTTGGTGTAGCCGCCACCAGCGCGGGGATCGGATCGCAGCGCAACCAGCTGATGCTCGCAGGAACGCTCCTGGCCGTCATCGGGATGTACCTGACCGGTCCGTTGCTCGCCTCGCTGGCCGCTCGCGCGGCACGACCGGTCCTCGCCGTCGTCGCCGGGGCAACGGGGCGCATCGCGGCACGCAACGCAGCCCGATCACCCCGGCGCGTGTCGTCGGCCGCTGCGGGCCTGATGATCGGCATCGCCGTCGTGGCGTTCTTCACCATCCTCGCCGCGACCGTCAAGACCCTTCAGGTCGGTCCCACCACCGCGCTGCGCGCCGACCACGTCATCACGCCGCTCGGTGCCCCCGCCGGGAAGGTCCCCGGCGATCTCACCTCCGAGCTCAGCGCCGTGCCCGGCGTCAACGACGTTGCCGCCATCCACATCACAGGCGGCCTCCTCGCCGACCCGTCACCGGCCACGACCGCGACCCCGAACGCGATCCCCGTCGGCATGATCGAGGCGGACAACCTCGACGAGGTCTACGACCTCGACAGCACCGGGGCCGATGCGGGCCACCTCCAACCCGGCCAGATGATTGTTTCCTCGTCCGAGCTGGACGCCCACCCCGTTGGCTCGGACCTGACCATCCGCGGCGTCACCGGCGTCGCGAAGGGCACCGTGGTGGGATCGTTCGCCACGGCCCTCCCCGGGTTCGCCTCCCCGACGGTGCTCCTGGACCAAGACACCTACGCGGCGGTGTTCAGCGACCCCGGAACGGTCGCGGTCTTCCTGGCCACCGATGGTCAGCAGGCCACGCTCGATGCTCTCGCGCAGGCGGCGAACGGATCGGGTCGGTTCCAGACCGCGGAGGAGTACGCAGGTGCCAGCTCCTCACCGGTCGACACCATCCTCAACCTCATCTATGCCCTGCTGGCCATCGCAGTCGTGATCGCGCTCGTTGGCCTCGCCAACACGATGGCACTCTCGATCCGGGAACGAACCGCAGAGATCGGCGTGGCCCGCGCCATAGGAACGACCCGGGCCCAGGTCGTCTCATCGGTCCTCTTGGAAGCATCGATCACGGCGGTACTCGGTGTTGCGATGGGATTGGCCATCGGCATCGGCGTCTCGTTCCCGACCGTGACACTGCTCGACAACGCCGCGATCACCGCACCGGTGATCCCCGTGGACAGGCTGGTGGTCATCGCGCTCCTCGGTGCTGTCGCCGGCGTTCTCGCCACCCTCCCGCCGGCGCTCGCCGCCTCCCGCCGCTCACCGCTCGAGTCGATCTCGGCACTTTGAGGACAGTGCCATGAATCACCCGATGACTCGGGACCTTCGACTCTTTCGGATTGGCCACCGTGGGCGCCCAAATGGAACCCAGACGACTGAAAGCCGAGGTCGCATGATGCTTCGGTGGCTACAGCAACGGGCGCAGCGAGGGCGCGGCAAGCGGCGAGCGCTGAACGAATGGCTCCCGCACACAGGCCTGAGTCCGGTCGTCGGTCCTCCAATCGAGCTCCCGCCCGATCGGTCACGATTGGAAGCCTTCGCCTCACGATCGGACGAGCCGATACCGATGAGTGCTGACGACGCTCGCACCCTGGAGGAGCTCGATCGCGTTGAGTGCCTCCTGCTTCTGGCGACCCAGTCGGTGGGCCGCATCGCCGTCGCTCGTCCGCGCTCGGCGCCGCTCGTCGTGCCCGTGAACTATGTGCTCGACGGCGACACCGTGACGTTTCGGTCCGGGTACGGCACCAAGCTCCGCGCGTTGACAGCTGCGCCGGTGAGCCTTGAGGTGGACTGGATCGATCCGAGCCTTCGACTCGGGTGGAGCGTCTTGGCGCGGGGACGTGCGCGGGAGATCCGACTGCGTGATGCGTGCCCACCGCTGCCAGAACCGTGGGTACCCGACGACAAGCCCTATCTCATCAGGATCGAGTTCGGAGCAATCTCCGGGCGGCGCATCCGCCGCTCCGTCACCGCGTAGCCCGGTCGCCGCCGGGCAGGCCCCGGTGCTCCCGAGAGAACCGGCGGCGACTGCTGCCTGCGCGCGCCGTTCGATCGCTCGCGGACGACCGTCGAGGGCAAACGGCTCCCGTTGGGACGTTCGGCCCTACCGGACGTCGCTCGCGAGCGCACCATGGGGGAGGTAGCCGGGTCCGAGAAGAGGGGGATCCAAATGACGGCAACACTTTCGTGGAGGGTGGGGTCCGAGCCGTTCGATGAGCACCCGTGGGTGCTGGTCACCCTGCCTCGGAGCATGCACGCAGCGGAGGCGACTGCCGCCTGGGCGGCGCGGGGCTACGAGGTGTGCGTGTGCGAAGGCCCGCAGCCAGCTCACCCCTGCCCGTTGGTGCAAGGCGAGCGATGCCCGATCGCCGATCGAGCGCACTTGGTGGTGAACGGCCTTCCCAGGCATGCGCGGACCGACGCGCTGCTCGCAGCGCTCGCAGAGCACCACCCGGACCTCCCTGTCGTCGATCTCGAGTAGTCCGACCGATTTCCGGCTCTCCTGACTGATCCGTGGGTCATTTCCGGCCTGGGAGGACGGGTGGGTGGCTGCCGAGGCTGAGCATCGCGAGGGCGATGAGGGGTTCGGGGCCGTGGAACCCGAACGCGACTCGGGTGATGAGTCGGATCTTGGTG
>JBBRAZ010000015.1:0-80718 GCA_038206295.1 Acidimicrobiales bacterium
GAGGCACTCGGCGCAGGGTTCGCCGCGCTGGCGATCGTCAACGACGTCCTCCTCGACGGGATGCGCGTCGTCGGCGATCTCTTCGGGCGGGGTGAGATGCAGCTGCCGTTCGTGCTGCAGAGCGCCGAGACGATGAAGACCGCAGTTGCCTACCTCGAACCCCACATGGAGAAGCTCGACGACGGCGGCAAGGGCATCCTCGTGATCGGCACGGTCAAGGGCGACGTGCACGACATCGGCAAGAACCTCGTCGACATCATCCTCACCAACAACGGCTACGAGGTCCACAACCTCGGCATCAAGATCGGCATCGGCGAGATGATCGAGAAGGCCGAAGAGGTCGAGGCGCACGCCATCGGCATGAGCGGCCTCCTGGTCAAGTCCACGCTGATCATGCGCGAGAACCTCCAGGAGCTCAACGACCGCGGCTTGGCCCACGTGCCGGTCATCCTCGGCGGCGCAGCGCTGACGCGCTCCTACGTCGAGCGGGACCTGCGCGAGGTGTACGACGGACGGCTGTTCTACGGCAAGGACGCCTTCGAGGGGCTCCACACGATGGACCGCCTCGGCGCCGTGCGTCGCGGCGACCAGCCCGACGATCCCGACTGGGGTGTGGTGCCTTCGGAGTCCAAGGTGCCGGCTCGCCTCTCGGCGCAGGTGGCGGCGCAGCGCAGCGATGAGCCCGTCGACGTGCCGGAGCGCTCGCCGGAGGTGACCCTCGACGTCTCGCTCCCGACGCCGCCGTTCTTCGGCTCACGCGTGGTCAAGGGCATCGCCATCGACGACATCGCGGCGTACATCAACGAGACGGCGCTCTTCCGCAACCAATGGGGCTTCCGGCCCGAGGGCGGCGAGAGCGACGACGAGTTCAAGGAGCGGATCCGCCCCGTGCTCCGCCAGCAGCTCGCGCAAGCGAAGGCCGAGGGGCTCCTGATCCCCCAGGTGGTCTACGGCTACTTCCCAGCCAACGCGGACGGCGACGACCTCGTCATCTGGACCGACGCGGCGCGCACCGCGGAGGCGGCGCGCTTCACCTACCCGCGGCAGGCCAAGGAGCCGTTCCTGTGCATCGCCGACTTCTTCCGGCCGCGCACGATGCCCGACGGCACCGACGGCGACGTGGACGTAGCCGCGTTCCACATCGTGACGATGGGCGAGGCGATCTCGCAGCGAGCGCAGGAGCTGTTCGCTGCGGACAAGTACCAGGACTACCTCCTGGTGCACGGCCTCGGCGTCGAGATGGCCGAGGCTCTCGCCGAGCTGTGGCACCACCGCATCCGTGAAGAGCTCGGGTACGCGGATGAGGACGGGCCCAGCCTGGCAGGGCTCTTCCGTCAGCAGTACCGCGGCGGGCGCTACTCCTGGGGCTATCCGGCGTGCCCGGACCTGGAGGACAACGAGACCGTCTCGCGCCTGCTGGAGGGCGAGCGCATCGGCCTCGTCGTCAATGAGGACACCGGCTGGCAGTTCCAGCCCGAGCAGACCACCTCGGCGCTCATCTGCCACCACCCGCGGGCCAAGTACTTCGTCGCTCGCTGACCCCTACCCAGCAAACCGATCTGGGCAGGGTTCTGAAACTGGCAGTACCCGCAGCGCACCCAGAAGCCCAGCGGGGTGCACGTAGCGCGCCCTGAACTGCTGGGTGGGGGTTGGCGGGGTCAGCCGCTGGTGGGGGCCTCGCCGCCCGGGGACCGCATGTCGTAGTCGCGCTCCGAGGCCGCGCAGCCTTCGGTACCCGGCTTGCCGGTCTCGCTCACGACCTCCCAGTCCAGCACCGGGTTGAGGCCGCTGTACATGCCCCAGGGACTCTCGCAGCCGGGCACCACCCAGGTGTGCTGCATCCAGGCGCCCTCGCCGCTGGCCTTGGAACCGCCGACCGCCTCGCATGCCTCCTCGGTCATCGACTCCGGCCCGATCACGAGCCCGCCCTTGATGCACAGGCCGAGGTGGCGGTGGTACCGGTCGTTCGGGCCGGTGAAGCCGACATCGGGCTCGACCGTGCCGGGCTTGATGACGTAGTAGCTGAGACCGACGATCCGCGAGGTGTCGACGTTGCCGTCGAACAGGAGCATCTCGGGCTCCTCGATGTCGAACTCGGTGTCGACCCAGTCGAACTTCATGAGGTGCGAGCCCATGCCGGGCACGTACGGCGTCACCATGTGGAAGCCGGCAGCCTTCGCATCGGCGATGGTCGGGTACCGCATCGCGACGTCATGGGCCAGCGAGAGCTCCTCTCCGAGCTGCGCGCACTTGTCCGCGTCGGTCATCGCCTCCCACGGCTGCGGACCGGCGTGGCCGCCGTGGCCGGTGTCGTCGCCCTGCATCGCAGCGTGGTCCTCGGCGCTCATGTCGCCGTGATCCGCCGGCATCTCATCCGCGTGCTCGCCGTGCTCGGCATCCATCGTCGCGTGGTCCTCGGCGCTCATGTCGCCGTGATCCGCCGGCATCTCATCCGCGTGCTCGTGGTCGTGGCCGTCGCCGGGCTCCGCATCGCGGCCATCCATGATCTCGCCCATCGAGGCCACCGTGTCGAAGGAGCCGGTGAGCGTGTCGACGCCGTAGGCCTCGGCCTCCTCGTAGTAGGTCTCGTGGTTGACCTCGGCGTCGCAGCGGTTGGCCTGGATCAGCGCCAGCTCGTCGAGCGTCGTGGGCGGCGCCTCATCAGCTGCCGTGTCCTGCGCGGCGACTTGATCGCCGTCGCCACCCCCGCTGCTGCACGCCCCGGCGAGCAGCACCATCGAGCACGCGGCTGCCGCAAGTCGTCGATCCAGCATCAGAACCCCCCTCGATCCACCTCTGTGTCCAGGGTCACAGTACGAAGGCTGGCCTATGGTCGACGTATCCACCGCCACCGCAAGGGGTGTCAGGGTTCGCGGGGCGCCACGGCGGCGGGCAGCCCGCTCAGGGGCGCGGTGCAGGCAGCCGCTGCACGAGGTCCAGCACCGGGGCGAAGAGGTCGCCGTGCCGCTCGACCCGCTCCAGCACCTCGGCTGACTCCAGCGCCATCGAGGCCCCCGCAGCGATCACCTCGACCTCATCCCACGTGATCGGCGCCGCCACCGTCGGGCGCTCGCGCGCTCGCAGCGAGTAGGGCGCCACCGTCGTCTTGGACGCGCGGTTCTGGCTCCAGTCGACGAGGACCTTCCCGCCTCTGCGGTCCTTGCGCATGGTGCGCACCACCCGGTCGGGGTGCAGCTGCTCGAGACGCTGCGCGATCGCCAGCGCAACCTCACCGGTGTGCTGGTACGTGTGGGGATCGCCACCGCCGACGGTGTGCGGGCCGCAGTTGAGCGGCACGTAGACGTGGAGGCCCTTGCCACCCGAGAGCTTGGGGAATCCGACGAGGCCGAGCCGGACGAGCAGCTCGCGCGCGCGCAGCGCCACCCATGCCGCATCGGTCTGGTCCGCCGGCGATCCAGGATCCAGATCGAGCACCAGGGCGAGCGGGTTCTCGACGTCGGTGGAGCGCGCCATCGGCGCGTGCAGCTCGAGCGCGGCGAGCTGCCCAGACCACAGGAGCGCTGCGGTGGTGTCGAGCACGCAGTGATCGACACCGTCATCGCCACCGGGCCCGCGCGCCGTGGCGATCCACGGCGGCCGGTGGTCGGGGCAGTGCTTCTCGAAGAACCCACCGTGATCGACCCCGTCGGGGAATCGCCGCAGGGTGATGCAGCGGCCCGCGAGGTGCGGCACCATCGTCGGGGCGATGGCGAGGAGGTACTCGAGCACGTCGCGCTTGGTGGTGCCGGTCGCCGGGTAGAGGACCTTGCCCGGATGGGTGAGCACCACCTCGTGACCGTCTGCCCGCAATGTGATCGGCGCCTCGACGCTCATCCGGCGAGCGCCGCCCGGGCCACGAGATCCATCCCGAAGGCGGTGAGGATGGCCAGGTACAGCAGACCCGTCGCCGCCATGACCGCGCTGTAGGAGCGCTCACGCAGCGCCAGGCGCGTCACGATGCCGAGCCCGAGCGTGGTCACCACGCACGCAGCCCAGAACCAGCCCAGCAGGCCGTTGTAGCCGTCGTCGATGTCGCCGTTGAGGACCGACCACATGCCGGTGGGCACCAGCAGCAGCACGAGCTCGAACGGCCAGAGCCACACCACCCACCGGACCACCTCCAGGAGGCGGGTGCGGGCCAGCCCCGGCTGCACCAGGTACCAGTGGCCGAGGAGCATGGCGTCGGTGATGGCGCCCAGGAACGCTGCACCGACGAGCATCCTGCTGACCGAGAGCCACGTCGGATCGCCGGCGTGCACCCCAGCGGCGACCAGTCCGACGACGCCGGCGAGCACCGGGGCGAGATCGCAGCGCGGATCGAACTCGGCACCGGCAGAGGGATCGGCGACAGGCAGGTCGCGCTCGATGCCGGTCATCGCCGCCACCCGTGCGGTGCGTCGGGCATGATCCGCCAGCTGCCCAGACACGCCGGCGGCACGTCGGCGCACGGAGGACACGAGCCCGCCGACGGTCAGCACCAGCACGCCAGCGGAGCCCGCCTCACGCAGCGGGACGGGCTCGATGATCGCCACGCCGACGTAGAGCGCGAGCGCTGCCATGAGCGCGAAGGTGACCCGCATCGTCCACCCGTAGCCGAGGCTCACCTCACGGTGGCGAGTCGTGACCCAGGTGAACAGCATCCCGCCCGTCGCCCACTGGAGCAGCACCGACGAGGCGTCGAGGTCGATCACCCGTCGACCACCACCAGCGAGCGGTCGGTGCGGTTGACTGCCTCGGGGCCGGCGGCTTCGGCCAGCACGATGTCCTCGAGACGCAGGCCGAAGCGGCCTGCGTGGTAGATGCCGGGCTCGATCGAGAAGGCGTTGCCCGCCACCAGGGGCTCCTCGTTGCTTGCGACGATGTACGGGTCCTCGTGCGCCTCCACGCCGATGCCGTGACCGGTGCGGTGGACGAACGCATCGCCGTGACCGGCTGCAACGATGACCGAGCGAGCGGCGGCGTCGACGTCGCAGGCCCGCGCGCCGACCACCGCGGCGCGCACCGCTGCCGCCTGCGCCTCCTCGAGCACCGCGTAGGCCTCTGCCACCTCGGCAGCGGGCTCGCCCATGCTCACGCAGCGGGTCGTGTCCGAGCAGTACCCAACGCCAGAGGCGTCGAGCACCGTGCCCCCGATGTCGAACAGCACCTGCTCGCCGGTTTCCACCACGCGATCACCGGCCTCGTGATGAGGGCTCGCAGCGTTGTCGCCCGCCGCGACGATGGTGAAGTTCACTCGGTGGTGGCCCTCGGCGAGCAGCCGGCGGCCCAGATCCGCAGCGATCTCGGCCTCGGTGCGCCCCACGAGCGCGACCTCGCCCGCGTGCACGGCGGCGATCACCCGGTCCACCGCCGCCCCCGCGGTGCGCAGCACCTCGAGCTCCTCCGCGTCCTTGACCGCCCGCAACGGACCCGTGATCTCCGACGCGCGTCGCAGCTGCACCGACGGCAGGTGCGCGAGCAGGTCGACGAGGAAGCGGCTCCACATCTGGTCGCCGACAGCCATGCGGTGCACGCCACGGCACAAGCCGGCCGCGACCACGATCGGATCCTCGTGCTCGCTCCACCCGACGACGTGGAACAGTCCGGGCCGCTCGACGACGCGAGGCCGCTCCAGCTCGGGCACCAGCAGGGTCGGCAGCTCGTCGCGGTGCACGACCAGCAACGTCGGGCGCTCGAGCGGCATCGCCTCGTACCCGATGAGCCACGGTAGATCTGCCCCCACCGACAGCACCAGCACATCGCAGCCGTGGGTGTCCATCGCTCCGCGCACGTGCTGCATCCGGGTCTCGAACATGCTCTGCACGCTACCCCGGCACCCCGAGGTCACCCATCGGACGGCCCCAGCAGGCGCCCTCGACCTCGGTCAGCTGACCACCGAGCGGAGGGCTCCGGCCGCGGCGTCCGCCGCCTGGCTGGCGTGGTAGCTCGAGCGGGTGAGCGGCGATGCCTCGACGTGAGCGATGCCCATGGCCCGACCGGCAGCGGCCAGCTCGTCGAGCTCGTCTGGCGTCCACCAGCGAGCGACCGGGAGGTGGTGCGTCGTCGGTCGCAGGTACTGCCCGATCGTGACGATCCCGACGCCCACCGAGCGAAGATCGGCCAGGGTCGCGAGCACCTCGTCGGTCCGCTCCCCCATGCCGAGCACCATCCCGGACTTGGTCACCAGACCCGCGGCTCGCGCCCTGGCGAGCACCGCGAGGCTGCGCGCGTACGAGGCCGACGGCCGCACGGCGCGCTGCAGCCGCGGCACGGTCTCGATGTTGTGGTTGCACACGTCGGGTCGGGCGGCGAAGAGCACATCGAGCGATGCGGGGTCGCCCTTGCAGTCCGGGATGAGCACCTCGACGCGCACCGACGGGTCCTCGCTGCGGATCGCCTCGATGGTCGCAGCGAACGCTGCCGCTCCCCCATCGGACAGGTCGTCGCGCGCTACCGCGGTGACGACTGCGAAGCGCACCCCCATCTGCGTCACCGCGGCGGCGACCCGACGCGGCTCGTCGGGATCGAGCGGCTCGGGGTGCTGGGTGTCGACCAGGCAGAAGCCGCACGCTCGGGTGCACCGCTCGCCGTTGATCATGAAGGTGGCGGTGCCGTCGGCCCAACAATCCGAAAGGTTCGGACACCCCGCTTCCTCGCACACCGTCACCAGATCGAGATCACGCATCGTGCGTCGCAGCGCGAGCACCTCCGCGCCGTGGCGCACCGGCGCTCGCATCCACTCCGGCTTCCGCTCGCCGATGGCGAGCCCTTGCGGCACGCCTGCCTCTGCCAGCCGGCCGCGCAGCCGCACCGAGGTGCTCTCGCCGCGGTCGACGCGCACCTGCCCGGCAGGTGTGCCGGGACCCGCGCCGCGACTGAACGGGCTGAGGTCCTCGGGCACCTCGCGCCACGCCACGTCCTGGCGCTCCGCGCCTCCCGGTGGCGCCCACCGCTGCTCGGCCAGCCCTGCAACCACGTCGACCACGTCGCGCATCGACGCCGCGACCCCCTCAGCTGCCAGCGAGGTGACCGCCTTGTCGGCGATGCCGCACGGCACGATGCGCTCGAACCACGTCAGATCCGGATCGACGTTGAGCGCGAACCCGTGCATCGACCGCCCGCGGGTGATGCGCACGCCGATGGCGGCGATCTTGCGTGGTGCCGCACCGTCAGCGTCGATCCACACGCCGGTGCACCCCTCCAAGCGACCAGCGCCCAGGCCCAGCTCGCCGAGCGCGTCGATGAGGAGCTGCTCCACGTCGTGCACGTACGCCGCGGTGTCCGCCATCCCGCCGCCGCGGCGACCAGGAACCGAGCGCACCGGGTAGCCGACCAGCTGTCCCGGTCCGTGGTAGGTGATGTCGCCGCCGCGGTCGGTCTGGATGATCTCGGCGCCGAGCTCGTCGGGTGCCGCGAGCACGTGGCCGAGGTCGCCACGCACCCCGACGGTGAAGGTGTGGGGGTGCTCGAGGAGCAGCAGGTGGTCGTCGTCGGCGTGCTCCCGGAGCGCGTGCTGCAAGGCGTGCGCGTCGCTGTGCGCCACCCGTCCGAGCCACCGGGTGCGCAGCACCGGTGCTGCGCTCAGAGCTCGGCCTCCCAGTCGCGGGTCTCGATGATCTCGCGGACCCTGGCCAGGAACGCCGCCGCGTACGCGCCGTCGAACGCCCGGTGATCCCAGCTCATGGCGAGCAGGCCCACGGAGTGGATGGCGATGGCCTCGCTGCCATCGGCAGCGGTGACGACCACAGGCTTGCGGCTGATGCCGTCGGTGGAGAGGATGGCCACCTGCGGCTGGTTGATGATGGGCAGCACCAGGTGCGACCCGAACGACCCGGAGTTCGAGATGGTGAACGTCCCGCCGGTGATGTCGTCAGCGGAAAGCTGCTTCGAGCGGGCCCGACCGGCGAGGTCGTCGATCTCGCGGGCGATGGCGCGCAGCCGCTTGCCATCCGCGTCGCGCACGACGGGCGCCAGGAGCCCTTCGAAGTCGAGGTCGACGGCGATGGCGAGGTTGACCGAGCCGTGGACGATCAGGTCGCCGTCGCCCACCGTCGCGTTGAGGTGCGGGAACTCCGCCAGCGCATCGATCGCGGCGCGTGAGACGAACGGCAGGTAGGTGAGGCCGAAGCCCTCCTCCTGGCGCCACACGTCTCGATGTGCGGCGCGGACGCGGTCGACGCTCTCGTAGTCGACCTCCACCACCGAGGCGGCGTGGGGCGACGTGGCACGGGACTGCACCATGTGCTCGCCGGTGCGGCGACGGATGTTGCTCAACGGCACGTGCTGCTCGCGCTCGCCGGTTCGCACCAACGGCGCTGGACGCGGCACCGGGCGGCGGCCGGTGGCCTGCACCGCGGAGGCGGTCGGTCGTGGCGTCGGCGCAGATGCCCGCGTGCCGGCGATGTGGGCCTCGGCATCGGCGCGCGTCACCCGGCCACCGGGGCCGGTGCCGACGACCGCGGCCGGCGAAGCGCCGTGCTCGTCGAGCAGGCGCCGCACCACCGGAGACACCAGCGCCCCGCCGGCGGTGGCAGGCGCTGCCGGGGCGGACGCCTCGGCTCGCTCCGGCGCCGATTGGGTGTCAGGTGCCGCCGGAGCAGAAGGAGGAGGTGCGGCCTCGCTGGGGACTTCGCGCTCGGCAGGTGCGGTCGCAGGCTCCGCTGCGCCATCGGGAGGGGTGTCGGCGACCACTGCGATGGTCTCGCCCACCTCGACGGTGGCCCCCTCGGGCGCCCGGATCTCCACCAGGTACCCCGAGACCGGCGACGGCACCTCGGAGTCGACCTTGTCGGTGGACACCTCGAAGAGCACGTCGTCCTCTGCCACGGCATCGCCGACGGCCTTGAACCACTTCGTGATGGTGCCCTCGGTGACCGTCTCGCCCAGCTGCGGCATCTGGATGTCTGCCATCGATCGCCTCGTCCTCGTCCTCGTCGTCCTGGTTTCGTCGCGTGCTGGACCGCTCAGCCGTGGAGGCTGCGGCCGGTGAGCGAGAGCACGGTCTCGCCGAAGAGCTCGCTCATCGTCGGGTGCGGCTGGATGAAGGCCGCCACCTCATCGACGGTCGCCTCCCAGTTCACCGCCAGGTAGCCCTGGCCGAGCTGCTCGGTGACCCAGGGGCCGACCATGTGCACCCCCAGGATGCGCCCCGCGGTGCCATCCGGGCGACGCTCGGCGATGACCTTCGCCAGACCGTCGGTCTCCCCGACGATCATGGCGCGACCGTTGCCGGCGAATCGGTGCTTGGAGACGGCGACATCGAAGCCCGCCTCGCGAGCCGACGCCTCGGAGTGGCCGGCGAACGCGACCTCGGGGTGGCAGTAGATGCACCACGGCACCTTGCCGTGATCGATCGGGACAGGATCCTCGCCGAGGATGTCGCGGATGACGAGCATCCCCTCAGCGAATCCGATGTGGGCGAGCTGCGGCGTGGCGATGACGTCGCCGGCAGCCCACACCCCCGCCTCGGAGGTGCGACAGCGCTCGTCGACCTCGATGAAGCCGCGCTCGTCGACGACGACCGCTGTGGCCTCGAGGCCGAGGCCGTCGGTGAGCGGTCGTCGACCGACCGACACGACGACCAGCTCGACCTCGACGGACTCCCCGTCACCGAACTGCACCGTGGTGGTCCCGCTGGCGCCAGGCTCGTGGCCGGTGACCGCCACACCGGTGCGCACCTCGATGCCTCGCTTCTTGAACGAGCGCAGCACGACCTTGGCGACGTCCTCGTCGCAGCCGGGCAGGATCTTCGGCATCGCCTCGAGCATCGTCACCTGCGTGCCGAGATCGGCCATCATCGACGCGAACTCGCAGCCGATGGCGCCGCCGCCGATCACCACCGCTGTGGCTGGCAGGGTGCGACGCGCCAGCATCTCGTCGGAGCTGAGGACCCGCTCGCCGTCGATGGCGAAGCCCGGGATGGTGCGAGGCACCGAGCCGGTGGCGAGGAGCACCGCGTCGCCGGTGAGCTCGACCGTCGAGCCGTCGGCACCCGTGACGGTGACGCGCCGATCGGCACCGAGGGAGCCCACGCCGTCGTAGACGTCGACCTTGCGCCCCTTGAGCAGGCCGCCGAGGCCCTTCGCCAGCTGGTCGACGATGCCCTGCTTGCGGTCCTGGGTGACGCCGAAGTCGAGCGTCGAGGTGCCCACCGCGATGCCGAAGTCCTCGGCGTGGCGCACGGCGCGCTGCACCGACGCGGTCTCGAGCAGCGCCTTGGCCGGGATGCAGCCGCGGTGCAGGCACGTGCCGCCCACGATGTCCTTCTCGATCAGCGCGACACGAAGGCCTGCCGAGGCTCCGTACAGCGCGGCGGCGTAGCCCGCGGGGCCGCCGCCGATCACGATCACGTCATGAGGTGCACCGTCGGTCGCCACGGGGCGAGCCTATCGGGCGCCTCGGCAACCGCCGAGCGCGCACCGGACGGCAGCAGCGCCCGAAGGTGCGCCGGCTGCGGGGACCGCAGCGTGGTGACGCTGTGGCAGCCCCGCAGCCAGAGGGCGTCACCCTCGTCCTCGCTACGGGTTGATCATCCCGTCGAAGCGGAACAGGAACGCCGCCATCGCCATGCGACTCACCGCGGGGGTGGGCTTGTAGAGCGGATCGCCCGGCGGGTTGGGCGTGCCGGTCGACAGCCCCGTGTCCGCCATCCACTGGATGTGCCCGTAGAACGGGTGGGTCGGGCCCACGTCGGAGAAGAACGGCGACAGCAGCGTCGAGGGGGTGTCACCCTCGTAGCGGTGCAGGAACGCGGAGAGCGCCATGCGTGAGACCGAGTCCGTGGGCTTGTACAGCGGCTTGCCAGGCGGGTTCGGCGAGCCGGTGGACAGCCCCGAGTCGTACATCCACTGCAGCGCCAGGTAGAAGGGGTGGCTGACCGAGACGTCGGCGAAGAACGCCGGACTGGTCGGTGCTGCCGGCTCGCCTGCGAAGCGGTGGAGGAACGAGCCCATGGCCTGGCGGGTCACCACGTCGGACGGCTTGAAGAGCTTCGTGCCGTTGGACAACGTGGAGCCCGTCGTGATACCCGAGTCGAACAACCATGCGATCTCCTCGCAGAACGGGTGGTCCGAGGCAACGTCGCTGAACGGCGTGCCGCCGCACCCGTTGGGGAACCCGGCCTTGGTGACCGCTGGCCCCGTTGCGTCGCTGTTCTTCGCCGCCACCGTCAGCGTGTGCGCCAGGCCATTGGTGAGGCCGTAGAAGGTGGTGGTCAGCGTGTCGGCAGAGAGGTTCCGCGTCACGTTGCCCGGCTGGAGGGTCACCACGTAGCCGTTGAGCGCAGGCGACCCGGGCGCAGCAGGGGGCAGCCACGACAGCTGCACCGTCCCCGCGCCGTTGACCACGCCCACCGAGCGGGGCACCGATGGCAGATTGGCGTACTTGCCGAAGGAGCGCACAGCGGAGGTGCCCATCTCGACGCCGTCGGAGTTGAGGGCGATGACCCGCCAGTACCACGTCCCGGTGGCGATGGTGGAGGTGGGCGCCCACGACGTCATCACCGTGCTGCGGTTCTCGGTCAGGCTCAGGAAGTTGATCGTGGTCGAGCGCTGGAACCGGTAGCTCGCCGCACCGGGCACCGCCGTCCAGCTGAAGGCCACGTTGTCGTCGGTGAGCGTGGCTCCGTTCGGCGGGTTCAGCAGCGTCGGCGCCGCCCCGGTGATGGTGAACACCCGCGCCGCGCTCCACGGACCGTCCCTGCTCTCGCCATCCTCGCGCCGCACTCGCCAGGCGTAGGACCCCACGGGCAGGTTCACGGTCGGGGTGTGCTCGGCGAAGGCGGTGGTCACGAGCACCTTGCGGTTGCCGGAGGAGAAGTTCACATCTGCGTTCTTGGCCACCTCGATGACGTACGCCGAGGCGAACGGCTGCGGCGACCAGCGCAGCGTGGGCAGGAAGCCGCTGCTGGCGTTGTTGGCCGGCGTGAGCAGCGCCGGCGCCGGCGAGGACTTCACCAGCGAGCGGGTGTCGCTCCAGGTGAGCTGGTTGCCGCTACCGTCGACGGCCCGCACCTTCCAGTAGAGGGGTCCCTCCGGGTACGTCTTGAGGTAGGCCGTGTAGTAGGTCTGGTCGACGTACCGGTCGTCGATGATGGTGCTGAAGGACGGCACCGTCGACACCTGGATGCGGTACCGCTCGGCCTCGATGTCCGACGGGTTGGTGGCGAGGTAGTCCTGCCACTCGAAGCGCACCTGGTTGGCCACGGTCGCAGCGTCGACAGGCGAAGTGAGCAGCACAGGCGCGCTGCGCTTCTGGAACGCGCTCGAGGGTGCGGCTGGCGTCGCGCCCTGAGGGTCGTAGCTGCAGTAGCGATTGCCGCACCATCCGCGGACGTGCCAGTAGTAGGCCTGCCCGGCGTCGTTGTCCGGGAGCTCCTCGTTCGGGATGAATGACGACTGCCCCGAGACATACGTCCTGAAGATGTTGGTGAAGTTCACGTCGTAGGCCAGGTAGACGTAGTACTTGGTCGCCCCCGGAATCGGTGTCCAGTCGAAGCGCGGCGTCGACGTGAGTTCCGAGCACGCCGCTGCCGGCGGGCAGTGCGCCGGCGCGAGCCGGTCGAGTGGACCGAGCTGGGCCGCCTCCGACAGCGTGAAGCGGTTGACCGCGCCAGACGCGAGCGGCGTCGACCCATTCTGCGCCACGACGAAGTAGTCGTACGAGCCGAGCCCGAGGTTGTCGGGATGCGTGTAGGCGTTGTGGGGCAGGTTCGCCTTCCATGGCGTGGCGCCGAAGATGCCCGTGCCAGCGTTACCGAGGTAGATGTCGTAGTTGTCAGCGCCGGTCACCGCCGTCCACGACATCGACGGCATCGTCGGCGAAGTCGCGTTGTAGGTCGGGGTCAGAGGTTCGGGCGACGCAGTTCCGATCGGATCGACGAGGTTGAACGTGCTCCACGTGAACGACGCCGGGATCACCCCCGGGTGCCCCTCCTCGACGGAGATGACGTACCAGCGGAACGGTCCGTCGGCAGGCGCCAGCCTGGAGGTCGGCGTCCAGGAGGTCTGCGATGTCGTCACTTGGGTCGCCAAGGTGAAGCCGTCGCTCTTGTACACCCGCACGGTGTAGTCATCGACGTTCGGCACCGCTCCCCACGACAGAGTGGGCACGCTGACGATTGCATCGTGCGCAGGCGAGTACGTCGCCGGATTCGGGTTGTCGAGAGATCGGCTCGTGGTCCAGACGGGCGACCAGATACCGAGGACGCCGGTGGTCTCATCGATGCCCCGCACCCGCCACACGTACTCGAAGCCGTAGTCGCCGGCAAAGCTGTTGAACACCGCTGTGCACCCTGAAGGTCCGGTGTACGGCATGATGCTCGTATGGGTCGTGTAGCACTTCTTCGAGTAGTTCGGAGTGAAATCCAGCGCGCTCTCGGCCACCTGGATCTCGTACCTGGACGCGTGGTCGACCGCTGACCAGCTGAACCGCATCGGCTCGGGCTCCACCGCCCCGTCGCTGGGCGCGGTGAGCGTGGGCGCCGGTGACCACTCACGGGTGAACACCCCCGTGACCGACCACGGACCCAGGTTGCCGTCGTAGTCACGTGCACGCACACGCCAGAAGTACGACCCGTTGTCGAGGGTGGCGAGCGGGGCGAACCGGGTGCTGTAGGTGAGCAGGTCGATCTCCATCGTGCCGGAGAAGTCGATGTTCTTGCTCACCTCGAGCTCGTAGCGATCGGCGCCGAGCACCGAGCCCCACACCATCTCGATGTCGGTGACCGTCGCGGGGGGGTTGGTGTTCGCCGGCGAGAGGATGGACGGCGCCGATGACCACGTGTAGTCGTAGCTCGACGTGTCCGACCAGTCCGACAGCACGCCGCCGCCGTTGTTGCCGGAGGCGCCGCGAACCCGCCAGTAGTACGTCTGGCCCGGGACCTGCGGGTTGAGCAAGGTGAACGTGTTGGTGTAGGTGATGTAGTAGCTGGCGCCCACGAAGTCCGGCGCGTTGTCGACCTCGAGGCGATAGCTGACCGCGGTGGGCAGCGTGGTCCAGGAGAAGGTCGGCGGCTCGGAGGGGAAGTCGAGGATCTCGCCCTCACTCGGCGCAGAGGTCGTGGGGCCGCTGAGGGAGTTGTTGAAATTGGTCTCGGTGTAGTTGCTGTACTCCGATGTGCTGTTGCGCGCCCGGACACGCCAGTAGATCGTGCCCACCGGCACCTGGTTGTAGGGCGTGAAGGTGGTGTTGGCGGTGGTGATGTCGTAGAGCTTCGTGCCGAAGTCGGCGAAGGCCGACATCTGCAACTGGTAGGAGACCGCCCCCACGACCGGGTCCCACGCCAGCGTCACGTTGCCCGATACGGCAGTGCCACTTGGTGTGAGGTTCATCGGGTCCGGTGGCGGCGCAGCCGACGCGCTGTCGATCGGAGCGAGAAGGGTGACGATCATCGCCACCACGATCGTGAGCACCGACGAGCGGCGACGGGTCCTCTGAGACATCAGGTCCACCCTTTCGACCCCGCACCGGAGCCACACCTGTTGCGAACGCCGCCACCGTACCGGAGGACACAGCCCCGTGTCGCTCGGTTGCGGTCGTGGTCCGACCTCGGGTCAGGGAAGGTAGGTGAGCGGGTCGCGCGGCACGCCGTCGACGCGGGTCTCGAAGTGGAGGTGCGGACCCGTGGAGTTCCCGGTGGAGCCTGCGTAGCCGACGACCTCGCCCCTCGCCACCTGCTCGCCCTCAGCCACCGCGAGCTCGCTCTGGTGGGCGTACAGCGTGATGAGCCCGTTGCGGTGGTCGATGAGCACGACGTTGCCGTACCCGCTCATCCACCCGCTGAAGAACACCTCGCCAGCGGCCGCAGCGCTGATGGTGGTGCCGGTGGGCACGCCGACGTCGATGCCGTTGTGCATACGGCCCCAGCGCGGACCGAAGGTGGAGGTGACGGGTCCCGCCAGCGGCCAGGCCAGCCCGTAGCCCGGATCTGGCGGGCTGGTGGGTGTCGGCGCCGTCGTCGTCGTCGATGTCGATGTCGAGGTGGTCGACGTGGTGCCAGGCCGGCCTGTGGTGGGCGGTCCTGCTGCGGTCGTCGGGGTGGTTGTGGGTGCGGCGGACGTCGGCGGCACCGTGGTGGAGGGGGGACGCAACCGGTCGGCGATGAGCGCCTGGAGTGCGTCCTCCGCCGCAGCGAGGTCATCCGCCTCGCCGCGGAACTCGCTGATGCGCACCGCGAGCATCTCGCGCACGGCCTCCTGGCGAGCGCGGGCCTCCTCGAGCAGGGTGAGGGCAGCGGTCGCCTCCTGCTCGGCCGCCTCGAGCTCCGCCGCTGCCGCGGCGGCTTCGGCCTGGCGCTCGCGCAGCGCCGAAGCGGCAGCTTCGAAGCCGTCGAGCACGGCGTGGTCGTGGCGGACGACCTCTTGGAGGAGCACGTCCTTCTTGGCGATCTCGTTCAGGTCGCTGGTGCCGACGAGCACCTGGAAGCGACCGGGCTGCGGGTTGACGTAGGCGCCGATGGCCCGCTCGACGGCGAAGTCGCGCTGGGCATCGACCAGCGTGCTCGCTGCGCGCACCTCCACCGCCAGCTCGTCGATGCGAAGGCGCATCGCGCCGAGGCGCGCCTCGGTGCCGACCACCGCCTGCTCCTGCGTCGCGATGTCGCCGGTGAGGGAGTCGAGCTCGGCTTGCAACTCGACATCGGACGCCTCGAGGAGCCCGATCTGAGCAGCGAGCTCGTCCTGTCGCACCCGATTCGCCTCGACCTCGGCCTGCTGCTGCTCCACCGACGGCTCTCGCTGCGCGGCGAGCGCTACGGACGCGCCCGTGGTGGGCAGGAGGGTCAGGAGGACTGCGAGCGCAGTGCGACGGTGCATGGCAGAAGAGGACAGCCTTCCGCCCGCTGCACGCAGGACCGTACCACCAGTCGCCGTCGCAGGGAACCCCCTGATTCCGATCGCGCACACCACGTGCAGCGCTTGCGAACCATGTGCAGCACGGCTGCCCGAGGTGCGTCAGCGTGCGATGAGGATCTGCACCGAGAACGCGACGAGCAGCGCCAGGCCGCACAGGAGCGCGAGCAGGATCAGCATCCGGGTGCTCATGGGCGACGGAGCCTACCGGGCCGAGAGCGAGCGGCTGCCAGCGCACGAGGCTTGACGGGCCATCTGGCGGCCCCCCATCGTTGCGCCATGACCGATGCCCCCGACAGCAGCGACACCCACCTCCGGGCCGTGGTGGTGGGCCAGGGCTACGTCGGGTTGCCGCTCGCGGTGCGCGCCGCCGAGCAGGGCATGTCGGTGGTGGGGTTCGACGTCGACGAGGGCCGCATCACCCGCCTGGCCGGAGGATCGTCGCCGGTGGAGGACATCGGCGACGAGCGCCTCGCGGCGGTCCTCGCCGATGGCAGCTACTCCCCCACGTGCGATCCAGCGGAGCTCGCCGGGTTCGACGTCGCGGTGATCTCGGTCCCCACACCGCTGCACGAGGGCGCACCAGACCTCAGCTACATCGAGTCGGCGGCGCGTGCGCTCGCCCCCCACCTGCGCTCTGGGGCCACCGTGGTGCTCGAGTCGACCACCTACCCCGGCACCACCGAGGAGCTGGTCGGTCCGCTCCTGTGCGCCGGCTCGGGACTTGCGCCCGGCTCCTTCCACCTCGGCTACTCGCCCGAGCGCATCGATCCCGGCAACGCCACGTGGACGCTGGAGAACACGCCGAAGGTCGTCTCCGGGGTCGACGTGCCGTCGCTCGCCGCCGTGCGGGCCTTCTACGACCGGATCGTCGAGGTCACCGTCCCCGTGGCCGGCACCAGGGAGGCCGAGCTCACCAAGCTGCTCGAGAACACGTTCCGCCACGTCAACATCGCGCTGGTCAACGAGCTCGCCGTCTTCGCGCACGACCTCGGCATCGACATCTGGTCTGCGATCGATGCTGCGAGCACCAAGCCCTTCGGCTACCTCCGCTTCACGCCGGGTCCGGGCGTCGGCGGCCACTGCCTGCCGATCGACCCCTCGTACCTCTCGTGGCAGGTCAAGCGCTCGCTCGGGCGGTCGTTCCGCTTCGTGGAGCTCGCCAACGACGTGAACGAGCACATGCCCGACTACGTCGTGAGCCGGATCGTCTCCGCCCTCAACGAGCGATCGCTCGCTGTGCGGGGGCGTCGCATCCTGCTGCTCGGGCTCTCCTACAAGCGCAACACGGGCGACGCCCGCGAGACGCCGTCACGCCCGATCGCCGAGCAGCTCCTCGACCTCGGCGCCACGGTCGTCGCCGCCGATCCGCACGTGATCGACGCTCACGTGCCACCAGGGGTGGGACGCGTCGAGGCGACCACCGGCGAGGCCGCCGCAGCGGACCTCGTCGTGGTGCTCGTCGACCACGACGACTTCGACCTCCCCGCGCTGGTCGGCGCCGCTTCGCACGTGCTCGACACGCGGCACTGCACCGACGCGCCGAACGTGGAGCACCTGTAGCGCTCAGGCCGGTGGCACATCCCCGCCGGTCTGCTCCACGCCCGGCATCGCACCGATCTCGGGCCGCAGCTCGGAGCGCGTCGCGTGGCCCGGCTCGCTCGTCCCCTCGCGGCGCAGCACCTGGGCGACGGTGCGCGCCAGGATGCGGAGGTCCCCGATCACCGTCCACGTCTCGACGTAGCGGACATCGAGCGCGAGCCGCTCGTCCCAGCCGAGCACGTTGCGGCCGCTCACCTGTGCGAGACCGGTCATGCCGGGGCGCACCTCGTGGCGTCGGCGCTCCTCGGGGGTGTAGCGGTCCAGGTAGCGCTCGAGCAGCGGCCTCGGCCCGACGAGGCTCATGTCGCCTCGCAGGACGTTGAGCAGCGTCGGCAGCTCGTCGATGCTCGTGGCGCGCAGCACCCGGCCCAGCGCGGTGATCCGCTGCGCATCGAGCGCCGGGACATCGTGATCGGCGACGCTCATCGTGCGGAACTTGAGGAGCTCGAACGGCCGCTCGTCGAGTCCGGGTCGCACGTGGCGGAACAGCACCGGCGATCCCATCGTGGCGCGTATCGCAAGTGCGACCAGCCCCATCGGCACCGCCAGCACCACCAGCGCGGCGGCGGCCGTGACGATGTCGATGATGCGCTTGAGGGTCGGCGATCGCACCGCGCGATGGTGGCACAGCGCACGTCGACGACGGCACGGGAGCGGAGGCCCCGCGCTAGGGTCGGCGAGCCCGGTGCGCATGCGAGCGCGACGCTCGCCCACCGCACCCGCCACGCCGCACATGGATCCGACCCGCGACCTCCCCACCCCCGCCGCGTCGCCCAGGATCAGGCTGGCCCGCCCCGATGTGGGCGAGGAGGAGCTCGCCGCCATCGCCGCCGTGTTCGCGTCGGGGGCCCTCACCAACGGACCCGCCACGCGCTCGTTCGAGGCCGCCTTCGCCGCCCACCACGACGCCGAGCACGGGGTCGCCTTCGCCAACGGCACCGTGGCGCTCACCGCGATGTACGTCGCGCTCGGCATCGGTGAGGGCGACGAGGTGATCGTGCCGTCGCTGACCTTCATCTCCACCGCCACGTCGGTCCTGCACGTGGGGGCCACGCCGGTGTTCGCCGACGTGCAGCCCGACACCTACGACCTCGACCCCGCCGACGCCGCGCGGAAGGTCACCCGCCGCACGAAGGCCATCGTGCCAGTGCACTACGGCGGACAGGCCGCCGACCTCGACGAGCTGTCCTCGATCGCCGCTGAGGCCGGCGCCGCGCTCCTCGAGGACGCGGCCGAGGCCCACGGCGCCACCTACCGGGGGCGTCCGGTGGGGGCGATCGGCCACGCGGGCATGTTCAGCTTCACGCCGACGAAGAACATGACCACCGGCGAGGGCGGCATGGTCCTCACCGACGACGGCGAGCTGGCCCGGCGGCTCCGATCGCTGCGAAACCACGGCCAGAGCGACGTCTACCGCCACGACGAGCTCGGGTGGAACTGGCGCATGTCGGACATCGCGGCCGCGATGGGCGAGGTCCAGCTGCGCAAGCTCCCTGCGATCCTCGAGCGGAAGCGGTCGATCGCGGCCCGGCTCACCTCGCGCCTCGAGGGCCTCGAGGGCATCAGCGCTCCGATCACGCGGCCCGATCGCGACCACGTGTTCATGCTGTACTCCGCAGTGGTGGAGACGGGCCGCGACCAGGTGCTCGCGCACCTCCTCGCCGAGGGCATCGAGGCCCGCCTCTACTTCCCTCCTGCGCACCGCCAGCCGATCTTCGCCGACACGACGGCGTCGCTCCCCGTCACCGATTCGCTCGCGCGGTCGCTGCTGGCGCTGCCGGTGCACAGCCGGCTCACCGACCACGAGGTCGACGAGATCGGCGACGCCGTCGAGCGCGCGCTCGCCTCCCTGGGCTGATATCCCACCCCGCCCGGACCGCGTGCTGGGCAGCGGGGCGCCCCGTGCCCAGGTGCGCGGGCTGCCGACACCCAGGGCGCGCGCTGCGCACCCGCCGGTAGCCTCCGACGCAGACCAACCTGCGGAGGAGCCCTCGTGCACGTCCTGATCTCCGGAGCGAGCGGCTTCATCGGCACCGCGCTGCGCTCGTCGCTGCTCGACGACGGCCACCAGGTCACCGCGCTCGTGCGCCCAGGAGGTCGCGGCGAGGGCATCTCGTGGGATCCAGCAGCTGGTCACCTGGAGCCCGAATCCCTCGAGGGCGTCGACGCCGTCGTGCACCTCGCAGGGGCGGGGATCGGCGACCGTCGGTGGTCCGCCGCTCGGCGCGAGGAGCTGGTCGAGAGCAGGGTGCGCAGCGGTCTCCTGCTGGCCGAGACCGTGGCCGGCCTCGAGCGCCGACCGGCGGTGTTCGTCGGCGGCTCCGCGATCGGCTGGTACGGGGACCGTGGCGACGAGGTGCTCGACGAGAGCAGCGCACCGGGCACGGGGTTCCTCGCTGAGCTGTGCGCGCAGTGGGAGGCGGTCGCGGAGCCCGCCGCCGCGGCCGGCATCCGGGTGGCGTCGGTGCGCACGGGCCTCGTGCTCGGCCCCGGAGGCGGCCTGCTCGGCAAGCTGGCGCCGATCTTCAAGCTCGGGCTCGGCGGTCCGCTCGGCAGCGGACGCCAGTGGATGAGCTGGATCAGCCTCGTCGACGAGGTCCGGGCGCTGCGGTTCGTCCTCGACCACGAGGTCGCAGGGCCGGTCGACCTCACCGCACCCGAGCCGGTCACGAACCGCGACTTCACCAAGGCGCTGGGCGCGGCGGTGCGGCGCCCAGCGGTGCTCCCCGTCCCGGCGTTCGGCATCAGCCTGCTCTACGGGCGTGACGCTGCCCACGAGGCCTTCCTGGCCAGCCAGCGGGTGCTGCCCACGCGGCTCACCGACGCTGGCTTCACGTTCGAGCACCCGACGATCGAGTCGGCGCTGGCCGCCGCCCTCTGACTCGCCGACGTCGGCACCTCGGACGCGCTGGAGGCCGAGGATCGCTCCCCGGCCTCCAGCGGATCCCCCCTTGGACCTCAGCGAGCGCGCCGGCTCACTTCGGCGGCATCCGGATGCCGCCGTCGATGCGGATGGTCTCGGCGTTCATGTAGCTGTTCGTGACGAGCTCCACTGCGAGGCTGGCGAACTCCGAGGCGTGACCGAGCCGCTTGGGGAACAGCACGCCAGCCTGCAGGCGCTCCTTGAACTGCTCCGAGGCCTCGCCCTGCCCGTAGATCGGGGTGTCGATGAGACCCGGGGCGATGCAGTTGACGCGCACGCCGACGGCCGCGAGGTCGCGGGCGATCGGGAGCGTCATGCCCACGACGCCACCCTTCGAGGCCGAGTACGACGCCTGCCCGATCTGGCCGTCGAAGGCGGCGACCGACGCGGTGTTGACCACCGCGCCGCGGCACCCGTCCTCGTCGGGCTCGTTCTGCGACATGGCGGTGGCAGCGAGGCGCGTGGTGTTGAAGGTGCCCACGAGGTTGATGGCGATGACCTTCTCGAAGACGCCGAGGTCGTGCGCCGAGCTGTACTCGCCGTCCTTGCCGATGGTGCGCGTGGCCCAACCGACGCCGGCGCAGTTGACCAGCGCCTTGAGGGGGCCGAGGTCCTTCGCGACCTCGATGGCGGCGATGACCTCCTCGTTGCTGGTGACGTCGGCGTGGGCGAAGACGCCGCCCAGCTCGTTCGCCAGCGCCGTGCCCTTGTCGTCGTTCATGTCGAGGACGACGACCTTGGCGCCACGAGCAGCCAGAAGGCGGCAGGTCGCCTCACCGAGGCCCGAGGCGCCGCCGGTGACGATTGCAGATGCTCCGTTGATCTCCATGGCGCCAAACCCTATTGACCGCGCGGTCAAGATGCGAACCGCACCCCCGGGCAGCCCCCATCAGGTGCCGGGATCGATGGTCCAGACCTCGCCGTTCAGCCGGTCGTCCATCTCGGCGTGCAGCGCCGCGAGCCTCTCGTCGCGCCCGTTCCACACCAGCACGGCCTCGTCGGCCACCTTGGCGAACCAGGCGTCGCGTCGTCGCAGCGCTCCAGCCACCTTCCCCGGCGTGTCGGGGACGCGCTGCTCGAGGGTGACGACGTGATCGGCGTCAGCCACGAGCTCGCGGAACCGGGATCGGGCCGAGGCAGGCCACGGCGCATCGGCGTCCGGGAACGGCAGCACCACGACGTAGGGGATCCCACCCAGGCGCGCTGCCTCGGCTCCGAGCGTCTCAGCCCCGAGCCGCAGCCCGGTGAGGACGCGCACCTCGCCCCACTGCGTGCGCTTGGCATCGAGCACCGCGAGCAGCTTTCGCCGGACGCGACCGCTCACGTCGCTCTCGTCGTAGCCGCCGAGGTCGGGCGGCTTGTGGCCGAGCACGACGATCGCATGCGCATCGGGGCGGTACTGCTGGTCGGTGCGATGCGGTCCGCGACCCGCAGGTGCCCGCGACGACGTGGCCGATGACCGACCCACCACGTCGGGCACGAGGCCAGCTGGATCCGGCGGCGTCGCACCCGACGCGTCCTGCTGCTCGACCGCAGCGCGCACCGCGAGGGCGTCGACCAGGTCGTTGCCGGCATCGCCGCTGTGGCCCTTGACCCAGCGGAACCGGACGTCGCCGCGCGCCTCGACGAGCTCGATGAGCGGCTCCCACAGGTCGCGGTTGGCGACCGGCTCCTTCTTCGAGTTCCGCCACCCCCGCGTGCGCCAGCCGTCGAACCAGCGATCGCGGAAGCAGTGCACGACGTAGGTGGAGTCGCTGACGACCTCGAGGGGACCGTCGAGCGACTCGACAGCCTCGAGTGCGGCGCGGATCTCCATCCGCTGGTTGGTGGTCGCGGGATCGGCGCCTGCCGCCCACGCGCCGCCCAGCACCGCCCACGCCCAGCCTCCTGGTCCCGGGTTCCCCGAGCACGCGCCGTCGGTGTAGACGCTCGTCACCGGCTCCGCCGCCACGACCGCATGCTGGCAGACCGATCGCCGGCCGCGGATGATGCCGCACCGCTCGATCCGCGGCGCAGTTCGGCTGCCGCCGCCGCGACGCGCTCCCGAGGCGCTAGAACGGTCGGGCCGGCACTGCGCCGGCAGCAGGCGCACCTGGGGCCGCGATGATCGACGACGACTTCCTCCACCAGCTCCCCGACACCGACCCGACCGAGACGCGCGAGTGGATCGAGTCGCTCGATGCCGTCATCGACGCCCGAGGCCCCTCGCGCGCCCGCTACCTGCTCGCGACGCTGCTCGAGCGCGCCCGGGACCGAGACCTCGGCACGCCGATGACGGTCACGACGCCCTACATCAACACCATCCCTCCCGACGACCAGCCGTGGTTCCCCGGCGATGCCTCGCTCGAGAAGCGCATCCGGGCGTTCATCCGGTGGAACGCGGCGGTGATGGTGGTGCGCGCGAACCACCGCTCCGAGGGCATCGGCGGCCACCTGTCCACGTTCGCGTCGTCCGCGGCCCTCTACGACGTCGGCTACCACCACTTCTTCCGAGGCACCGACGACGGGCGCAGCGGCGACCAGGTCTACGTGCAGGGCCACGCGGCGCCGGGCGTGTACGCCCGGGCGTACGTCGAGGGCCGCCTCGACGAGGCGCAGCTCGACCGCTTCCGCCGGGAGATCGATCCGCAGGGACGGACCGCTGGCGGGCTCTCGAGCTACCCCCACCCGCGACTCATGCCCGAGCTGTGGGAGTTCCCCACCGTGTCGATGGGCCTGGGGCCGCTCGCGTCGCTCTACCAAGCGCGGTTCAACCGCTACCTCCTGCACCGGCAGCTCATCGACACCTCCGCCTCGCGGGTGTGGGCGTTCGTCGGCGACGGCGAGTGCGACGAGCCCGAGACGCTCGGCTCCATATCGCTCGGCTCCCGGGAGCGCCTCGACAACCTGATCTGGGTCGTGAGCTGCAACCTGCAGCGCCTCGATGGGCCGGTGCGCGGCAACGGCAAGGTCATCCAGGAGCTCGAGGCCACCTTCCGCGGCGCTGGGTGGCACGTCATCAAGGTGGTGTGGGGCTCGGGGTGGGACGAGCTGCTCGCTGCCGATACCGACGGACTGCTCCTGGAGCGGATGAACGAGACGGTCGACGGCGAGTTCCAGCGCTACGCCACGGAGTCCGGCGCCTACATCCGCGAGCACTTCTTCGGGCCGGATCCGCGCCTGCGCGCCATGGTCGCTCACCTCAGCGACGAGCAGCTCCAGGCGCTGCCACGCGGCGGGCACGACGACGCCAAGCTCTACGCGGCGTACAAGCTCGCCACCGAGCAGCGCGACGCACCGACGGCGATCCTGGCCAAGACGGTCAAGGGCTGGGCGTTGGGCTCGGCGGTGGAGAGCCGCAACGCGACGCACCAGATCAAGAAGATGAGCCTCGACCAGCTCGCCGAGCTGCGCGAGCGGCTGCGCCTCGACGACGTGGTGCCGGACCCCTCCACGTGGGGCGACGAGGCGCCGTACTGCCGGCCATCGGAGGGCTCCGCTGAGCTGGCGTACCTGCGGGATCGGCGTCGAGAGCTCGGTGGGCCCGTGCCGCGCCGAGAGGTGCGCACCCGCAACCCCCTCGCCCAGCCCGGCGTTGGAGCGTTCGAGGGCTTCGACGCCGGCTCGGGCTCGAAGGAGGTCTCGACCACCGGCGCGTTCACCCGCCTGCTGCGAGACCTGGCGCGCGACCCGGAGATGGGACGCCGCGTCGTGCCGATCATCCCCGACGAGGCCCGGACGTTCGGCATGGATGCCCTGTTCCGCGAGCTGCGGATCTACGCGTCGCAAGGCCAGCGCTACGAGCCCGTCGACCACAGCCTGCTGCTGTCCTACGAGGAGGCGCGCGACGGCCAGATCCTCGAGGAGGGCATCACCGAGGCCGGGGCGATGGCCAGCTTCCTGGCTGCGGGAACCGCGTACGCCACCCACGGCACGCCGATGGTGCCGTTCTTCACCTTCTACTCCATGTTCGGGTTCCAGCGCGTCGGCGACCTGATCTGGGCGGCCTCCGACGCGCGCGCCCGCGGATTCCTGCTCGGTGCCACAGCGGGGCGCACCACCTTGGCGGGCGAGGGCCTCCAGCACCAGGACGGCCACAGCCCGCTGCTGGCATCCACCGTGCCGACGGTGCGCTGCTACGACCCGGCGTTCGCGTACGAGACCGCGGCGATCGTGCGCGAGGGGCTGGCGCGCATGTACCCCGATGCTCACGACGCGGCGAGCGGTGAGGACGTCATCTACTACCTCACCCTCTACAACGAGCCGATCGCGATGCCGGCGCGCCCCGCCGGCGTGACCGACGAGCACATCACCGCTGGTCTGTACCGGTGGGCAGCGTCGTCCGGCGGAGCGACGAGCAAGGCGACGATCCTCTTCTCCGGTGCAGCCCAAGCGGCGGCGCGCGCCGCGCAGGTCGAGCTGGCCGACCGATGGGACGTCGACGCCGATCTGTGGAGCGCGACCTCCTACAAGGCGCTGCGCGAGGAGGCGCTGTCGGTCGAGCGATGGAACCGCCTGCACCCCACCGCCGCGCCGCGCACCGCGCTGGTGACGAGCCTGCTCGGTGCTGCTGAGGGACCGGTCGTCGCGGTCACCGACTTCCTCAAGGCGGTGCCAGACCAGATCGCACGCTGGGTGCCCGCCCCGTTCACCCCGCTGGGCACCGATGGCTTCGGTCGATCCGACGACCGGGCCACGCTTCGGCGGTACTTCGAGGTCGACGCCGGCCACGTCGTCGTTGCGGTGCTCGCCGCGCTGGCGGCCGGCGGATCGATCGCCCCGTCGGTGGTGGCCGACGCCATCGCTGCCCACGGCATCGACCCCGAGCTCCCCGACCCGCGCACTGCGTAGGCAAGCGACCTTGCGGTCAAGCGGCCTCGGTACGATCTCGCCATGACGACCGCGACGAGGCGCATCCCCATCACCGGAGACGCAGATGCAGACGCGCTGCTGGTGAGCGATCCCCTGGCGCTGCTCATCGGCATGCTGCTCGACCAGCAGGTGCCGATGGAGTGGGCGTTCAAGGGCCCCGCCACCCTCCGGCTGCGCCTCGGTGAGCTCGACGCCGCGGCGATCGCGGCCATGGACCCCGACGCCTTCCTCGCGGTGTGCCAGGAGAAGCCGGCGATCCACCGCTACCCGCGCTCGATGGCCGGGCGCATCCAGGAGCTGTGCCGGCACGTGGTCGAGGAGTACGACGGCGATGCCGGGCGCATCTGGCGTCGGCGACGCGACCCCGCGGACGTGCTCGCCCGGCTGCGAGCGCTGCCCGGCTACGGCGACGAGAAGGCTCGGATCCTCCTGGCCATCCTCGGCAAGCGGCTGCGCGCCGCACCTGCAGGGTGGGAGGAGCTGGCGGCGCCGTTCTCCGACGATCAGCCCCGATCGGTTGCGGACGTGGGATCCCGAGAGGCCCTGCTCGAGGTGCGCGCGTTCAAGAAGGCGAAGAAGGCCGCCGGGCAAGGCAAGGGCGACTGATCGACGACCGCCGCTCCGGTCAGCTCGCCTGCTGCATCCGGTCCAGCCACCCCATGAGCACCGCCACCGCGCGCGGGTCGTGGCGGAGGTGGTGACCACCGCCGGCGATGATGCGCAGGTCCGCGGACCCGTGCGCATCGGACACGACGCGGGCGTCGAACACCGGCACCTGCTCGTCGTCCTGGCCGTGCAGGACGAGCAGCGGGCGAGGTGCCATCTGCGCCACGCACGCCACAGCACGCAGGTCGCGCAGCTCGCGGGCCCACGACTCCTGCGACGGCGGGAACGCCGGGTCGCTGATGAGGCGGCGCTCGCGGGCGTGCTCGATGAGCTTACGTGGATGGCTGGCCCAATCGTCGAAGTCCGCCGGGGCACCGACCGACACGACGCCCTTGATCCGCGGCTCGCGCGCCGCGGCGCAGATCGCGAGCGCTCCGCCGGTGCCGAACCCGACGAGCCACACCTCGCGCGCCCCCTCCTGGCGACCGACGTGGTCGACGGCGGCCAGCACGTCTCGCAGCCAGCCAGCCAGCGAGAACTGGCCCTCCGAGCCGCCGCACCCGCGGTACCCGAACGCGAGGGCCAACCACCCGAGCTCCCCGGCGATGCGATCCGCCAGCTCGGGCATCGACGCCGCGGGATCTGGGACATCCGCGGAGTGGAACCCGTGGCAGATGACGACAGCCGGGACGCCGGCCGCCTGCACCCGCGGGGTGGCGAGGTGCGCAACGAGGCGCAGGTCGCCCGAGCTGAGCGCGAGCTCCATCAGCGCGGTCCGATCACCGGTGGGCCGAAGTCGTCGCCGCGATCAGCCGCGGCACCTTGCGTTCGGTCGGCGCGCTCACCGCGCCGACTCAGGCACCGCCGGTGTGGCAGCGGCAGCGGCGGTAGCCGCGGTTGCGGGCCTCCGCCAGGGTGTCGGGGCCGAAGCAGAGGTAGGTCTCGGCAGCCATCAGCTCGTCGATGATCGCCTGGTCGCCCTGGCCGTCGAGGTCGTGCACGACCTGCGTTCGCTTGTCGCCGAGCCACCGGTGGTGCTCGAAGCGGGTGGGTCGCTCCATCGCGGCCAGTCCTCCTCGTCGGGTCGAAGCATCCTACCCGGGACCTCGCACCGCCTCGGCACCGCGGTGGCCGCTCAGGCTGGTGCGTCACCGACGACGACCCAGTCCCCCGCCTGCTTCGACCACTCGATCCAGCAGCCGCGGGCGTCATCCCACTGCGCCCGCGGCGTCGGCCGCTCACCCTTCACCGCGGACCGGTACCCGGGCGCGTCGGGATCCTGGAGGTCGATCTCCTCGCCGTCATCGTCCTCGGGCCGCCGCCGGCTGCCGTCACCTTCGAACATGTGCTCCATCACGACCTTGCGGCGCTTGTGACGGAGCTTCTCGCGCCCGATCATGCCGCCGACGACCGGCACGCCGAAGTCCATGAAGTCGCTCATGATCCCACCCTCCTGCGCCTCAACCGATCGGATCCCAGGTCCCGGCGTCCTTGTTCCAGATGATCCAACGCCCCTCGGCATCATCCCACTGCGCACGCGGGTGGGGTTTGGTGGCCGGCATCGTGTGCTCGACGAGACCAGGGTCGACCCAGTCCGGGTCGGCGACCGCCTCGGGAGGGGGTGGGAGGTGGCTGCCCTGCGAGGAACCGAGGATGCCGGCGCGGAATGCGACGCCGGCAGCGTCGGACTCGAGCTGGATGTCGCGCACGCCGCGACGTCGTCGACCGACGTGCCGCCCGAGGCCGCTGGTGAAGCCCATCGCTCCATCGTAGGACCGCCGCGGCCGGGGCGTCGGGCTCCTCAGGACGCGTCGGGTGGAGGCGCCGGAGCTGCAGCGCCGATCGCGCCGATGGCGCGGACGTAGTCGGCCTCGTACGCGAGCACGAGCGCCACGTCCTCATCGGTCACCTCGAGGCGATCGTCGAGCGCGACGAGCACGCGGGCCACCGACGCATCCTCATCGACGACCAGGGCCGGGCCCTCGGTCAGCACCTCGTCGCCGTCCTCGACCGCTACGCCGTCGCCCTCGAGGAGGTCGAGGTGGATCTCGAGGATCGCCTGCACCTCCTCGTAGCTGAGGCGGGCGCTGGCGTCGTGGGGCAATCGTTCTGCGACGAACTCGACCGCCTCGGCGAGGTCGTAGACCGAGATGCGCACCTCGGTGGCGAGCCGAGCGGTGACGGCGCCGATCGCGCCCACCGCGATGAGCACCACGACCGCAGCGGTGAGGATCCACAGGGCGCCTGCCACAGCGCGACCCTACGTGCGCGGCGGTGCGCTCGGCGATGCGGCGGAAGCGAGCACCGCCCGAACGCGCCGCAGCCGCCCCGGAGGGCGGCTGCGATCACGTGCGCGCGTGCGGTCAGATGCCGATGCGCTGCGCGAGGAGCTCGCGGTGGTAGCTGGGATCGCCGAACAGCAGCTCGGAGCTCTTCGCCCGCTTGAAGTACAGGTGCGCCGGGTGCTCCCAGGTGAAGCCGATGCCGCCGTGGATCTGGATGTTCTCCGCCGCAGCGTGGAAGTACGCCTCGGAGCAGTAGGCCTTGGCGAGGCACGCCACCGAGGGCAGCTCCTCGTTCATCTCCGCTGCGCACCAGCCGGCGTAGTACGCCGCAGACTTGGCCGACTCGACCTCGAGCAGCATGTCGGCGCACTTGTGCTTGATGGCCTGGAACGAGCCGATCGGCCGACCGAACTGGACCCGCACCTTGGCGTACTCGACGGACTGGTCGAGGCACTCCTGCGCACCGCCGACCTGCTCGGCGGCGAGTGCCACCGCTGCGAGGTCCAGCACCGTCGACAGGACGTCCCATCCGCCGCCGTCAGCGCCCACGAGCGTGGCGGGGGCGTCGGCCAAGTCGATCCGCGCCTGCTTGCGCGTCTGGTCCATGGTGGCGAGCGGGGTGCGCGTCACACCCGCGGCGTCGCCGGCGAGGTGGAAGATGCTGATGCCTGCCGCGGTGCGAGCAGCGACCAGCAGCACGTCCGCGGTGTGGCCATCGAGCACGAACATCTTCGTGCCGCTGAGCTTCCAGCCGTCGCCGTCGGGCGTGGCGGTGGCCTCGACGCCAGCTTCGTCCCACCGCCCGTTGGGCTCGGTCACCGCGAGGGTGGCGATGGTCTCGCCCGCTGCGATCCCGGGCAGGATCGCAGCGCAGGCGGCGGCGTCGCCGGCCTGCAGGAGGGTGTTGGTGGCGAGCACCGCGGTGGAGAAGTAGGGAGCGCACAGCAGGCGGCGCCCCATCTCCTCGAGCACGAGGATCTGCTCGACCCAGCCGTAGCCCTGGCCGCCGTACTCCTCGGGGATGGCGAGGGACTGGAGCCCCAGCTGCTCGGCCATCTGCTTCCACACGTCGGGATCGAACCCGCGCTCGGTCTCCATCTGCTCGCGCACGGCGGCTTCGGAGGACTTGTCGTCCAGGAACTGCCGGACGATCTTGCGCAGCTCCTCCTGCTCGTCGCTGAAGGCGAAGTTCACGTGGCCCCCTCTGTGCCTGTCCGCCGCGACCGGATCGGTGCGCTGGTGGGACGGTCGGTTCGTAGCGGCACCGTTCTACTAGACCGCTCGGTCAAGTGACCACTCGAACGGGCCTCGCGGCGGGTGGCGGTGGTCACGCCTAGCGTGGGGTTCGGAGGTGCTGCGATGACCCTGCACTGGAGCGACGAGCGCGCCGAGATCCACAAGATCGTGGTCGGCCCGGTCGACAACAACGTGTTCGTGCTGCGGTGCCGGGCCACTGGCGAGGCGCTGCTGCTCGACGCCGCCAACGAGCACGAGCGCCTGCTCGAGCTGTGCACGGCGCTCGGGGTGCGCCGCGTGCTCGAGACCCACGGCCACTGGGACCACATCCAGGCGGTCCCCCAGCTGCGAGACGCCGGGTACTCGGTGGGTGTGGCCGCCGCGGACGCCGCCATGCTCCCGTCCTACGACGAGGTGGTCGGCGACGACGACCGCATCGACGTCGGCGAGCTGCGCCTGCGCACCATCGCCACGCCCGGGCACACGCCCGGGTCGCTCTGCTTCGAGCTGGAGGGTGCCGGCGTGCTCTTCAGCGGCGACACGCTGTTCCCCGGCGGCCCCGGAGCGACGTCGTTCGAGGGCGGCGACTTCGACGCCATCATCCAGTCGCTCGACGACCGCCTCCTCGTGCTCGCCCCCGAGACGCTGGTGCTGCCCGGCCACGGCGACGACACGACGATCGGCGCCGAGCGGCCGCACCTCCAGGAGTGGATCGACCGAGGCTGGTAGCCCCGTCGGCTGGGACGCTTGACACACCCATTTCCAACTGCTTCAGTGGGAAAGATGGACGTTGTGGACGCCCGGCGGGCCTCGGCATCAACGAGGTTCCCAGGCTCCCGGCTCGGCCGCCAGCGCACGGACGTGGTCGGGAAGCCTCCCCGCGACGAGCTGCTCGAACGAGACCTCGTCGAGCACGGTGCGCAGCGAGCTGCGCACCGCCACCCAGAGCTCCTGGACCGACGAAGCGCCCGGCGGGTAGTCGAGGTCCTCGGCGCGGTTGCCGCGCACCGTCGCCACCGGCCCCTCCGCTGCGCGGATCACCTCGCCGACGTGCAGCTCCGCTGGGGACCGCTCGAGCCAGTAGCCGCCGTCCGCCCCTCTCTGGCTGCGCACGATGCCGGCCTGACGGAGGTCCGACAGGATGTTCTCCAGGTACTTGAGCGGTATGTCCTGCTGCGCCGCGATCTGGTCGCCCTTGACCGGGCCGCGACCGTCGAGGGCGGCGGCGGCGAGCACCGTCACCGCCCGCACCGCGTAGTCGACCTTGGCTGTGACCCGCATGACGCCATCGTGCCACCTCGATGGCGCTGCGGCGGCCGCGATGCACCACGACCACGCGCCACGACACGACGCCCGCAGACGTGAGCGCGGACGCGTGGATCACCCTCGGGGTCGTCGTCGCCACGATCGCGCTGCTGGCCACCGAGCGCCTGCCCGCTGCGATGACGATGTTCGGCAGCGCGCTCTCGCTCCTCCTGCTCGGCGTGCTCGATGAGGAGCAGGCGTTCAGCGGCTTCTCCAACCCGGCACCGATCACCATCGCGGGGCTCTACGTGCTCGCCGGTGCCGCCGAGATCACCGGGGCGCTCGGCTCGCTCACCGACCGGTCCCTCGACGAGCGCCCCGGTCGAAGCGAGCGCGCCTCGCTGGCGCGCCTGCTCTACCCCGTCGCGCTGTCATCGGGCCTCATCGCGAACACCCCGCTCATCGGCATCCTCGCCCCTCGGGTGAGCAGCTGGGCGCGCCGCACCGGCCGCTCCCCCAGCCGCTACCTCATGCCGCTGTCGTTCGCCGCGGTCCTCGGCGGCGTCATCACCGTCATCGGCACCTCGACGAACCTCGTCGTGTCCGGTCTGCTCGCCGACCGCGGCATGGAGCCGCTCGGGTTCTTCGAGATCACGAAGGTCGGACTGCCGATCGCGCTCGCTGGGGTCACCCTGCTCGTGCTGATCGCGCCGCGCCTCCTTCCCGACCGGGCCCCGGCCCAGCAGTCCCTCGAGGCCACCGCCCGGGAGTTCACCCTCGAGATGCGCGTGATGCAGGGAGGCGCTGTCGACGGCAAGTCGGTCGATGCAGCTGGGCTGCGCCACCTCGAAGGGGTGTTCCTCGTGGCGTTGGAGCGAGCGGGCGACACGATCGCCCCGGTTGCACCCGATCGCGTGCTCATCGCAGGGGACCGCCTCACCTTCGCCGGCAACATCGACCAGGTCCTCGACCTCCAGCGCCTCTCCGGACTCGAGTCCCAGGAGCACCGGCACTTCGACGTGCTCGGCACGGGCCCCGGGCGCCAGGTGTACGAGGCCGTGATCGCTGAGCGCTCAGGGCTCGTGGGCTCGACGCTGCGCGACGTCGACTTCCGCAACCACTTCGGCGCCGCGGTGCTGGCGGTGCACCGAGCCGGTGAGCGGGTCAGCGGCAAGCTGGGCTCGGTGCGCATGCGCGCCGGCGACGTGCTGCTCGTGCTCGCCGATGCGGACTTCGGCGAGCGCTGGCGGGACGGCCACGACTTCCTCGTCCTCTCGGCCACCGACGGGGCTGCGCCGCATCGCCGCGACCGTGCTCGCCTGGTGGAGGCAGCCACCCTCTTCCTGATCATCACGTCGGCGACCGGCGTGCTCTCGCTCACCGAGGCGGCGCTGGTCACCGCAGTCGGGCTGCTCGGCTTCGGGGTGCTCACCCCGACGGAGGCCGGGCGCTCCATCGACACCAACGTGCTGGTCATCATGGCGAGCAGCATCGCCCTGGGCACCGCCGTGGAGACCAGCGGCCTCGCGAGCGAGGTGGCACGGATCGTCCTGGCGACCTTCGACGGCTACGGCACCGTCGGGGTGCTCGCCGCCATCCTGCTCGCGACGATCGTCGCAACCGAGCTGCTCTCGAACAACGCTGCGGCTGCGCTCATGCTGCCCATCGCGCTTTCGACTGCAGCGCAGGCGTCGTACGAGCCGCGAGCGCTGGCGATCGTGGTGCTGATCGGCGCCTCGTGCTCGTTCCTCACGCCGATCGGGTACCAGACCAACACGATGGTCTACGGCATGGGCGGCTACCGGTTCACCGACTTCACCAAGGCCGGCGCCCCGCTCACGTTGCTCGTCGCCGTGCTGACGCTGCTGCTCGTTCCCGTAGCCTTCCCGCTGTGAGCGATCGAGCACTCCCGGCCGACGAACGACCGGTCGACCCCACACCCGTGCACACCGAGGACCTGCCGCTCACGCCGGTGCGCGACCGCACCATCCCCGCCTCGGCCTGGGTCGAGGCCCCCGAGGAGCTGCGCACCCTGGGCGAGGACCTCGGCCACCCC
Source organism: Acidimicrobiales bacterium (assembly GCA_038206295.1). Classification (GTDB taxonomy): domain Bacteria; phylum Actinomycetota; class Acidimicrobiia; order Acidimicrobiales; family JBBRAZ01; genus JBBRAZ01. The sequence continues at coordinate 32,632 of JBBRAZ010000015.1, forward strand.
GACGCGTCCTACAAGCGCCGCATCGGTCCGTGGCTGCTGTGGCGCGCCGGGCCCGCTGCGAAGGCGAGCGCCCGCTACCTCGCCATCGACGCCGAGGACCTCGAGCGCAGCTGCAGCTTCCGCCTCTTCGCTGACGGCTCCGGCGAGGGCACCGGACCCACGGGAGCGGCCCACACGCGGTTCCGCACGTGGAAGGAGGACCTGCGCGACACCCCGTGACGTGGCGGCGACCGAATCCCGACCCATGGGCTCGACATTTCCACTACCGCCGTAGTGGTAATAGACTGACCCCATGACCGCCCCCCTCTTCGAGGTCCGCGACCTGCACGTCGCAACCCACGACGGTGCCGAGATCCTCCGCGGCGTGGACCTCACCGTCGGCGAAGGCGAGGTCCACGCGCTCATGGGACCCAACGGCTCGGGCAAGTCCACCCTGGCCTCCACGCTGCTCGGCAGCCCGGAGTACGTCGTGACGAGCGGATCGATCTGCTTCCGCGGCGACGACATCACCACCTGGGGCCCCGACGTGCGCGGCAAGGCCGGCCTGTTCCTCGCCTTCCAGTACCCGCAGGAGATCCCGGGCGTCTCGGTGATGAACTTCTTGCGCCAGGCCCTAGCGGCCCGACGCGGGACCGACCTCAGCCTGCTGGAGCTCCGCCTGGCGATCATGGACTGGATGGAGAAGCTGGACATGGATCCGGCCTTCGCGGACCGGTACCTCAACGAGGGCTTCTCCGGTGGCGAGAAGAAGCGCAACGAGATCCTGCAGATGGCCATCCTCGAACCGGAGATGGCCGTGCTCGACGAGACCGACTCCGGCCTCGACATCGACGCGCTGCGCGTGGTCGCCGAGGGCGTGCGCAGGGTGCGAGCGCAGCGACCCGAGCTCGGCGTGCTCGCCATCACCCACTACCAGCGCCTCCTCGACGAGCTGCGCCCGGACCACGTGCACCTGCTCATCGACGGCCGCATCGTGCGCAGCGGCGGCATGGAGCTCGTCGAGCTCCTCGATCGCGATGGGTACGACGCGTGGCGGTGACCACTGGAGGCGAGCTCGACATCGCTGCGATCCGCGCCGACTTCCCGCTGCTGGCGCGCCAGGTCGGCGGCCAACCGATCCACTACCTCGACAGCGCGGCCACCTCGCAGAAGCCCGAGGCCGTGCTGGCGGCGATGGACGACTACTACCGCACCTGCAACGCCAACGTGCACCGCGGCGTCTACCGGATCGCGGAGGAGGCCACCGCCCGCATGGAGGCCGCACGCGACGAGGTGCGCGACTTCATCGGCGCCGCGAGCAGCACCGAGATCGTCTTCACCAAGAACGCCACCGAGTCGCTGAACCTGGTCGCGCAGGCCTGGGGCCGCGCCAACCTCACCGCCGGCGACGTGGTGGTGCTCAGCCACCTCGAGCACCACGCCAACATCGTGCCGTGGCACATGCTCGCCGCCGAGCGCGGCATCGAGCTGCGTTGGATACCGCTCGACGCCGAGGGTCGTCTCGACCTCACCGACCTCGACGACCTCCTCGACGGCGCCCGGCTCCTGTCGGTGAGCGCCATGTCCAACGTCCTGGGCACGATCATCCCGGTCCGCCAGCTCGCTGACGCCGCGCACCGCGCCGGTGCGCTGTGCGCGGTCGACGCCTGCCAGCTCGTGCCCCACGTCCCCACCGACGTCGCCGCGCTCGGTGCGGACCTGGTGGCGTTCTCGGCGCACAAGATGTGCGGGCCGACCGGCATCGGCGTGCTGTGGGGCCGCGAGGCGCTGCTCGAGGAGATGCCGCCGTTCCTGGGCGGGGGCGAGATGATCCGCGACGTGCGACTCGACGGCTTCACCACCAACGAGCTGCCCTGGAAGTTCGAGGCCGGCACGCCGCCCATCGCCGAGGCGATCGGCCTCGGCGCTGCGGTGCGGTACCTCACCGACCTCGGCATGGATGCGGTGCGCCGCCACGAGATCTCCCTCACGACCTACGCCATGGCCGCGCTCCGCGACGGCCTCGGCGACGAGCTCACGATCCACGGCCCGCCAGACCCGAACGAGCGCGGCGGCGTCCTGTCGTTCGCGCTCGGCGACCTGCACCCGCACGACGTCGCCCAGGTCCTCGACGAGCAGAACGTCTACGTGCGCGCCGGGCACCACTGCGCGAAGCCGCTGATGCGGCTCCTCGGGGTGGGCGCCACCGCGCGCGCGTCGCTGTACGTTTACAACGACGAGCGCGACGTGGATGCGCTCGTCGGCGCGCTGGTGCGCACACGCGACTTCTTCGCCATCTGACGGAAGGCAGACGATGCCCGGTCTCGAAGACCTCTACCGCGAGATCATCCTCGATCACTACCGCAGCCCCCGGAACCGAGGCGAGCTGGACTCGCCCCCCGCGATCCGGGTGGAGGGCTTCAACCCCTTGTGCGGCGACGAGATCGTGGTGTTCCTCGACGTCGACGGCGAGGTGGTGCGCGACGTGCGGATCGCCGGACAGGGCTGCTCGATCAGCCAGTCCTCCGCTTCGATGATGTCTGCTGCCATCAAGGGCCGCACCGCTGCGGAGATCCGCGATCTCACGCGGGCGTTCAAGGCGATGATGTCGATCCACGAGTCCGAGCTCGAAGGTGAGGAGACCGATGAAGAGCAGGCCCCGGAGATCCCGCTGGGCGACCTCGAGGCGTTGCGCGGCGTGGTGAAGTTCCCCGTGCGCATCAAGTGCGCCACGCTGTCGTGGAACACCCTCGCCCAGGGCCTCGACGAAGCCGGGGTCTGACGGCTCGGGCGGGCGCGACTCCCGCGCTCAGCCGGATGTCAGCAGCTCGTCGATGCGGCGGGCGAGGTCCACGTCGGCCTGCGTGATGCCGCCCGCATCGTGGGTGGTGAGGGAGATCTCGACTCGGCTCCACGCATTCGACCAGTCGGGGTGGTGGCTCGCCGCTTCAGCGAGCAGTGCCACGCGCACCATGAACCCCCAGGCCTCCGAGAAGTCGCCGAACGTGAGCGCCCGGAAGATCGCGTCGGCACGCAGCTCCCATGCGGGCAGCAGTCGCATCGCTCGCTCGAGCTCATCGCCGCTCAGCAACGCCCTCGCCATGCCTCGACGCTACCGCCATCCGCGTTCTGTGCATGGTGGCTTCCGACTATCGGAAGCCACCATGCACAGAACGCGTCAGGTGAGGGGGTCGGCGAAGGGATCTGCGTGCGGATCGCGCTCGTCGAGCGTGCGACGGGGACCGAGCGCGACTGCGACCTCCGAGGGCTCCTCTTCGACGTACCCGGCGTAGCCGGTGCGCTCGAGCTCCTCGGCGAGCTCCGGCCCCCCGCTGGCGGCGATGCGGCCGCGCGCCAGCACGTGCACCGCGTCTGCGCGGAGCACCTGGAGGAGTCGCTGGTAGTGGGTGATGGCCAGCACGCCGAGGCCGGTCTCCTCGGTCGCCGCCTCGACGCGCGCAGCGCACGCTCGCAGCGCATCGACGTCGAGGCCCGAGTCCAGCTCGTCGAGGATCGCGAAGCGGGGGTGCAGCACACCGAGCTGCACCGTCTCGCTGCGCTTCTTCTCGCCGCCGGACAGATCCACGTTGACGGAGCGAGCGACCAGCGCCTCGCTGAAGCCGATGCGCTCGGCCTCCTGCACCAGCGCCTCGTGCACCGCTGCCGCATCTCCTCCTGCGCCGCGCACGGCCTCGACGAGCAGCGACTCGAGCGACACACCCGGGATCTCCACCGGGTACTGCATGGCGAGGAACAGGCCGGCGTGCGCGCGCTCGTGCGGGGCGAGGGCGAGCAGGTCGACGTCGTCGAGCAGGACGCGCCCGCCGGTCACCTCGTACCCGGGCTTCCCCATGAGCACGTGCGAGAGGGTCGACTTGCCGGAGCCGTTCGGGCCCATCACCACGTGCACCTCACCGGCGGGCACGACGAGATCGATGCCTCGGAGGATCTCGCGGCCCTCGACGCGGGCGACGAGCCCCTCGATGCGCAGCTCGCTCACGGCAGCACCACCAGCACGTCGTCGCCCCGGACCGAGACGGCGTAGACCGGCACGGCGCGCGTCGCTGGCAGGCAGGAGGGCACGCCGGTGCGCAGCGAGAAGGTGCTCCCGTGCTTCCAGCACTCGAGCTCGCACGTCTCGGGGTGCACGTCGCCCTCCGACAGGGAGATGTCCTGGTGCGTGCACCGGTCGCCGATGGCGTGGACCTCATCGCCGATGCGCACCACTGCGATCCGGTGCCCGTCGATGTCGATGCGCCGGGCACCGCCGTCGACCAGCTCCGCGAACCCGCACAACCGCTGCTCGCCTGCCATCACCGCTCCCTCCGCTCGAGTCGGGCTGCGACCTGCTCGTGCAGGTGCGTCGCCACCTCGCCCACCGGCACCTGGTCGACGACCTCGTCGAAGAAGCCGGCCACCACCAGCCGCTCGGCGACCGTCGGGGGCACGCCGCGGCTCTCGAGGTAGAAGCGCTGGTCCTCGTCGATCGGACCCACGGTGGAGGCGTGGCTGCACTGGACGTCGTTGTTCTCGATCTCGAGGTTGGGCACGGACTCCGCCCACGCGTCACCCGAGAGCTTGATGTTGCGGTTGGTCTGGAACGCCCGCGTGCCGCGCGCCTCGGGCCCGACGCGGATCAGACCTGTGTAGATGGACCGCGACCGATCATCGACCACCCCCTTGAAGAGGAGGTCGGAGGTGGTGTCGGGGGCCAGGTGGTGCTGGAACGTGCGGAGATCGAGCGTCTGGTCGCCCGCACCGAACCACACCGCGAGCAGGTCGCCGCTCGCGCCACGACCTTCCAGGCGGCAGTCGGTGCGGCTGCGCGCGTAGCGACCGCCGAGGGCGGCCTGCGTCACGCGCACGTGCGCCTCCTGTCCGACGCGCGCCACGGTCGTGGCGAGGTGCCAGGTGGCCGGGCCGCGCTCCTGGACCGTGACGAGCCCGAGCCGTCCGGCGCGTGCGACGTCGACCTCGGTCACCGGCACCGTGAGGGCATCGACGTCCTCGCCGCCTTGGATGTCGACCACGTCGGCCGCGGCGTCCTCGCCGATCTCCACCACCAGGCGGGGGAAGGTGGCCACGCCCGCGGTCTGCACCCACGAGACGACCACCACCGGACGCTCGAGCCGCACGCCGCGGGGCACCCGCAGCAGGATCGGATCGATCGCGAAGGCAGCGTTCATCTCGGCGAAGGCATCGGGTGCCGCGCCGGCGACCGCGCCCAGCGACGCCGCGCCGCCCTCGACGGAGGCGAGCGGCGTGAGCAGCACCCCCTGGTCGGCGATCGCGGGATCGAGCTCCAGGTGGACGATCCGACCGTTGCAGAGCACGACGGCACCCGCGGGTGCGTCGAACCGGTCGAGCGCAGCGCGGGCGCCCGCTGGCATCCCGCTCGGCGGCTCGCCCCCGGGCAGCAGCGGCTGGTAGCGGTCGAGGTCGAGGTCGCCGATCGGGCTGTAGCGCCACTCCTCGAGCTCGGCGGTGGGCAGCGCGGTAGCGACGAGGCGCTCGGCGGCGGACGTCCGATGATCCACGAGCCACGACGGACCGGGCAACGACCGTGCGGCGTCGGTGCTGAAGGCGTTCAGTGCGCTGCTCCTGTGCGAGGTGGTGGCCGGTCCGCGGCCCGATGGGCAAATACTACTACCGAGGTAGGGGAAATCCCCACACCGGCGCGGCGTCAGCCGTGGCGGCGGAACCTCCGGCGGAGGCGCTCCAGGAAGCTGACGTCATCCTGCTCCCGAGCGATCTCCGCCATGATCTCGGGACCGGCCGCGTTCACGATCCCCTCCGCCTCGTCGAGCAGCGCCGCGATCGATGGATCCTCGCCGAGGCCGGGTGGCTCCGGGGGCGTCGGCGGGGTCACGAGCGTGCCGTGCGACCATGCGATGTCTGCGAGCCTGGGCTGGTACCCGGTGCAGGCCTCGGGGCAACGCCATGGCGCCTCGGGTGCGAGGTCGAGATCGCACTTGCGAACCGTCTCGCCGTTGCCGTACGTCCGGCTCTCGAAGAACTTGCAGTCCTGGCGCATCGGCATGATTCGATTCTGCCAGCGTGCGACCCGAGTCGCGCACCGCGCCGCGCAACAGCTCGGTAGCGGTCGTAGGGTGGGGGGTCGCATTCAGAGAGCGAGGTGCGCCAGCCGATGCTCGGCTTCGACCGCTACGACAAGCTCGCCGACGCCGTCACCGATGTGCTCGCGCTCGTGGACCGCGACGGCGTCGTGGCGTACATCAACCCTGCCGGCGCCGACATGCTCGGTCACCCGCGCGAGGTGCTGCCCGGCCACAGCGTGTTCGAGGTCGTGCACCCCGACGACCTCCTGTACGCCCGCACGAACCTCGACGCGATCGCGCAGCTCGCCGGGTCGCACGGCCCGATCCGGCTGCGGGTCACCACCGCGACCGGCGACTGGCGCACCGTGGAGCTGATGGGCTCCAACGCTCTGGACGATGCGGAGCTGGCGGGCATCGTCATCTCCGGACGAGACATCACCGAGGACCTGGCGAAGCGCAACGTCGACAGCTTCGACACCGGCCGCCTGCGTCGACTCATCGACTCCTCCGGCGACCTCCTGCTGCTGCTCGGCCGGGACGACGCCATCGAGTTCGTCAACGCGGCGGTGACGCCGATGCTCGGTTACACGCCAGGCGAGGTCATCGGCCGCACCTGGCTGGACCTCGTCGTCGACGAGGACCTCGAAGCGCTCGCCGAGGATCGGATCGTCGTCCGCTCGACACCGGGCGCGGCCATGCACAGCGAGCTGCGCCTCCTCCGCGCCGACGGCGGCACCTGCCGGGTCGAGGTCCACGTCGTCAACGAGCGCGACAACCCCGCCATCGAGGGCATCGTGGTCACCGCTCGCGACGTGAGCGCCCTCCGCCGGACCCAGGAGCGCCTCGCAGCCGCCCTCGCCGCCACCGAGGTCGGCGTCCTCGAGCTCGACGACGACGGGTGCATCACCGCCGCCAACGACGTCCTGCTCGCGCTCGTCGGCGACGATGCCACGGGCTTGGTCGGCCAACGCCTCGAGCTGTGCTTCGCCCCCGAGGACCGCACCGCGGTGCGCGCTGCGGTCGAGTGGCTCGCCACTGGCGACGAGTCAGCCACCGCACTCGAGGGGAGGTGGGGCTCCGAGGCAGAGCACCGCTGGGTCACGTGCCGTCTCTCCGCTGCACGCGATGCCGACGGCCGGATCCTCGACCTCACCTGCTTCGTCACCGACATCACCCGCCGCAAGGAGCAGGAGGCGAGCCTCCGGCAGCTCAACGAGGAGCTGGCGCGCTACGCCACCCACGACGCCCTCACCGACCTCCCGAACCGCTTCCTGTTCAGCGACCACCTCGATCGAGCGATCGCTCGGGTGCAGCGCTCGGGATCGCAGGTCGCGGTCTTGTTCTGCGACCTCGACTGGTTCAAGGAGGTGAACGACACGCTCGGCCACAGCGCAGGCGACGAGGTGCTCGTGGCCGCCAGCCAGCGGTTGCGCACCCACCTCCGACCGAGCGACGTCCTCGCGCGCTTCGGCGGCGACGAGTTCGCTGTGCTCGCCGACGAGCTCCCGAGCACCACCGAGGTCATCGCACTGGCGAACCGACTGGTGCAGGCGATGGCCGAGCCGATCCCGGTGGCCGGAACCACGGTGCAGCTCGGGCTCAGCGTCGGCGTCGCTCTCAGCACACCGACGAGCACCCCCACCACCCTGCTGCAGGAGGCCGACCGGGCCGTGTACGAGGCGAAGGGCAAGGGCCGTGGACGCTACGCCTTCGCTCCGCGCGCCGCCTCGGTAGCACCCGCTCCCACTGCGCCCTCCACCCGTCCATTCGGCCGCTGACCGCAGGCGCCTGCACACGACACCATGGGACCCGACCTGCCGCCGCCACCACCACCTGGAGGTAGGCCCCAGGTCCCTCCTCCTCCACCACCACCACCACCTCGGCCGCACGCGCCGCAACCTCCCCCGCCGCCCGGCCTCGTCGCGCCTCCTGCCCCAGCCACGTGGGTCGCCGGTCCCCCTCCGGCGGGTTGGCCAGCACCGCTCGCACCTGCTGCAGCTGCCCCTCTCCCTGCGCGCCCCCGCTGGGCGGTGGCCGCAGGCATCGGAGGCTTCGTCGCCTTCGCCGCCGCCGCCGGACTCGTGCTCACCGGGGGAGAGTCCACACCATCGCACCCCGATGCCTGGGACCCCCGCGTGGAAGAGCTCGTGACGTTCGTCGAGGAGGAGCGCGACCTCCGCTTCGATCACCCCGTCCACGTCGACTTCCTGTCCGAGGAAGCCTTCCGAGCGGAGGTGACCAACGAGGACGTCGAGCTCACCGGCGAGGAGCGCGCTGAGCTCGACGACTCCGCGGGCCTGCTGCGAGCGCTCGGCCTCGTGGCTGGCGAGGTCGACCTGTTCGCCGCCGGCAACACGCTCAGCGGCGACGGCATCCTCGGCTACTACGACCCCGCCGAGCAGCGCATCACGATGCGAGGCGAGGACCTCTCCCTGGCGGTGCAGAGCACGATCGTCCACGAGCTCACGCACGCGCTGCAGGACCAGCACGTGGATCTGGAGCAGGAGTTCGAGACACCGGAGGAGGACGCCGGCTTCCATGCGATCGTCGAGGGCGACGCGAGCCGCATCGAGGCGGCGTGGGTCGCTTCCCTCGACAGCGACCAGGCGGAGGCGCTGGCAGACGAGGAGGCTGACGCGTTCGAGGACTTCGAGCAAGACGTGGCGGACGTCCCGGTCGTGCTGCAGGCCCTCACCGCCGCTCCCTACGCGCTGGGCCAGACGTTCCTCGACCTGATGATCGCCCGCGACGGCGCATCAGTCGTGGACGACCTCCTCGCCGCACCACCGTCGACCGAGGAGCACCTGCTGGACCCGTTCTCCTACATCGGCGAGGACGCGCCGATCTCGGTGGATGCACCGGCTCCCGACGAGGAAGGCGCAGAGGTGTTCGACGAGGGTGCGTTCGGAGCGCTCGGCCTGTACCTGCTCCTCATCGAGCGCGTGGAGCACACCGCTGCACTGGAGGCCGCTCTCGGTTGGGGCGGCGACGCGTACGTGGCCTACACCTCTGAAGGCCGCACCTGCGCGCAGATCGCGCTGACGGGCGACACGCCGCGCGACACGACGGAGATGCGCGCCGCCCTGACGCTGTGGAGCGAAGCCATGCCGGGTGGTGACGCCGTCGTGCGACGAGATGGCGACCAGATCCACGTGCGGTCGTGCGACCCGGGCGCGGCAGCCTCCGGCAGCATCGAGGGACGCGGGCTCGACGGGCTCGCCGTGCTCGCCACGCGCACGGTGATCGCAACCGAGCTCTTGGTCGACGGCGGCGATGAAGAGCTCGCCCGATGCTTCGCCGACGGTGCCATCGCCCTGTTCACGCTCGAGGAGCTCGCCGACCCCGAGGGCGACGCGGCGAACACGCCCGAGGGGCAGCGCAACCTCGAGGAGCTCGCGGCGAGCTGCTTCACCGCGAGCGAGGGACCGTGATCGCTGACCGTCGTGCCGGTCAGCCGACGGAGCCCTCCATCTGCAGCTCGATGAGGCGGCTCCACTCCACGGCGTACTCCATCGGCAGCGTGCGGGTGATGGGCTCGATGAAGCCGTTCACGACCATCCCGAGCGCCTGCTCCTCGCTGAGCCCGCGGCTCATCAGGTAGAAGAGCTGCTCGTCGGCGACCTTGGACACCGTGGCCTCGTGACCGATGGCCGCATCACGGGCGCCGACCTCCATGTAGGGGTAGGTGTCCGAGGTGCTGTGGTCGTCGAGGATGAGGGCGTCGCACTGCACGTGGCTCTTGCAGCCGTACGCGTCGTCCTCTACCCGGATGAGCCCGCGATACGACGTGCGGCCGCCGTCCTTGGAGATGGACTTGGAGACGATCTTCGAGGTGGTCTCCGGTGCCGCGTGCACCATCTTCGAGCCGGTGTCCTGGTGCTGGCCGGCTCCGGCGTAGGCCACCGAGAGCACCTCGCCCGATGCCTTGGGGCCCATCAGCCACACCGCGGGGTACTTCATCGTGAGGCGGCTGCCGATGTTGCCGTCGATCCACTCCATGTGACCCTCCGCCTCCACCCGCGCCCGCTTCGTGACGAGGTTGAACACGTTGTTGGACCAGTTCTGGATCGTGGTGTAGGTGACCCGCGCCGAGGGCTTGACGATGATCTCGACCACCGCGGAGTGCAGCGAGTCGCTGGTGTACACCGGCGCCGAGCATCCCTCGATGTAGTGCACCTGGCTGCCCTCGTCCGCGATGATCAACGTGCGCTCGAACTGGCCCATGTTCTCGGCGTTGATGCGGAAGTAGGCCTGCAGCGGCTGGTCGACGGTGACGCCGGGCGGGATGTAGATGAACGAGCCGCCGGACCACACCGAGGTGTTGAGCGCCGAGAACTTGTTGTCGTTCTTCGGGATCACCGTGCCGAAGTACTGCTTGACCAGCTCGGGGTGCTCGCGCAGCGCGGTGTCCATGTCGCAGAAGATGACGCCGAGGCGCTCGAGATCCTCGCGGTTGCGGTGGAAGACGACTTCGGACTCATATTGGGCAGTGACCCCGGCGAGGTACTTGCGCTCCGCCTCGGGGATGCCGAGCTTCTCGTAGGTCTGCTTGACCGAATCCGGCAGCTCGTCCCAGACGTCGACCTGCTTCTCGGTCGGCTTGATGTAGTAGTAGATCTGGTCGAAGAAGATCTCCGACATGTCGCCGCCCCACGTCGGCATCGGACGCTTCTCGAAGTGGCGCAGGGAGCGGATCCGCTCGTCGAGCATCCACTGGGGCTCGCCCTTCATCCACGACATCTCGCGGATGATGTCCTCGGTCAGGCCGCGCTTGGGCTTGAAGACGTAGTCGACCTCGTCGTGCCAGCCGAGCTGGTACTTGCTGAGGTCGACGCCGATGTCGGGTGATTCGGTGGTTGCCATGTGCCCTGCCCGTGGGGAGCGATCGTCGGAATTTCTCCTATGGCCATAGTAGCAATGCCTCGGCCCGGCGCCACGGGTCAGGTCTGCGCCCCCGCCCACGCGCCGTACAGCGCCGCGTACCGCCCGCCGAGCGCCAGCAGCTCGTCGTGCGAGCCGAGCTCGAGCAACCCCCCGCCGTCGACGACCCCGACGCGATCGGCCCTGGCAGCGGTGGCCAGCCGGTGGGCGATCACCACGACGGTCCGCCCTGCCATGAGCCGGTCCATCGCACCCTCCACGAGCAGCTCGGTGCCGGGATCGAGGCTGCTGGTGGCCTCGTCGAGCACGAGGAGCTCGGGGTCCACGAGCGCCGCTCTCGCCAGCGACACCAGCTGGCGCTCTCCAGCCGACAGCCGAGCACCGCGCTCATCCACCTGCGTGTCGAGGCCATCGGGCAGCGCGGCGAACCGCTCGCGCACCCCGACGGCGTCGAGGGCGCCGTCGACCTCGGCATCGGTGGCGTCGCCTCGGGCGATGCGCACGTTGTCGCGCAGCGTCCCGTTGAACAGGAAGCCCTCCTGCGGGACGACGACGATGCGACCGCGCAGCGCGCCCCGATCGCAGTCGCGCAGGTCGACGCCGCCGTAGGTGACGCGGCCGGCTGTCGGGTCGTACAGGCGCGCCGCGAGCTTGGCCAGGGTCGACTTGCCGGCACCCGTCGGCCCGACGAGCGCCAGGCGCTCACCGGGGGCGATGCGCAGGTCCACGTCGTGCAGCACCGGTGGACCGTCGCCGTAGGAGAACGTGACGCCCTCCAGGCGAAGGTCGCCGCGAGCGGGGAGCGCCACGGGCTGCTGCGGATCGGGTACGTCGTCGGGGGTGTCGAGGAGCGAGAACAGCTTGTGCAGCGACGCGGCTGAGGACTGCAGCGTGTTGAACAGCTGGCTGAGCTGGTTGATCGGCTCGAACAGGTTGGTGAGGGTGAGCACGAAGAAGGCCACGGTGCCGACCGTGACCGCGTCCTCCACCACCAGCCACCCGCCTGCTGCCACGACGAGCGCGGTGGTGCCGATGCCAGCCAGCTCGATGACCGGGAGGTACCACGCCTGCACGAACACGCTGCGCATGTGCGCGTCGTACAAGCCGTGGTTCGACTCGCTGAAGTCCGCGATGCGGCGGTGCTCGCCGGCGAACGCCTGCACGACCCGCACGCCAGCGATCCCCTCCTGCAAGCGGGACAGCGTGCCGCCGATGTGGTCTCGCACCTCGAGGTAGGCGGCGTTCGAGTCGCGCTGGAACTTCACGCTCGCCACGACCACCGGGGGGATGGCGAGCGCCACGATCAGCAGCAGCTGCCACGAGACCAGACCCAGCAGCACGACCGACGCGATCAGCAGCAGCACGTTGACCGCCGTCATCAGCAGCCCCATCTGGATGAGCTCGGCCAGCGAGTCGACATCGGAGGTCATCCTCGACACCAGCACGCCGGCCTTCTCGCGGTCGTAGAAGGGCATCGACATCCGCTGGAGGTGGTCGAAGACGCGCACGCGCAGGTCGCGCAGGAAGGTCTCGCCCACCCGCGAGACCACGAGGACCTGCCACCGCTGCGCGCCGTAGGCGATCACGCTCGACACCACGTAGAGGCCGACGGCCAGCCGCAGCGCGCCGCGGTCGCCCGGGAGGATGCCGTGATCGATCGCGTACCGCAGCAGCAGGGGCCCCGCCAGGATCGTGCCCGTGTAGACGACGAGCAGCACCCCGGCGAGCGCGACGCCACGGCGCTGCGGTCCGAGCAGCCGCAAGGCGCGGCGCAGCACCTGCTTCGCCGCATCGCGGTCGAGCTGGTCCTCGGGATCGACGCCGACGTCACCCCACATCGGGTGCTGCCTTCCCGTTGGCGGCGACGATGCCATCGCCCTCGATCGCTGAGGCGAGCACCGAGCGATAGGCCGCGCTGGTGGCGAGCAGCTCCTCGTGCGTGCCCTCGGCGACCACGCGCCCGGAGCCGAGCAGCAGCACGCGGTCGGCGAGGGCGATCGTCGCCGGTCGGTGCGCGATCACGATCGTCGTGCGCCCATCCATGACGGTGCGGAGCGCGTCACGGATCTCGTGCTCCTTGGTGGGGTCCACCGACGACGTGGCGTCGTCGAGGATCAGGACGCGAGGGTCCGCGAGGATGGCGCGGGCGATGGCGATGCGCTGGCGCTGCCCGCCCGAGAGGCTGAACCCACGCTCGCCGATCTCGGTCGCGTAGCCGTCGGGAAGCTCCGCGATGAAGTCGTGCGCGCCGGCCAGGCGGGCGGCGCGCTCGATGGCATCGTGCGGTGCCTCGGGATCGGCGAAGGCGATGTTGGCGCCGATGGTGTCGCTGAAGAGGAACGTGTCCTCGAACACGAGGCCGACCGCGCTGCGCAGGTCGTGCAGGCGCAGCTGGCGCACGTCGACGCCGTCGAGGCGCACGACCCCTCCGTCCACGTCGTAGAAGCGCGGCAGCAGGCGGGCGACGGTCGACTTGCCCGATCCCGTGGCGCCGACGAGCGCGACCGACTCGCCAGCTGCGACGTGCAGGTCCAGCCCGTCGAGGACGCGGGACTCCCCGGTGTGGCGGTAGGCGAAGGTGACCCCGTCGAAGCGCACGTCGCCCAGCGCGCTCGCCCCCGGCACCGGTGCGGTCGGCAGCCGCTGCGCACGTGGCGCATCGACGATGGCCGGCGCGGTCACGAGCACCTCGTGCACCCGCTGCGCGGCGGCAGACGCGCGCTGCGCCTGGGCGATGATCAGGCCCAGCATCCGCAGCGGCCAGATGAGCAGCGCGACGTAGACGTTGAACGTGATGAGCGCGCCCAGGGTGATCCGCCCATCGATGACCGCTTCGCCGCCGTAGAGCAGCACGAGCAGCAGGCCGATGTTGGGGAGGAGGTCCAGCACCGGCAGGTACCGCGCGCGGATCTGCGCAGCGGCCATCGACGCGTCGTAGACGTCGTCGGCCTCGGCGCGCAGTCGGGCGGCCTGGACGTCCTGTGCGCCGAAGCCCTTGACGACCCGCACCCCGGCGACGGACTCCTCGACAACTGCGGCGAGCTCCGCGGACTCCTGCGCGATGGCCAGCATCGACGGATGCAGGCGCATCGAGAAGCGCTTGGCGAGCACGTTGAGCGCTGGGAGGCCACCAAGCGCCAGGAGGGTCAGGAGCGGATCGATCGAGACGAGCACGACGGTGACCGCCAGCACGGTCACGGCGTTGGAGATCGTCAGCGGGATGAGCACGACGAATCCGTTCACCTGCTGCAGGTCGGTGTTGGCCCGACTCATGAGCTGCCCGGACTGCGCCTGGTCGTGGTACGCGAAGTGCAGCGACTGGAGGTGGGCGAACAGGCGATCGCGCAGCGCCATCTCCACGCGGCGCGACTCGCGGAACGCGAACCACCGACGGAACCCGGTGAACGACGCGGCGAGCACCCCGGCGGCGAAGATGGCCAGCGCCCAGCGCAGCGATGCGTCCTGGTCGCCGGCCTCGATCCCGTGATCGATGGACTGGCCGACCAGCCACGGCACCGCGACCTTGCCTGCGGTCCACAGGAGGCCGACGACGACCCCGATGGTGACCCCCACCCGCTGCTCGCGCAGCGCGGCGAAGATCAGGCGCCAGCCGTCACCGCTCGTCGAGGGGGCCTCGTCGGGCCCGGCGCCCTGCGCGTCGATGGTGCTCGCTCCCCCGGTGCTGGCAGCTGCCCGTCGGCGGCGCCGGCGGCGAGCCTACCCAGCGCCTCCTGTGGTGCCGGTATGGGTTCGCCCTCGCCGCTCAGAGCAGTGCGGCGGCGAGCTCGCGCCACTGCGCCACCGGCACCTCGGTCGGCGACTCGGGCAGCACCTGGATGCACACGTGGTCGGCGCCCGCGTCGTGGTGCGCCCGCACGCGGGCCGCGACGTCATCGATCGATCCCCAGGCGACGATCGCATCGACGAGCCGGTCGCTGCCGCCGCCGGCGAGGTCGTCCTCGGTGAAGCCGAGGCGCATGAGGTTCCCGTCGTAGTTCGGCAGCCCGAGGTAGATGGCCATGTGGCCGCGGGCGATGGCACGGGCCCGCTCCGGGTCGGTCTCCAGCACGACGGCCTGCTCGGGAGCGAGCAGGGGCCCCGCGCCGAGCACCTCGCGAGCGAAGGCGGTGTGCTCGACGGGCACGAAGTACGGGTGCGCACCAGCAGCCCTCGTGGCCGCGAGCTCGAGCATGCGAGGACCGAGCGCGGCGAGCACGCGAGTCGGCTCGTGCTCGGGACGAGCCGCCATGAAGATCGAGGCGTCCATGGCATCGAGGTACGCACGCATCGCCGAGAGCGGCCGCTCGTACCGGTGGCCGCGGACGTGGTCGACCATCGGCTGGTGGCTCACACCGAGGCCGAGCAGGAACCGCTGCGGGTACGCCTCCTCGAGCGTCCGGTGCGCGGCGGCCGCTGCCATGGCGTCGCGCGCCCAGATGCTGGCGATGCCGGTGGCCACCACGATGCGCTCGGAGCCCGCGAGGAGGATCGACGCGTTGGTGAACGCCTCGCGACCGACGGCCTCTGGCAGCCACACCGCCCCGAAGCCGAGCTCTTCGAGCTCGCGCACCAGCTCTTGCGAGCGTGAGGCGGGCTGCAGGTCGAGCTGGAAGGTCCAGATGCCGACGCGTCCGATGTCCATCCCCAGAGGGTAGGAGCACGTGAGGCGATTCGCTCCAAGGTGTCGGGCGCCGTGCCCGCGGGTCGGTCGCGCTGCGCTACGGCGTGTACTGCTCGCAGATCCCCGTCACCTGCCCCCCATTGACGGCAACCCAGAAGGGGCTGTACGAGAGGCGGCCGGCACCACCGACCGGCGCCCGCGCGCTCAGCGCGCTCGGCAGCTCCGCGAAGGTGCTGTCGATCAGCACGGCACCGGTCGACAGCACGCGCATCTGCACGTCGGCTGCCACGTCCACCACCCGCGTCTGCGTGCTCTCGTTGACGATGTAGTAGTCGTTCGGGACCCCGCCCGGATCCCCGGGGCTGTCGGCGTGGTACGCGTCATCCGCCTCCTCGCCCACGAGCCACTGGATCACGTCGACGCCGAGCGACCGCTCCTCCACATCGATCGAGGTCACCCACACCGCGTACAGGCCTCGCTCCTCGTCGACCGCCGCCGGGCTCGACGCCACCGCGCACACCTCTCCCGTGCCGATCCATGGCAGCAACGACGAGCGGTCGGATCGATCCCATGGCGACAGGATGGGTCGACGGCACGCCGAGCGCAAGGGTCTGAGGTCCACATGCGATCAGACCGAGGGTGATCGCCGATGATCGGGGGAACGGCACTAGGTTGGGGCCGTGCTCGCGCCCGACGCACCTGCTGCACCACCGATCGAGCGCAGCGACGCCGACGCTCGTCGCATCGTGAGCGGACGCGGCGCGCTGCTCGCAGCTGGAGCGGCGGGGTGCCTGGCGGTCGGTCTCCTCGATCCGTCGACCGCACCCTTCCCCGCCTGCCCGTGGCGAGCGCTCACCGGTATCGACTGCCCAGGATGCGGCGCCACCCGAGCGCTGCACGCCCTGCTCCGCGGCGACGTGGCGACCGCCGTCGACCACAACGTGCTCCTGGTGGCGCTGGTCGTGGTGGCAGCGGTGGGCGTCGTGGTGGCAGCGACGCGGCGCGCAGCCCGAAGGCCGCCCCTCCGCGTCGCCGACGTGCCATCTGGCGCAGGCATCGCGGCCGCGCTGGGCGGCGCGACCATCGTCGCGGCGTTCTGGCTCCTGCGCGTCGCCGGACCCGAGTCGATGCGCTGGCTCGCCTCCGGCACCTAATGGGAGCAGACCCCCGGCAATCTCGGCGGTCTCCGTGGACTCCCAGTCTCACGACAATGCCGAGAACGCGATAGCGACATTCTCGGCGCGCTGCTGGTACTCCCAGTCTCACTAGCGCGCCGAGAACGCTGCGGGGCTAGTCGATGCGGCGGAGCTCCGTGCGGTACTGGCGGGCTCGCGCCACGTAGACCGCGACGTGCCCGTGGAACGAGCCGGGCGCGACCCGATCAGCCACGATGCGTGCCGGCACGCCGAGCGCCATGGCGCCAGTCGGGACCTCGGTGTCGTCGGTGACCACCGCGTTCGCTCCGACGAGGCTGTGGCTGCGCACCACGGCCCGGTGCAGCACCACCGACCCGCTGCCGATGAGGACGTGGTCCTCGACGGTGCAGCCCTCGAGGTGGACGATGTGGCCGATCACGCACTCGTCGCCGATGGTCGTCTCCCACATCGGCGTGGTGTGCAGCACCGAGCCGTCCTGGATCGAGGTGCGGGCGCCGATGTGGATGCCGCCGTTGTCGCCGCGCAGCACGGCGCCGGGCCACACCGAGGACTCCTCGCCGATGGTGACGTCGCCGATGACCACCGCATCGGGATGCACGAAGGCGTCGGGGTGGATGCTGGGGGTGAGGTCGCCGAGCGCGTAGATCGCCATGGGGCGAACGTACACTCCCGCGGATGGCCGTGTTCGCGCTCAACCCGCGCGTGTGGGTGGTGCTGGGCACCGTGTTCGTGCTGGTGCTGGCGCTGCGCGTGGTGCGCGGGTGGCTGCAGGAGCTGCGGCGGCGTTGGCGTCCTGCGCCTCAGTCGCTGAACGAGCCGTAGCCGCCTCGGAAGAACACCAGCGGCAGGTGCTCGCCTTCGGCGCCTAGCGCGATGACGCGCCCGAGCACGATCCAGTGGTCTCCAGCCTCGATGGCCTGCTCGAGGTCGCAGTCGATCCACGCCAACACGCCGGGGAGCACCGGGGAGCCCGTCGGTCCGGGTTCCCACGTGAGGCCGTCGAACTTGTCGGGTCCCTTGGAGGCCAGGCGGTCGCAGACGGCCTGCTGGTCGTGGCGCAGCACGTTGACGCAGAAGCTGCCGGTGCTCGCGATGCGCGCCCAGGTGCCCGACCCCTTGTCGGCGCAGAAGCTCACGAGAGGCGGGTCGAGCGACACCGAGGTGAACGAGACGACGACCATGCCGGTCGGGCCGTCGTCGTCGACGGTGGTGACGGCGGCGATCCCCGCTGCGAAGTGCCCCAGCACCCGGCGGAACTCCTTGGACTCGAACGCCAGCTCGTCGGCCATCGCCTGCTCCCTCGTGCTCCCGGTGGTGCGCCGAACGCTAACCGCGGGCAGGGGCGCGCCGGTGCACGACGGGTGCAGCTCGGCAGCTCAGGCCTGGGCTCGGGCGCGCACGCGATTCGCGGCGCTGTCGAACGACAGCGTCATCCCCTCGGCTGCGGCGAGCACCTCGAAGTCGTCGCCGGCCTCCTCGCGCGCCCCACGGAGCAGATCGTCGAGCACTCGGTCGCAGTGGCTGGGGTCGTGGTGGAACAGGACCAGGCGCTCGGCGCCCGCGGTCCGCGCCACGTGCACCGCGTACTCCACGGTGCAGTGGCCCCAGTGCGGTCGCTCGGCGAACTCCTCGGGGGTGTACTGCGCGTCGTGGATGAGCACATCGGCGCCATCGGCCAGCTCGAGCACGCCGGCGGCCACCTCCATGGAGCCGTCCATGGGCATCTGGTGGTCGGGGATGTAGGCGACGACCAGCCCCCCGATCTCGACCCTGTACCCCAGCGTGGTGCCGACGTGGGGCACCTCCCGGGCCAGCACCCGGGCATCGCCGATCTGCAGCTCCTGCTCGCCGGTGGTGTGGAACTCGATGTCGCCGACGAGGTCGGTGTACTGGACGGGGAAGTACGGCGGCCGCATGAACCGATCGAACGCCTCGCCGAGCTCCATCCCCTCGCCCGGTCCGTAGACGTCGAGCCGCGCCCCGGGCCGGTTGATGGGCATGAAGAACGGCAGCCCCTGCACGTGGTCCCAGTGCAGGTGCGTGACGAGCGCGGTGCCGACGAAGCTGCCGTCCTGCGGCTGGGTCTCGCCGAAGAAGCGCAAGCCGGTGCCGAGGTCGAAGATGATCGGCGCGTGCCCGGGTGCCTCGATCGCGACGCACGCGGTGTTGCCGCCGTAGCGCGCGTTGTCGTCGCAAGGGCACGGCGTCGAGCCGCGCACGCCGTAGAAGCCGATGTTCACGTCGTCCGGCTCCCCATCGAGCCCCCCTGTCGCTGCCCCCGGTGCACCTGTACCCTCATCCAGGTGTTCGGCAGACGTTAGTGCTGACCTGAGGCCCCGGGCGGGCCGTGTGACCGATGACCCACCTCGATGCTCGGGCTGGTCTGCCGCGGCGCTCCGGTAGGGTCCGCGCCCATGGACGACCCCAGCGCCACGGTGTACGAGGACCGGATCGAGGCCAACGGCCTCACGTTCGCCACCCGCTCGCTCGGCGACGGGCCGCTCGCCCTGCTGCTGCACGGCTTCCCCGACACCCCGCACGGCTGGGAGCCGCTGCAGCACTCGCTGGCCGAAGCCGGCTACCGCGCCGTCGCCCCGTGGATGCGCGGCTACGCGCCGACCGACGTGCCCGCCGACGGCCGCTACCAGTCCGGCGTGCTCGGCGCTGATGCCAACGCGCTGCACGAGGCGCTCGGCGGCGACGGCGACGCGGTGGTGATCGGCCACGACTGGGGGGCGATGGGGACCTACGCCGCGGCCGGCACCGAGCCCAGCCGCTGGAGGGCGGCGGTCGCCATGAGCGTGCCGCCGGCGATGCTCGCGTTCGCGGCGATGATGGACTACGAGCAGCTCAAGGCGCGCTACTGGTACCAGTTCTTCTTCTGCAACCCGCTGGCGGACCTGGTCGTGGCGCAGGACGACCTGGCCTTCATCGACAAGCTGTGGCGCGACTGGGGCCCGGGCATCTTCACCGCGGCCCCCGCACCGGTGAAGGACGCGCTGCGCGGCGGAGCGAACCTCCACGCGGCGTTGGGCACCTACCGCCAGACGCTCGGCGGCGCCGACCAGGATCCGGCCCTGGCATCGCACCAGGCCGCATCGCTCGCCGGGCCGGCCGAGGTGCCCACCCTCTACCTCCACGGCTCGCTCGATGGCTGCATGGCGCCGCCGGATCTCTCGGCGGCCGCCGTCGCGTTCCCCGCACCCGGCTCGAGTGCGGCGCTCGTGGAGGGTGCGGGCCACTTCCTCCAGTACGAGCGGCCCGACGAGGTAGCCGCTCTCGTCCTGGCCTTCCTGGCGGGCTGATCATCCATGACCGACGCAGCGTCCTCTGCCCCGAGGCCGCCAGGGATCCAGCCCGTGCTGGTCGTGGGCGGCTCGGGCCGCACCGGATCCACGATGATCATGGCGATGCTGGCCGCCATGCCGGCGGTGGCCTTCGACCGGCAGCCGCCGTACGAGGTGCTCCACCTCACGCACCTCGCCCGCCTGGCCGCCACGTGGAGCGAACCGTCGCCGCAACCGGCGCCGAGCACCGAGGTGCGCGCACGCATCCGTCGACTCATCGAGCGCGACGTGCTGCCACGCGTGCACCGTGAGCGACGCGGCCACGTCAACACCACCGCACCGACCGGCGGCGACGACGTGCATGCCCGCCGCATCCGCGGATCGCACCTGCTCGACGGAGACCATCAGCAGCAGGCGCTGGATCGGCGATTCCTCGGTGACGGGTGGACCACCCTCGCCGCTGCCCTCGCCGAGGGTCACCGCGCCGAGATGGGTGCCACGGCGCGGTGGTACGCAGAGAAGCCACCGCTGTGGCTCGTCGACGCGCTCGACGGCGTCGTCGACCACCGAGTCATCGCCCGGGTGCGCGATCCGCGCGACGCCTTCTGCTCCCACCGAGCGTTCTTCCGTCGGCGGCACCCCACCCACGGTCGGCAGCGCGGCGAGCGCGACGACCTCGCCTACATCCGGCGATTCGCGCAGCAGCAGCTCGACTACGCCCGGTGGCTGGCGCCGAGGAGCGACAGTACGACGTTGCGCGTGATCCGCTACGAAGACGCGGTGCGAGAGCCGCTCGCCACGGCGCGGGAGCTCGCGTCGTGGCTCGACGTCGTGGTGGAGACCGACGCCGCGACCACGCACCTGGCGCGGTCGGAGGAGTCGCACGGCACCTCGGGCGGCGCCGTCGCGTCGATGGGGCGCTGGCAGAGCGATCTCAGCGCACCGGAGCGAGCGGTCGCCGCGGAGGCCTTCGCCGAGGCGCTCGAGCTGCTCGGCTACGAGCCCTGAGCAGCCGCTGCCCCGCCGAGCACGAAGGTCGCGCCGAGCCGGTGCGCGAGGCCGTCGGCCACGACGCCCGCGGCCACGCGTCGAGCCCGCTCCAGGTCGCCGGGCCACCCCATCGCGTCGGCCAGCGAGGTGCCGTCGGCGACAGGGCCGACGCGCAGCGCGTCGACGAGGCGGCCTCGGCCCTGGCGATCGCTACCAGCGAAGGTGCTCTGTCGGCTCGACACCGCCGCCGAGCCGTCGGCCGGGTCGGCGCCGAGCATCCCGGCAGCTCCCCACGTGCAGGTGCCTCGCACAGGGCACCGGTCGCACCGCGGCGCGCTGCGCACGCACACGACTGCACCCAGGTCGAGCATCGCCTGGTTCCACCACCAGCCACCGCCCCTGGGCACGTGGCGATCGGCCAGCGCCTGCGCATCCGCGGGCCGCAGCGCCGCACCGTGCCACCGAGCGAGGACGCGTCCCACGTTGGTGTCGAGGACCGCCACGTCGTGCTCGAAGGCGAACGCCAGCACGGCGCGCGACGTGTACGGGCCGATGCCGGGGAGCGCCTCGAGCGCGGCGCGATCCTGGGGCACGGCACCTCCGTGCTCGGCCACCAGCGCCGTCGCGCAGCGGTGCAGTGCCACCGCTCTGCGGTTGTACCCGAGCCCGGACCAGGCCCGCACCACCGCTGCGGCGTCACCGTGCGCCATCGCTGATGGCGTCGGGAACGCATCGAGGAGCTCGGGCCACCGCTGACGCACGCGCTCGACCTGCGTCTGCTGGAGCATCAGCTCGGCGACCAGCACGGCCCACGGATCACGCGTCGAACGCCACGGCAGGTCGCGACCGCTGCGTTCGAACCAGCGACGAAGGCAGCGGCGACGACGCGACACGGCGGCGGCGTGGCGGTCGAGGTCGATCACGGGCGCACCTCGCGGGAGGTCTGGACGCCCTGAGACTAGGTCGGTGGCACCCCGATGGCAGACTCGTCAGATGGCACCGAGCCGCGCTCGCTTCGAGGACGACCCGCCGCCATGGGTGATGGGCCTGCGACGACGGACCGCGGCGCTGCGGGTGCTGCCGGACCTCGTCATCATCGGCGCGATGCGCTGCGGTACGACGATGCTGCACGACCTGCTGGTGGGGTCACCCCACATCCTCGGCGGCGCACGAAAGGAGGTGCACCACTTCGACCGTGAGCCGATCTCCGATCTCGACGACTACCGGGCGTGGTTCCCGACGCGCGCCGAGCTCGCGCTGCGTACGCTGCGCCACGGGGTGCAGCCGCGCGTCGTCGAGGCCACTCCGTCCTACCTCCTCGTGCCTGGTGCTGCAGAGTCCCTGGCGCGCGATCTGCCCGCTGCCACGGCCGTGGTGCTGCTGCGCCACCCGACCGATCGCACCATCTCCCACTGGCGGTTCCTCACCAGGATCGGCCGGGAGCACCTCGACCTCGGCGACGCACTCGCGGCAGAGGAGGCCGGTGAGCCGCTCGGCAGCGGTAGAAGCTCGCGGCCGCGCACCTACCTGGCTCGGAGTCGATACGAGGAGCAGCTCCCCGGGTGGCTGGATGCCCTCGGGTCCTCACGCCTGGCGGCGCTGCGCAGCGAGGACCTCTTCACCGATCCGAACAGCGCGCTGAACCAGGTGCGAGCGGTTCTGGGTCTCAGGCCGGTGGACAGCGTCGTCATCTACCGCCGCAACGCGACGCGCGACCCCGGTGCCGATGAGCACGCTGCGGTGCGCGCCGATCTCGACGACCGCTACGCCGTCACGATCGAGCGCACGCTCGAGCTGGTCGGCATCGACCTGCGCCGGACATCGCAGGCGGCCTGACCCCGCTGGCGATATGAGTGGAGCACGGGACCATCGGTAGCCTGCACGCCATGACGACCCCGGACCTCACCGCCGCCTCCGACGCCATCGACCTCGCCCGAGCCGTGGTGGCTGCGGCCACCCAGCACCTCGCCGCCCACGGCGCCGTCGACGACGACCAGGTGCTCGCGTACGACCTGGCGCACGCCGCCGCCGCCGTCGAGACCGGCCGCAGCCTGCTCGACTACGGAGCGAAGGGGGACGTGGAGGCAGCCATCGCCACGGCGTTCATCGCCGACGCGGTCCACGACGTCGCCAGCAAGATCTTCGGCCGAGAGGAGCTGTGGGGCGTCGAGCCAGGTGCCCTCGACGCAACCCGAGCGTTCCTCGCCGCGCACCGAGATCCGGCGTTCCTCGCCACGCTCGCCGGCGAGGGGCCACGGCACCTCAGCGATGACTTCGAGATGGTGCAGGACACCTTCCGGCGCTTCGCCGACGACAAGATCAAGCCGGTCGCCGAGCACATCCACCGCCACAACGACGACATCCCCGAGGACATCATCAGCGGCCTCGCCGAGCTCGGCGCCTTCGGGCTCTCGATCGCCGAGGAGTACGGGGGCTTCGCCGGCGGCGGCGAGAACGACTACCTGGCGATGTGCGTCGCCACCGAAGAGCTGTCGCGCGGCAGCCTCGGCGTCGGCGGCTCGCTGATCACGCGACCCGAGATCCTCGCCCGGGCACTCGAAGCCGGCGGCACCGAGGAGCAGAAGCAGGCCTGGCTGCCGCGGCTCGCCAGCGCCGAGATCATGAACGCGGTGGCGGTGACCGAGCCGGACTTCGGCTCCGATGTCGCCGGCATCAAGGTGACGGCCACGCCGACCGACGGGGGCTGGCTCATCAACGGCGTCAAGACGTGGTGCACCTTCGGCGCCCGGGCTGACGTCCTCATGCTGCTGGCGCGCACCGACCCCGACCGCTCGCTCACGCACCGCGGCCTGTCGATGTTCATCGTGCCCAAGCCCCGCGGCGACGCCCACGGCTTCGAGTTCACGCAACCGGCGGAGGATGGCGCCCCCGGCGGCGGGAAGATGGAGGGGCGGCCGATCGACACCATCGGCTACCGCGGCATGCACAGCTACGAGATCGCCTTCGACGCGTGGTTCGTGCCCGCCGAGAACCAGATCGGACTCGAAGGCGGCCTCGGCCGCGGCTTCTACTACCAGATGGCCGGCTTCGAGAACGGCCGGCTGCAGACCGCGGCGCGCGCCGTGGGCGTGATGCAGGCGGCCTACGAGGAGGCCCGCCAGTACGCCGAGGACCGCTCGGTGTTCGGCCAGCCCATCGCCCGCTACCAGCTGACCCAGGCGAAGCTCGGCCGGATGGCGGTGATCATCCAGTCGTCGCGGCAGTTCATGTACGCGGTTGCGCGCATGATGGCCAAGGGCGAGGGCCAGATGGAGGCCTCGATGATCAAGGCGTACGTGTGCAAGGCCGCCGAGTGGGTCACCCGCGAGGCGATGCAGATCCACGGCGGCTTCGGCTACGCCGAGGAGTACCCCGTCAGCCGCCTCTTCGTCGATGCCCGGGTCCTGTCGATCTTCGAGGGTGCAGACGAGACGTTGTGCCTCAAGGTCATCGCCCGACGCATGGTGGATCAGGCCAAGGCCTGACCTGCTGACGCGCGCCCTGGCGCCAGGCGGGGTCAGCGCAGCTTCTCGGGCTCCGGTCGCTCGGCGCCGGCGATCCACACCTGCATCGCCACGGTTCCCGAGCCGTTCTCTGCTGCAGGAGCGAGCTCGATCGTCCACTCGCCACCGTGGGGGAGCTCGATGAGGTCGTCGCCGAGCATCTGGCCGGCGTCGAGCTCGACGGTCACGCCCTCGCCGTCGACGAGCTGCATGTGGGGGATCATGGGGTCATCGGGGTGCGGCTGGAGGCGGACCTTGACCGTGCCCTCCTCGCCGGTGTCCCACATCCACGCCGCCTCGGGGCGATCCTCACCCAACGCCACGACCGCGGTGAACGCGTCCGGCTGATCGGCGGTCGGCGGTTCGTCCTCGGAGAACGCGATGACCTGCACCGACCCGCGGCCCCCTGCCCCCAGCGGCGACACCCGCACCCGGTAGGAGCCGCCAGCGGGAACGAGGTACCGCTCGATCGCCGGCAGCCCACGGCCACCGGCGTTGACATCGAACGCGACCACCGCACCATCGGGGCCGAGGAGCTCGATGAAGGGCTGGATCGCGCCCTGCTGCGCGCTGGCGCGGATGGTGATGATCTCGCCCTCGCGCAGCTCGATCGGAAGCGCCTCGGGTTGGCGCCGCACGTCGAGCTCCTCGACGAGGAAGAAGCCGCCGGCAGCCTCTCGGCCCTCGTCGAACGACCTCGGTGCACCGGTGGGGAGCGCTGAGGCGGGCAGCACACCCAGCGACGACGTCGCATCGGTCACCGATGCGACGGCTGCGGGGTCGTCCGATGTGGTCGAGGGCGGTGCTGCGCCGTCGCCCCCACCGAGCGCGACCGCTCCGGCGACGGCCAGCACGGCGATCACGACGCCGACGCCTGCGAGCAGCAACTGACGTCTCGACGCAGGCTGCTCCGAGGTCGGGGGCGTGGCCGACCCTGCCGCCGAGGCGGTCGGCGACGATGGCAGCAGCGGCGCGTCGCCAGCCGCCGCGGTGAGCACGAACGCGGCGAGGTCGTCGTCGCGCCACACCACCTCGCGCGTGGCCATCGGCTCGCCGATCCCCTTGAGCTCGACGGCACCGACCGTGCGGAAGGAGAACTGCCGCCTGCCGCCGACGAGCGCGGCGACCAGGTCCGACACGAGGATCTGCCCGCCGCCGGCGCGGTCGCAGAGTCGCTTGGCCACCACGACCGGTGTGCCGAAGTAGTCATCCTCCTCGAGGATCGGCTCCCCCGCGTGCAACCCGACGCGCACCGCGATCGGAGCGACGTCGGGCTCGGCGTTGTGCAGCGCGACTGCCTGCTGCATGGCGACCGCGCACCCGATCGCGTCCAGTGCGCTCGGGAACACCACCATGAGGCCGTCGCCGAGGTTCTTCACCTCTTCGCCACCCGAGGCAGCCACCGCCTCGCGGAGGAGCTGGAAGTGGATGCGTCGCAGACGCTCGAAGTCCTCGTCGCCCAAGCGGTCCAGCAGCTCGGTCGAGGACACGAGATCGGTGAACAGCAGGGTGACGATCCCAGCGCGTCGACCCGCCTGCTCGTCGGCCATGGCCCCGGAGCCTACGCCCTGCAGGTCAGGCCGCGAGGTCTGCGGGCAGCAGCTGCTCGGACAGGAGCCGCTCGAAGCGTCTCGGGTCGCCGTCGACGAACCGCCGGCAGAGCGGGTGGCCTTCCACGTAGCAGGAGATGTAGGCACGCCACGTCGGGTCGGTGAGGAACCGCACCGCCTGGCGGGCGCGGGGCTCGCTCAGCAGCCCCCACCGCTCGAGGTAGACGACCGTCTCCTCCTCGCTCGCCCCGCGGTCGTGCAGGAGGAGCGCTGCGTTGCCCCGCACGGCGCTCAGCGCCTCGCCTGCTACCGCCACCTCGGCCACGACGTCGGCGTCGTAGGTGAGGCCGGCGTCGTGCAGGTGCTGCGCCATCGCGTGCTCGGGGCGCTCCCCCACCACCACGGTGAGGCCGAGGTCAGCCAGGCCCTCGGCGACGAGGCACTGAGGCGTGCCGACCAGGAAGATCGACTCCTCGAGCTGCTGGCGCCGGCGCACGAGACCGATCTCCTTGCGGGTGTGCTCGGTGTGGTGACCGGGGTACGCCTCGTGCGCGACCAGGTGCGGTAGCGAGAGGCTGAGCACCGGGAGGTCGGTGTTGATCGACACGCGGCTGCGGAGCTCGCCGAGGTAGTGGTTGAAGCCCGACCACGGCTGGTCGGTGACGAGCTCGAACTCGACGTGCTCGCCGTCGGGCAACCCGAAGGTGCGCTGCGTGCGCTCACGCAGGTCGGCTGCGATCGAGGCGATCACGCCGCTGAGGCGATCGACGGGCACCGCGTGCGCCTCGCGCCAGCGCACGTACCGCTCGCCCAGGGCGCCGGTGCCGGGCAGCGCGCTGTCGAGGCGCTGGTGCGCGGCGGCGAGCACCTCCTCGTCGACCCACCTCGGGCGCACGCCGTAGCAGGCCTCGACCTCCTCGACGTACCCGATCGGTGTGCCGGCGAGGACATCGGCCACGGTGCGCAGCCCGAGCACCTGTGCGCGCAGCCAGCGACGCCGCTGCGAGTCGAGGTCGTCGTCGGCGGCATCGAGGCGTGCGAGCAGCGCGTCGGCGGCGCGGCGCAGGACCTCGGGCTCGTTCATCGGCTCGGCGCCGACGCGGGACACGAGCTGCTGCGGTCCGTAGTAGGCGTCCACGAGGCCCTCGACGTGGCGACCCAGCCGAAGGCCGAGCTCCAGGTACTGCTCGACCGCTCCCGTCTGCGTCACAGCGGCAGCCTACGGAGCCGCCGGCGGCGAGCGGTGTTCGAGGCAGGTGAGGACGGCGGCGCTCAGAGGACGCCGCGGAAGAGGCCGACCGTCGCGTCCCACGCCTCCGCCGCGTGCTTTGGGGCGTACACCTCCGGGCGGGTGTCGTTGAAGAACGCGTGCTCGCACCCATCGTGGATGGTGATCTGCGCGTCCTTGCCGAGGTCGCGCAGCTGCTGCTCGAGCGCACGCGCCATGTCGGGGCCGAAGAAGCCGTCCAGCTCGGCGAACTGACCCCGAACCGGGCAGTCGATCTTGCTGTAGTCGGGTGCCAGCGTCGGCCACGGGGTCAAGCCGTAGAACGGGGCGCATGCTCCGATCGCATCGGGCCGCTGCGTCGCCAGCGCAAGAGCCAGGCCGCCACCCATGCAGAAGCCGATGACGCCGAGCTGATCGCCCACAACCGAGTCGAGCCCCAGGAGGTGGTCCGCCGCGCCGCCCATGTCGCGGGTGGCCTGCTCGATATTGAGCGCCATCATCAGCTTGCCGGCCTCATCGGGCTCGGCGGTGGTGACGCCGCGGTAGAGGTCTGGCGCCAGCGCCGTGAAGCCCTCTGCGGCGAACCGATCGCACACGTCGGTGATGTGAGGCACGAGCCCCCACCACTCCTGGATCACCAGGACCCCGGGCCCGGAGCCGGTGTGGGAGACGGCCAGGTAGCCGGGGCAGCTGCTGCCGTCGGCCGGGAACGAGATCAGCTCACCCATGCCGCGCACCCTACCCAACCCGATCCCTCGCGCTCTGGTGGGAGGAATCGCGCATGGCGACACGCCAGCGGCACGAGAACGTCAGTAGACGCCGGCGAGCTTGGTGTGGTCCCAGGAGACGACCTTCTCGGGCGTGACGGTGATCACCGCGCGCTTGGCGGCCATGATCGCAGCCAGCTGGCGCGCCTCCTCCTCGCTGCCCACGGGGTAGTAGCGCTGCACGAGTCCCGTCGCCACATCGAGGACGGTGCCCTCGTCGTCGTGGACGGTGGCCGTGCCGACGATCTCCACGCCACGGAGCTGGTCGTACTCATCGCCGGTCTCCACCAGCAGCGTGATGCGCGGGTCGCGCCGCAGGTTCGCCACCTTCTGGCTCTTGGCGAACGTGGCGATCGCGATCTCCCCGTCGAGGAACGCGTACCACATGGCCACCAGGTGGATGCGGCCGTCGGGGCCCATGGTGGCCATGTTCACGGTGTGACGGCCCTGGAGGTACTCGTGGACCTCCTCATCGGTCATGCGGATGATCTCTCGACGGCTCGGCACGGCGTCCCCCTCGGCTCGGAGCCCGGTCAGCTCGGGCCGGCCGCCACCCTACCGACGCACCCCGCCAGCAGGGGTCGTCCTCACGCGGTGTCGCCGGGCACGAGGAGCTCGGGTGCAGGTCCGCAGTCTGGCTGCGCCAGCGAGTCGGGCGTCCGCAACCCAGCGGGCCGCACGACCCGGTCGAGCAGGTCCACGCCGAGCAGCTCGTTGCCACGTCGCCACGGCTCCTCGGCGCCGAGGCGGTCGCGCAGCGCGTCGAACAGGGCATCGGGCAGGACCCGACCGAGCGGGGCCACCGCCCACACCGGCACGGCGCCGTGGCGAGCCACTGCAGCTGCTGCGAGCGAACCGAGCGGCGCCAGCACGTGCCGAGACCCCGCCGCGAGCACGTCGACCACGAGCAGGTCAGCGCTCGCCACCGCCGAGCCGAGTCCCGCGGCGCTCACCGTCGTGACCTCGCCGTGGTCGTCGCCCGCCGCGAGCCCGTCACGCAGCAGCCCCCGCATCCCGACATCGCCGTCAGCATCGACGTGCAGCACGTGGAGGTCGCCGCGGCGCAGCAGGGCACGGCGCAGCGGCTCGGCGAGGTCCACGCTGGCCACCACCGCGTCGTCGGGCAGCGCGTGGGCCAGCTCCCGATCGGTGCGGTCGGCCACGATCGCGTCGGCCGCCCGCCAGATCTCGCGATCGGGCGCCGAGGACGACAGCACCCGTGCCGCGAGCCACCAGAGCGACCCCGCTGCGGGCTGGAGGGCGACGATGCGTCGACAGGCGGTGACGAGCTCGCCGGGCTCGCCGTCGAGCTGCGCCAGAGCCCCGGCAGCCTCGCGCACCAGCACGACCTGATCGACGCCGCGCGCACGAGCGATGGAGCGCAGACGTTCGATGGGGTGCACCGACGTGACCCTAGCGACGGGTCCGGTTGGTGCGGCGGCCGTCGGTCAGCTGGCGGCTTCGGGCATGAACACCATGACGATCAGCAGCACGGCGAACAGGAGGTGGAGGATGCCGCCGTACATCTGCGCCTTCTTCCCCCGCTCCTGGAGCTCGGCCACCTGCGGCGGTGGACCGCCCTGCGGCGGCCCGGCGGCCACCATCTCCTCCTGCAGGGCGAGCATGGCGCCGAGGTTCGGCCCGTGCAGCCCGAGCGCGAGGCCGGCGCCGGCGAGCCAGAGGAGGAAGGCGAGCGAGACCCACGACTGGGAGAACTCGTAGAACCCGTCGCTCATCCCGATCAGCGCCGCGCCGAGGATCCCCGTGGCGATCGTGAATGGCGTCGTGAGCTTCTTGCTCGCCCCCATCGCGATGCGGTTGACCACCAGCGCCTGCTCCGGTGGCAGCTTGCGCGCCTCGACCGAGAGGACCGGCCACACGAACGTCGAGCCGAAGCCGATGATCGCGGTGAGGATGTGGAGGAAGAGCACGATGTCGTACGGCATGCCCTCGGGGGCGAAGCCGATCTCCAGTCCAACGATCATGGTCGCATCCTTCCGTTCACGGGATCGAGGCCCGTGGCTCCCGCACGCTGTGGCGGTGGAACCGGGGCAGATGTGAGCACGAATCTAGTGGCGCGCTACCTTCTGGCCGTGCCACACCAGGTTCCAGCTGACACCGTGCTCACCTCCATCCAGGGCGACAGCCGCTCGATCGAGGAGTGGACCACCACCTTCCAGGTCGTGCTGCTGGTCGTCGACCCGTTCACCCACGAGAGCTCGTGGCTGCTCGACACCGGCGCGCGGATCGTGAAGCACTTCGCCGAGGCGGACTGCCGCGCCGGCCTGCTGGTGACCGGGACCGAGGCCAACGCCCGCCAGTTCTGCGGGCCGTGGGCGCGCGACCTGATCACGTTCGCCGACCCTGAGCGCACAGCGGTCGCTGCGATGGGGCTCGAGACGCTGCCCGCGCTCGTCCACATCGACCAGAGCCACTCGGTGTTCGCGTCGGCGCAGGGGTGGGACCCCGCCGAGTGGGACGCCGTCGCTGCCGGCATCGCGGCGCAGATGAGCTGGAGCAAGCCGCTCATCCCCGCAGCAGGCGATCCTGCACCGTTCCCCGGCAGCCCCGCCGCCGGCTGATCCGCCCGGCGCGCGGTCTGTCGCCGTGCGCGGCGACGACCTCAGCGCTCCAGGGCGTGCTGGGTGAAGAGCTCCCAGGCCAGCTCGCTGGCCACGATGTCATCGGTCGTGTAGCCCATGACCGCCTGGACCTCCGCCCCGGCGCCGGCTACCCGGCGGCTCCGCTGCGGTCATCGAGCAGCTCGGTGGCGACCACCAGCGCGTCGCCGGCCGCAGCGATGCGCGCCAGGCGACGTCCCCGAGCGGCCAGCACCTCGTCGACCAGCGCCAAGCCCGCCGCGACCTCCTCGCCCTCGCTGGCGGGCTCGACCCGGGTCCCGCTGCCATCGACCTGCACCTCGACGTCGACCGCGCGACCCGGCGACAGCGCGGCGTGGACGGTCGCCCCACCACCGCTGCCGGTGCCGACGCTGAAGACCGTGACTGAGCCGAGGACGGCGCCGGTGAGCTCGTCGAGCTGCGTGCGCGCCAGGGTCACCTGCTCCCGTTCACCGAGGAGCAGGGACCGCAGCGCGTCGGCGAGCGCAGGCGAGCAGGCGCCCGCGAGCATCCCGAGCGCATCGTCGATGGCCTGGGGCAGCGCGTCACCAGCTGCCGGCGCTGCGGTCGCTGCCGACGTGGCGACCCGCTCGTCGGAGCGACGGGGGTCAGGCTCGGCGAGGTCCAGCGCTCCGCCGACAACGAGCGCAGCGCGCACCGCCACCGCCACCGCACCGGCGGTGCATGCATCGGCCCAGCTGCGCACCAGCAGAGCACCGGACGACGTGGTGACCGAGACGAGCCCGGCTGCTGCTGCCGCCCGCTCGAGCGCCGCTCGCGCATCGGCTGCTGCCACCGGCGCCGACTCCCAGGTGGCGAGGACCGTCGGTCCGTCGATCGAGAGCTCGACCACGTGATCGCCGAGGACCGCCGTGCGACCGTCGACGTCGAAGCGCACCGGCCCGAAGCGCGTGCCGCGCACGAGCTCGAGCACCTCTGCAGGATCGTCCATCTCCGCTGACGCTAGCGGTACCTGGCCGCCGGGCGATCTGCCTGCTCGACGTCCGCGCACGGTGTGCGCGGTCGGCTCAGCGCAGCGCCTTCAGCGCGCCGTCCACCCGCCGTCCACGCAGAGCACCTGGCCCGTGATGAACGTGCCGGCGTCCGACGCGAGCAGCAGCAGGGCGCCGTCCAGCTCTCCCTCGCGACCGGCGCGGCGCATCGGCGTGTTGCGCTGCATCCACTTGGTGCCGCTCTCGCTCTCGAACATGTCGGCGGTGAGCTCGCTCTCGAAGTAGCCCGGCGACAGCGCGTTCACGCGCACGCCGTGTCCCGCCCACTGGCAGGCCAGCTCGCGTGTGAGACCGATCAGCCCGTGCTTGCTCGCGACGTAGCCGGCCTGGTTGTTGGGCGACGAGGCCACCTCGCCGTGCACAGAGCTGACGTTGACGATGCTGCCGCGCCCTCGCTCGAGCATGTGCGGCGCCACGAGTCGGCACAGCACGAACGGGGCGACGAGGTTCACCGCTGTGACCGACCGCACCGCGCCGGGGTCCTCGAGCTCCGCGGCGACCGGTCCGTCGGTTCCGCCGGCGTTGTTGACCAGCACATCGATGCGCCGGTGCTCATCCAGGCACCGCGTCACCAGTGCGGCGCACTCGTCGTCGTCGGTGACATCGCACTGCGCTGCGATGATGCCGGGCACCTCGCCGGCGAGGTGCTCGAGGCGATCCAGGCGTCGCGCCGCGGCGTAGACGGTGGCGCCGGCGGCTGCGAGCACGCGGGCGAAGCGCTCGCCGAGACCGGCGGATGCGCCGGTGACGATGGCGACGCGGCCGTCGAGGCGGAAGGACGCGGGAGTGTCGATCTTGGCCATGCCGGAGCGTAGGGCGTGCGGCGGGCTTCGCGCGAGCGCTGTGCGACCCGTCGACGCGCCGACGACGACGTGTGCTTCAGGTGCTGCCCGGCGAGGCCCATGCGCCGACGAGCGCGGCCAACCCGTCGGAGGCCGCCGCCACGAAGCTCTCGTCGTGCGTCGGATCTCCGACCTCGAGCCACAGGAGGACCTCGTGCAGGAGGTACGACATGACCGATCGCGCCACCCACGAGCGAAGCGCAGGGTCACGCACGCCGTCGCCGAGGCGCTCATCGATGCCCGACACCGCGTCCTCCCAGTAGCCACGCGCCTGGGGCTCGAACGCGGCCTCCCGCGGCGCGTGGAACACGAGCAGGCGGTACCCGTCGGGGTCGTCGCGCGCCACGCGAAGCAGGCCGCGCACCGTTGCGGTGCGCAGGTGCGAGCCCTGGAGGTCGCGCACGGCCTCTTCGCGCATCGCCGTGCTGACGCGCTCGAGCACCGCTCGGTACAGCGCCTCCTTGGAGTCGAAGTGGCGGTACACGATGAGCTTGGTGACGCCGGATTCGGCTGCGACGTCGTCCATGGATGTCGCCGCGTAGCCCCCGGCGGCGAACGCTCGGGCGGCGGCGTGCAGGATCGCCTCGCGGCGCTCGTGCTTCGCCAGCAGCTGTCGCGTCCCACCGGCCATGTGGCCACCTTCACCGATCCGTGCCACCGATGGCACCTTCGCAAGCGTGCCATCGGTCACCTGCCGTTGCCAGGTGTATACTCACGAGTATACAGTTCGGCGAGCACCAGGGGTCGGCCAGCCGATCCCGCAGCCTGAGGGGGCGCCATGACCACGAAGCAGGTCGAGTTCACCGAGGACGAGCTGCTCGCCTCGCACGACTACGAGGAGCCGCTGGTGATCGGCGGCGTCCGCTGCCACGGCGGCTTCGACGAGGACGGCGCCTACGTCTCACCGCGCACCGCCCACCGCGTGGCGGCAACCGAGGCGTGGGACGAGCAGCGCGCCGAGCAGTTCGCCACACCGAAGATCGGGATCCCGATCGACACCTGGCCGGAGAACTTCCCCACCGTCGACCAGACGAAGCTGCTGCTGCGCAACGGCGTGCGCGAGCCCACCATCGCCGCGCTCACCCGCATCGGCACCGTCGAGGGCTTCGGCGCCATGCTGCGCTACTCGTTCCTCCCCGACCTCCAGGCCCTCCTCGAGGAGGACATCCGCGGCACCGCGCTCGCCCACCTCGACCGAGGGCTCTTCGAGGCCCACGCTCGCGACGAGGCCGGGTTCGAGACCGAAGCCGGACACAAGGACATGTGGTTCATCGCTCGCGACGTCGCGTTCGAGCACCCGGTGACCGAGGATCAGACGCAGCTCATGCTGCAGCGCATGGGCATCCCGCTCGGCGACCCGGCCGAGATGGCCAAGCTTCGCCAGGCTGCCGAGGCGCTGCGCCTGCTGCCATCGGAGATCCCCTTCGAGATGGAGTCCCTCCTGGCTCGGATGATCCGCCTCCTGTTCATCGAGCTGTCCGCGTTCCACGGGTTCCGCTGGGCGGAGGCCGTCCTCAGCGACACCGACCTCGTCGCCGGCGAAGGCGACGGCGCCCGCATCGTCAGCTACATCCGTGCTGATGAGACGCCGCACGTCGCCTACCTGGGCACGGTGCTCTCCGAGCTCCGCGACCGCACGTGGATCGGCACCGACGGCGGCCGGTACCCCGGCACGGAGATGGTCGGTCGGGTGTGGGACGAGATGCTGGCGCAGTCCGTCGGCGCCGGTCGCCAGGACTTCCTGCGGATGATCACCGCCGAGATCGACCACGCCGTGGAGGGCCGTCCCGGCGCGGATGATCTCATGGACGAGTTCTGGTCGCTCGGATCGGTGCGCCGGAACGACGACGGCACCTTCACCGACCTCACCGACCAGCGAGCCGTCGACGCCTGAGCGAGCGCCGCGCCTGACGTCCTCGCCGCGAGGCGCTGGTGCTGCGAGACTCGGGCGGTGATCGTCGATGCCGCCGTGTACCAGGACGGGGTCCGTCGCGCGGATCTGACCGACATCGAGGTCCTGTGGGAGGAGTGCGGCACCCCGGGCACGTTCGCCTGGATCGGCCTGCACGAGCCCACCACCGAGGAGTTCGAGCGAGTGCGCGCCGAGTTCGGCCTCCACGAGCTCGCCGTCGAGGACGCCGCAACCGGCCACCAGCGTCCGAAGCTCGAGGCGTACGGCGACTCGCTGTTCGTGGTGCTGCGCACCGCGCGCTACGACGACGAGCACGAGCGCGTCGATGTCGGCGAGATCGACATCTTCCTCGGCACGGGGTTCCTCGTCGCGGTCCGACGCGGGCACCCTGCATCGCTCACCACCGTGCGCGCAGATCTCGAGGCAGACCCGAGCCGGCTCGCGCTGGGTCCGGTGGCGGTCCTCCACGCGATCGCGGATCGAGTGGTCGAGGACTACCTGCCGGTCGTCCTCGGCCTCGACAACGACATCGCCGAGGTCGAGTCCGAGGTGTTCTCCGACTCCCGCCACCGACCCACCGAGCGCATCTACTTCCTCAAGCGCGAGGTGCTCGCGTTCCACCGAGCCTCCGCGCCGCTGCTCGAGGTGCTGATGCGCATCACCAGCAACTCGGTGCTCGGCGTCCCGAGCGTGCTGCACGACTACTTCCGAGACGTGCAGGATGAGCTCACGCGGGTGGTGGAGCAGGTATCGAGCCAGCGGGAGCTGCTCAACAGCGTCCTCGAAGCCAACCTCACGCAGGTGTCGGTGCGCCAGAACAACGACATGCGCGCCATCTCCGCATGGGTCGCGATCGCCGTGGTCCCCACCGCCGTCGGCGGCATCTACGGCATGAACGTGGACAACCTCCCCTTCGCGCAGCACGAGCTGGGCTTCGCCGGGATCATGGCCCTCATGGCGGCGATCTGCGGCTTCCTCTACTGGCGACTCCGCAAGGCGGGCTGGCTCTAGATCACCCAGCGAGCTCGCCTGCCGGGCTCGTTCCTCGGTGCGCAGCGATAGCGTGCGCACGTCGGGCGGGTGCCCGGCGATCAGAGCAGGGGGAAGCCGTCGTGCAGTTCGGGATCATGTTCGCCAACGTCGGACCGTTCGGCACCGCCACCGGGGCGCGGGCGATCGGGCAGGCCTCGGAGGCCGCGGGGTTCGACTCCATCTGGACCGTCGAGCACGTGCTGGTGCCCGCCGGGTACGAGAGCGAGTACCCCTACGACCGCTCGGGCAAGATGCCCGGCGGCGACGACAGCGACATCCCCGATCCGCTCATCTGGCTCTCGTTCGTCGCCGCGTCGACCACCACGATCAAGCTGGCCACCGGCATCCTCATCCTGCCCCAGCGCAACGCAGCGATCGTCGCCAAGGAGGTCGCCACCCTGGACCGGCTGTCCGATGGCCGGGTGCTGCTCGGGATCGGCGTCGGCTGGCTCGAGGAGGAGTTCGACGCCCTCGGCGTGCCGTTCGCTGCTCGGGGCAAGCGCACGGACGAGACCGTCGCCGCGATGCGAGCGCTGTGGACGCAGGGCCCCGCGACGTTCGAGGGCGACCTCATCTCCTTCCGCGACTGCTGGTCGCGCCCGCAGCCGACGCAGGGCAGCGTGCCGATCGTGATCGGCGGGCACAGCGAGGCCGCAGCGCGGCGCGCCGGGCGGCTCGGCGACGGCTTCTTCCCCGGGCGCGGCGACAGCGACACCCTCGGGCACCTCATCGGCGTCATGCGCCAGGCCGCCGAGGCTGCGGACCGCGACCCCGACGACGTCGAGATCACCGCGTCGAGCTTCGGCGTGTTCGGCGCCGATCCCGTGGGCGCGGTGCAGGAGCTGGCCGCGCTCGGCGTGTCGCGCATCATCATCCCGCCGCTGTCGTTCGACCCCGACGCCATCGGTGACGCACTCGGCGGGTTCGGCGAGAACGTCATCGCCAAGGTCGCCAGCTGAGCGACCTCGGTCGGGCTCAGCCGCAGACCGTGAGGCGCACGAGGTCGCCGACGTTGCGCACCGACGCGTCGTCCTGCGCGTCAGCCCAGGTCTCGATGGCGTCGCGGAGCTCCTCCTCGCTGGCGTCGTCGCCGAACGTGGCCACATCCACGCGCAGGCACGTCCGATCTCCCTCGTCCCAGCTGATGTACCAGTCCCCCGCCCAGTTGTCGGCGGCCCGCAGCGCGTCACCCTGGCCGATCTCGTCGCGCAGCAGCATGGCGAGCACCAGCTCGCCGAACACGCCCTCGTCGAACACCTCGACGCCGTCGGGCGCTGGCGGCGGATCGACGTCGGTCGCCTCCAAGCCGTTGAGGTAGCGCTCGGGGTGGATCACCGCGCTGCTCGTGAGCGGCGGGTCGTCGAACGCCTCGTTGATGCGCTCCTCGCCCCCGGCGTCGTCGAGAAGTCCCACGAACGGTTCACCCAGCTCGTAGGGCGCGACGAGCAGCTCGATCAGCACCAGCGGGATCGATGTCATGTCGATGTCGACTGACGCTCCGTAGGCTGCTTCCTCGCAATCGACGGCGTCGGTCTCCGCGCTGCTCAGCGACAGGCGATAGGTGTTCTCGACGCGCCGAGCGTTCCCCTCCACGAGCGCCGAGAACCCGAAGCCGGACTCGTCATCGGCGTCGTCGAGCTCTGGGCGGTCGAGCTCGAAGTGCTGATCGTCCCAAGCGTGCACCAGCTCGTGGACGATCGTGACCTTCGTGTAGGGCGTGACCCCATCGCCGCGCACCACCAGCTCGTCGGTCTCGGGATCGTAGAAGCCGATCACGCCGACCGAGAGCAGGTCTCGCAGCGCCTTCACGAGGTCGGCGTCGTCATCGATGAAGCCCAGCGCCCGGAAGATGCGCTCGGTCTCGGCGAGGTCCTCCTCGCCCTCCTCGAAGTCCTCCAGCAGCCGGGCTTCGAACTCCTCGTCGGATGCCAGCTCGACGGTGACCGGATCCTCGAAGGGCGCGCCCCGCTGCGCCGCCACGAAGTCGCTCAGCTCGACGACCGCCGCCTCCACGTCGGGGTCGACGGAGATGTCCTCGCACCCCGCGGCGACGCCATCGCCGGGAGGCTCGTCGTCGGCCGGCTCGGTGCCGTCACCGGCGATCGCGAGCCCTGCGGCGGCGCCGATGAGCACGAGCACCACCGCGACGGCGACCCAGACCACGATGCGCTGCCGTACGTCGGATCCCGAGGCGGCGCTCGGTGGCGGTGGCGGTGGCAGCTGGGGTGCCGCAGACGCCCCAGGAGGCGGGAGCGGCGGCAGATCGGGCACGGGAACCTCCAGGCGACGGTCGGGACACGGTACCGGCAGGCGCGTCGATCACGGTGGCGGGGGCGGGGGCGGCGGTGCAGCTGCTGGTGGTGGCGGCGGCGGCGGGGGCACCGGCGCGATGGGTGGTGCACCGTCCGGTGGCACCTCGGCCGGAGCGCCAGAGGGTGCATCTGGCGCGATCGCCACCACGGGGACCACCCGCTCGAAGCCCTCGGGCAGGAAGAAGTCGGGCAGCTCGAGGCGCATGAGGTGGGCGATGAGCGAGCCCGGGAGCTGCATCGCCCGGTCGCGCAAGAGGCGCACGCTCTCGTTGAAGAACTCCCGGGCGAGTGCGATGCGGTCCTCGGTGTCGACGAGCTGGCCCTGCAGGTCGCGGAACCCGGCGTCAGCCTCGAGGGCGGGGTATCGCTCGGCGACGGCGAGAGCCGATCGCACCGCCGTCTGCTGCGTCCGCACGGCCTCGCCGCCTGCGGCGACCGTCGCCGCGTCAGGTCCTGCACCCGACCCAGCCCACGTGCGCGCTCCAGCAAGCGACTCCTGCAACGTGGCCTCGTGCGACGCGTAGCCCTGCACTGCGGCAACCAGGTTGGGGACGAGATCCGCGCGGCGGGCGAGCTGCACGTCGATGAGGCTCCACGCCCGACGCTCGCGCTGCCGCAGGGTCACCAGGCCGTTGCGGATCTGGATCAGCCAGCTCCCGAGCAGCAGGAGCAGCACCGCTGTCGGCGGGCCGATCAGCCACGGCACCGGAGTCGATTGCGCCACCGGCGCACCCTCGAACCACAGCATCGGTGCCCCGACCGAGCCGGCGAGGACGAGCACGAGGCACGCGATCGCCCACCAGAGGCGGCCTCGTGCGAGGCGCTCCTCGGGCGTGGTCGACAGCACGAAGGGCCCCACCTCCTTGTCACGCGCCATCTCGGGGGCGACGACGTCGTCGCGCAGCCGAGCAGGTCCGAGCGCGTACAGCTGTGCTCCCACCTCCAGCGCGGACTCGGTGAACCGCCGGCGGCCGGTGGAGCCCGACACCGAGCGCGCGTCGTCGACGTCGTGGTAGCCCGCGTCCCGCGTCGAGCGCTCCTCCCGCAGGATCTGAGGGGCCTTGACGTCTGCTCCGGTGGGATCGACGCGCAGCGTGCCGGTGTCGTCTTCGATCTCGAACCACGTGGCGCGCGTCGCGCTGCTGATCGACTCCCAACCGGTGTCGACCTCGGTGTGGGACTTGCCGTCTCGGATCACGGTCCGGGTGCGCCGGTAGTGCTCCTCCACCTCGTAGCAGCACCACACGCACACCACCTGCGCGTAGCGGCTGCGCAGCGGACGCTCGCAGAGGATCGCTCCCTTCACCTCGTTGAGGCCGAGGAACACCCCCTTGACCTTGGAGGTCGGGGTGTCGAGGTAGAGGCGCCGGCGACGCAGGTTGTGGAAGGCGACGACCAGCAGGACGGTCGAGACGACCGCGATGCCGATCACCCCCATCTGGTTCTGCTCCACCGCACCAACCTCCGCACGGGAGCCTACGTCCGGCTCGACGCTGCATCGGGCCTCAACTCCGGTGCCTCACTGCCGACAGTGAGCGGATGGGGCACAGCACCGACGGCGTCGCGCCCGGACCCCAGCCCAGCCCGTGGACCGTCGAGGGGCTCGAGGCGCTGATGGAGCGGATCAGCACCATCCAGCAGCAGATCTCACATCGGGCACCGACGCAGCAGCTCTTCGATGCCATCACCACCGCATGCGCGGAGCTCATCGGTCCCGGCTGCATCGTCGGCCTGCGACTCGCCGATGAGGACGCTCCCGGCGAGGTGCGACTGGTCGCCGCGAGCGGTCTGCCCGCCGAGGCCATGTTCGGCGCCATCAGCCAACCGATGGAGGACGGGCTGGCGGGCATGGCGTTCCGCGACGAGGCCATCGTCACCCGCGAGGCGACGCACCTCACCGACGCGACGTCCTTCGTGAACGACGTGACCGCCGCCGCGCTCGCGGCGCCGGTGCACGCTGCGGGACGGGTCGTGGGCACCATCGAGCTCGGTGTCCTGCGCGAGGACCGCCACGTCGACGATCGCGACCGCCACCTGGTGCGCGTCTTCGCCGATCTCGCCTCGCTGGCCCTCAACGACCACGATGCGGTGGAGTCGGTCCGGCGGGTGGCCGCGGACATGATGCACCGCACCACCCACGATCCGCTCACCGACCTGCCGAACCGATCGATGGTGCTCGACCGGCTGACCTTCGCCCTGCACCGGGCGCAGCGCACCGATCAGGCCGTCACGGTGCTGTTCATCGACCTCGACCGCTTCCAGACGGTCAACGAGGTGTACGGCCACGGCCCCGGTGACGACGCGCTGGTGGAGGTCGCTCGCCGCCTGCGCGAGGCGGTACGACCGGCGGACACCGTCGGGCGGCTCGGCGGCGACGAGTTCGTGGTCGTGTGCGAGCAGGTGCCCGAGCGCAACACGATCGACCTCGCCGAGCGCCTGGTGGAGTTCATCGGCGAGCCGATCATCCTCGACGGCCTCGAGCTCACCTTGACCGCGTCCATCGGGATCGCGCACGCCGCACCCGCAGAGACCGCAGAGGAGATCCTCTGGAACGCGGACATCGCCATGTACCGCGCCAAGGAGACCGGGCGGGCCCGCGTGGTGGTGTTCGACGACGAGATGCGATCGCGGATCATGCACCGCGTCGACATGGAGCAGGCGCTGCGCCACGCCATCGACCGCGGCGAGCTGCGGCTGCACTTCCAACCTGCGTGGTCCCTGCCGAGCGGCACGATGCTCGGCTGCGAGGCGCTGCTGCGCTGGCAGCGGCCCGAGCACGGCCTCGTGCCGCCCGCGGCCTTCGTTCCGCTCGCCGAGGAGACGGGTCTGATCGTGCCCATCGGCGCGTGGGTGATCGGCGAGGCCTGCATGCAGGTCGCCACCTGGCGCCGCGACGTGCCCGAGCTCTCGTCGATGCGCGTCTCGGTGAACCTCGCCATGCGCCAGCTGACCGATCCCGGACTGGTCGACGTGGTGCGCGACGCCTTGGCGTCGAGCGGCCTACCCGCCGATGCGCTGTGGTTGGAGATCACCGAGACCACCGCCATGGAGGACGTGGCCACGACAGCCGCTGCGCTCGCCGAGCTTCGGGGACTCGGGGTTCGGCTCGCCCTCGACGACTTCGGCACCGGCTACTCGTCGCTTTCCTACCTGCGCGAGCTGCCCGTCGACATCGTCAAGATCGACCGCTCGTTCGTGATCAACCTCGCCACCGATCCCGGCAGCCGAGCCATCGTCACCGCGATCGTGCACCTGGCGCGCGCCCTCGGCCTCGACGTCATGGCGGAGGGCGTCGAGACCCTCGAGCAGCTCGAGGTGCTGCGCGAGCTGGACTGCCACATCATCCAGGGATTCCTCCTCGGCGGACCCGAGGCGCCCGAAGACGTCCTTCGGTCCCTGCGCTCCGGCGCACCCGCCGGCACCGACGCCTGACGTCTGCCGCCCCCATCCGCTCGGCAGCGGCGCCCCGCTAGGTTGCCGATGTGCCAGAGCCGCTGGAGGTCCGTCCGCTGCTCGCAGTCGACGCGCCCGCCTACCGCACCCACCAGGTCGTGCCCCGCGTGTTCTCGCCCGCGCAGTGCCGACGGATCATCGAGCTGGCGGACGGCCTCGCCGTCGACTCGGGCGATCTGGTCGGCGCGGACGGGGCGACCGATGTGGAGCAGTTCCGGCGCTCACGGCTCTCATGGCTCCCGTTCGACGAGCGCTCGGCGTGGGTGTACGAGAAGCTGGCCGAGGTGGCTGAGCGCACGAACCAGATGTGGAGATTCGACCTGACCGGCTTCACCGAGGACCTGCAGGTGACGCGCTACGACGAGCCGGGCGCGTTCTACACGTGGCACCAGGACGGCCTCGACGGCGAGGTGGCGGGCCGCAAGCTGTCGATGGTGGTGCAGCTCACCGATCCCACCACCTACGAGGGCGCAGAGCTGGAGCTACTCGAGGTCGTGGAGGACTACGGCGACGAGCAGGCCGCTGCGTGGCGCACCGCGACACGCCGGCAGGGTGCGGTCGTGGCGTTCCCGGCGTTCGAGTACCACCGCGTCACGCCGCTGGTGCGCGGCGAGCGACGATCCCTGGTGTGCTGGGTGGGCGGGCCGCCGTTCCGCTGAGGTGCCACCGACGTGGACCCCTCGTCAGGGTGCGGTCGTCGTCGTGGGTGGCAGCGTCGTCGTGGGGGGCAGGGTCGTCGAGGTCGTGCTGGTGGTCGACGTGGTGCTGGTCGTCGAGGTCGTGCTGGTCGTCGAGGTCGTCGTCGTCGAGGTCGTGGTCGTCGTCGAGCCGGTCGTGGTCGTCGTCTCGAAGGCGCCTTCGCAGTCGGTGATGACGCGACCCGAGAGCGAGTCGGCCACGTCGCGCGCGACCTGCGGCACCCGATCCTCGTCGTTGGAGTGGTCGACGATCGCCACCCAGGTGCTGCCCTGGGCGACGGGAGCGCACTGCTCGCCCAGACGGCTGGCGAACCAGTCGGCGTAGTCGCGTGCCGCGTCGCTGTCGGCGAACGCGAGGATGACGACCGATCCCACCGATGCGTCGCACTCCGCGGCAGAGGTGGCGATGGCCGGCGGGTTGCCGGAGCGGTCGAGCCAGTCGCCCTCGAGGCGGCCCTGCACCCGACCCGGGTCCGCGACATCGGTGGCACCCGAGCAGTTGACGCCTGCTGCCGCCATGTCCGCCGCGATCTCCGCTGCGGTGGGCACCACCTCGCCGCTGGTGGTCGAGGTGGTGGTGTCGGCGGTCTCGTCGTCGCCACCTGACAGGAGGAGGAAGGCGAGCAGAAGGACCACCAGAGCGACACCGATGATGGTCGGCACGAGCCAGCGCGGCACGCCGCCGGGCTCCTCCTCGTACACCGGCGGTCCGGGCGGTCGGACGCCGCCACCGCCGCTCATGCTGCCGAGCGCGGTCGTGGGATCGACCCCGGCCGCCGCGCCCACAGCGATGGCGGTGGTGGGGTCGACGCCGGCACCGCTGGGCTGCGCGACGGGTGATGGCGTGGGCTGTGGGGTCGGATCACCGAGCAGGTCGGCGGCAGGTACCGCGGTGGTCGGAGCGTCGTCGGCCATGATGGCTGCCCCTGCCGCTGCGCCACCTGCGACTGCCGTGCCCGCATCGTCGAGCGGATCGACAGCAGTCGTGCCGCCGTTGGCCACCTGGTCGGTCCACCGGGCGCCGTCCCACCAGCGGACCTCGAAGCGCGCAGTTGGATCGGGATACCAGCCGGCAGCGGGGTTGTCGCTCATCGCCTCGGTCCTCGTGATGCTCGTGGGGGCGCGCCAGCAGGCCGCGCGTGACCGGATCGTACGCGACCACGTCGCATTCGACGTGCACCGGGTCGATGACGAGCACACGCTCCGTTGACCCGACGGTCGATCGCCCTGGCCACCACCGCAAGCTCGTGGCACAATCATCAACGCGCCAAGGGCCCAGGGCCTGCGGAAGTGAACCCAGCTGACGTCCGGACGGTCGGCAGCTGGGTTTGCGACGTTTTCAGCCCACATCGACCGACTTCGAGAGCGTCGGCTCGATGCGTCGCCGCCAGTCGCGACCGGCACCTACCAGCCATGCGAAGGCGTCCGGGAGCCAGAGCAGCGGGTCATGATCGGCATCGACGTGCTCGTAGCTGATCGCCGGCCGGGGCCTACGGGCACGTGAGATCACGGCGTGGTCCTCGATGTCCTGATGGTGGCGGCTCTCGAGGAACAAGGTCATCGGCACGCCGCGATCCTGAAGGTCCTCGACGATGGCCGCGAGACAGAGCTCTCGCGACTCGGCCTCGCTCCGACCGATTGCCGAGCGGCAAGCGAACACCGAGACGTCGAGCTCGAGCTGAGCGAGGGCAGTCGCCAGCTCTCGGCGGCGACGAGGTGCCTCCTTCTTGAAGTGCAAGCGCTGCTGGCCAGGCAGCACAAGTCAACGCTGTGCCCGGGGTGGGGTTCGAACCCACACGGCCCCGAGGGGCCAGGGGGGTTTAAGCCCCCTGCGTCTGCCTGTTCCGCCACCCGGGCGCTGGTGCGCACGCACGCTAGCGACGCCGACGTGTGCCAGGCCGCCAGCTCGCACGGCGCCGCCTACGCAGCGTCGGTCGCTGCGGCGGCGACCTCGACGGCGATCGATCGCCACATGGCGTCGCGCGCCCGGGAGGCTGCGTGCGCGTCGAGCGCGTTGGCGACGACCACCCCATCGATGATGTCGGCGGCGACTGCGGGCAGGCTCCGCCCACGACGAGCGACCGCGACGACCGCCGTGCCGTCGCGCCTCTGCCGGATGGTGCGGTGCACCCCCGCCACCCTCGGCGGGCTGCGCAGCGACGGGGCGACCAGGCCCTCGGCCTCGGCAGCCGTTGTGATCTGTCCCGAGATCTGCGCGAACACGAGGCTCGTGACCTCGCCGGCGAGCGTTGTGCTCGTCGCGCGTCGTGCCGTCGCCCGTGGCGCGGTCCGCTTCGCAGCCCTCGCTGCACCCGACTCCATGTCGACATCCTCCCCAGGGGGTGTGACATCGCCGGCTCGACCGTGGACGCTCGACCTCGCGCTCCTC
The DNA here is from genome assembly GCA_038206295.1 of Acidimicrobiales bacterium. GTDB lineage: Bacteria > Actinomycetota > Acidimicrobiia > Acidimicrobiales > JBBRAZ01 > JBBRAZ01. The sequence goes on from JBBRAZ010000015.1 coordinate 76,926, forward strand.
GGTAGGTTGCGGCCATGCCACCCGCCGAGCCCGCCGCGCTGAACCCGGCCCAGCGGCGCGTCCTCGAGCTCCTCGGCGCACCCGCCGACCAGCGCCCCACGTTCCCACCCGGTCTCGGCGCCGAGCTGCGCGCCGAGCTCGCGGAGGGCATCGCTCCTGCACTGGCGCTGCTGGGCGAGGGCCAGGACCTCTTCGTCTCGAAGCACGCGCTCGGCCAGGTCCACACGTGCGAGGCGCATCTCGTCGCCGAGCGGGCGATCCCGTTCGCCTGGACCGTGCCGACCGCGAGGGGCACGGTGTCCCACAAGGCCATCGAGCTGCTCGTCAGCTGGCGAGGCACCCCGATCGCCAACGAGCTCGTGGCGGAGGCGATCGCCCGGCTCACCGAGGGCATCGACGGCCTCGCCCAGTGGCTGCAGGCGCTTGATGACACGTCGCTCGCCGAGCTGCGCAACGAGTGCACCGATCAGGTGGCCAAGTTCATCGAGTGCTTCCCCCCGCTGGAGGCGCGATGGCAGCCGCGTGCGGAGAGCCGCCTGCGCGTGGAGGTCGGGGCTCTGGTGCTGCAGGGCAAGGTCGACCTGCTGCTGGGACGCACCCGCGGCGAGCAGGCCGGCAAGGTGATCATCGACCTCAAGACGGGTCGGTTCCACACCGGTCACCTCGACGACCTCCGCTTCTACGCGCTGCTCGAGGCGATGCGCCTCGGCGTCCCGCCCCGCCTCGTCGCCGGCTACTACCTCGATGAGGCAGAGGTGCGTCCCGAAGCGGTGACGGAGGGCTCGCTGCGCGCCGCGCTGGCGCGCACCGTGGACGGCGTCATCGCGCTCGCCGAACTCGAGGTCTCGAGCCGGGAACCGACCCGACGAGCGGGTCCGACGTGCCGGTGGTGTCCGCTGGCCGACAGCTGCGAGACCGGGCAGCGGTGGCTCGAGGGCGGCGACGACGACCGCTGAGGACGAGCGCCGTCGCGCCGCCGAGCGGCATCAACCGTGGATGTGGACCTTGCCCTCGTACGCGACGATGAACGCGTCGAGCGCCGTCGCCTCGACGCCGTCGCAGCGCAGCCGCTTGCCCCACGCGGTCGCCGCCACGTGGCTGCCGCCGTCGATCGGGTCGCCCACCGGCGCCACGACCACCTCGGGGTGGTCCACGACCAGCTGCTCGATCGCCGCCACCCCGTCCTCGTCCACCGCGTCGTCGTACTGCACCAGCACCGAGCCGCCTCCGAGCGCGGTCACCTGCGGCACGGGATCGATCGGTTCCGCGTGGACGCCGGGGGCCGGAGCACCCGATGACGGGTGCGAGCCCGACGTCGGCGGCGAGTAGGAGTACTCGACCTCGACCCCGGGCAGCACGTGGCTGAAGCCCGGCTCAACGAGGTCCTCGATCGCAGCGCAGCTCGTCGCGACCGCCGTGGTCGAGGAAGCGACCGCCACCTCTCCGTCCTCGCCGCTGCACGACGTCGCGACGAGGAGCGCGACGAGCCAGGGCAGCGCCAGCGCGCGACGGGAGACCACTGCGCCCAGGGTACGGGCCGCGCCCACACCCCCCAACCCCGCGACGAGCGCGGGGAACCTCACCTCTCTCGATGGCTGGGCGCTGCCGCCGAGCGCTCCGGTACGCTCGACCCATGGGAGATGCAGGCGACGAGACCCCCGACCGCCGCATCGACGTGGCCGACGTGCAGCCGGAAGCGACCGTGACCGAGCTCGCGACGCAGGTCCACGACCGCTCCCTGGTGCCGATCCACGTCCGCACCGCAGAGCCCGAGCCGGAGCCTCCTCCCGTCGACGAGCGGCTGAGCGACGTCGACGAGTGGGGCCGATCGGAGCGCATGCGGTCGCTCGCCCGCCGCGTCTACGCGCCGATCTACGAGAAGTGGTTCCGCGTGGAGTGGGAGGGGCTCGACAAGATCCCCACCGACGGACCTGCCCTGCTGGTCGCCAACCACGCCGCGGCAATCCCATCGGATGCGCCGGTCATCATGCACGGCATCGAGACCGAGCTCGAACGCCCGGTGTACGGCCTCGCCGACCACCTGTTCCGCACGCTGCCGGTCGTCGGCACGCTCTGGTCGCGCACCGGTGGCGTGCTGGCGCACCCCGACAACGCCTACCGCCTGCTGCGCGAGCAGGGGCAGCTGGTCCTCGTGTTCCCCGAGGGCTCCAAGGGCCCTGCGAAGCACTACAGCCAGCGCTACCGGCTGCGGCGCTTCGGGCGCGGCGGCTTCGTCGAGATCGCGATGCGCGCCGGGGTGCCGGTCATCCCGATCGCGGTGGTCGGCGCCGAGGAGTCCATGCCCATCGCGCTGAACTCGGCCACGATCGCCAAGACCTTCGGCCTGCCCTACTTCCCGGTCACCGCCAACCAGCTGCTGCTCGGACCGCTGCTCGGCTCGGTCGCGTACTTCCCCGCCAAGTTCAAGCTGCGGGTGCTCGATCCCATCACCTTCGATGTGGAGCCCGATCAGGAGCGCTACTCCAAGAGCCGCATCATGGACGAGGCGGAGCACATCCGCGAGCTCATCCAGGCCGAGCTGTACGACATGCTGCGCACCCGCCGATCGGTGTGGTTCGGCTGATGGGCCGCCGCGTCCTCGTCACCGGGCTGGGCACCTTCTGGGGTGGCCGCGTCGCGCAGGCGCTCGAGGCCGACCCGAGCGTCGAGGTGATCGTCGGGCTCGACACCCGCGAGCCCACCGTCGAGCTGGAGCGCACCGAGTACGTCCGCAGCGACGAGAACTACTCGATCCTCAGCCGCATCGTGCGCGCCACGAAGGTCGACACGATCGTGCACACGTTCCTCGTCGTGGACTCCACGATGATGCGCGCCAAGCAGATGCACGAGATCAACGTCATCGGCACCATGAACCTGTTCGCCGCTGCATCTGCAGCCGGCAGCACGGTGCGCGACGTCGTGGTGAAGTCCTCCACCTACGTATACGGCGCGACCGAGCTCGACCCGTACTTCTTCACCGAGGACATGAGCCGCTCGAAGACCGCTTGCACCCGCGTGGAGCGCAACCTCGAGTCGATCGAGGCGTACGTGCGCGACTTCGCCATCGACAACCCGCACGTCAACGTCTCGATGCTGCGGTTCTCCAACGTCCTCGGCGACGACATCGTGACGCCGGTGAGCCGGGCGCTGTCGCTGCCCGCGGTGCCCTCGATCATGGGCTACGACCCTCGCATGCAGTTCGTGCACGAGCACGACGTCATCCGGGCGCTGCTCTACGTCCTCGACCACCGTCTGCCTGGCATCTACAACGTGGCCGGCGACGGCCTGCTGCCGTGGACCGAGGTCGCTGCGCTGTGCGGGAAGAAGACCTGGCCGCTGCCTCCGGTGGGCACCGAGCTGGCAGCCATGCCGCTGCGACGGCTGGGCGTGGAGCTACCAGGCGAGCTGCTCAGCCTCCTGCGCTACGGACGCGGGGTCGACAACCGCAAGCTGAAGGAGGCCGGGTTCAGCTACCGGTACACCTCGGCGGGTGCGGTGCGGGCGTTCATCGAGGCGCAGCGGCTGCGGCACACCGTTGGCAGCACCGAGCCCACGTTCCGCTACCAGAACGACGTCGAGCAGTTCTTCCGCCACTCCCCCGCCGTGGTGCGCGACCACGCGTGAGGATCGGAGACCGATGACCGCACCAGCGAAGGATGCGCCGATCTACGTGGCGGGCCACGGTGGCCTGGTGGGTTCTGCGGTGCTGCGGGCGCTGGAGGCGGCGGGGTACTCGAACGTGCTGACTGCGACGCGCGCGCAGCTGGATCTGCGTGATCAGGCGGCGGTGAAC
>JBBRAZ010000016.1:0-80397 GCA_038206295.1 Acidimicrobiales bacterium
GCACATCGGGCGGCAACAAGAACTGCTGATCGAGGTCCACCACACGGAATCGAGGCTCCATCCCCTGATGATGAACCAATCCCGCTCAAATCGCGAGCACTAACGAAACAGCCTCTGGGAGTACCCGCAGCGCACCCAGAACGCCAGCTTCGCGAACTGGGCAGGGTTTTGAGACTGGGAGTACCCGCAGCGCGCCCAGAACGTGGGGGTGGGGTCAGGTGCGGGTGGCGGGGGAGCGCGCCAGCAGGCCGTGCAGGCAGAACGCCACGATCGCGTCCGCGACCTCCTGCGGGTCGCGGCCCTGCTCGTGGATGAACGTCCGCACCATGTGGCTGGTGATGCCGAGCACGGCGTGCGCCTGCATCTCCGGATCGGTCTCGGCGATGGCGCCGACCTCGATCGCCTCGCGGATGTGGCGCACCGCGTCACGCACGGCGATGTCCTGCCCGGCGCGCAGCGCGGGAGCGAAGCGCTCCTCGGTGGCGGCGAACTGGAAGAGGGCGAAGAGGTGCCGGTGCTCCCCGGACCACGCGGTCGTGGCGCGGATGCCCTGCTCGATGCGCACGACCGGGTCGTCGATGCCGGTGATGGCCTGCTCCTGGCGACGGCGCATCCCGGTCTGCGCGTCGCGCAGGATCTCGAGGAACAGCTCGTCCTTCGAGGAGAAGTACCAGTAGAAGACGCCCTTGCCGACGCCGAGCCCCTGGACGATCTCGGCGACCGACGTGGGGTGGAACCCGTTCTCGGCGAACCTCTCGGCGGCGAAGGCCATGAGCTGCTCGCGCCGCTCGAGGCCGCGCTGGGTCAGCTTCCGGTTCACGCCGTGACCGTAGGAGGACTTGACCGAGCGGTCAAGTACTGGTGTCACGGCATGCTCACCGGCAGGAAACCAGCCGTTCACCGGGCGCGGCCTAGCCTCTGGCCATGAGCACCTACCTCCTGAGGCTGTGGCTGCCCGACCGCCCCGGCGCGCTGGGCGCGGTGGCGAGCCGCATCGGGAGCGTCGGCGCGGATGTGATCGGCATCGAGGTCCTCGAGCAGGGCGCGGGACGAGCGATCGACGAGCTCCTGCTGCGCATCCCACACGAGGAGCGCATCGGCCTCCTGCTCACAGAGCTGACCGAGGTCGACGGCGTGTCGGTGGAGGATCTCCGCGAGGTGCCGGGGGAGCGCGCCGAGCGGGGCGTCGACGTGCTCGAGCTGGTGGCGTCGCTCGTCGAGCACGGGGATCCCGATGGGATCCTGCCTGCGATGCTCGAGGCGCTCGTGCCCCGGTTCGACCTCGACTGGGCCGCGGTCGCCGACCTGCGCGGCAGCTCGATCGTGTGCACGTTGGGTGAAGCGCCGGCGCCCGAGTGGCTCACGGGCTACGCGGCGGGAATGCTCGGCGACACCGAGGCCGTCGATCGTCCGACGGACGTGGCCGACGCGCTGCTCGGTACGTCGGACCTGGTCCTGCTCGCCGGGCGCACCCGCTACGCGCTGCACGAGCGCGAGCGACGAGAGCTCCGCGCCGTGGCTCGCATCTGCGCGTCGGTGGGCCTCGGCGTGGCTGACGCCCGCAGCTGACCCACCGCCGAGCGACGTCGGGTCAGACGTCCTCGATGGTCCAGCGCAGCGAGCGCTCCACCGCCCGGCGCCACTGCGCATAGGACGCGTCGGCCTCGGTGCGGTCCGCCGCTGGGTGGACCTCGACGTCGACCGCCCAGCGGTCGGTGACCTCATCGGTGGAGGACCACACGCCCTCCGCCAGCCCGGCGAGGTAGGCGGCGCCGAGCGCGGTGGTCTCCTGCACCTTCGGCCGCGCCACGGGAACGCCGAGCTGGTCGGCCTGGAGCTGGAGCAGGAGGTCCATGGCGGAGGCGCCGCCGTCCGCGCGCAGCGCCTCGACGCGGTGCCCGGCCGCGGCGGTCATGGCGTCGACGACGTCGCGGGTCTGGTACGCCATCGCCTCCACCACGGCGCGCGCCAGGTGCGCGCGCCCCGTCCCCCGTGTGATGCCGACGATGGTGCCGCGTGCGTACGGGTCCCACCACGGCGAGCCGAGGCCGGCGAACGCCGGGACGACGACCACGCCGTCGGTGCTCGGGACCGATGCGGCGAGCGGGCCGACCTCGGCCGCCTCGCTGATGATGCCGAGGCCGTCGCGCAGCCACTGCACCGCAGCGCCGGTCACGAAGATCGCACCTTCCAGTGCGTAGGCGACCTCGGTCCCGCCGGGGCGGTCCATGGTCCACGCGACGGTCGTGAGCAGGCCGTCGACGGGCTCCGGGAGCTGGTCGCCGACGTTCATGAGGACGAACGAGCCCGTGCCGTAGGTGTTCTTGGTCATCCCCGGGGTGAAGCAGGCCTGGCCGAACAGCGCGGCTTGCTGATCGCCGGCGATCCCGCTGACCGGGATCCCCGCGCCGCACGCCGCTGCATCGCTGGTCACCCCGAAGCGACCGCTGGAGGCGTGCACGTCGGGCAGCGCGTCGATCGGCACGCCGAACAGGTCGCAGAGCTCGTCGGACCACGCCATCGTGCGCAGGTCGAACAGCAGGGTCCTGCTGGCGTTGGACGGGTCGGTGGCGTGCACGGCGCCGCCGGTGAGGTTCCACAGGATCCAGCTGTCGATGGTGCCGAGCGCCAGGTCGGGGCCTGCCGCGACGCCGCCCTCGCGCAGCAGCCACGCCGCCTTGGTGGCCGAGAAGTACGGATCGAGCACGAGGCCGGTCGCGGCGCGCACGAGCGGCAGGTGGCCAGCGTCGCGCAGCTCGTCGCACCTGCCGGCGGTGCGCCGGTCCTGCCAGACGATGGCGCGGTGCAGCGGTGCGCCGGTGCGACGGTCCCAGGCGACGACCGTCTCGCGCTGGTCGGTGATCCCGATGGCGGCGACCGGCTCCTCCAGCCCGGCGACGAGCTCGGCCAGCGTGGCCTGGACCACGTCCCAGATCTCCGTCGCGTCGTGCTCGACCCACCCCGGCTGCGGGAAGTGCTGGGTGAACTCGCGGTAGGCGAAGGCGACGGGCGCGCCCGCCTCGTCGACGGCGAAGGAGCGGATGCCGGTGGTGCCGGCGTCGATCGCGATGACCACGGCCATGGAGCGGCAACCTACCGCCTCGGCCCGCCACGAGGTGGCGGCGCATCGCCAACCGGGATCGCGATGGTGGTCGCTAGCCTGGCCGCAGCGACCACAGGAGGAAGCGATGCGCATCGGCATGCTCACCGGCGGTGGCGATTGCCCCGGCCTCAACGCGGTGATGCGGGCGATCGTCCGTGCCGGAACGGTCCGCCACGGCGACGAGCTCATCGGGTTCCACAACGGCTGGCGCGGGATGATCGAGGGCGATCACGAGGTCCTCGACCGCGAGCGCCTCCGTGGCGTCCTGCCCGTCGGCGGCACGATCCTCGGTTCGTCGCGCACCAACCCGAGCAAGGTCGACGGCGGGTTCGAGGCGGTGGAGGCTACCTTCGCCTCGCTCGGCCTCGATGCGCTCATCGCCATCGGCGGCGAGGACACCCTCGGGGTCGCGCGCCACCTGCACGAGCGCGGCGTGGCGGTGGTCGGGGTGCCGAAGACCATCGACAACGACCTGTCGGGCACCGATGTCACGTTCGGGTTCCACACCGCGGTGCAGACGTGCACCGACGCCATCGATCGCCTGCACACCACCTCGGAGTCTCACGACCGGGTGATGGTGGTCGAGGTGATGGGGCGCCACGCCGGCCACATCGCCCTGTGGTCGGGCATCGCCGGAGGCGCCACCGTGGTGCTCGTGCCTGAGCACCCGTTCGACATCGCGGACGTCTGCGCCGCCATCAGGCGCCGGCACGAGGGGCACAAGCGCACCGCGTCGATCGTGGTGGTGGCCGAGGGGGCGGTGCCCGTGGAGGGCACCCTGTCGGTGGCCGACGGCGAGGTCGACGCCTTCGGCCACGCCCGCCTCGGCGGCATCGGGGCCACGTTGGCGGCGGCGATCAAGGAGCGCACCGGCTTCGACACCCGCGAGACGGTGCTCGGCCACGTGCAGCGCGGCGGCACCCCCACGGCGTTCGATCGCGTGCTGGCGACGCGCTTCGGCGTCGAGGCCGTCGAGGCCGTGCACGACGGCGACCTCGGCACGATGATCGCGCTGCGCGGCGAGCGCCTGGCACGGATCCCGCTCGCCGAGGCGGTCGGTCAGCTCAAGCTGGTCGACCCCGCGCTGCTGGAGATCGCGCACCTCTTCGAGGGTTGAGCGCGGCGGTGCGCGCTCCGGCTCACTCCTGCGCGACGTCGGCCGCTGGCGGCGAGCTGCGTGTCGTGGCAGGAGGTGAGCCGGCGGGTGCAGGAGCGGGAGCAGCGGTGGTGGGCGTCGGGCGGACCGTGGTCGGGGGCACCGACGGGTCGACACGCCGGTAGTCGTCGCGGTCGACGGGCTCGTTGGCGGGCTGCGTGCCGCCCGCAGTCGGGGTGGAGCGGGCTTGCCCATCGATCAGGAAGCGCACGCCGCCGGTCACCGTCGGGAACTCGGTGGCGGTGAAGACCAGCTGAGCGAAGGCGTTGACCTGCCGGTCGCCCTCGACCTCGCCCATCGTCTCGGAGAGGTTGATCGTGAGCACCCCGCTGGCGGTGTCGAGGTCCGCGGCGAGCACCTCGGTCCCCGGTGGGATGGCGTTGGTCAGCCCCTCGTCGGCGGGCGCCGCAGCGACCAGCGCGCGCAGGGCGGCACCGATGGGGTTGCCCTCGTCGATCGGCACCGGCACCTCGAGCGACGCGAGCTGCTCCACCTCGCTGCGCACGAACCACACCGTGCGATCCACGGTGCCGATCGTCCCCGGCAGGGTGGTGGTCGTGGCCGGGGCGACGAGCGACTCCGGCAGGGCGCCCTCCGGGATGGCGCGGGGCTCCTCGTCGGCGGCGATGCCGCAGCCCGACCCCAGGGCAGCGAACGCCACCAGCACAGCGGCGATGCGTCGTCGACGGCTCATGCGAGGTCGTCCTCCGACTCGTGACGCTCCGTGTCGGGCACCTGAGGGAGGGCGACCACGAAGCAGGCGCCGGGGCGCCCATCGGGGCGGTCCTGCACCCAGACCCTGCCGCCGTGCAGGCGGATGTGCTCGTCGACCAGCGACAGACCGAGACCCGATCCAGAGTCGCTGCCTCGGGCGCCGGCGGTCTTGCCGCGAGCGAAGCGATCGAACACCAGCTCCCGCTCGTCCTCGGGCACCCCGTGGCCCCCGTCCTCCACCGCCACGTGGACCTCGTCCGCACCGTCGACGGTGGGCCACAGCGAGATGGCGACCCTGGTCGCCCCGCCGGCGTACTTCTCGGCGTTGTCGATGAGGTTCGCGATGACGCGGGCGATGCGCCGCTTGTCCACGCGCACGGTCGCCTGGGTGGCTGCCTCGTCGATCTCGATCGGCGTGGTGGGCCGCACCGACGTGGCGACCGCTCGTGCGACCATCTCGGCGACGAGCACCTCGCTGAGCTCGAGCTGCACCGCGCCGGCATCCACGCGCGAGATCTCGAGCAGGTCCTCGACGAGGATCCGGAACCGCTCGATGTCGTCGCGCAGGAGGTCGAGCGCCTTCTGCGCTCGCGCCGGCATCTCGTCGCGCTGGTTGTGGAGCACGTGCACCGACGCCTCGAGCGTCATCAGCGGAGAGCGCAGCTCGTGGCTGACATCGGAGGCGAAGCGGGTGTCGCGCTCGATGCGGACCTCGAGCGCGGCGGCCATGTCGTTGAAGGACGTCTCGACCGACAGGAGGTCCGGATCGCCACCGACGTCGAGGCGGGTGCTCAGCGACCCGTCGGCGATCGCCTCGGCAGCCAGGCCGACCTCGCCGAGCGGCCGCAGGAGCAACCGGCTGGCGGAGAAGCCCAGGAAGGCGCCAGCGAGCATCGTCACCGCTGCCGCGCCGGCGAGGGACACGGCGAGCCCGTCGAGGGTGATCTGCAGCTCGGTGAGCGGTACCCCCTCGAAGTAGGCGGCATCCTTGGCCGGGATGGGCACGCCGACCGCCAGGTAGGGCTCGCCGTCGAGGTCGTAGCGCATGATGAACGCGCCTGCGCCGTCGACCACGCGCTCGCGCAGGCTCGTGGGCAGGGACTCCTGGTCGAAGCGCAGGGGGTTCGTGGCGTGCCACTCGCCGCCGGTGAGCAGCACCGGCTGCGCGCCCTCGGGGGTGGGCACCGAGAGGAGCAGCTGCTGGACATCCGCGTCTGCTCCCAGGCTGGCCTGGATGGACTGCGCGTTGAGGATGACGCGGTCCTGGGCGACCTCGTCGCGCTGCCGCAGCAGGTTCTCGCGCGTGAGCCCCCACGAGATGGCTGACAGCAGGGTCGAGAGCAGTAGCGCGCCGAGTCCGAACGCGAGGGTGATGCGGGTCCGGAGACCGAACCGGCGCCGTGGCGCCTCGTCCTCCGCCACCGGCTACGGCTGGAGCTTGTAGCCGAGGCCGCGCACCGTGGCCACGTGGCGGGGGTTGGCTGGATCCGGCTCGACCTTGGTGCGCAGGCGACGGATGTGCACGTCGACCAGGCGGCCGTCGCCGAAGTAGCCGTAGCCCCACACCCGCTCGAGGAGCACCTCGCGGCTGAAGACGCGACCCGGGCTGCTGGCCAGCTCGACGAGGAGGCGGAACTCCGTCTTGGTGAGGTGCACCTCGAGGCCGTCGCGGGTGACGCGCCCCTCCTCGGGGATGATCTCGAGGTCGCCGAAGCGCATGTGGGTGATGGCCGGGTCGGTGGTGCGGGTGCGTCGGAGCAGCGCGCGGATGCGGGCCGAGAGCTCCTTGGGGGCGAACGGCTTGGTGAGGTAGTCGTCCGCACCGGCTTCGAGGCCGGCGACGACGTCGTGGGTGTCGGCGCGGGCGGTGACCATCACGATGGGGATGTCGCTCGTGCGGCGGATCGCTCGGCACACCTCGAAGCCGTCGATGCCCGGCAGCATGATGTCGATCAGCACGACGTCGGTCGGGTCCTTGCTGAACTTCTCGAGCGCGTCCTCGCCGTTGTCGGCCTCCTCGACGACCCAGCCCTCGTCCTCGAGGGCCATCTTCACCGCCGTGCGGATGCGCTCGTCGTCCTCGACGGTCAGGATCCGTGTGCCCACGCTGCGTTCGCGCCTCTCCTGCGCCGCTGCGGCGCAATGCGGGCGATCATCCCACGAATCACGCGGTGGGTGGTGGCAGGTTCGCGCCGGCGCGCCGCAGCAGCGCGCGCAGGGCGTCCGACAGCGCAGGGCCGGCGGCGACGATGCCGTCGGCGGACGGCTCGTCATCCGCGATGCCGGTGACGATCGCGCCCGCCTCAGCGGCGATGAGCCCTCCGGCGGCGTGGTCCCACGGCGCGAGCCCGCGCTCGAAGTAGGCGTCCAGGCGACCGCAGGCGACAGAGCACAGGTCGACCGCGGCCGCCCCCATGCGACGCACGTCGCGGACCGCCGGCAGCAGCTCGACGAGCACCTCGGCCTGCTGGCGCCGCCGACGAGGGTCGTAGCTGAAGCCGGTGCCGACGAGCGCGGCGGCGAGCTCGTCGATCGTCGAGGACCGCACGGCGGCGCCGTCACGCGTCGCGCCGCCGCCGAGCGTGGCCGCGTACACGTCGCCGGCCATCGTGTCGATCACGACGCCCACCGCCGAGCGCCCGTCGATCTCCGCCGCCACCGACACCCCGAACCCCGGATGGCCGTAGAGGAAGTTGGTGGTGCCGTCGAGCGGGTCGATCACCCAGCGCACCCCGCTGGTGCCGGGCCGGTCGGTGCCCTCCTCGCCGAGCACCGCGTCGTCGGGTCGCGAGGCGAGGATGCCCTCGAGCAGGAGCTGCTCGCACGCTCGGTCGACATCGGTCACGACATCGGTTGCGGAGGACTTCTGCTCGATCGCCCGGCGTACGCCGTGGAGCTCGCGCCGCTGCAGCTCGGCGGCCTGCTCGGCCACCCTGATCGCCAGCGCTCGCAGGTCGTCGAGCTCGACGACCTCCGCGGGGTGCGCGCTCAACAGGTCGGCGGCCCGGGCGGCGGCGCTGCCTCTCGGGCGCGCTCCTCGCGGGCGCGGATCGTCTGCCACTCGCCCATGGCGCGCAGCGTGAGGACGGCGACGACCGCCGTGCCACCCGCCGCCATCGCAGCGCCGATCAGCGCGGAGAGGCCGTTGGGCACGGTGCAGTCGCCGGTGCACTGCAGGTCCGTGAACGCGTAGCCGATCAGCGCGCCGCAGGCGCCTGCGACGAGGATGGCGGCGACCGCGAGGATCCTCGCCCCCATCGGCGGCAGCGCGGAGGCCGGGCCGTGCGCGCCGTCGTGCTCGCCGGGAGTCGTCACGGCTCGATGGTAGGGCCGCCGGCGTGGTGCACCCCAACGCACCTGCCAGTCGCGCACGAGCGTGGGGCCAGTGCGTAGCATGCCTGCCCGTGCGCGTCCTGGTCGTCCTTCCCACCTACAACGAGGCCGAGAACATCCTCGAGGTGCTCGGCAAGGTGCGTGCCGCCGCGCCCGATGCCGATGTCCTCGTCGTCGATGACGGCAGCCCCGACGGCACCGGCGACATCGCCGAGCGCTGGGGCGCCGAGCACGGTCGGGTGTCGGTCCACCGGCGGGCAGCGAAGTCCGGCTTGGGATCCGCCTACCGAGCGGGCTTCCGACGCGGGCTCGACGACGGCTACGACGTGCTGGTCGAGATGGACTCCGACCTGTCGCACGACCCAGCCGCGCTCCCAACGCTGCTGGCAGCGGTCGAGGCCGGCGCCGACCTGGTGATCGGATCGCGGTACGTGCCCGGCGGCTCCATCCCCAACTGGTCGACGCATCGGCTCCTGCTGTCGCGGTGGGGCAACCGCTACTCGTCGACGCTGCTCGGTCTCCACGTGCGCGACGCTACCGCCGGCTACCGCGCCTTTCGGGCATCGATCCTCGAGCGCATCGACCTCGACGCCATCCGCGCCGACGGCTACGGCTTCCAGATCGAGATGGCCTACACGGTGCGAGCACTCGGCGGCACCATCACCGAGGTCCCGATCGCCTTCACCGACCGGGTCCGCGGCACATCCAAGATGTCGGGCCGGATCGTCGTCGAGGCCCTCCTGCTGGTCACCTGGTGGGCGGTGCGCGACCGCCTGCTGCGTCGTCGTCCGCCCGCCGCTCGACGCTGAGCCCCGGCGCCCGCGGCAGGCGCGCCGCTGCCACACTGGTGCGATGCGCAGGTGGTTGGTCGCCGGAGCCCTCATCGAGGGGCCAGCGGGGCTGCTGCTGGTGCAGAACCTGCGCAAGGACGGCTCGCGGGACTGGACCCCGCCTGGTGGCGTGATCGATCCCGGAGAGGCGGTGCGCGACGGGCTCGCCCGCGAGGTGCGCGAGGAGACCGGCCTCGAGGTCAGCGCGTGGGAGGGCCCGGTCTACATCGTGGAGGCCGAGGCGCCCGACCTCCAGTGGTCGCTGCGCGTGGAGGTGCACCGGGCGATGGCCTACGACGGTGAGCTTCGCGTGGGCGGGGATCCTGATGGCATCGTCGTCGATGCCTGCTTCGTCGACGATCGGGGTTGCAGCGACCGCGTCGCCGACGCCCACCACTGGGTGCGCGAGCCGCTCGAGGACTGGCTCTGCGATCGCGCCGCGCCGCCGCGCTCGTTCCGCTACCTCGTGGAGGGCAGCGACCTGGCGTCGCTGCGCGTGCACCGGTGGTGACGGCCGCTCGCACGATCCTGCACGCCGACATGGACGCCTTCTTCGCCGCGGTGGAGGCGCTCGATCGCCCCGAGCTCGCCGGCGCGCCGGTGGTCGTCGGCGGCACCGGACGGCGCGGGGTCGTCGCTGCCGCCTCGTACGAGGCCCGGGCCTTCGGCGTGCGCTCGGCGATGCCCACCAGCACCGCCAGGCGCCTCTGCCCGCACGCGACGTTCCTCGCCGGCCGGATGGAGCGCTACGCCGAGGTCAGCGCCTCGGTCATGGCGGCCTTCAGCTCGGTGACGCCGCTGGTGGAGCCGATCTCGCTGGACGAGGCGTTCCTCGACGTGACCGGCTCGCTGCACGGCGCCCCGCCCGATGGGCTCGCGGCTGCGCTGCGCGAGCGCGTGCGCCGCGACGTCGGGCTCGCATGCTCGATCGGGGTGGCGCCCAGCAAGCTCGTGGCCAAGCTCGCCAGCGAGGCGGCGAAGCCGCGAGCCACGCCGGCTGGCCCGCGGCCGGGGCGCGGCGTCGTGGTCGTCGCCCCCGACGACGTGCGGTCGTTCCTGCACCCGCTGCCGGTCCAGGCGATGTGGGGGGTCGGGCCGGCGACGCTCGAGCGCCTCGGACGCCTCGGGGTCGTGACGGTCGGGGACCTCGCCGAGGTCGAGGTGCCGACCCTGGTCAGCACGCTCGGTGAGTCCGCAGGCCACCACCTCGCCGCGCTCGCGCAGGGCATCGACGAGCGTCCGGTGGTCACCGGCCGCGCGGCGCGCTCGATCGGCCACGAGGAGACGTTCGCCACCGATCGGCACGGGGTGGCCGAGCTGCGGCCGACCGTGACCTCGCAGTGCGATGCGGTCGCTGCCCGCCTCCGCCGCAGCGGACTCGGCGCGCGCACCGTGACGTTGAAGGTGCGGTACGCCGACTTCCGCACGATCACCCGATCGGTCACGTTGGGCTCGGCGACCGACGTCGCGGTCGACCTGCGCGCCGCTGCGCTGCGGCTGCTCGAGGACCTGGATCCGACTGGGGGCGTCCGCCTCCTGGGGGTCAGCGCCAGCTCGCTGGTGGACGGCGCCGCTCGCCAGCTGCGCCTCGACGAGGCGGGAGACCCGCGAGGGACCGCGGAGCGCGTCGTCGACGAGATCCGGGCTCGCTGGGGCGACGATGCGATCGGCCGAGGTGGCGCCGCCGCCCGTCCACGGGGCCCGTGGGGACCCGTCGGACCCGCTGGGCGCTGACAGCGGATTCCTGCTCGCGCGCGTTGTCCCGAAGGGCGCCCTGTGCGAGACTGACCAGGTCGGTCGCACAGCCAGGGCCAGGGGTGAGAACGTGCCGCTGTCGGAGGACGAGGAGCGGATCCTCAGCGAGATCGAGCGAGGCCTCTACGCAGAGGACCCAGCGCTCGCGCACCAGGTCGGCGAGACCACCCTCTACCGCCACGCCCTGCGCAACATCCGCATCGCCGCCCTCGGCTTCCTCATCGGCCTGGCCGTGCTCCTCGGTGGCCTGTCGACCGCGGTGTGGCTGTCGTTCCTCGGCTTCCTCGGCATGCTCGCTGCAGCGCTGTCGATCTACGACAACGTCCAGAAGATCGGTCGAGCGGGTCTGGCCGAGGTCTCCGGCAGCTTGCGCGCTGCGGGTCTGCGCGACGCGTTCGGATCGACCGGTCAGCGCGTGCGCGACCGGTTCCGCCGCGACGACATCTGAGCCCCTATCTGCTCAGAGATCGAGCGAGGTGCGCGTGCCGACGGTGCGTCGCCGACTGGCGGGCAGCAGCGGCGCCGGATCCAGCCACCTCCGCAGGCGAGCGGCCAGCGTCTGGCGCTGCGCCAGGTGGATCGTGACCGAGCGCGCTGCGCCTCGCGCGACATCGACGTCGGCGGGGCCGCAGCCGGGGCCGTAGTCCGCGATCTCGGCGAGGTCCGCGAGCGTCGTCAGCGATCCCTCCGGGGCGGTCACGAGGTGCTGGGCGCGCGCTGCGAACTCACGGTGGGTCTCGCTGCGGTGGCGCAGCGCGCCGCAGGCGGCGAGGGCCTCCTCGCACTCCCGCCAGGCGAGGAGCACCTTCGCGTCGGCGAGGGGCGCACGGCGGCGGCGCAGCGCCCGCCGTGCCAGCAGCGCGGCGGGGATCGCCACCGCCCAGAGTGCGACAGCGCCCAGCAGCACGGCGAGCAGCGTCGCTGCACCGGTGCCGATGCCGCCACCGGCCGCCTCGTCGCCCCCACCCGCTGCGGTCGCCGGCGCGGCCGTCACCGGAGGTGCGTCCGCCGGGGTGGTGGTCGCCGTCGCGCCGGGAGCGATCGTCGTGGCGGGTCCCGCGGCGGTGGTGGGCGTCACCGGGGAGGAGCCGTCCTGCTGCTCGGGCACGCCGGTCCACGCCTCGGCGCCGGGAGCGCCTCGGCCCGGCGTCGGCTCCATCGCCACCCACCCCGCTCCGGAGATCCACACCTCGGGCCAGGCGTGGGCGTGCTCGCCGCGCACGTGGTACAGGTTCGGGTCCTGCGCGTCGACCTCCCCGGGCGTGAAGCCGACCGCCACCCGGGCGGGGAGGCCGATCGAGCGCGCCATCGCGGCGTAGGTGCCGCTGAACTGCTCGCAGTAGCCGCGACGCTCGGTCAGGAACCGCTCGATCGCCGAGCCGCCGTGCCCGGCGCCGATGTCGAGGTCGTAGGTGAAGCCGTCGCGGAAGAACGACTGGAGCGCCAGCGCCTGCTCGTAGGGCCCGCTCGCACCGCTGGTGACCTCGACGGCGAGCTCTGAGGCAGTGGGGGAGAACGCCGGCGGCAGCTCGAGGTAGCGGTCGCGGATGTCCGACGGCATGGTGTCGGGCGCGGAGCGCAGGTCGTCGGGATCGAAGTGCGGCAAGGCCGAGGTCACCGCGTAGCGCATGCCGTCGGAGTCCTCGGCGGCGGTGTCCACGATGAGCGTTCCGGAGCTGACCTCGTAGCGGACGCCGCCCGCCTCGGTCGTGATGGCACGCGGCTCGTACGCGGCGGGGAGCCAGAGCTGCGCCAGCGCCTCGATGTCGAAGGACTGCTCCACCGTGGTCGTCGCCACCCCGGGCTCGAGCGCGACCGGGAGCGTCTCGCCGACCTCGCCGTAGCGCCCTCCGCTCTTCCAGATCGTCCCGTCGAAGGTGTCCAGCGAGGTGAGGCGCCAGTAGGCGCGCTGCGTGCTGCGCACCGTGAGGACCTCGACATCGGAGCGCGTCACCAGACGCGAGCGGATGTCCACCAGCGGGCTCACCGTGACTCGGGAGCCCGGCTGCTCGCGCACCCCGCGCCACGCGACCAGCGCCGGGTCGTCTGCGCCGGGCAGCCGCGGCCCGAGCGCTGCAGCCACCACGACCGACAGCGCCGCGATCAGCGCACCGCCGCGCAGCAGGGCGCCGGCGCCGCGGCCCCCGTCGCCCTCCTGCCAGCGACCATCGCGCCGCGCCGCGCCGACGCGGGCGACGAGGAGGTACAGGAGCACCGCCCCCGTGTAGAGCACGGCGCTGCGCACGACGTGCTGCTCGGCGCCGAGCAGCGCGCCGAAGACGAAGAGGATCGTGCTCGGCGCGATCGCCTCCGCTGCTGACCGGACCCGGTGCGCGGCCCAGTCGGCGAGGAACGCGGCGGCGGCGACGCCGGCCGCGGCCATCAGGACGAACCCGGGCGCCGGTGGCGCGGGGGCGACGACCTCGGCGAAGAGCTGCCACGCGGCGTCGAGGTCGGCCTGCACCGCCTCGACGGTCGTCGCGGTCGGCACGCCGAGCGCGGTGGTGGCGCGGTACCAGCCCCACACCGCGACGAGCGCGAGGCCGATGACGACCACCGCGGCCGACGAGGCCACGCCCCAGCCTCGCCGCCGGCAGGCAGCGGCGAGTCCGTGCGAGCCGAGCGCGGCCACCAGCAGCGGACCGAGGTACCCGCTCCCGGCGAACAGCCGGCTGAAGCCCACCACCGCGGCCAGCGTGAGCAGCACCACCGACGCGCCCTCCGCCTGGCGAAGTCGATGCGCGGTCACCTGGTCACCAGGTGGTCGGCGCGCACCCCGCTGCTCGTCGCCGCGGCCCAGGTGGCGGGGAACCCCCGTCGGCTCGTGACCAGCAGCGCGCCGGGCACCGGCGATGGGCTCGTCGCTCCAGGCGCCCACGCGCTCCGGTCGATCTGGATCGTGGTGACCGAGCCGTACCGCGCCCGCAGCGCGGCCAGCCGCAGCGCGTCCTCGGGCGCGGCCTCGTCGCCCATAAGGATGACCAGCGCGCCGCCAACCGCGGTGCGCGCCAGCAGGGCCTCGGTGGCGGCGAGGTCCTGCACCCGGGTGGCGCGCAGCGTCGCCAGGTGCTCCATGATGGCGTCGAAGGCGCTGTGGCCGGTGGCGAACCCCGAGTCGCTGCCGTCAGCGGTCACGAGCCGCACGAGGTCCTGGCGCTGGGCGCAGGCCTGCACGAGGCTCGCCGCGGCCGAGATCGACAGCTCGAGGGCCTCGTCGCTCGACGCCTGCATGCGCGTGTCGAGCAGGATCGTGGCTCGGCTCTGCCACGGCACCTCGTCCTGGCGCACCATGAGGTCGTCGTGGCGAGCGGTGCTCGGCCAGTGCACACGTCGCAGGTCGTCGCCCACGACGTAGCGGCGCAGGGCGTAGAAGTCCTCGCCGGACCGGCCGAGCGCGTTGGGGTGGTCGGCGCCGGCGTGGGGGTCGTCGCCGGTGGTGTGCGGCACCGGCGACACCGCGTCCACGCGCGGGAACACGGTCAGCTCAGCGGACGACGCCGCAGGGGTGCGGGTGCGAGCGATCCCGAACGGGTCGGTCAGCTCGATCTGGAGCGGTCCGACGGTGAGCACGCCACGGCGCTCGGTGGGCAGCAGGTAGGTGACGGGTGCCTCCTCGCCCGGCAGGAGCGGCGCGAGCATCAGCGAGACGCCTCTCGTGCCGCTGACCCGATCGTGGATGGCGAGCACCGGCGTGGCGTGCCGGCCGCGGTTGTTGACGCGCAGCTCCACGGTGCTCGGGGTGCCGGCGTGGACCTTGGCTGGGGTGATCTCTCGGCGGACCTCCAGACGCAGGCTGGTCGCCGCCACGTACACGAGCGCTCCGACGACGACCAGCACGGTTGCGGTGCCGGTGACGAGCAGCTCGAGGGTGCCGAGCACGCGGCCGACGAGCAGCTGCCCGACCGCTGCGGCGATCGCGAGCCAGCCGGTGCGCGTCAGCACGGGCGCCGGCTCGTGCCAGCTGCGCTCACGACCCGGCGTCTCCGCTCACCCGGGCGAACCCGTTGGGACCGACACCGACCGGAGCACGTCGGCGAGCACGTGGGCGGTCGAGGAGCCCTGCAGCTGCGCCTCGGGCGTGAGCAGCAGGCGGTGCGCCAGCACCGGCTCCGCGAGCGCCTTCACGTCGTCGGGGGTCACGAAGCCGCGCCCTGCTGCTGCCGCACGGGCGCGGGCGATGCGAAGGAGGCTGAGGGTGGCGCGCGGCGACATGCCCAGCGCCAGGTGGTGGTGGCGGCGTGTGGCTGCGGCGAGGTCGACGAGGTAGCTCTTGATCTGCGGTGACACGAGGACCGCATCCGCGATGCGAGCCATGGCCAGGAGATCGGCTGCGGTCGCCACGGCGCGCAGCTCGGGCAGCTGGTCGCCGCGGCCGTGGGCGTCGAGCACCTCCAGCTCGGCGTCGCGGTCCGGGTAGCCGACGGTGACGCGCATCAGGAACCGGTCGAGCTGCGACTCCGGCAGGGGGTACGTCCCCTCGTGCTCGATCGGGTTCTGGGTGGCGATGACCATGAACGGGCGCGCCAGGGGGTAGGTCGTGCCGTCGACGGTCACCTGCTGCTCGGCCATCGCCTCCAGGAGCGCGGACTGCGTCTTGGGCGAGGCGCGGTTGATCTCGTCGCCGAGCACGATGGCGGCGAAGATCGGCCCCGGTCGGAAGTCGAATCCGCCGGTCGATCGGTTCCACACCGTCACGCCGACCACGTCGGAGGGCAGCAGATCGGGTGTGAACTGGATGCGGCCGAACGTGGCGTCGATGGACGTCGCGAACGCCTTCACCAGGCTGGTCTTTCCGACGCCCGGCACGTCCTCGAGCAGGAGGTGGCCGCCGGCAACCGCGCACAGCAGCACCTTCTCGATGGCTGCGGGCTTGCCCTGGATGACGCGGCCGACGTTGGCGGCGATGGAACGGAACGTCACCGCGAAGCTCTCGGTGTCGATGGCCTCCTGCGTCGTCACGGCGCTCCCCTCGGCGCGGGAGCGGGAGCGCCCCCTGCGGCGCTCAGGCTACGAGGTGGCGCGCCGCGGTGCGACGCGCCGCGCCGCCACCGGCGCCAGACCGGTAGGTTCCGGCTCGTGGCCGTGGCGCTGGCGATCGACATCGGGGGGACCAAGGTCGAGGCGGGCATCGTCGACGACGCCGGCCGCTTGCTGGCGCGGGCTCGACGGGCCACGCCGACCGGAGCCGGAGACGAGGCGCTGCTCGCCGAGGTGCTCGACGCAGCCGACGAGGTGCGCGGCGCGCACGATCCGGTCGTCTGCGGCGTCGGCTGCGGCGGTCCGATGACCCGCGACGGCGAGCTGGTGTCACCGGTCAACATCGGCGGCTGGCGCGACTTCCCGCTGCGGTCGCGGCTCGCGGCCGCGCTCGATCTGCCGGTCCACGTCGACAACGACGCGAAGGCGCTGGCGCGCGGCGAGGGCTGGGTGGGTGTCGCCTCGGGTTGCGCCGACTACGTGGCGCTCGTGGTGTCCACCGGCGTGGGTGGCGGCATCGTGCTCGACGGCCGCCTGCTCGACGGGGCGCTGGGCAACGCAGGCCACATCGGCCACGTCGTCGTCGAGCCCGATGGCCGCACCTGCGGTTGCGGGGCCCGCGGCTGCCTGGAGGCGGAGGCATCGGGCACCGCCATCGCCGCGGCGACCGGCGCGCCGGCGAGCGACGCCGGTGCAGCGGTGCGCGAGCGCACCGGGCGCCTCGTGGGACGGGCGGTCGGCTCGGTGGCCAACCTGCTCGACCTGCGACTGGCGGTGGTGGCTGGCTCGGTCGCGCTCGGGTACGGCGAGGCGTTCTTCACCGCTGCGCAGCGCGAGGTCGACGCCGTGTGTCGGCTGGAGTTCTCGCTCGGTGCGCGGATCGTCCCGGCAGGACTCGGTGCAGACGGTCCGCTCATCGGTGCCGCAGCCGTCGGCTGGAGCGCGCTCGGGCACGCCGCCGGTCCGACAGCTGCCGGGTAGCCTTCGCTCGATGTCATCTGACCTGGCTCGTCGGCCTGGCGCAGCGTGGCTGCTGCGCAGCCTGCTCGCGATCCTGCGCCATCCGTCGCTGTGGCTGGTCGCGCTGCGCCAGGTGCGGGTGCTGGCGGCCCCGGCGTGGTGGCGGCGTGCGCCGTTCCTGCCGGTGCCCGATGCCGCGTACCTTCGCTTCCGGCTCGTCACCATGTACGGCAGCGACGCGTCGCCGGACCCCGCCGACATCGTGCCCTACCTCCGGTGGTGCCGCGCCTGGCCGCACCTGGCAACCTGAGCGCCGCGGTGGCTGGTGGGAGCGGCCCGAGCGAGCCCGATCGCCACGACCGCAGCGACGACGAGCACCATGGTGCGGACGGGTCGTACGTCCTGCGGCTGCACCAGATCCGCGTGCCGCTCGTCGAGCCGATGCGCTCGGCCTCAGGCGAGCTCCACGAGCGCACCTCGATCATCGTCGAGGCCGAGGGAGCGGACGGTGTGCGGGGGTGGGGCGAGTGCGTCGTGCTCGACGGCCTCGACTACCCGGTGGCGTCACTCGAGGTGGCGTGGGCGTGGCTGTGCGCCGGGCCCGACACCTGGGCGATCGGGCGCGACGAGGCGGGTGCATCGATCCCACGCACGGCGCCGCGCAGCGCAGCCGGCGCCTTGCGCGACGCCCTCTGGGATCTCGGCCTGCGCCGCGACGGCATCTCGCTCGCGTCGTGGCTCGGCGGCTCCTCGCCGCGGGAGCGGGTCAGCTCGGCGCGCGTGCTGGGCATCGCAGGCGACATCGACGCCCTGGTCGCCGCGGCGCAGGAGGCCTCGCTGGCGGGGCACCGGCACCTGGTGTGCAAGATCCGGCCGGGGTGGGACGTCGAGCCCCTCTGCGCGGTGCGCGATGCCCTCCCATCGGTGGGTCTCGCCGCAGATGCCAACGGCTCCTACGCACCCGATGACGGCGCGCTGGATGCGATCGACGAGCTGGCGCTCGCGTGGCTGGAGCAGCCCGTCGCACCAGGTGACCTCGCCGGATCGGCGCGGGTGGCGGCGCGACTCGCCACTCCGGTGGTGCTCGACGAGTCGGTCGTGAGCGTGCACGACCTCGAGCGGGCGATGCGCGCGGGGGCGCTCGACGGCCTCAACGTGAAGCCGGGACGCAACGGCGGCGCGATCGAGGCGCAGTGGCTGGCGGCCATCGCAGCGGAGGCCGGGCTGGACGTGCTCGTCGGCGGGTTGCTCGAGACCGGCATCGGCCGCGCAGCTGCAGTTGCGCTGGCCGCGGCTCCCGTCATCACGCTTCCCACCGACCTCGGCCCCTCGGACCGCTACCTGGCGAGCGACCTGACCGAGCCCTTCGTGCTCGGTGCCGACGGCACGCTGCGCGTCCCGACCGGTCCCGGCATCGGGGTGACGCCGCGGCTCGACCGGCTGGCCGCGCTGACCGTGCGTCGTGCGGAGGTGCGGGTCGAGCGGTGAGCCTCCGAGGGACCTGGACCGTGGAGGAGCGCGCCGCTGACGTGGGGGCGCTGCACGCGCTCGAGCCCGAGGAGCCGGTGCGGCGCGCCGCGTGGGTGCTCACGCCCACCCGCCCGGCGCTGGTGCTGGGCAGCGCGCAGCGCGACGACGTCGTGCGCCTCGATCGCCTGCGCGAGCGCGGCATCGACCTCGTGCGGCGCCGCACCGGTGGCAGCGCGGTGCTGCTGCACCCCGGCGAGGTGGCGTGGGTGGACCTGGTGCTGCCGCGCACCGACCCGCTGGTCGACCCCGACGTCGGCCGCAGCTTCGCGTGGGTCGGCTCGCTGTGGGCCGCAGCGCTCGCCGACCTCGGCATCGCGACCACGGTCCACGCGGGCCCGATGGTGCGCACCGCGTGGTCGCCGCTGGTGTGCTTCGCCGGCATCGGCGCCGGGGAGGTCCTCGTCGAGGGCCGCAAGGTCGTGGGGATGTCGCAGCGCCGAACCCGCGGGTGGGTGAGGATCCAGTGCGTGGCGTTCCGCTCGTCGCCGACCGACGACCTGCGATCGCTGCTGCGCCCCGGCGACGTGGTGGCCGGGTCCGACGACGGGCTCTCGACGGCGAGCGGCGCGCTGGGCGACCGCCTTGACGCGGTCGTGGACCGCCTCGTGCACCACCTGCCGGCCTGACCGCGCAACGCGTTCACGTACGCGCGTCTTGTGACGAAGTGCAGGTCAGGATCATCAGTTGACGTGGTGGGGGAAAGGGGCATAAGGTGGGACCACGTGGAGGACAGGGGAGCGCTCGCCCATGCGGGTGGGTGCGCCCGGGCCTCCAGGGGGATCACGCAGGACCAAGGGCTGGACGGTTCGATGTACGGAGCGCACGAGCGCACGCTGGATGACAAGGGGCGGCTCGTGCTGCCGCCGTCGTTCCGCCGTGCCCTCGGCGAGGTCGCCTACCTCGTGCGCCTCGACGACTGCGTGGGCGTGTGGGACCGGGCGCAGTTCGATCAGGCCACCGAGCGGGTGCGCGACAGCGTCCGACTCGGCGTCGCACCGAAGAACGCCATGCGGGCGTTCTTCGCCCGGGTGTTCGAGGTGTCGGTCGATGTGCAGGGGCGGGTGCTCCTGCCTGCCGAGCTGCGGTCAGTCGCCGCGCTCGAGCGCGAGGTCGTGGTCACCGGTCAGAAGGACCACGTCGAGATCTGGGATGCCGGTCGCTGGGCACGCGTCACCGACGCGGTGAGCGAGGACTTCGACTTCACCGATGTCGTGATGGACCTCGGTGTCGGACTGTGAACGAGCGAGGGGAGGGGCGCGCAACGAGGTGCTGATGCAGCAGCGGGGGACGGCGGATCGCTCATCCGCCACCCCCCGGTCGACGAGATGGAAGGCCCCTACTCCGCCCGCTTCCCATCTTCGCCCGCACGGGAGAGACAACCCGTCGGGCACCTGTCGACCGGAGGGTGGCCGGTGGGCGATCCCCGCCTCCCCGCTCCACCACCCCGCTCCGCCCCACGGCCAGGAAGATCTGCCATGAGCAGCGAGACCACCAGCGAAGGCGAGGCGCGGTTCGGCCACACGCCGGTGATGCTCGCCGAGGTCGTCGCACTGTTCGCTCCCGTCCCCGAGGGCGTCGTGGTCGATGCCACCGTCGGCGGCGGCGGCCACAGCCAGGCCATCCTCGACGCCCACCCGCACCTGCGCGTCGTCGGACTCGACCGCGACTGCGACGCGGTCGAGGAGGCGTCGCGCCGGCTGGCGCGCTTCGGGGACCGAGCGGTGGTGCGCCACGCCCGCTTCGACCACCTCGCCGAGGCGGTGCAGGAGCTGGGCAGCCCGACGGTGACCGGCGTGCTGCTCGATCTCGGCGTCAGCTCACACCAGCTCGACACCGCCGAGCGCGGCTTCAGCTACCACGACGAGGGCCCGATCGACATGCGCATGGATCCCACCGAGGAGCGCTCGGCGGCCGACCTCGTCAACGAGCTCGACGAGGACGAGCTGGTCCGCGTCCTGCAGACCTACGGCGACGAGCGCCACGCCCGGCGCATCGCCCGCGCCATCGTCGCTGCCCGTCCGCTGGCCACCACCACCGAGCTCG
This sequence comes from Acidimicrobiales bacterium, assembly GCA_038206295.1. Classification (GTDB taxonomy): domain Bacteria; phylum Actinomycetota; class Acidimicrobiia; order Acidimicrobiales; family JBBRAZ01; genus JBBRAZ01. Next base: position 20,402 of record JBBRAZ010000016.1, read on the forward strand.
CGGAGGTGGTGCGCGACGCCATCCCCGCGCCGGCTCGCCGCCACGGCGGCCACCCGGCGCGCCGCACCTTCCAGGCCCTGCGCATCGCCGTCAACGAGGAGCTCGACGTCCTCGCGTCGGCCCTCAGCCAGGCCATCGAGCTGCTCGCGCCCCACGGGCGCGGCGCGGTGCTCTCGTACCACTCCGGCGAGGACCGCATCGTGAAGCAGGCGTTCCGCGAGGCGGAGACCGGCGGGTGCGCGTGCCCCGCCGAGCTGCCCTGCGCCTGCGGCGCCATCCCGGTGGGACGCGTCCTGCGTCGAGGGGGGTGGGTGCCCAGCAAGGAGGAGATCGGGGAGAACCCCCGTGCTCGGAGCTGTCGGCTGCGCGCGGTCGAGAAGCTGCCGGTGGTCGCCCGATGACGCCCCCAGCGCGTGCTGCGGTCGCGCGCCGCGCCCCGGCGCCTGCGCCCCCTGCGCGTCGACGCCTCCGGGTGGTCGAGGCGCCGCGCCCATCGGTGCCGGCGAGGACCGTCGCGCTCGCGGTGACGCTGGTGGTCACCGTCCTGTTCGGAGTGGTCGCGTTCCACACGCTGCTGGTCGCCAACCAGTCCTCCATCGACGAGCTCGATCGCGAGATCGCCGAGCAGGAGGACCGCCACCAGCAGCTCGTGCTCCGCGAGGCGCAGCTGTCCGCGCCGCAGCGCATCGTCGAGGTCGCCGAGCGCGACCTGGGCATGGTCACGCCGGCGGAGGTCGTGTGGCTCGAGCCGGTGCCGGTGGACAGCGCGGTGGACGGCCAGTGACGACCACGTTCCACCCCCTCGATCGCCTCATCGCGCTCCGCGACCGCCCGGCACCTCGTGCCGGGCGGGCGCCGTCAGCACGTCGGCCGGTCCTGCCCGCGCAGGCTGGCCGAGTGGGCTCGCCCAAGCGGCGGTTCGCTGCCCTGCTCGTGGTGTTCGGCCTGCTGTTCGCCTACCTGACCTTCAAGATCGCCGACCTCCAGGTCATCTCGCCCGAGCGCTACGTCGCGCAGGCCGACGACCAGTCGGTGCGCAGCCAGGCGATCGCCGCGCAGCGCGGCCGCATCCTGGACCGCAACGGCGCCGAGCTCGCGCTCTCGCTGCCGCAGCGCACGCTCTTCACCGATCCGCGCTTCGTCACCGATCCTGTCGCCACCGCCCGCGCGCTCGCACCGATCGTCGGCGTCGACGAGGCCACCCTCGAGTCCCGCCTCGTCGCCGACAACTCCTTCGGCTACCTGAGCCGGCTGATGCCCGACGACGTTGCGGACCGCGTCGCCGAGCTCCTCGCGGATCCCGACGCGCCGATGGAGGGCGTCTACGTCCTCGAGGAGCCCAAGCGCTTCCTTCCCGGTGGATCGATGGCCAGGGGGATCCTCGGTACCACCGACGTGGACAACGTCGGCGTCGGTGGCCTCGAGCTGATGTTCGACGACGTGCTCACCGGCACGCCGGGCCGGCTCGAGCTCGAGCAGGGCCCCGGCGGACGCACCATCGCCACCGGGCACCACGCGCTCACCCCGGCCACGCCCGGCGGCGACGTGCGCCTCACCATCGACCAGGCCATCCAGTTCGAGGCGGAGCGCGTGCTCGCGGATCAGGTCGAGGAGATGGATGCCGCCGGCGGGATGGCGGTGCTCGCGGTGCCGTCCACCGGCGAGGTCCTCGCGATGGCATCGGTGCTGCGCGACGGCGGCGAGGGCGAGGCGTACGTCTCGGGAAACAACGCCGCGCTCACCACCGTGTACGAGCCGGGCTCGGTGATGAAGGTCGTGACGATGGCAGGCGTGCTCGAAGAGGGACTCGTGACGCCCGAGTCGCGCATCGACGTGCCCGATGCGCTGCAGGTCAGCAACCACCTGTTCACCGAGTACAAGCCGCACGGACTCGGCAGCTGGCCGCTGGGCGAGATCATCAGCAACTCCTCCAACACCGGCACCATCAAGCTCGCGCAGATGCTCGGCGAGGAGGGCCTCCACCGGTGGTTCCGCGACTTCGGCCTCGGCGAGCGCACCGCCATCGGCTTCCCCAACGAGGCCGCCGGCGTCGTCCTGGACCTCGAGGACTGGTCGGGCACCTCGATCGGCTCCATGCCGATCGGGCAGGGCATCTCGGTCACGCCGGTGCAGATGCTGTCGGTGTACAACACGATCGCCAACGGCGGCGTCCACGTGCCGCTGCACCTCATCGACGGCACCACCGATGGAGCCGGTGTGGTGCACCGCCGGACGCTCGAGGAGCCGCGACGGGTGATCTCGCCGACGACCGCAGCAGCGGTCACCACCATGCTGGCCGCCACCGTCGCCGATGGCACCGGCGTGCAGGCGCAGGTGCCCGGCTACCCCGCCGGGGGCAAGACCGGCACCGCGATCAAGCCGTACAACGGCGGCTACACGGGCCCCGACGGCATCCGCCACTACATGGGCACCTTCGTCGGCTTCGTGCCGACGACCGACCCGGCCCTGTCGATGATCGTCATCATCGACGACCCACGCGCTGGCGCCTACACCGGTGGCGCCGTCTCGGCGCCGGTGTTCAGCGAGCTCGCGCAGTTCGCCCTGCGACGCCTCGCGGTGCCCGCCGTCGCCGCGCCAGCCACCGCCCCCGATGGGGCAGCAGAACCGGTGGTGGCCTCCGCGAGCGGCGCCAAGGTGCGCGCGACCCCCGCGGGGATCGAGCCCGAGGCGGATGCCGACTCGGCAGCCGCGGCGGTGCACTGAGGTGCAGCTGGCTGCGCTGCTCGAAGGCGTTCAGGTGGAGGAGCTCCGCGGCGACGCAGAGGTCGACGTCCTCGACGTCGTCGCCGACTCCCGAGCGGTCACCGGCGGAGCGCTCTTCTGCTGCGTGCCGGGCGCGGCGACCGACGGGCACGACCACGCAGCGGACGCGGTGGCGCGCGGCGCGGTGGCGCTGCTCGTCGAGCGGCCCCTGCAGGTCGGTGCCGTGGAGGTCCAGGTGCCGTCGACCCGTCTCGCCATGGCGCCGATCGCTGCTGCGATGCACGGCCGGCCATCCCAGCAGCTCGACGTCATCGGCGTCACCGGCACGAACGGCAAGACGACCGTCACCCACCTCCTCGGCGCCATCCTCACCGGAGCCGGGCGCCCGACCGCCGTGCTCGGCACCCTCAGCGGCGAGCGCACGACCCCGGAGGCCCCGGAGCTCCAGCGGCAGCTCGCTCGGTTCGTCGCCGAGGGCATGGATGCCGCTGCGATCGAGGTGTCCTCGCACGCCCTGGATCAGCACCGGGTGGATGCCACGCGGTTCGCGGTGGCGGTCTTCACCAACCTCAGCCGGGATCACCTCGATCACCACGGATCGATGGAGGAGTACTTCCGCGCCAAGGCACGACTGTTCCGGCCCGACCTCGCCGAGCGGGCGGTGGTGTGCACCGACGACCCGCACGGCCGACTGCTGCGCGACGCGGCGGACGTGCCGACCACCGGCTACAGCGCACGAGACGCGACCGACGTCGCGGTGTCGCTGTCGGGCACGACCTTCACGTGGCGCGGCCAGCACGTGGCGCTCCCGCTGCTCGGCCGCTTCAACGTGCTCAACGCCCTCGCTGCGTTGGAGGCAGCGGTCGCGCTCGGTGTCGATCCTGCGGCTGCCGCGGCCGGTGCGAGCAGCACCGAGCCGGTGCCCGGCCGCTTCGAGCGGGTGGACGACGGCGTCGGACCGGCGGTCGTCGTCGACTACGCCCACACGCCCGATGGTCTCGAGAAGCTGCTGGAGGCGGCGCGAGAGCTCGCCACCGGGAGGGTGGTGGTGGTGTTCGGGTGCGGCGGGGACCGCGACCGTTCGAAGCGACCGCTCATGGGGGCGGTCGCCTCGACGCACGCCGATCGCGCGGTGCTGACGACGGACAACCCTCGCACCGAGGATCCGGCCGCCATCGCGGCCGAGGTCCTCGCCGGGGTCCCCGGTGGCGCCGCCGTCGAGGCGGTGGCTGATCGGCGTGCCGCGATCGCTGCAGCGATCGATCAGGCGGTGGCCGGCGACGTGGTGGTCATCGCCGGGAAGGGACACGAGATCCACCAGCTCATCGGGAGCGACCGCGTCGCGTTCGACGACCGGGTCGTCGCCCGCGAGGTGCTCGCCGAGCGCAAGAGGAGCGCGTCGTGATCCGACTCCTGCTCGGCGCCGGCGTCTCCTTCCTGGTGTCGCTCATCGGCACCCGGCTGCTCATCGCCGTGCTCACACGCCGAGAGATCGGCCAGCCGATCCGCGAGGACGGACCGCAGGGGCACATCACCAAGGCCGGCACCCCGACCATGGGTGGCATCGCCATCGTCATCGGCGCCCTGACGGGCTACATCATCAGCGACCTGTACGACATCGTCTTCCGCGACCTGGAGTCGGGCATCTACACCCGCTCCGGGCTGCTGGTCATGGCGCTCATCGTCGGGGGTGGCGTCGTCGGCCTGATCGACGACTGGATCAAGGTGTCGCGAGCACGCAACCTCGGGTTGTCGAAGCGGGCCAAGTTCGGTGGGCTGCTCATGCTCGCTGGGGGCTTCGCGTGGGCGATGCCGGCGTGGACCGGGGTGCACACGACGCTGTCGTTCACGCGCTACGACGTCCCGGGCATCGAGCTGAGCACCGGAGCGTGGATGGTGCTGGCGGTGCTGCTGATCGCGGCCACCACCAACGCGGTCAACCTCACCGACGGCCTCGACGGCCTCGCCGGCGGCTCGGCGCTGCTCGGCTTCGCTGCGTTCGTGGTGATGGGGTTCTGGCAGTTCCGTCACTTCGACGTGTACCAGATCAGCCACGCGCTCGACCTGGCGGTCGTGGCGGCGACGATGCTCGGCGCCACCACCGGCTTCCTGTGGTGGAACGCAGCACCGGCGCGCATCTTCATGGGCGACACCGGTGCGCTGGCGCTCGGTGCCGGGCTGGCGGGGCTGTCGCTCGCGAGCTCCACCATCCTGCTCCTGCCGATCCTCGGCGGGCTGTTCGTCATGGAGACGGTGTCGGTCATCCTCCAGGTGGCCAGCTTCCGCCTCTTCGGTCGCCGCATCTTCCGGATGGCCCCGATCCACCACCACTTCGAGCTCGGCGGCTGGCCCGAGACCACCGTCATCATCCGGCTGTGGATCATCGCCGGCTTCTGCGTGGCGACGGCGATGGGCCTGTTCTACGCCGACTTCATCGGCACCGGGGCGCTCGAGTGATCGGCACGTGGGGTCCAACCACCGTCGCGGTTCGATGGGCAGACTGCCCGGTCGTGGAGCGCGCGGTGCGGAACGGGAGCTGGTGATGGCGGGCACGGTGCGTCGCGCCCCGACCGCGAGCGCACCGGGTCGCCGGCGCGCACCCGCGCCTCCTCCCGGTCGCCGGTCGAGCTCGTTCGTGATCCTGCTGGGGATCGTCCTCGTCCTCAACGTCATCGGGCTGGTGATGGTCCTCTCGGCCTCCTCGGTCAACGACCTCTACCTGGAGGGCACGAGCTGGTACTCGTTCCGCCGCCAGATCATCTGGGTGCTGCTCGGCCTGGCGGCGATGGGGCTCGTGCTGCGCGTCGACTACCGGAGCTGGCGTCGCCCGTCAGCAGCGATGCTGCTCCTGAGCTGCTGCACGCTCGTGCTCGTGCTCGTCCCCGGCGTGGGGGTCGCCCGCAACGGCGCCACCCGCTGGCTCGGCGCCGGGTCGCTCACGTTCCAGCCCTCCGAGCTGGCCAAAGTCGCCGTGCTGGTCTTCGTCGCCGACCTCCTGGCCAGGCGATGGGATCGGATGGCCGACCTGCACGCCACGCTCTACCCGGTGCTGCTGGTGCTGGGGACCATCGCGCTGCTGATCATGCTGCAGCCCAACCTCGGCACGACGATCATCGTCGGGGCGATCGTCATGGTGCAGCTCTTCGTCGCCGGCATCCCGCTCGCACCGCTCGGTGCGGTGGGTGCGCTCGGCACCGCGGGTGCGCTGGCGCTCGCACTCGGGGAGGAGTACCGGCGCGCTCGGATCCTGGCGTTCCTCGATCCGTGGGCCGACCCGCTCAACACCGGCTACCAGACGATCCAAGCTGGCGCCGGCATGGCCAGCGGGAGCTTCGCCGGCGTGGGCCTCGGCGGCAGCCGCGCCAAGTGGGGCTTCCTGCCCGAGACGCACACGGACTTCATCTTCGCCGTCATCGGCGAGGAGCTCGGGCTCATCGGCTCGCTGCTGGTGCTGGCGCTGTTCGTCGCCTTCGGCGTGTTCGGCATCCGCACGGCTCTGCACGCCCCGGACCCGTTCGGCAGCCTCCTCGCCGCGGGCCTCACGACGTGGATCGTCATCCAGGCGATCGTGAACATCGGTGCGGTCGTCGGGGCGCTGCCCATCACCGGCGTGCCCCTGCCGTTCGTGTCCTTCGGAGGCTCGTCGATGGTCGTGACGATGGGGGCGTGCGGCATGCTGCTCAACGTCGCACGCCAGACCCCCTGATGGCTGACCGGCCCTGGGTCGTGGTGGCCGGCGGCGGCACCGCGGGGCACCTCCTGCCCGGGCTCGCCGTCGCGGATGCGCTCGTCGCTGCCGGGCGCCCGCAACGCGACGTGCTCTTCGTCGGGGCGAAGCGGGGGCTGGAGGCGACGTTGCTCCCCCCGACGGGATACCCCGTCGTGCTCCTCCCCGGACGCGGCATCGCCCGCCGCCTCACCCTCGACAACGTCGGCGCGGTGCTCGGCCTGCTCAGGGCCTTCGCCCAGGCGGTGGTGCTGCTCGTGCGGCGTCGCCCGAGGGTGGTGCTCGCCCTCGGCGGCTACGCCAGCGTGGCGTGCTCGGTGGGCGCGGTCCTGCTGCGGATCCCGCTGGTCGTGGCTGAGCAGAACGCCCGAGCCGGGCTGGCCAACGCAGTGGTGGGCCGCTTCGCTCGGGCGTGCGCGGTGGCGTTCGAGGACACCGACCTTCCGCACGCGGTGCTGACCGGCAACCCGGTGCGACCCGAGGTCCTCGCGGTGGATCGGCGTCGCGACCGCGCTGAGGCGCGCCGAGCGCTCGACATCGACCAGGACCGGATCCTGGTCGCGGCCTTCAGCGGCTCGCTGGGCTCGGCGCGCATCAACGCCGCGGTCCGCGGTGCCGCCGTGCTGCTGGCGGATCGAGATGATCTCGCCATCCGCCACGTGGTCGGCAGCCGCGACTGGGACGCAGCCGGGGGCGATGCCGGTGCGCTCCCGGCGGGCGCCGCGCTCGAATACCAGGCCGTGCGCTACGAGGACGCCATGGCCCGGCTCCTCGCGGCGGCGGATCTCGTGGTGTGCCGCTCCGGGGGGACGACGGTCGCCGAGCTCGCGGCCGTCGGCGTCGCGAGCATCCTGGTGCCGCTGCCCATCGCCCCCCGCGATCACCAGCGGGCGAACGCCGCCGCGCTCGTCGCCGCCGGCGCCGCGCTGCTGGTCGACGACGCGGCGCTCGACGCAGACGAGCTCGCCCGCCGGCTGCGCGAGCTCGTGGACGAACCTGGGCGCCTCGATGCGATGGGCGCGGCGGCGGCGGGCCTCGGCCGTCCCCACGCAGCGCGGGCGGTCGCCGATCTGCTCGAGGAGCACGCCAGGTGAGCAGCTCGCTGGACCTGCGCACACCGCACCGCCTCCACGTGGTCGGCATCGGCGGCGCCGGCATGTCCGCGATCGCCACCGTGCTGGTGGGCATGGGCCACCAGGTCTCGGGCTCCGACCTCAAGGAGTCGCCGGGGCTGGACCGGCTCCGGGCGCTCGGGGTCGACGTGTCGGTCGGGCACGACGCTGCGAACCTCGGCGACGTGGACGCGGTGGCGATCTCGACCGCGGTGCCGGCGACCAACCCCGAGGTCGTGGCGGCGCACGCACGGTCCATCGCCGTGCTGTCGCGCGCGGATGTGCTGGTCGCCATCTGCGCCACGAGGCGCACCGTGGCGGTCGCGGGCACGCACGGCAAGACGACGACCTCGTCGATGGTGGCACTCGCGCTGCGCGAGGCCGGCTTCTCACCGTCGGCGATCATCGGCGGCGACGTCAACGAGATCGGCAGCGGGGCGGTGTGGAGCGACGGCGAGCTGCTCGTCGTGGAGGCCGACGAGAGCGACGGCACGTTCCTGCGCCTCGGCGCGTCGATCGTCGTGGTCACCAACGTCGAGCCCGACCACCTCGACCACTACGGCTCGGTGGCTGCGCTCGAGTCGGCGTTCGCGGAGGTGCTCGCCGGAGCGACCGACCTGGCGGTGGTCTGCGCCGATGATCCCGTCGCTGCCGCGCTCGCGCGGCGCAGCGGCGCGGTGACGTACGGGACCGCGCCGGGGGCGACCTATCGGATCGTCGACCTGGTCGGCGAGCGCAGCGGTTGCCGATTCGCGCTGGAGCGTCGCGGCGAGCGCCTGGGCACCGTCGTGCTGCCCACACCCGGTGCCCACAACGCCCGGAACGCAACCGCTGCGGTGGCCGTCGCCTGCGAGCTGGGGGCGCCGTTCGAGGCGGTTGCGGCCGCACTCGGCCGCTTCGGCGGCGTGGCTCGCCGATTCGAGTTCCGCGGCGAGGCGGCCGGAGTGACCTTCGTCGACGACTACGCCCACCTCCCGACCGAGGTGCGAGCGGCGATCGATGCCGCGGTCGACGGCGGCTGGGAGCGCGTCGTGTGCGTGTTCCAGCCGCACCGCTACAGCCGGACCGCTGCGCTGTGGAGCGACTTCGCCGATGCCTTCGACCGCGCGGACGTGCTCGTGCTCACCGAGATCTACGCCGCTGGCGAGGAGCCGCGCCCCGGCGTCACCGGCAAGCTGGTGCTCGACGCGGTCCTCGAGCACGATCCGTGGCGCTCGGTGGGGTGGGCGCCACGCCGCGAGGACCTCGAGGCATACCTGCTCGCCACCCTCGCTCCCGGCGACCTGTGCCTGACGCTGGGCGCGGGCGACCTCACCTCGCTTCCCGACGTGCTCGTCGAGCGGCTGCGCCGCTCGGGGTCGTGAGGCCGCGGTGGTGACCGCAGCCACCGCCGCGGCGGAGCTGCTGCACCAGCAGCTCGGTGACCGCGCCACCATCGGCGCGCCGCTCGGGCCGCGCACGACCTATCGCGTCGGGGGCGCCGCAGCGGTGCTCGTCGAGGCGGCCTCGATCGACGATCTGCGCGCGATCGCCGATGCGGTGGCGTCGACCGGTTCGACGGTGCTCGTGGTCGGGCGCGGCTCGAACCTGCTCGTGGCCGATGGTGGCGTCGACGCGGTGGTCGTCGTGCTCGGCGAGGCGTTCGCCACGGTGCGCATCGATGGAACCACCGTGCACGCCGGTGGCGCGGCGCCGCTGCCGGTGGTGGCTCGGCGCACTGCGGCTGCCGGGCTCACCGGCTTCGAGTGGGCCGTGGGCGTGCCGGGGACCATCGGGGGAGCGGTGCGGATGAACGCCGGCGGGCACGGAGCGGATCTGGCTGCCAGCCTCCGTGGGGTCCACATCTGCGACCTGCGGACCGGCGACGATGTGGAGGTGATCGCCGACGACCTCCACCTCGGCTACCGGCGTTCGTCGCTGCACGACGCCCAGGTGGTCCTCGACGTCGAGCTCGAGCTGGCGGCGGGAGACCGGGTCGCCGCCGAGGCGACCATCGCCGAGATCGTCCGCTGGCGGCGCGAGCACCAGCCCGGTGGCGCCAACGCCGGCTCGGTGTTCACTAACCCCGATGGCGACAGCGCCGGGCGGCTCATCGACGAGGCGGGCGGGCGTGGGCTGCGCATCGGCACCGCAGCGGTGAGCGAGAAGCACGCCAACTTCATCCAGGCGGACGAGGGGGGCACCGCTGCTGATGTGGTGGCGGTGATGCGCGCCGTGCGGGCGCTGGTGCGCGACCGCACCGGCGTCGTGCTCGAGGCCGAGACGCGGTTCGCCGGCTTCCCCAACCCTCAACCGATGGTCGAGGGTTGAAGATGGCCCGCAGTGCGGTGGTCGAGCGCTCCGCTCTGGCAGTCGATCCACGGATCAGCCAGCGCCGGGCGGAGGTCCGGCGTGATCGCGGACGCCGCTGGCTGCGACGCGTGGCGTGGCTGGGCGGCGCCGTGGCGGTGCCTGCGCTGCTCTTCGCCGTGACGCGCTCGCCTGCGCTCGACGTGGACCGGATCGAGGTCGGCGGCGCGCGTCGCACCGGTGTGCTGCCCGTGGTGGACGCATCGGGGATCGACCACGGCGCGCCGATGACCGACCTGGACCTCGAGGCCGCGGCGCGCTCGGTCGAGGAGCTGGCCTGGGTCGATGACGCCGTGCTCGATCGCGACTGGCCGGGCACGGTGCGCATCGTGCTGACCGAGCGGTCGCCGGTGGCGGCCGCGGCGCTCGACGGTCGGTGGGCGCTGGTCGATGACGGGGGTCGGGTGCTCGAGGTGCGGTCCGGGCACGGGCATCTCCCGGTGCTCGAGGGCATGCCCGAGGTGCCTGCGCCGGGAGGCTCGCTCGGGCCGGACGCAGCTGACGTGCTGGCGGTCGCCACCGCCCTGCCTGGCGACCTCGCACGCGACGTCGTGGCCGTCACCGTCGAGGACGACGGGGTCCACCTCACCTGGCGACCGGGGGGCGACGTGCTGCTCGGCTCGGCGCGGACGCTCACGGGTGAGGGCGGCAAGATCGAGGCGTTGGCGACCATGCGGGAGAGGGTCGACCTCACGTGCATGGAGACCCTCGATCTTCGGGTTCCGTCAGCACCGGTGTTGACCAGGGACCCGGCATGTGGGTAGCGTGTGCGCCACGATCCGTCAGTGACATAACCCTCGACATGAGGTCGAGGGTTCGTCTGAGGGGGGCCACCGGTCCCCGAGTCCTCCCGCCGCTGGGCGGGAGCCGTCCCGAGGCCGCCGTGCCGACTCCACCCAGGGGTCCAGCGACGTCCCGTACGTGGAGGTAATTGCATCATGGCCGGTTCCCCTCAGAACTACCTCGCGGTCATCAAGGTGGTCGGCGTCGGTGGCGGTGGCGTCAACGCCGTCAACCGCATGATCGACGCCGGGCTCAAGGGCGTCGAGTTCATCGCCGTGAACACCGATGCGCAGGCGCTGCTGATGAGCGACGCCGACATCAAGCTCGACATCGGGCGCGAGCTCACCCGGGGCCTCGGCGCCGGCAGCGACCCGGAGGTCGGCCGCCAGGCAGCGGAGGACCACCGCAGCGACATCGAGGAGCAGCTCAAGGGCGCGGACATGGTGTTCATCACCGCCGGCAAGGGCGGGGGCACCGGCACCGGCGCCGCTCCGGTCATCGCCGAGATCGCCAAGGGCGTCGGCGCCCTCACGATCGGCGTGGTCACCCGGCCCTTCACCTTCGAGGGTCGTCGGCGGGCGGTGCAGGCCGAGGCCGGCATCCAGAAGCTGAAGGAGAAGGTCGACACGATGATCGTCATCCCGAACGATCGTCTGCTCACCGTCTCCAACGAGAAGACCTCGGTGCTCAACGCCTTCAAGATGGCCGACGAGGTCCTCCTGCAGGGCGTGCAGGGCATCACCGACCTCATCACGACGCCGGGCCTCATCAACACCGACTTCGCCGACGTGAAGATGATCATGACCGACGCCGGCTCGGCCCTCATGGGCATCGGCTACTCGTCGGGCGAGGGCCGTGCGCTCAGCGCTGCTCGCGCCGCGATCTCCAGCCCGCTGCTCGAGGCGTCGATCGAAGGGGCCCGCGGCATCCTGCTGACGATCGCCGGCTCCAGCGACCTGGGCCTGTTCGAGGTCAACGAGGCCGCCGAGGTCATCCACGCCGTCGCCCACCCCGACGCCAACATCATCTTCGGCACCGTCGTCGACGACGAGATGGGCGACGAGGTGCGCGTCACTGTCATCGCTGCCGGATTCGACCGCTGGGATGACGAGCGCCAGCCGCGCCCGGAGACCCAAGCCCGCGCCCCCGAGGCGGCGCCCGCTCGTCGGGTCGAGTCAGCCGCGGCGCAGGCGGTCCGGCCTGCAGCAGCACAGGCTGCTGCCGCCGCTCGGCCGCAGCAGGCGGCGCCGGCCCAGCAGGGCGAGCCGCCGCGCCGCAACCACCTCGAGGGCGGGGTGTTCCCCGAGGGCGAGGACGACGGCGGCGACGAGTTCGACGTCCCCTCGTTCCTGAAGTAGCCCGGCGCCCGGTGGGGCACCGCCTCGAGATCCCCGCTGGCGCAGGCCACGTCGCGCTCGTGGCCGTCGCCGAGCGGGCTGATGGCGACTTCGCCATCGACTCGCCGGGTGTGGAGCAGCGCCGCCGAACGCTCGTGGATCTGCCGTGGACGTGGCTGCACCAGGTGCACGGCACGACGACGGTCGCCGTCGACGCTCCTGGCGCCGCCGCGGGCGCACGGGCCGACGCGGCGGTCGCGGCGGTGCCCGGGGCGGTGGTCGCCGTGCAGACAGCGGACTGCGCGCCCGTCATCCTCGTCGGCGACGGCGTGGTGGCCGCGGTCCACGCCGGTTGGCGGGGATTGCTCGACGGCGTGCTCGAGGTCGCGGTGGATGCGGTGCGCACGCGCGGCGACGATCCTGTGGCGGCGTGGCTCGGACCGTGCATCGGACCGGAGTGCTACGAGTTCGGCGCCGAGGACCTCGCTCTGGTGGTGGAGCGGTGCGGACCGGCAGCAGCGGGCACCTCCGCTGGTGGTGGTCCCGCGCTCGACCTGCCGGCGGCGGTCGCCGCCGTGCTCGCCTCGCTCGACGTCGAGGTCGTGGGGAGCGACGGGCGGTGCACCGCGTGCGATGCGGCGACCTGCTGGTCCCATCGGGCGCGAGTCGAGCCCGAGCGCCACGCCATCGCAGCGTGGCTGGAGGAGCGGCCGTGACCGACGACGAACTGCGCGGGCGATGGCTCGACCTGCGCGCCGAGGTCGATCGACTCGGCGGACCCGGCATCACGATCATCGCGGTGACCAAGGGCCACCCCGTCGAGCTCGCGCAGCAGGTCGCGGCGGCAGGCATCGTCGACCTCGGCGAGAGCTACGCGCAGGAGCTGGTCGCCAAGGCGCCCCTCGTCTCCGGCGTCCGCTGGCACCTGATCGGGCGGCTGCAGCGCAACAAGGTGCGGTCGCTCGCTCCTCTGGTCGCGCTGTGGCACAGCGTGGACCGCTCGGAGCTCGGCACCGAGATCGCCCGTCGAGCACCGGGCGCCTCGGTGCTGGTGCAGGTCAACGCGACCGGCGAGATGCAGAAGGGGGGCTGCCCACCTGAGGACGTGCCCCGCCTCGTCGACGCGCTGCGGGCCGACGACCTCGACGTGCGCGGGCTCATGACCGTCGGGGTCGCCGGCGACGACCGCGCCACCGCCGATGCGTTCAGCAGGACGTCGTCGCTCGCCGAGGCCCTCGCGCTCCCGGTTCGCTCCATGGGGATGAGCGACGACTGGCGAATCGCCGTCGAGCACGGTGCCACGATGCTTCGCATCGGCCGTACGCTGGTCGGCGCTCGGCCCGATCCCCGCGACGGCGATCGGCGCGTGGGACACTAGGTGGCCGCGCGACCCGACGAGCGGGGTCGCGGGAAGGGACCAGCAGCGATGTGGCGCAAGGCGATGCTCTACCTGGGACTCGGTCCCGACGAGGAGTACGAGGACGGCACCGCGTCGGCCGGCGGGCCGCCGCCCGCAGCCGCTCCCGCCCGTCGTGCACCTGCACCCGAGCAGGCAGCTGCGCCGCCGCAGCGACGTCCGTCGGCCGCATCGGCAGGCGGCGCGGGCGCGTCGGTGCGCCAGCTGCCGACCCAGCAGCCGGCGAAGCAGGTGGCGCCCGGTGCTCGGCCGTCGTCGGTGCGCCCGGTGCGACCGGCGCCGGCAGCGAAGCCGGTGGTGATCGCCCCCGCGTCGTTCAACCAGGCGCAGGAGGTGGCGGACCACTTCCGCGACAGCCAACCGGTGATCATGAACCTCCAGGGGCTGTCGCGTGAGCTGTCGCGGCGTCTCATCGACTTCGCCAGCGGCGTCTGCTACGGGCTCGGTGGGCAGATGGAGCGCGTGGCCGTCGACGTCTTCCTCCTCACCCCCTCCAAGATGGAGGTCTCCAAGGAGGAGCGCCGCCGGCTCCAGCAGCGCGGGCTGCACGACAGCTGATGGCCGCCGGCTGCGGCACGGAGCGCTGAGGAGACCATCGTGGAGATCATCTGCACCTTGCTGGACTTCTACGTCCTCGTGGTCCTCGTGCGCATCATCGCGTCGTGGTTCCCGATGGATCCGTCGTCGGGGTTCGCTGGCGTGATCCGCGTGCTGGACACCGTCATCGAGCCGGTCCTCGGGCCGCTGCGGCGGGCGCTGCCGCCGGTGCGCGCAGGGACGATGGCGCTGGACCTGTCGCCCATCGTGCTGCTGCTCGGCGTGCGGATCGTGCAGGCCCTGATCGGCTGCTGACCATCCACGTGACCCCTCGTGGTCGTCGGTACGCTCCGATCCATGGACGGTTCGCCACGAGTCACCGACGTCACGTTCGATCAGGCCAAGCGGGGCTACGACCCCGAGCAGGTCGACGCCTACCTCGAGGAGCTGGATCAGGTCGTCGCTGAGCTGCGTCGCAGCTGGCGCAGCGCTCTCGATCGGGCCGATGGGTTGGAGGCCAACCTCGCGCAGGCGAGCACCAGCTCCACGCAGGCGGCGGAGGAGACGGTCGCCCGCACGCTCGTGCTCGCGCAGCGCGCCGCGGACGAGGCGATCGCCGAGGCCCGCGCCGAGGCGCGGCTGATCATCGAGTCGGCGACCACCGACGTCGCCGGACTGCTCGCCGAGGCCGAGTCCGCCCGTGACGACGCACGCCGTGAGGCCCGCTCCGAGGTCGAGTCGCTCCTCGAAGCGGCGCGCGGCGCCATCGAGGAGGACGTCGCCGAGCTGGCAGCGCAGCGCGACGTCCTGCGCCACGACGTGGCCCGGCTCGAGGAGCACCTCGCCGCGCAGCGCTCCCGTCTGCGCTCCTCGCTCGGCCAGCTCCAGAAGCTCGTCGACCTGCCCGAGACGTTCCGCCTCGACGAGGCGCCCGAGCTCGAGTCGACCGATCCGCCGATGCAGCCCGCGCCGGTGCGCGAGGACCAGGCGCCCCGGATGGTGCGCCGTCCAGGCGCCGCCTCCCATGCGACCATCACCGCCCTGCCCAGCCGCGAGGCGGCTCCGGCTCGCGAAGCCGCCGTCGTCGCCGAGCCGGCCGCTGCGCCCGCTGCCGAGCCCATCGCCGAGCAGGCACCGACGGCCGAGCCCGTGGCTGAGACCGTCGAGTCGTCGGTCGCCGAGCCGGCGCCAGCACCTGCTGCCATCGCGGAGGAGGCGCCAGCGGCCGCCGCTGCTGCACCGCTGGCCCCACCGGTGGCCGAGCAGCAGGTCGCGCTCCCCGAGCCGACGGTCGCCTCCGTGGCCGATCTCACCGCCCGCCGGGCGACGCAGGCCGCTGAGCAGCAGGCTGCAGCCGAGGCGGTGGTCACCGCCGACGACGAGCTCGACGAGTCGTTCCTCAACGAGCTGCGTCGCGCGGTCAACGACGACGGTGGGCTGCCCGCACCGGTGGACGCTGCGGAGGACGAGGCCATGCGCGCCTTCTTCGAGACCGACATCGACGAGCCGCGCCGGTCGCGGTTCGGCCGTCGCAGCTGAGCGCTGCGGCAGGCCTCAGCTGAGGCGCTGCAGCGAGAACGATGCGTCGGTGCCGTCGAGGGTGGCCTGGTGGCGGCCCTCGGTCGCCTCGTAAGTCACCTCGTCGGCGAGCACCTGCTCGCGCAGCCAGGGCTCGTGCGCACGCACCGCCGAGCGCTGCGCCTCATCCAGGTGCAGCGCCAGCGCGATCCGGTCGGTGACCTCCAGCTCCTCTGCTCGGCGCGCCTGCTGGATGGCTCGCACCAGGTCGCGGGCGACGCCCTCCGCGAGCAGCTCGTCGTCGAGCGCGACGTCGAGGTCGACGACAGCGTCGTTGCTGCGCAATGCCTGGCTCGCTCGCCCCTCCACCGGGTGCAGCGCCAGCGTGAACTGGTCGGGGGTGAGGACGTGGTCCGCCACCGCCACCGAGCCGTCGGGCAGCTGCTCCCACGCCCCGTCGCGCGCCGCGGCCATGACGGCCTGCGTGGCGCCGCCGAGCACCGGGCCGAGCACCCGGCCGTCGGGGCGAAGCACGAACGTGCCGAAGGTGCTGAGGTCGTCGCTCACCACGACCTCCTTCACGTTGACCTCGTCGCGCACGAGGTGCAGCAGGTCACCCAGCGCGTCGGTGGCAGGGCCCGCGATGGTGAGGCGGCGCAGCGGCAGGCGGGTGCGCAACCCGCGCTCCTCGCGCAGCGCCAGCGCGGCCGAGCACACCTCGCGCACGCGGTCCATCGACGCGACGAGGTCGGGGTCGGCTGGGAGGTCGTCGGCATCGGGCCAGTCGGCGAGGTGCACGCTGTCGGCAGCGGTGAGCACGCGGTAGAGGTGATCGCTGACCATCGGCAGCAGGGGGGCGGTGAGTCGAAGCAACGTGACGAGCACCGTGTGCAGCGTGTCGTGGGCGTCGCGCTTGGCCTGGTCGCCATCACCGCCGGCGGAGGCCCAGAACCGATCGCGGCTGCGGCGGATGTACCAGTTGTTGAGGGCGTCGAGGAAGCTCTGGACCTCGGCGCAGGCACCGGCGAGGTCGTAGCGGTCCATCGCTGCGGTGACCTCGCTGACCAGCGCGTGGGTCTTGGCGAGGAGGTAGCGGTCGAGCAGCCCGGTCGCGTCGGTGCGCGCCGTGGCGCGATGGCCGTCCACGTTGGCGTAGAGGGTGAAGAAGTGGACCGCGCTCCAGATGGGGTTGAGCACCGAGCGCACGACCTCCCCGATGCCGGCGGCGTCGTGCTCGATGCGCAGGTCGAGGCCGCGCAGGATGGGCGACGCCATGAGGTACCAGCGCATCGCGTCCGCGCCGTGCGTCTCGAAGACCTCGTCGGGCTCGGGGTAGTTGCGCAGCCGCTTCGAGAGCTTGCGGCCCTCCGCGTCGAGGACCACCCCGTGGCAGATGACGTTCTGGAACGCGGGGCGGTCGAACAGCGCGGTGGCGAGCACGTGCAAGGTGTAGAACCAGCCGCGGGTCTGCGCGATGTACTCGACGATGAAGTCGCCGGGGAAGTGCTGGTCGAACCACTCCTCGTTCTCGAACGGGTAGTGCACCTGGGCGAAGGGCATGGACCCGGACTCGAACCAGCAGTCGAGCACCTCGGGCACGCGGCGCATGGTGGAGCGCCCCGTCGGGTCGTCGGGGTTGGGGCGGGTGAGCGCGTCGATGCCAGGTCGGTGCAGGTCGGTCGGTCGGACGCCGAAGTCGCGCTCGAGCTCGTCGAGGCTGCCGTAGACGTCGATGCGCGGGTAGTCGGGGTCGTCGCTCTTCCACACCGGGATCGGCGACCCCCAGAAGCGGTTGCGCGAGATCGACCAGTCGCGGGCGCCCTCGAGCCACTTGCCGAACTGCCCGTCACGGATGTGCTCCGGGATCCAGCTGATCTCCTGGTTGTGGGCGATGAGTCGGTCGTGCAGGTCGGTCACCCGCACGTACCACGACGGGATCGCCCGGTAGATGATCGGCGTGTCGGTCCGCCAGCAGTGCGGGTAGTTGTGCTCGTACGAGTCGTGGCGGATGACCTTGCCCAGCTCCTTGAGGCGGGCGATGATCCGCGGGTTGGCCTCGAAGACGTTCTCGCCCGCCCACTCGGGCACGTCGGTCGAGAACCGCCCCTGGTCGTCGACGGGCATGACGATCGGGATGCCGGCCTCCTCGCACACCCGCTGGTCGTCCTCGCCGAAGCCGGGGGCGAGGTGCACCACGCCGGTGCCGTCGCCGGTGTCGACGAAGTCTGCGCCCAGCACGCGGAACGCACCGGGCGTGTCGGCGAAGAAGTCGAACATGGGCTCGTAGGTGCGATCCACGAGGTCGGTGCCGCGCAGCGTCGCCACCTGCGTGGTCCCCTCGAGCTGGTCGGCGTACTTCTCGACCGCGGCGGCGGCGAGCACGAAGTGGACGCCCTCCTCCTCGAGCACCGCGTACTCGATGTCGGGGCCGACCGCGAGCGCCAGGTTCGACGGGAGCGTCCAGGGCGTGGTGGTCCACGCCAAGATGCGCATCGGGCCCGGGTCGCCTGCCACCGGGTGCAGGGCGAAGCTCACCGTCAGCGCCGGGTCCTGCCGGGGCCGGGTGGCGTCGTCGAGGCGGATCTCGAAGTTCGACAGCGGCGTCTCCGCTCCCCACGAGTACGGCATGACGCGCTCGGCCTCGTACAGCAGCCCCTTGTCCCAGAGCTGCTTGAAGGCCCACATGACGGACTCCATGTAGGGGAGGTCCATCGTCTTGTAGTCGTTCGAGAAGTCGACCCACCGCGCCATCCGGGTGACGTAGCGCTCCCACTCCCCGGTGTAGCGCAGCACCGAGGTGCGGCAGGTGTCGTTGAACGCCTCGATGCCGAACTCGGTGATCGCTCGGCGGCCGGAGACCTCCAGCTCCTTCTCGACCTCCATCTCGACCGGCAGGCCGTGGCAGTCCCAGCCGAACCGGCGCTCCACCCGGCGGCCGCGCATCGTCTGGTAGCGCGGCACGACGTCCTTGACGAACCCGGTGAGGATGTGGCCGTAGTGCGGGAGGCCGTTCGCGAACGGGGGGCCGTCGTAGAAGACGTACTCGTTGGCGCCGGCATCGCCTGCAGGGCGAGCATCGATCGAGCGGCGGAAGGTGCCCTCTGCGTCCCAGCGCTGCAGGGTCGCTCGCTCCAGCGCGGGGTAGTCGGCGCGGCTCTGGAGGCTGGGGTAGGGCGCGCCGGCGGTGGGGTCGGTCATGAGCGCGGATCCTCGTCGGGTGGCGTCAGGAGCGCGGCAGCCTACCCTGCGACGTCCCGGGCCCGGTCGGCCCTTGTTGACGCCTCGCGCGCCCGGGCGTACCATCCGGCACCCTTCAGCCAGGGGGAGGCACCTATGGCGACCACCACGGCCGCGAAGAAGAAGGCGGCGACGTCGAAGGCGGGCACCAAGGCCGCAGCGTCGGCCAAGAAGGCACCTGCCAAGAAGGCGGTGGTCAAGGCCGCCTCCAAGGCGCCGGCCAAGAAGGCGCCGGCCAAGAAGGCACCGGCCAAGAAGGCACCGGCCAAGAAGGCGCCCGCCAAGAAGGCGCCCGCCAAGAAGGCGCCCGCCAAGAAGGCGCCCGCCAAGAAGGCGACCAAGGCGGCAGCCAAGGCACCGGCCAAGCGCTCGCCGGCCAAGGCCCCCGCCAAGAAGGCGGCGCCCCCGAAGCTGACCGAGGCGCAGAAGAAGTTCCTCGTGGGGCAGCGCGTGGCGCTCGAGGCGGAGCGCACCACCTACGTCCACCAGGCCGAGGTGTTCACCGCGGAGGCGAAGCAGCTCGCGGAGGAGCGCGAGCCGGGCGACGTCCAGTTCGACGAGGAGTCCGGTGAAGGCGACACCCTCGCGGTGGAGCGGGAGCGCGACCTGGTGATGAGCGCCCGGGCACGCGACGCGGTCGACCAGATCGACCGAGCGCTCGAGAAGCTCATCGACGGCTCCTACGGCGTCTGCGAGGGCTGCGGGAGCACCATCCCCAAGGAGCGCCTGAAGGCGATCCCCGAGGCCCTGCTCTGCGTCACCTGCAAGACCCAGGGCATCGGCTACTGAGCACCGCTGGGCGGTGACGGTGCTGTCCCGGCCGCGCGCCCATCTGGCGGTCGCGGCGGTCATCCTCCTCGTCGACCAGGCCTCGAAGGCGTGGGCGGTCGACGCGCTGGCCGAGGGTCGCACCATCGAGGTGCTCTGGACGCTGCGGCTGCGGCTGGTCGGCAACACCGGAGCGTCGTTCAGCATGGGCGACGGCGCCGGGCACTGGATCGGGCTCGTCGCCATCGGCATCGCTGCGGCGCTGGTCGCCTACGGCCCGAGGCTGCGGGGGGCATCGGCGCAGCTCGCAGTCGGCATGATCCTCGGCGGCGCGGTGGGCAACGTCCTCGACCGGTTGCAGCGTCCGGGCTCGGGCTTCCTCGGGGGCGCGGTGGTGGACTTCATCGATCTGCAGTGGTGGCCGGTGTTCAACGTGGCAGACATGGGCGTGGTGCTCGGTGGGATCCTGCTGGTGTGGGCGACGAGGGAGCACGACGAGGACGAGGACGAGGCCGGGCCCGGTGCGGTCGACGCGGTGGGCGAGCCAGATGACCGCTGAGATCCGGCACCTGGAGGAGGAGGTCCCCGCCGCGCTCGCGGGCGAGCGCGTCGATCGCGTCGTCGCCTTCGTCGCGGGGGTGCCGCGGGCTCGGGCGGACGCGCTGCTGGCGGCGGGCGCGGTGTCCCTCGACGGCAGCACGGTGACCGCTCGGGCGCAGCGGGTGATCGCTGGTCAGGTGCTGGTGGTCGACGTGCCCGACGAGGCGGTCGCGCTCCCGGTCGCCGACACCGCCATCACGCTCGAGGTCGTCCACGAGGACCCCGACCTGGCGATCATCGACAAGCCTCCTGGTCTGGTGGTGCACCCCGGGGCCGGCCACGAGACCGGCACGCTCGTGCACGGCCTGGTGGCGCGCTTCCCCGAGATCGCAGCGGTCGGTCAACCGATGCGCCCTGGGATCGTGCACCGCCTCGATCAGGGCACCTCGGGCCTGCTGGTCGTGGCTCGCACCCAGCGCGCCTACGACGCGCTCGTCGGGCAGCTGCGCGACCGCACCGTCGAGCGCACCTACTCGGCGCTGGTGTGGGGGCACCTCGAGGTCGCCCGCGGCGTCATCGATGCGCCCATCGGGCGGTCGCGCCGTCGTCGCACCGCGATGGCCGTCGCCGCCGACGGTCGCGAGGCGAGGACGCGCTACGAGGTGGTCGCGGCGTGGCGCTCACCGGCCCCGACCACCCTGCTCACGTGCCGCCTCGAGACCGGTCGCACCCACCAGATCCGGGTCCACCTCGCCGCCATCGGTCACCCCGTCGTGGGCGACGACCGCTACGGCGGAGATCGCCAGGGCATCGAGGCCGGTCGGCCGATGCTGCACGCAGCGCACCTCGCGTTCGAGCACCCGGTGACCGGTGCTCGCGTCGAGGCGACGTCGCCGGTGCCATCGGACATGGCGGCGGTGCTCGCCTCGCTGAGCGATCCGGTGACCGCGATCAGCTGATGGCGTCGGGCCACGGGGCATCGCCCCGGGCCATGGTGGCGATGTCCGCCAGCGTCCAGGACTCGAGCTGACGACGCATGACCTCGCCCGTGGACGCCCACACCGCCAGCAGGACGCACTGGCCCTCGTGCGCGCAGGCCCCGTCCTGGTGCGGCTCGCCGAAGTCGCCGGCCACGATGGGGCCGTCGACGGCGCTGACGATGTCCGCAAGGGTGATCTCGGCGGGCTGGCGGGCGAGCACGTAGCCGCCGCCGACGCCGCGCTTCGATCGCACGAGCCCCGCTCCCTTCAGCGCCAGGAGAATCTGCTCGAGGTACGGCTGCGGGAGGCCGGTGCGCTCGGCGATGTCGCGCACCGAGGTGGGGCCGCCCTCGCTGCCGTGCAGCGCGAGCGAGAGCAGGGCCCTGCTCGCGTAGTCCCCCCGGGTAGACACCTTCACGGAGACCATCGTACGGTGCGCAGCGGTTGCGGCCCGCCCCCACGACCTGACCGGGTCGCGCCACGGTCGGTGGCTACGATGACGGCGGCCCAGGAGGATGCGCAGGGTGACCACCGATCTCGTGCTCCCCGACTACGGGGGAGCGTGCAACGCGAACGTGGTGCCCGTGCTCCTCGGCGACCGCGACCCGGTCGGCGACTGGATGCCCGAGGGCGTGCTCGCCGCCCGCCAGGTGGTGCTGCTCGTCATCGACGGCCTCGGCTGGGAGCAGCTCACGAGCCGTTCGCAGCTCGCTCGGCACCTCTCATCGATGGATGGCTCATCCATCACCACGGTGGCGCCGACGACGACGGCCACGGCCATGACCTCGATCACCACCGGGCTCACCCCCGGCGAGCACGGACTCATCGGGTACCGCATGAGCCTGGACGGCAGCGTGCTCAACCTCCTGCGCTGGAGCGTCGAGGGCAGCGACGTGCGCGACGCGGTTCCGCCGGGCAAGATCCAACCCGAGCAGTGCTTCGGCGGGCAGCGGCCACCGGTCGTCGCTCGCGCCGAGCACCAGCGCTCCGCGTTCACCGAGGCCCACCTGGACCCCGTGCGCTTCCACCCGTATCGGATGATGTCGACCCTCGCCGTCGAGGTGGCCCGCCTGCTGGCCTCGGGCGAGCCGTTCGTCTACGCCTACTACGACGGCATCGACAAGGTGGCCCACGAGTACGGCCTCACGGACTACTACGACGCCGAGCTCATGTCGGTCGACAACCTCGTCGGGTGGCTGCTGCACCGCCTGCCCCCCGGCGCGGCGCTGGTCGTCACCGCCGATCACGGCCAGGTGCACGTCGGGGACCGCCTGGTGGACCTGCACCCGACGGTCCAGCAGCACGTGGCGATGCAGTCCGGCGAGGGTCGCTTCCGCTGGTTGCACGCGCGGCCCGGCTCCGCCGCCGACCTGCTCGCTGCGGCGTCGGAGGCCCACGCCGACACCGGGTGGGTCCTCACCGCCGAGCAGATGATCGACGAGGGCTGGTTCGGCCCGACGGTCAGCGACGTCGCACGTGCTCGCCTGGGCGACGTCGCGCTCGTCGCTCGCGAGCCGATCGCCTACCAGGACGCGGCCGACACCGGCCCTTACGTGCTCATCGGACGCCACGGCTCCATGACCGCCGACGAGGTCCTCGTGCCGCTGCTCACCGCCATCGCCTGACCGTCCCGACTCCCTCCACCCTCCACGCGATCAGGGCAGGGTTCTGAGACTGGGAGTACCCGCAGCGCACCCAGAACGGGTCGGGTGTTGTGGGGAGGCGGGCGGCCAGGCAGGATGCTCGCCATGGCGGACGACGCAGTGCCAGGAGACGCAGTGGTCGAGCAGCCCGAGATCGTCGATCGCGACCACGCGCCGACAGAGCAGGCGGACAAGCCGAGCGGCGAGCTCGTATCGCAGCCGGCCAAGGTGATGCGGATCGGCTCCATGATCAAGCAGCTCCTCGACGAGGTGCGCACCATGGAGCTCGACGAGCCCTCCCGCGCCCGCCTGGCGGAGATCTACGAGATCACCCTGACCGAGCTGCGCTCTGCGCTCTCGGAGGATCTCTCCGGCGAGCTGGAGCGGGTCCGGTTCCCCTTCGAGCCCGGGGAGGTGCCGACCGAGGGCGAGATCCGGCTCGCCAAGGCGCAGCTCGTGGGCTGGCTCGAGGGCCTCTTCCACGGCATCCAAGCCACGCTGTTCGCGCAGCAGATGGCGGCACGCCAGCAGCTGGAGACCATGCGGAACCAGCTCCCGCAGGGCGATCAGGGTCCCGGCGAGCGACCGGGCATCTACCTGTAGCAGGAGCGCTCCGGGCCGGGCGCGGGTTGCTGGGGCTCGCGCTACAGTCGGCTCCCGGGCGAATTCCACCGCTGTAGTGCGTCGGTCGACGTCGCTCGGGGTGCGAGCAGGGCAGCGTGAGGAAGGGGGTGCGTCGCAGGGTGCCGGACTCCTTCACCCACCTCCACGTCCACACCGAGTTCTCGATGCTCGACGGCGCCGCACGCGTCGGCGACGTCGTGGCGGCCGCCGCCGCAGACGGACAGCCGGCGATCGGCATCACCGACCACGGCAACATGTACGGCGTCCTCGACTTCTACAAGGCCTGCCGCGAGCACGGCGTGACGCCCATCATCGGCTTCGAGGCCTACATGGCCCACGACAAGCGCGCCGAGCGCCCGGCGCGCCGCGGTCGGGTCGACGACGCCGGCGGCGACACCGACGGCGGCCAGAAGCTCTACTACCACCTCACCCTGCTCGCGGAGGACGGCGACGGGTACCGCAACCTCATCCAGCTCTCCAGCCGCGCCTTCCTCGAGGGCTACTACTACAAGCCCCGGCTGGACTGGGAGCTGCTCGAGGAGCACAGCGCAGGGGTGATCGCCACCACCGGCTGCTTGGGTGGCCACGTGCTGCAGTCGCTCCTGCACGACGACGTCGAGGGGGCGACCGCCAAGGCAGCGCGGCTGCAGGACATCTTCGGGCGCGACAACCTCTTCGTCGAGCTGCAGGACCACGGCATCCCCGAGCAGCGTCGCACCAACCCCCAGCTGGTCGAGATCGCGCGGCGCATCGGTGCTCCGCTGCTGGCCACCAACGACAGCCACTACACGCACCAGCACGACGCGGAGGCCCACGACGCCCTGCTGTGCGTGCAGACCGGCTCGCAGATGAGCGACCCGGATCGCTTCAAGTTCCACGGCGATCAGCACTACCTGAAGACCGCGGCCGAGATGCGCCACCTCTTCGCCGAGCTGCCCGAGGCGTGCGACAGCTCGCTGTGGATCGCGGAGCGGGCGAACGTCGAGATCGAGTTCGGCAACCCGCAGCTGCCGCGCTTCGACATCCCGGTGGGGTACGACACCGATGCTGAGTACCTGCGCCACCTCACGATGGAGGGTGCGCGCGACCGGTGGGGGGCCGCGCTCGGCGACGACGTCGTGGACCGCCTCGCGTACGAGCTCCAGGTCATCGAGGACATGGGGTTCTCCTCCTACTTCCTCATCACGTGGGATCTCATCCGCCACGCTCGCGACTCGGGCATCCGCGTCGGGCCGGGGCGCGGCAGCGCGGCGGGCTGCGCGGTCGCGTACTGCCTGCGCATCACCGACCTCGACCCGATCCGCTACGACCTCCTCTTCGAGCGGTTCCTCAACCCGTCGCGCATCTCGATGCCCGACATCGACATGGACTTCGACTCGCGCTACCGCGACGAGATGATCCGCTACGCCGCCGAGCGCTACGGCCGCGACCACGTGGCGCAGATCGTGACGTTCTCCACCATCAAGGCCCGCGCTGCGGTGCGCGACGCGGCGCGGGTGCTCGGCTACCCGTACGTGGTGGGCGACAAGGTGGCCAAGGCGATGCCGCCGCTGGTGATGGGCCGCGACACCCCGCTGCACGCCTGCCTCGAGAAGCACCCGAAGTACGAGGACGGCTACAAGATGGCCGCCGACCTCAGAGAGATGTACGAGGCCGACCCCGACGTGCACCGGGTCGTGGACGTCGCTCGCGGCCTCGAGGGCCTGCGCCGCCAGGACGGCATCCACGCCGCCGCGGTGGTGATCACCCGCGACCCGCTGACGGACTACCTCCCGATCCAGCGCAAGCCCGAGTCCGGCACCGCGCCGGAGGACGCGCCGGTGGTGACGCAGTACGAGATGCACGGGGTGGAGGAGCTCGGGCTCCTGAAGATGGACTTCCTCGGACTTCGAAACCTCGACGTCATCGAGGACGCCCTGGCGCTGATCCGGTCGACGACCGGCGAGGACCTCGACATCGACACCATCCCGCTCGACGACGACAAGACGCTGGCGCTGCTGTGCGAAGGCGACTCGATCGGCGTCTTCCAGCTCGAAGGCGGGCCGATGCGCGCGCTGATGCGCTCGCTGGCGCCGAGCAGCTTCGACGACGTCGCCGCGCTGGTGGCGCTGTACCGGCCAGGGCCGATGGCCGCCAACATGCACACCGACTACGCGGATCGCAAGAACGGCCGCAAGCCCGTCGAGTACATCCACCCGGATCTCGAGGAGCTGCTCGGCGACACGTACGGGCTGATGATCTACCAGGAGTCGGTGATGCGCGTCGCGCAGCGCTTCGCGGGGTACTCGCTGGCCGAGGCCGACAACCTGCGCAAGGCGTGCGGCAAGAAGATCCGCGAGCTCATCGCCAAGGAGCGAGAGAAGTTCGTCGAGGGCTGCGAGACCACGGGGTACGGCCGTGCCATCGGCACGGAGCTCTTCGACATCATCGAGCCGTTCGCCGACTACGCCTTCAACAAGTCCCACTCCTACGGGTACGGGCTCATCGCGTACCAGACCGCCTACCTCAAGGCGCACCACCCGGTCGAGTACCTCGCCGCGCTGCTCACCAGCGTCAAGGCGAAGCTCGAGAAGGCGGCCGTGTACCTGGCGGAGTGCCGTGCCATGGGTATCCAGGTGCTGGTGTCCGACGTGAACGTCTCGGTCGCCGACTTCACCCCCGTGCTCGCCACCGACGGGCCGGGACCGGGATCGATCGTGTTCGGCCTGTCCGCGGTGCGCAACGTCGGAGAGGGGCTCGTCGGTCTGCTCGTCGATGAGCGGACCGCACGCGGCCCGTTCCTCGACTTCCACGACTTCTGCGACCGCGTGGACGTCTCGGTGCTCAACAAGCGGACGATCGAGTCGCTGATCAAGGCCGGCGGCTTCGACTCCCTCGGCCACCCGCGCAAGGGCCTGCTCGGGGTGTTCGAACAGATCGTGGACCTCACCGTCGCCCGGCGGCGCAAGGAGGCCGAAGGCCAGTTCGACCTCTTCAGCGCCGCGGCCATCGAGTCCACCGAGCCCGTCGACCGCCTCGAGGTGCCCGACGACGAGTTCGAGAAGGCGCAGAAGCTCGCGTTCGAGCGCGAGATGCTCGGGCTCTACGTGTCGGACCACCCGCTCCTGGGCGCGGAGGCGATCCTGGCGCGGCGCACCGACGGTCCCCTCGAC
The DNA here is from genome assembly GCA_038206295.1 of Acidimicrobiales bacterium. Taxonomy (GTDB): domain Bacteria; phylum Actinomycetota; class Acidimicrobiia; order Acidimicrobiales; family JBBRAZ01; genus JBBRAZ01. Next base: position 46,850 of record JBBRAZ010000016.1, read on the forward strand.
GCGCTCGGCGAGCTCGAGGACGGCGCCATCCGAACGTGCGGCGGTCTGGTCACGAACCTCCAGCGCAAGTGGACCAAGAAGGGCGACCTCATGGCGGTGTTCGAGCTGGAGGACCTCCGCGCATCGGTCGAGGTCATGGTGTTCCCGCGGACGATGACCGAGCACGGCCACAAGCTCGTCGAGGATGGGATCATCACCGTCAAGGGACGCCTCGACGGACGCGAGGACCCCCCGAAGATCATCGCCATGGAGATCGACGTCGTGGAGGGGATCGGCGAGGGGTCGCCACCGCTGACGTTGCACCTGGGCCGTGCTGCGCTGACCGACGACCTCCTCGGCTCGGTCAAGGGGCTGCTGCTCGAGCACCCCGGCGACACGCCCGTGCTCCTCGACCTCGCCACGCGGGTCCTCCGCCTCCCCGACACCTTCCGCGTCGACGTGTCGCGGCGGTTGGTGTCCGAGCTGCGGGTGCTCCTGGGCGCGGATGCCGTCGAGCTCTAGCGGCTCCTCGAAGCTGCCGGCGCGCTGCGGCGAGCCGGCCGAGTTGCGGTCGGGCGCTGAACGCACTGAACTGTTGGGGCCGATGGCGAGCACTCCGGGGGGGCCCACGAACCATGGCAGTGGATGTCGACACCAAGGACTGCACCGCGCTGAGCGATGCGGAGCTCGAGGAGATCGCCGACCTGTGCGCTGAGGGGCCGGCTCGCTACGAGGTCGGTCACCTCTCCAAGCTGGCCGAGGAGTGGGTGCTGGTCGGCCAGGTGCGCGAGGGTCCGCGACTGCGGGCGTTCGCCTACAGCACGCTCGAGCGCATCGGTGGCACGCCGTGCATCCTCATCGGGCTTGCGTCGGTGAAGCGCACCTCGAAGCGCGATCTGCACCTGCGGACCCTCATGCAGGAGCAGTTCCGGCGCGCCGTGCTGGCGTTCCCCGACGAGGACGTGGTGGTGGGCGTCCGCTTCGTCGACGCCCACGGCTTCGAGGCGTTCCGCACGCTGGAGGACATCGTGCCGCGACCGGGCCACAAGGCCTCGGGCGAGGAGCGGGCGTGGGGCAGGCGCCTCGCGAAGCGCTTCGGGATCGAGAACGGCGACTACGACGACCGCACGTTCAGCGCACGGGGTGACGGCAGCTATGCCCTGGCGCTCGACCACGAGTCCGCCAAGCCCGATGCGATCCACCCCGAGCTGCACACGCTGTTCGTCGAGGTGGACGTGGTGCGCGGCGACTCGCTCGTCGCCTTCGGCTGGGCGATGGCCGAAGATCTCGCCAAGCTGGCCTGATCGCCTCGCCGGTGGAGCTCCGTTCCGCCATCGGCGCCCGGCGGATGCGCCGGTCCCTGCGCAGCGAGGCGCTCGCGCCCGGGATGCTCGACGAGCTGCTGGAGCTGGCACGGCGCGCGCCGTCGGCTGGCAACACCGCAGCGACGGCGTTCGTCGTGCTCCAGGACGACGAGGTCGCGCGGTACTGGGACGTCACCCTGCCCGCCGAGAGGCGCGGATCGTTCGCGTGGCCTGAGCTGCTCGCTGCCCCGGTGCTGGTGGTGGTGACCACCGATCCGCTCGCGTACGCGGCGCGCTACGCCGAGGACGACAAGGTGGCGACGGGGCTCGGCGTCGGCCCCGATGCCTGGCCCGTGCCGTACTGGTTCGTGGACGCCGGCTGCGTGGTGCAGAACCTGCTGCTTCTCGCCACCGATGCCGGCTTGGGTGCGCTGCTGTTCGGCGCCTTCGAGCACGAGCCAGCGCTGCGCAGCGCGCTCGGGGTCCCCGACCACATCCGACTGGTGGGGACCGTGGCCCTCGGCATGCCGGGCGAGGGCGCATCGCTCGGGCGCTCGGCGCAGCGCCCGCGGCCGCCACTCGACGAGGTGGTGCATCGCGGCGGGTGGTGACCCCTCAGGTGCCGTCGAGCTGGGCGCGCAGCGCGTCGGGATCGGTGGCGGGGAGCCGACAGGTCATCGATCGGCAGACGTAGGCGGCGCCCTCCGCCCTCTCCGCCCACAGCGGCGTGCCTGGTGACTCGCCCCACGCGAGCACCGCAGTGGGCCGCCACCGCTCGGTCACGACCGCGCGCAGCGCGGCCGCTTCGCCGGGGATGACGATCTCGACGGTGCCGGGATCGAGCAGCACGAGCGACGCGCAGGCGTTCGCCACCGCGGCGGGATGGCGAGCGACCAGCGGTGCGACCAGCCGCAGCGCATCGACGGCGACGTCGTGCCAGCGCTGCTCGCCGGTGAGCGCACCGAGCCGGAGGAGGGCGGTGATGCCGACCGACGTCGACGAGGGCGTCGCGTTGTCGAGCACGTCCTTGACCCGCGCCACCAACGACGGTGCGTCGCTGCCGGTCGTGAAGAACCCGCCGCGCTCGTCGTCGCCGAAGGTCGCCACCAGCGCGTCGGCGGTCTCGGTTGCCACCGCCACCCAGCGCGCCTCGCCGGTGAGCTCTGCGAGCCGGACCATCGCGTCCACCACCGCAGCGAGGTCGGCCGCCACCCCGAGGTGGCCGGGACCGCCGTCGGGGTGCCAGGACCGCAACCAGCGCCCGTCCGCTCGGCGGTGCTCGGTGCACAGGTGCTCGCCGGCGCGCACCGCTGCGTCGGCCCAGGACGCCTCCCCGGTGGCCGCAGCGGCGTCTGCGAGCGCAGCGACCATGAGGGCGTTCCACTCGGTGACCACCTTGTCGTCGAGGCCGGGACGCACCCGCAGCGCTCGCGCCTCGTGCAGGAGCAGGCGCGCCCGCTCGATGTGCTCGGGCCGCTCGATGGGACCTCCGAGCGGCCGGTGGAGGATCGAGCCGCCATCGAGGTGGCCGGCATCGGTGACGCCCCACCACGCGATCGCCTCGGCCGCGAGGTCGTCGCCGAGGGCGTCGCGCACCTCCGCCGGCGTCCACACGTAGAAGCGTCCCTCGATGCCCTCGCTGTCGGCGTCCTCGGCGGACGCGAACCCGCCGCACGCCAGTTGCAGGTCGCGCAGCACGTAGCCGATCGTCTCGTCGAGCACCTGGCGGTAGCGGGGCTCGCCGGTGGCCTGCCACGCTCGGAGGTACGTGCTCGACAGCAGCGCCTGGTCGTACAGCATCTTCTCGAAGTGGGGAACGAGCCAGGCCCGGTCGGTCGCGTATCGAGCGAACCCACCGCCGAGGTGGTCGTAGATCCCGCCGCAGGCCATGGCGTCGAGCGTCAACTCGATCGCCGGGAGGAGGTCGCCCTCGATCTCGAGGTGGTGCGCCAGCAGCATCGCCCGGAGGCTGGAGGGCTGCGGGAACTTGGGGGCGTCACCGAAGCCGCCGTGCCGCGGGTCGGTGCGATCGCGCAGCGCGGCGGCGGCTGCGCCGAGCGCGGCGGTGGTCGGCACCGCGTCGTCGGGCTCCAGCGCGGCGGTGCGCACCAGCTGCTCGGTGAGCTGGCGGGCCTGGTCGTGCAGCTCGTCGCGCCTGGTGCGCCAGAGGTCGTCGAGCGCCTCGCACACCTCGGCGAACCCGGGCGTGCCGTGCCGGCGCGTGGGGGGGAAGTACGTGCCGCCCCACACCGGACGCTGGTCGTGGTCGAGGAGCACCGTCATCGGCCAGCCGCCTCGGCCGGTGAGCGCCTGGACCGCCTCCATGTACACGGCATCGACATCTGGGAGCTCCTCGCGGTCGACCTTCACGTTGACGAAGACCCGGTTCATGAGCTCGGCGATCGCTGGGTCCTCGAACGACTCGTGGGCCATGACGTGGCACCAGTGGCAGGCCGAGTAGCCGACGGACAGGAGCACGGGCACGTCGCGCGCTCGGGCGGCGTCGAAGGCCTCGGCGCCCCACGGGTACCAGTCCACCGGGTTCTCCGCGTGCTGGCGGAGGTAGGGCGAGCTCTCGTGGGCGAGTCGGTTGGCCACCGCGGCGAGGGTACCGGTGGCCGGTGCGGCTGCGATCGCCTCAGCGACTGACGCGACGCAACGTCGACTGGGGGCCGCGGGCGTCCACCCACGTGACGAGCACGTCGATGGGCCACGTGTCGTCGCTCTCGGTCGTCGTGTCGATGGTGACGCGCTGGCCGGCAGCGATGCGCTCGATGGTGGCCACGTTGCCCTCGATGACCGGGGTGGCCGCGGGCTTGTTGGTGCGGTTGATGTGCACGGCGACGTCGGTGGCCACGCCCTTGCCGGCGTTGTGCACCAGCAGCGCTCCTCGCGGGCGCTCCCCGGAGCGGTGGTGGGTGACCGACAGCGGCGCCTCGTTCAGCGCCTCGCGCAGGCCCGCAGCCTTCTCGCGCTTCAAGGTCTCGATCTCCTGCTCGAGCTCGTTGACCCTGACGTACACCACGCCCGCGGCGAACACGGCGAGAAGGGCCACGAACATCGCTGCGTCGGCGGGGTCCACGGCGGGAACCTAGTCGCGCGGGTCGTCGCCGGCGAGGTGCGAGCGGAGCTCGGTGGTGCGGACCTTGCCGAGCGCCGTGCGCGGCAGCGACGCGACGAGCTGCATCGATCGCGGGGCCCAGAATCTGGGGAGCAGGGCGGCGACGTGGTCGCGAAGCGCATCGAGCGTCGGCGGCGCGCCAGGCTCCGCGGCGACCACCACGGCGTGCACCCGCTGGCCCCACGCGGGGTCGTCGAGCCCGAGGACCGCGACCTCCGCGATCGCAGGGTGGGCGGCGAGCACCGCCTCGAGGCGCTGCGGCCACACCATCTCGCCGCCGGTGCGGATGACCTCTGCGAGGCGACCGGTGACGTGCACCGAGCCGTCCTCGTCGATGTGGCCGCCGTCGCCGGTGCGCATCCAGCCGTCGGTGTCGGCGACCGGTGTGCCGTCACGCCACGCTCGTGCAGCGGTGGGCGTGCGCACCAGCAGCTCTCCGGCCTCGGCGCGGACCTCCACCCCGGTCAGCGGGCGGCCGTCGTAGACCACGCCGCCGAACGTCTCGGTGAGGCCCCACGTCACGACGACGTTGGCGGGCCGCGACGCCGGCGGCGCCGCACCGCCGACGAGCACGACCCGGAACGCGGTGGGGTCCAGCCGCGCGAGCAGCGTCGGCACCAGCGAGACGAGCGTCGCCCCGGCACGTCCCGCAGCTTCGATCGCCTCGGCGGACGGGTGGTCGAGCACCTCCAGCGGCGTGCGGGTGCGCAGCGCGCGGGTGACCACGCCGAGGCCCCCGACGTGGTGCAGCGGGAGGCACGAGAGCCAGCGGTCCCGGCTGGGGTCGACCGACAGGGCGTCGGAGGTCGCGGCGGCTGCGGCATCGACCGCCGCGTGCGTCACCACCGCCGCGCGCTGGAGGCCGGTGGTCCCCGAGGTCAGGACCACGAGCGCATCGCCGTCGTCGATGCCGCGACCGTCTGCTCTGCGATGCTCGCCCCCCGCGCTGCGCACGACCTGCGGGGCCGCTGCGGCCAGGGCCTCGTCCAACGCCGGAGGTGGCAGCGACGGATCCAGGATCACCGCGGCGTCGCCGTCGTCCCAGCACCGCACCAGCGCCTCGACGAGCGCAGCGCCCGGGGGCAGCAGGAGCGCGACGAGCGATGCCACGGGCCGCACGCTAGGGGAGGACTGTGCCGTCGGCTGCGTCGGCGGCCAGACTCGGGCGATGGGACCGGACGGCCGCTCCGCATCGGCGCCTCGCTCGCGATGGAGGCTGTGGCTGGCCGGTGCGAGGCCGCGCACCCTGCCCGCCGCGCTGGTGCCCGTCGCGGTCGGCACCGCCGCCGCATCGCTCGATGGGGCGGTCGTCGTCTGGCGGGCGGCCGCGGCGCTCGTGGTCGCCCTGGCTCTGCAGGTGGCGACCAACTACGCGAACGACTACAGCGATGGGGTCCGGGGTACCGACGACGTCGGCACCCGCGTCGGTCCGGTGCGCCTGGTCGGCAGCGGTCTGGTGGCTCCCTCGGCGGTGAAGCGGGCGGCGGTGGGTGCCTTCGTGCTCGCTGGCGTGGTGGGCGCGTCGCTGGCGGTCGCCGTCGGCCCGGAGCTGCTCGTGGTCGGCGCGGCGTCGATCGCTGCCGGGTGGTTCTACACCGGTGGACCGCGGCCGTACGGCTACGCCGGCCTGGGCGAGCTCTTCGTCTTCGTCTTCTTCGGCGTCGTGGCCACCGCCGGGTCCGCCTACGTCCAGAGCGAGCAGCTCGCCGCGGTGCCGCTGCTGGCGTCGGTGCCCGTCGGGCTCCTCGCAACCGCGCTGCTGGTCGTCAACAACCTGCGCGACATCCCGGGTGACACCGCGGCGGGGAAGGTGACGCTCGCGGTGCGTCTCGGCGCCCAGCGCACCCGGGTCCTGTACGTGCTGCTGCTGGTCGGCGCGGTGGTGTCGGTGCCGCTGATCGCAGCTGCGGTCGGCGAGCCAGGCGCAGCGCTGGCCCTGGCAGCCGTCCCGCTCGCGAACAAGCCGGTGACCCGCGTGCTCGGCGGTACCGCGGGGGCGGAGCTCATCTCCGTGCTGGCGGCGACCGGCGCGGTCCAGCTCGTGTTCGGCATGCTGCTGGCGATCGGCCTGGCGGTCTCCTAGAGGGCGGAGGCGAGCCAGGAGCGGACCTCGGCGAGCACCGCTGCTGGGTCCACGAGGTGCACGGCGTGGCCAGCGCCGGCGATGGTTCGCTGGGTGGTCGGTCCGCCGAGGGCCGCGACCAAACGATCGGCAGCGGCGCGGTAGGTCGCGTCGCGCTCGCCGGTGAGCAGCAAGGTGGGGGCGGACACCGATGCCAGCCGGTCCCACATCGGGGCCATGGCACCCGTGCCGGCCTCGCGGAGGCTCGCGGCCAGCGCCGCTGCGGAGCCCGCTGCCCGCTCCTCGCGGCAGGCGTGCTCCTCGGGGACGTCTGCGAACATCGGCTGGTCGAGCCACCCGTCGAGGAAGGCCTCGAGGCCGTGATCCTCGAGTGCCGCCGCCCGCTGCTCGTCGGCCGCGCGCCGCTCGGCGCGCGCCGCTGGATCATCGATGCCCGCGGTCCCCGAGACCAGCACGAGCGCGTCGACCGCGTCGGGGTGCTCGACGGCGACGGCGAGGGCGATCCGAGCGCCCATCGAGTAGCCGATCCAGGTCGCCGGCCCCAGCGCCGCAGCGAGCATCGTGGCGATCGCGGGCACGTCGCCGCCGATGGAGGCGGAGCCGCCGTGGCGGGGCAGGTCGACGGCGGCGACCTCGTGGTCGGCGGCGAGCGCGTCGGCGATGAGCGGCCAGCAGGCGCCGGTCTGCGTGAAGCCGTGCAGCAGCACGATCCGCGGCCCGGTGCCGGCGTGGGTCACGTGCAGGTCGGCCACGGCGTCACCGTAGGCTGCGCTGCGTGATCGATCACGACGTGCAGGCGACCTTCTGCGCCACGTTGGTGGACGAGTGGGTGCGCGCCGGGGTTCGTCACGCCGTGGTGTGCCCGGGCTCGCGGTCCACGCCGATGGCGCTCGCGCTGGTGCACGACGGGCGCCTCGCGGTGCAGGTGGTGGTCGACGAGCGCACCGCCGGGTTCGTCGCGCTGGGCATCGGCATGGCCACGCGGCTGCCAGCGGTGGTGCTCACGACCAGCGGCACCGCAGCGGTCGAGCTGCACCCCGCAGTCGTCGAGGCCCACCAGGCGCAGGTGCCGATGCTGGCGGTGACCGCTGATCGACCCCCGGAGCTCCAAGGCTGCGGCGCCCCGCAGACGATCGACCAGCAGCACCTCTACGGCGAGGGGACCGTCCGGTGGTTCATCGACCCCGGCGTCCCCGACGGCATCGACCCGCCGATGTGGCGGTGGGTCGCGGCGCGCGCCGCGGTGGCAGCGCTGGGCTCGCCGCCGGGCCCGGTGCACGTGAACCTGCCCTTCCGCGAGCCGCTGGTCGGTCGAGCCGGTCCGGTCGCTCCGGGCATGGACGACGGCAAGCGGCTGCTGGCGCCCGCGCCCGTGGAGGTGCCCGACGAGTCCGAGGAGCTCGTCGCTCTCGCCGACCTGCTCACCAGCGGCGACGGCGTGATCATCGCCGGCGGGGGCATCGACGACCCGTCGTCGGTCCTCGAGCTGGCCAGCGCGCTCGGGTGGCCGGTGATCGCCGACCAGCGCAGCGGCTGCCGCAGCGACCACCCCTGCGTGGTGGCGCACGCAGATGCGCTCCTTCGCGTCCCCACCGTCGCTGCTGCGCTGTCGCCCGCGCTGGTGCTGCGGCTCGGGGCGCCGCTCGCCTCGAAGGCGCTCTCGCAGTGGCTGGCTGCGCTGACCGTGCCCCAGATCGGGGTCGACGCGCACGGCACGCTCTGGGATCCCGAGCAGGTGACCGTAGCGACGATCGCGGTCGAGCCCGGAGCGCTGGGTGAGCTGGTGCGCCCGCTCATCGGCGAGCGCGGTGCCGGCGCAGACTCGGCCTGGCTCCGGCGGTGGCGGGAGGCAGACCGCGTCGCCGCGCTCGCCATCGAGGCTGCGTTGGCGGCGGAGCCCGAGGCCACCGAGCCGGCGACGGCGCGCGATCTGCTCGCGGCGCTGCCCGATGGCGCGACGCTGGTCGTGTCGAGCTCCATGCCGGTGCGGGACCTCGAGTGGTACGCCGTGCCGCGCTCCGGGGTGCGGGTGCTCGCCAACCGCGGCGCCAACGGCATCGACGGCATCACCGGCACCGCGCTCGGCGTGGCGCTCGGGGCCGCGGCGCCCACCGTCGCGCTGCTCGGCGATCTCGCGCTGCTCCACGATGCCGGGGGGCTGCTCGGCCTCGCTGCTCGCCACGTCGACCTCGTGCTGGTCGTCATCGACAACGACGGCGGCGGGATCTTCTCCTTCCTGCCGCAGGCGCTCGAGCTGCCCGCCGACGAGTTCGAGCAGCTGTTCGGCACGCCGCACGGCGTCGACCTCGCTGCGCTGGCCGCCGTCCACGCCATCGCGTGCACGACCGTGGAGCAGCGCGACGCCCTCGCACCCGCGGTGCACGCAGCGCTCGCCGCGGGCGGGGTGCACCTCGTGGTGGTGCGCAGCGCCCGCGCTGCCAACCGCGCCGTGCACGACGCGCTGGTGACCGCTGCGTCGAGCGCGCTGCTCGACGGCCCCGCGCCGGGGGCCTAGGGCCGCACGAGCGCCGAGAGGATCGCCGAGAGCTTGGCCTCGGTCTCAGCCAGCTCTGCGGCCGGGTCGCTGTCGGCGACCACGCCCACCCCTGCCCACACCTCTGCTCGCTCGCCGTCGAGGGCGGCGCCGCGGATGCCGACGGCCAGCTCGCCGTTGCCGTCTGCGTCCACCCAACCGACGGGGCCGGCGTAGGTGCCCCGAGGCCGAGGCTCGTGCTCGCTGATCATCGCCAGCGCGACGTCGCGCGGATCGCCGCCGACCGCCGGCGTCGGGTGCAAGGCGACGACCAGGTCGAGCACCGAGGCGGCGGGCAGCGACAGGCGGCCCTCCACCACCGATGCGAGGTGCGCGACGTTCGCCATCGCCACGACCGAGGGCTCGGGCTCGGCGTCCAGGTACGAGCACGAGCCGAGCAGCGCATCGATCACGGCATCGATCGTGATCTGGTGCTCCTCGCGGTCCTTGGCCGAAGCCAGGAGCCCCGCAGCGAGCCGCGCATCCTCGGCCGGGTCGCCGCTGCGCGGCCTGGTCCCCGCCATGGGCTGGGCACGCACCACATCACCCGAGCGGGCGACGAGGAGCTCCGGGCTGGCACCGACGTAGCCGTCCACCGCATACAGCAGGCACGAGCCGTAGGAGCGCCGGAGGCGCGCGAGCAGATCCTGCTGGCGCAGCGGTGCGTCCGCGATCACCTCGATGGCGCGGGCGAGCACGACCTTGCGGGCGCGGCCTGACCGGAGCTCGTCGCGCGCCGAGCGGACGGCATCCAGCCACGCGTCGACGGGGTCGATGCTCGCCACGGTGAAGCGAGATGGCCGCGTCGACGGCACGGTCGCCGCCACCGGGTCGAGCACGGCGGTGCTGTCGCCGATGGTCGTCCTCCACCGCCGACCGTCGGCACCGCAGCCGACGACGGTGCGCGGCACGACGAAGGAGATCGCGGCCTGCGGATCGAACGGCATGGCGCTGAAGGCGACGGGCCCGGTGCCCGGCCCGGCGAGCTCCTGGGGCCCACGCATCGCTGCGAGCGCCTCACCGACGATCTGCGCCATGGCGGGTCGCTCCGAGGCGGGGATCTCGATCCGTGCTGCGACCCCGCGACCGGCGAGACCGACCCCGTCTCGCACCAGCAGCACCCCGTCGTCGGCGGCGAACGACACGAGGTCCACCTCGGCGTCGAGGCGGATGGTCGTCGCCAGGTCCTCGCTCACGCCTCGTCTCGGGTTCCGGTCAGCAGCTGCGTGATGCCGACGGTGAGCAGCGTGCGCTGCGCGTCGGCGAAGCCCGCCGCGCGCAGCGAGCGCACCATGTCGTCGGGTTCGGGAAGGTAGGCGACGGACTTGGGCAGGTAGCGGTAGGCGGCTCGGTCCGAGAGCAGGCCCCCGATGAGGGGGACCACCTTGCCGAAGTAGAGGGCGTGGCCGGTGCGCAGCAGCGGGTTGGGGGGCTCTGCGACCTCCAGCAGCGCGATGCGACCCCCCGGTCGCACGACGCGTGCGATCTCTGCGAACAGTACCTCGAGGTCCACGACGTTGCGAAGCGCGAAGCCGCACGTGGCCCCGTCGACCGCGCCGTCGACCAGCGGCAGGTGCAGCGCGTCGGCGTGCAGCAGGGGAGCGGTGGTGCGTGCCGCGGTGAGCATCCCGAAGGAGAGGTCGACGCCGACGGGGTCGAGGCCGGCTGCGGCGAGCTCCCGGCAGAAGTCGCCGGTGCCGCAGGCCAGATCCGCGATCCGCGCCCCCGACGGCAGTCCGAGCGCAGCGATCGAGCGTCGGCGCCACCGCACGTCGAGCCCGAACGTCATGATCCGGTTCACGAGGTCGTAGCGAGGAGCGATGGCATCGAACATGGCCTGCACCGCGGCGGCCTTCTCGTCGCCGGTGGGCAGGTGGTCGGCATCGATGGGTGCGCTCCGGCGAGGGGCCATCGCGGCGAGCGTACGGCCCGTGCCCGATGCCCGCCCAACCCGCACCGGTAGCCTGGCGCGGTGGCACTCCAGCTCCGGATCTTGGGCATCCCGGTGCGGGTCGATCCGTCCCTGCTGGTGATCCTCACCCTGCTGGGCTTTGGCCTCGGCGAGGTCGGCCTCATCGTGGCGTGGGTCGTCATCGGCTCCCTGTCGGTGCTCCTGCACGAGCTCGGCCACGCGCTGGCCTACCGCCGCTTCGGTCAGCGGGCGTCGATCGTGCTCTACGCGTTCGGCGGCATGACGCAGGGCGAGCGCGAGCTGCCCCCGGCGCGGAGCCTCGGGGTGAGCCTCGCGGGGCCCGGTGCCCAGCTCGTCCTGCTCGGCGCGCCGCTGCTCGTGCTGGCCAGCACCGGTGCGGTCACCGAGGTGTTCTGGCGCGACGTGCTCGACCTGGCGCTGTTCATCAACATCGGGTGGCCGCTGTTCAACCTCGTGCCCGTGCTGCCGCTCGACGGCGGCAACGTCGTGCGATCCGGTGTCGACCTCGTGCGTCCTGGCAGGGGGATGCGCGCCGCCCAGGCCATCTCTGTGGTGGTCGCAGCGATCGGTGCGGTCGCAGCTGCGATGACCGGGTGGCTCTTCGCAGCGGCGTTCGGGGCGATGTTCGCGGTGCTGAACTGGCAGGCGCTGCAACGGGGGAGCCAGCCCGATCAGGGCGATCCCCTCGTCGCCGGCTACGGGGCGCTGCTGCGCGGCGACGTCTCCGGCGGTCGGCTCGCAGCGACCCGCCTCGCCGGCCAGCGAGGGGTTGCCCCAGGAGCGGTCGAGGAGCTGCGCCTGTGGAGCCTCGTCGCCGAGGGAGACAGCCGGAGGCTCGCCCACGCGCTGGACCTGCAGCCGCAGGGGTTCGAGGCCAGCGCGCTGCTGCGCGGCGCGGCAGCGATGCTCGCGGACGACGCGGCCGCCGGTCGCACGCTGGTGGCGTGGTCGCTGGTGCACGAGCCGCAGGGTCCTGCCCTGGCGCTCGTCGCCGACCTCCTCGGTCGCACCGATGGCGTGGCGCCCCTCGCCGAGGAGCTGCTCGCGCTCGACGACGCGGCGCCGGCGGTGCGCACGCTGCAGGCGGCGCTCCACCACCGCGGATGGTTCCGCCAGGCGGCGATGGTCGGCGCATCGCTCCTCGAATCGCCCGCGGCGGCGCGCATCCCCGCTGCGCTGCAAGGTGAGATCGCAGCCGACGTCGCCGCGAGCGCCGTGCGCGCCAGCGACCTGCCGACCGCATCTGCCTGGTTGACGTGGGCCATCGCTGCGGGCTGGCACGACCTGGCGCGCCTCGAGCGCGACCCGGATCTGGGCGAGCTGGGCTCCATTGAGGCCGTGGGCGCGCTGCGCCGGGCGCGCGGCGACCTCCGGTGAGCCGGGTTCGCAGCCTGGGCGGCGCACCGCCGCCGCGGCGTGCCGGCGATCGCTCCGGTGCCGTCGTGCAGCCGGTGCAGCGGACGGTGCGCTCGCCCGAGGTGCCCGACGCGCCGCGGGGGTGGCGCGACCCGTGGCTGGTGACCGGGGTCGTCGTCGCCGCGGTGCTCGCGCTCGGCTGGCGCAACAACCCGACCATGGACGGCACCACGGTGCCCGCCCTCCAGCGCGTCGCTCAGATCCTCGTGTCGGCGGGTCCGGTGCTGGCGCTGCTGGCGTGGATGTCCGCGATCCTGCGGACTCGACCCGGTGGGAGCACCTGGGGCCCGATCGCGCTGGTCGCCGCCGGTGGGGTGTGGGTCCTGCTCCTGGGGATCGTGCTCGTGCTCCACGGCGCGCAGGGCGACGTGTGCACCGGGCTCCCGCGCTGCACCACCGCACTCGGGGCGCGACTCGCGCTCGGCGCCGTGCTCGGCGCGACCTGGATCGGGGCGCGGCTACTCGACGGCGTCCTTGTGCGCCGCCGGGCGGGCGCACCGTGGCGTGCGCCGGTTGCGCGGAGGTGAGCGCCTCCTGCGGCCCGGCCAGCTGCTGGTAGATTTCGTCGCTGCTCCCGCCTCGGGTGCGCCCGACGAGTCGATCTGCCGTGCCTCCTCCTGCCGCCGCCCCCGATCTGCGCACCGGTGCAGCTGCGGCCGGTGGCGGCCTCCACCGGCGGATCGGGTACCTGCCGCAGCTCGACGGCGTGCGAGCGGTGGCGGTGCTCGCCGTCATGGCGTACCACGCCGAGGTCAGCTGGCTCGCCGGTGGGTTCTTGGGCGTCGACGTGTTCTTCGCCCTGTCGGGCTACCTGATCACGACCCTGCTGCTGGTCGAGCGCGACCAGGACGGCAGCATCAGCCTGGTCGGCTTCTGGGGGCGACGGGCGCGGCGGCTGCTGCCCGCGCTGTACGCGGTGCTCGTGTTCACCGCGCTGTTCGGCGTGCTGTGGGCATCGGAGGTGCAGCTGGCGCGGCTGCGCGGCGACGCCCTCGCCGCGCTGCTGTACGTCGCCAACTGGCGCCTCATCTTCAGCGAGCAGTCCTACTTCGACATCTTCGACCCGTCGCCGCTTCGGCACATGTGGTCGCTGGCCATCGAGGAGCAGTGGTACCTCCTCTGGCCCGTGCTGGCCGGCGCCGGCTTCCGCCGATTCGGCAGCCGCACGGCCGCGATGGCCGCGCTCGTGCTCGCAGCAGGGCTCTGCTCAGCAGCGCTGATGGCGGTGCTGGCCGGCGACGGCGATCCGTCGCGCTCCTACTACGGCACCGACACCCGGGCGCAGACGCTGCTGCTCGGCACCGCGGCCGCGCTGTGGCTGCACCGCCGCCAGGTGTCGGTGGCCATGGCGCGGGCGGTGCAGGCGGCCGGTGTGGCGGGCACGTGGGTGCTCGTCGCGTGCTTCGCCATGGTGCACGACGGCGACCAGTGGATGTACCGCGGCGGGTTCCTGCTGGTGGCGGTGGCGGCGGTCGCGGTGATCACCTCGGCGGTGCTCCCCGGGGCGTCGTTCACCCGGCCGCTGCTGCAGGTGGCGCCGCTGGCGTGGATCGGTCGCATCTCCTACGGCCTCTACCTGTGGCACTGGCCCCTGTACGTCCTGATCGACGAGGAGCGCACCGGGCTGAGCGGCCCGGCGCTGGTCGGCACGCGGTTCGCGGTGACGTTCGTCGTGGCGCTGATCTCGTACCACCACCTCGAGATGCCGATCCGGCGCGGCGCCTTGCCGGGGCGTGCGGGGCTCGTGTCTGCGTTGGCTGCGGCCGCGCTGGTTGCGGGCACGATCCTCGTGGCGACCGTGGGCGCCGAGGAGCCCGAGGTCGCGCTCGAGGTGGGCGGCGGCGTCGGCGATCTGCGCGTCATGGTGGTCGGCGACAGCGTCGGCTACGGCCTGGCGTCGTTCTTCCCCGCAGATGCGCACCCGGATGTGGCCGTGCGCAACGCTGCGGTGTACGCGTGCGGGCTCTTCGATGCCGAGGCGCAGATCGGCGGGGCTCCGGGCGAGCGACGCATGTACAGCCGCGATCGGTGCGTCTCGTTGCGCCACCAGGTGTGGGACGAGGACGTCGCCCAGTTCGACCCCGAGGTCACGGTGATGGAGCTTGGCGTGTACGAGGGCTTCGACTACGAGGTCGACGGCGAGGTGCTCGCGTTCGGAAGCGATGCGTGGCGCCGGTACGCGGTCGAGGAGCTCGGCCGGCGGGTGGACGAGCTGACGTCCGGGGGTGGGCGGGTCGCGGTCCTCACCCCGCACTGCTTCCGGGGGCGGGCGGCGGAGAAGAACACGACGCTCGCCGCGCTGGCGCACGACCTGGTGGACGAGCACCCAGATGAGACCTTCCTCGTCGACCTCATGGCGTTCCTGTGCCCCGACGGCTCCTACCAGGCCGAGCACGACGGCACGAGGCTCTACAAGGACGGCCGGCACTACGGCCGAGCGGGGGCGGAGCTCGTGTGGAGCTGGCTCGTGCCGCAGCTCGAGGCGGAGCTTCGCGAGGCGGGCTGATGCCGCGCCGAGGTCTGGTGATCAGCCGCCGAGGCCCTCCACGCGGTCGAGGACCTCGTCGTCGAGCAGCGTGAGCGACGTGAGCACGAGCGTGGCCCCGGCGAAGGCAGAGCTGTCGGTCACGCCGCGGTCGGGTACGGCGACCACCGGCATGCCAGCGGCCAGCGCGGCCTCGACGCCGTGGGGCGAGTCCTCGATGGCCAGCACCGCTCCTGGAGGTGCATCCAGGCGTCGGCAGGTCGTGAGGTACACATCGGGCGCTGGCTTCCCGCGCGCCTCGTCGGCTGCGGAGCACACGACTGCGAACGCGTCGGTGAGCTCGAGGCGCTCGAGCACGCTGCGCGCCACCACGGGCCACGACGAGGTGGCGATCCCGAGGCGCAGCCCGCGCGCCGCGCACCGGGCCACCGCGTCGAGTGCGCCGGGCATGGCCACGCCGCAGTTCGCGATGCGCGCCACCACGCCGTCGACGATCGAGCCGATGACCTCGTCGATCGGCGTGCCGTCCCAGCCTCGGGCCTGCTGCCAGTGCTCGACGGCCTCGTCGACGCGGTAGCCCATCGTTCGCCGGCAGTCCTCGACGGTGAGGGCGAGGCCGACCTTCCCGAAGGACTCGATCAGCGACTCCTGCCAGAGCGGCTCGGAGTCGATGAGCACGCCGTCCATGTCGAACGCGACGGCCTCGAGGCGCGTCACGTGCCGGTGGCGGCGACGGCCTGCTCGCGCGCCCAGCGGTAGTCGGCCTTGCCGGCGGGGCTGCGCACGACCGCGTCCACGAACACGAACGCCTTTGGCAGCTTGTAGCGGGCGATGTGGCGCTCGCACTCGCGCAGGAGCGTGGCCTCGTCGGGCGTGCGGCCGGCGCGAAGCGCGACGATCGCCACCACCTCGTTGCCCCAGCGCTCGCTCGGGCGTCCGGCGACGACCGCATCGGCGACGTCGGGGTGGTGCATGAGGGCTTGCTCGACCTCCTCGGCGAAGATCTTCTCGCCGCCGGAGTTGATGGTGACCGAGTCGCGGCCGTGGAGCTCGAGGAGGCCATCCGCGGTGACTCGGGCTCGGTCGCCGGGCACCGAGTAGCGGACGCCGTCGATGATGGGGAAGGTGCGAGCGGTCTTCTCCGGATCGCCGAGGTACCCGAGCGGCACGCGCCCGGCCTGAGCGAGCCAGCCGAGCTCGTCGTCGCCGGGGGCGAGCAGGCGGGTCAGGTCCTCGCTCACGATGCACATGCCCGCCTCGGGCGTGAAGGTGCCGGTGGAGGAACGGGCGCCAGCTGCGGCCACCTGGCGGGCCTGCATGCCCGCCTCCGACGACCCGAGGCCGTCCATGACCGCGACGTTGGGCAGCAGCTCGAGGAGCTCGTCTTTCATGGGGGCCGAGAGCGCCGCGCCGCCGGACACGACCATCATCAGCGAGGAGGTGTCCCACGAGCCGGAGCGCAGCTCGTCGACCAGGGGCCGAGCGAAGGCGTCGCCGACGATCAGCAGGACGTTCACGTGCTCACGCTGGATCGTGGACCAGACGTCCACGGCGTCGAGGTGCTCGGGGCGGTCCTGCAGGACGAGGGCGTTGCCGCCGTGCATGGCGTTGAACGCCATCCAGTGGGCGGCGCCGTGCATGAACGGCGGCGTCGGCATCATCGCCACCCCGCCGTTGCGTGCGAGGTCGACCACCGCGTCGACGGTGGCGAACTCCTCGCCGGTTCCCATCGCCCGTCCGCCGAGGGCACCGGGGAAGATGTCGGCCTGGCGCCAGAGCACGCCCTTGGGCATGCCGGTGGTGCCACCGGTGTAGAGGATGTAGAGGTCGTCGGGCGACGGGGTCGTCGGCGGCGCAGCGTCGCTCGACGATGCGAGCACGTCCTCGTACCACTCGGCGCCGTCGAGGAGCTCGTGTCCGGAGTCGTCGGGCACCTGCAGGAGCACGCGGAGCTGGGGGAGCTGGGAGCGGATGGCGGCGAGCGTCGGGGCGAACCGGGAGTGGTAGAGGATCGCGGTCGCCGCGCTGTCGGTGAGCAGGTAGGCCAGCTCCTCCTCGACATAGCGGAAGTTCACGTTGAACGGGGCGACGCGCGCCTTGTAGGCGCCGAGCATGCCCTCGAGGTACTCGTTGCCGTTGAGGAGGTAGAGGGCGAGGTGGTCCTGACCCGATTCGTGCCCGGCGAGCTCCGCGCGCTCGCGGTGGATGCCGAGGCCCCGGTCAACGAGGGCGTTGGCGAGGCGGCGGGTGCGCTCGGCGACCTCGGTGTAGGTGAAGGTGCGTCCGCGCACGACGATGCACGGCGTGTCGCCGACAGCTGCCGCGATGGCCTCGTTCAGGACGGCCAGGTTGTGCTCCACAGATCCCCCTCGACTCGAGCCGAGCTCCAGGCGATCCTAGAGACCCGGAGACGAGCCAGCGCTGCACCGGAGCGCGCCCAAGGCAGGACCCGGGCCTGTCTCCACACCGGCCACCAGCAGCGGTGGGTGGCGCTGGTGGCAGCGCACGACCACGCGCAGCGAAGCGAGCATGGTCGGGAGCGAACCAGCGACAGGACCCGCCGCTGCAGAGAGCAGATGAGTGATAGACCCGGGCCCGGCGAGCCGCGCACCACGCCAACCCCACGAGGAGGTGTCAGCGGAACCAGATTCGCTGGTGCTCCCTGCTCTGCGGGTGGATGACGGCGACGAACATCGCGACCGGCACCAGCGCGATCAGCAGGAAGTCGGGATCGAGCACCATGCCGATGCCCTCGCTGGCGAGCACCCACAGCAGCACCGCCACTCGAAGGCCGGTGACGCCGAGCGCGAGCAGGTAGCCCCATCGCCGCTCGTTCGCCATGCCGAGTCCCGCGGCCACTCCGGCGGCCACCAGCAGGGCGACGACAGGCGATCGAAGCCCGCCGAACACCACGGAGAGCGCTGCGTCCAGGTAGAACAGCAGCACGGCGACCTGCAGCGGTTGCGGGAGCGAGGGGTTGGTCCACCGGGTGAGCGCCACGATCGACAGTCTGGCAGGCGTCGTCCTGGCCGCCGGCGCAGGTACCCGGCTCGCGCCGCTCACCCGCGTGCGTCCGAAGGCGCTGTGCCCGGTGGGCGGCACGCCGCTCGTCGACCTCGCCGTCCGCCGGGTGTCCGAGGTGGCGAGCGACGTCTGGGTCAACGTCCACCACGGCGCCGATCAGCTGCTCCCGCACCTCGCCTCCCTGCGCACGCCCACGGGGCTCGCGGTGCGAACCTCGCACGAGGAGGCCGAGGCGCTGGGCACCGCGGGTGCGCTCGGCCTCCTGCGCCCGCATCTCGCCGATCGCCCGGTGGTGGTCGTGAACGCAGATGCATGGTCGACCGCGTCGCTCGCTCCCTTGCTCGACGGTTGGGACGGCGGGCGGATCCGGGTGCTCGTGCCCGGTGGCGGCCCGTTCGGGCCGACGAGCCAGGTGGCGGCGTGCCTGCTTCCCTGGGACGTGGTCTCGGCGCTGGCGCCGGTGCCCAGCGGCCTCTACGAGCACGCCTGGGCACCGGCCGCAGCAGCTGGTGGCCTCGAGGTCGTCGAGCACGTCGGCGCGTTCGTCGACTGCGGCACGCCGACGGACTACCTGGCGGCGAACCTGCTCGCCTCCGGTGGCACCTCCGTCGTCGGTGCGGGGACGCGGGTGCTCGGCGCCATCGACCGGTGCGTGCTGTGGGAGGGCGTGACCGTCGGCGCCGGCGAGCAGCTTCGTGATGCCATCCGGGCGACCGATGCGATGACGGTCTACGTGCGCTGACCGCGAGCATCGCCCTGTCCGTTCTGTGCATGGTGACGTCCGGTAGTCGGACGCCACCATGCACAGAACGGATCGGTGTCGGCTGATCGGGCGCCGGCGGGTCCGTCAGGATGGCGGGCTGGCCAGGTCGCCGGCTCGGTCGCCAGCTGCGCGCTCGGCAGCCGACTTCTGGGACCGCCTCGGCGCACCCAGGGTCACCTCGTGCTCAGCGCGCAGCTGCCCGCAGGCGGCGTCGATCTCGGTGCCGCGGTTGGCGCGGACCGTGGCGTTCACCCCCAGGTCCTCGAGCAGGTCCCGGAACGCGGCGACCTGCGCGGGTGCGGTGCCGACGGTCGGGTAGCCCGGCGTCGGGTTGAGGGGGATGAGGTTCACGTGGGCGCGCACCCGGCGCGCGGCTGCCGCCAGCTCGCGCGCATCGCTGCGCCGGTCGTTCACGCCGGCGATCAGGGCCCACTCGAACGAGAGCCTGCGGCGGGTCGCCTCCACGTACTGCGCGCACGACTCGAGGAGCACCTCGAGCGGCCAGGTGCGGTTGATCGGCACGAGCTCGTCGCGCAGCTCGTCGTTGGCGGCGTGCAGCGAGACGGCCAGGTTCACCGGCAGATCTGCGGCGGCGAGGCGCCGGATCCCGGGCACGAGGCCAACCGTGGAGAGGGTGAGGTGGCGTGCCGACCGGCCGAGGTCGTCGTGGATGCGGTGCACCGCGCTCCACGTGGCGTCGTAGTTGGCGAGCGGCTCACCCATGCCCATGAACACGACGTTGCCGACGCGCGTCGCTCCGGCGGGGTGCTCGTGCGCGATGCGCTGGGCTCGCACCACCTGCTCGACGATCTCGCCCACGGTGAGGTGTCGCTCGAAGCCGGCCTGGCCCGTGGCGCAGAAGCCGCACCCCATCGCGCAGCCGGCCTGCGTGCTCACGCAGACGGTGGTGCGCTCCGGGTAGCGCATGACGACGGTCTCGATGCGGCTGCCGTCGCGCAGCGACCACAGCACCTTGGTGGTGTCGCCGTCGGCGCTGGTCGAGCGCGTCGCTTCGGTGAGCGCCTCGGGCAGCTCGGCGGCGAGCCGGTGGCGCAGCGCGGCCGGCAGCGTGCTGATCTCCTCGAGGGGTCGCACCTGCTCGTACAGCCCCTGCCACACCTGGTCGACGCGGTACCGGGGCTCGCCTCCCAGGAGGACGCCGAGGCCGGCTCGATCGACATCGAAGCGCGTCGGGGGGAGAGCAGCGGCCACACCGATCAGGGTAGAGGTGCGTCGACGCGCCGGCGCTACCGTGGCGCCATGTCCACCGCCGAGACGCCGCGGCCCGAGCCGGCGAACCAGCCGGCGCCGCCGGTCATCGAGCACCACCACCGAGACGTGGGAGGTGGCGTGGCGCGCGCGATGGTGTTCGGCGCCAACGACGGGTTGGTGTCCAACGTCTCGCTCATCCTCGGCTTCGCCGGAGCCAGCGCCGAGGCGGACATCGTGCGGCTGGCGGGCATCGCAGGCCTCATCGCCGGGGCGGTGTCGATGGCGGCGGGGGAGTACATCTCCATGCAGGCCCAGACCGAGCTGCTCGAGCGCGAGCTGGAGCTGGAGCGCATCGAGCTGGCTCGCAACCCGCACGTCGAGCTGGTCGAGCTGACGCAGATCTACCAATCGAAGGGGATGCACCCCGATCGCGCCCACGAGCTCGCCACCGAGATGATGCGAGACCCGGAGCGGGCGCTGGAGGCCCACGCCCGCGAGGAGCTCGGCATCGACCCCGGCTCGCTCGGCTCGCCGGTCGGCGCCGCAGTCGGATCGTTCGTCGCGTTCTCGATCGGGGCGCTGATCCCGCTGCTGCCGTGGCTGGTCGGATCGGGCACCGCCGCAGTCGTGGCCTCGGTGGTGCTGGCGATCGTCGCCGCAGCGACGCTCGGCGCGGTGCTTGCGGGGATGACCACCCGTCGGTTCGCGTTCGGCGCCGCACGACAGGCGGGCATCGCGGCGGTCGCCGCCGCCATCACCTACGGCATCGGCAGCGTGGTAGGCGTCGGCGTCGCCTGATCAGCCAGCGACGACGCGCTCGTAGCAGCGCAGCGTCCGCCGGTGCTCGAAGCCGAGCCGCTCGTAGAGCGCCAGCGCCGGAGCGTTGGTCGACTCGACGTACAGCATGCCGATGGGCGCGTGGTGCACCCGGTGCAGGTGGTCGAGCCCGGCGACCGTCAGCGCACGCCCCAGCCCGGCTCCCTGGTGGTCGGGGTCGACGCCGATGACGAAGATCTCCCCCTCGACCGGGTCGCGCCCCGGGTGGACCTTGGTCCAGCAGAACGCCGCCACCTCGCCGTCGGCCTCGTGCAGCAGGACGTCGTCGGGGACGAGGTCGCCCTCGGCCATGGCGGCTGCGATCCGGTCGCGGTCCCAACCCGCCTGATCCGGGTGCCAGGCGAACGCCCGGTTGTTGACGGCGAGCAGCGCGTCGTCGTCGGCACCGGGCACGAACAGGCGGACCGCCGCGGCGCCGTCGCTCGCATCCAGCGGAAGGTCGCGGGCCAGCTCGTAGAGCTCGCGGGTTCGAACCATCCCCAGGGCATCGGCCAGGGCCTCGTCGCGGCCGTCGGTGGCGTGGTCGTCGCGCGGCGCGCTCGGGTGCGTCCACCAGGTCACGGGTCCACCGCCGAGCGCCGAGATCTCCTCGAGCACCGCGCGGGCGACGTCGATGCCGCGGTCAGGCTCGTCGAGCGGCAGCACCGTGAGCTGCCAGCCGGCGGCGGTGCCAGCGGCGGTTGCATGAGACCAGCGCTCCGGCGGACGAGCCGTCGCGCCCAGCACGTGCGCGCCGTGCTCGCCGACAGCGGCGCTTCGCTCGATGCTCACGGCGTGCACGGTACGCGCGGCGCGGCGGGCGGCGCGACCCGCAGCGCTAGGGTGCCCGGCCGTGGGCACGCCTCGGACGCCGAAGGGTCGGGCGCGCGAGGTCCACCGACGGCTGGGCGAGCAGTACCCCGATGCCCGGTGCGAGCTCGACCACCGCAGCCCGTTCGAGCTGCTCGCGGCCACGATCCTCTCGGCGCAGTGCACCGACGCTCGCGTCAACATGGTCACGCCCGCGCTCTTCGCCCGGTATCCGACGCCGGAGGACCTCGCCGAGGCGAACCCCGACGAGCTCGAGGCGATCATCCACTCGACGGGGTTCTATCGGAACAAGGCGCGCAACCTCATCGCCATGGCCGAGGGCCTGGTGGAGCGCTTCGACGGCGAGGTGCCCGGCGCCATGGCGGACCTCACGAGCCTCGGCGGCGTGGGTCGGAAGACCGCCAACGTCGTGCGCTCCGTGGCGCTCGGGCTGCCCGGGCTGCCGGTGGACACCCACGTGGGCCGCATCGCCCGCCTGCTCCAGCTCACCGCCGAGACCGACCCGGTGAAGGTCGAGCACGAGCTCGACCCGATGGTGCCCGCGGCGGAGCGGGGGCAGTTCAGCCTGCGGCTCATCCTGCACGGGCGTCGCGTCTGCATCGCCCGGCGCCCCCGCTGCGACGACTGCTGTCTGAACGACATCTGTCCATCGGCTGGCCGCTGATCTCACGAACAGGGGCCGAGTTGCCACCGCCCGTGATGAGACATAGGTCGCACGGCCCACCAGCCGCTCGCCGCTTGCACCCCGCACTGCTAGGGTTCGGCCGCTGGGTCTCCGCGCCTGGCCGTGAGGCAGCACACATCGGGATCCGCCGCCCGGTGCTGTCTCCGTCAGCGCCCCTCCGGGGGCGCTGACGTCGTTTTCAGCTTCCGGCCAAGCCGCGCAGCGCTCGCTCCAGTCGCCGGCTCGCTCCGCGCAGCGACCGCTCCACCTCGAACAGGTCGGTCGCCACGTGCTCGTCGGGGCCGCCGACGTGGGCGCTCGCCACCGCCGCCAGGCGATCGGTGAGGTCGTCGAGGGCGGTGGCGAGCGAGGTGAGCACGGCGCGGTCGCTGGACATGGCGCCAGTCTGGCCGGTGGCGGCGCGCGCGGCAGCAGAACCGGTCTGCGTGTCGCGCACGTCGGCCGGTACGGTGCGGGCGCCCCCGACCCGCCGGAGCTCCGTTGCTGAACCGACTCGACCTGCGTGGCGTCACCGACGACCTCGTCGGTCGCCTTCCGCGTCCGGCCATGGGAGGCGCCGAGCCGACCGACGCGGTGCGCGCCATCCTCACCGAGGTCCGCGCCGGGGGCGACGCCGCGCTGCTCGAGCTGACCGAGCGCTTCGACGGCGTGCGACCCGCCACGCTGCGGGTGCCCATCGAGGAGATCGCGGCTGCGCTCGAGGCGATCGATCCCGACCTCCGCGCCTCGCTCGAGGCGGCGGCTGCGGGCATCGAGGACTTCCAGCGGTCCCAGGTCGCGGCCCCGCACCGCTACGAGCGCGATGGCATCACCATCGACGACCTCGTCGTCCCCGTCGACCGCGCCGGGTGCTACGTGCCCGGGGGTCGAGCGCTCTACCCCTCCACGGTGCTCATGACCGCACTCGTGGCGCGTGCCGCAGGCGTGAGCCAGGTCGCGCTCTGCATCCCGCCCGACCGCGTCACCGGCACCGTGCCGACGCTCACGCTGGCCGCCGCCGCGGTCGCCGGCGTCGAGGAGGTCTACGCCATCGGCGGCGCCCAGGCGATCGGGGCCATGGCCTACGGGACCGAGTCGATCGCCCCCGTGGACGTCATCGTCGGGCCGGGCAACGTGTACGTGGCGGTCGCCAAGCGCGAGGTCGCCGGCGAGGGCCTCGTCGGGGTGCCGTCCGCGTTCGCGGGGCCCTCGGAGATCGTCGTCGTCGCCGACGCGTCGGTGCCCGCGGCGTGGGCTGCGATCGACGTCCTGGTGCAAGCCGAGCACGGCCCGCACGGCCTGGCCTGGCTCGTCACGTGGGACGAGGCTGTCGCCGATGCCGTCGATGAGGCCGCCACCGAGCTGGTGGCATCCTCGCCACGCCGAGCGGACCTCGAGGCGACGCTCGCCGACGGCGGGTGGATCGTGCTCGTGGACGACGCCGCGCAGGCGGTCGCCGTCGCCAACGCCATCGCGCCCGAGCACCTGCAGCTCATGTGCGACGGCGCGGCGGCGCTCGCGCGCACCGTGCGCAGCGCGGGCGCGGTGTTCGTCGGCGGGCTCAGCCCCGCGGCCATCGGCGACTACCTCGCCGGCCCCAGCCACGTGCTGCCCACCTTCGGCAGCGCGAGGTTCGGCTCGGCGCTCACCGTGCGCGACTTCCAGAAGCAGGTGCACATCATCACCGTCGAGCGTGCCGGACTCGAGGCCGCCGCCCCGCACGTCGAGCGGCTCGCCGCAGCCGAAGGCCTCGATGCCCACGCCCGCGCCGTGGCGATGCGCAGGGAGCAGCGGTGATCGGTCCTCGCGCATCGCTTGCGCTCCAGGGCGGCTACCACTCGCCGCAGGTCGACGTGGAGGTCCGCCTCAACACCAACGAGTCGCCGGAGCCGCCGCCCGCAGCGTGGGTCGACGCGGTCGCGGCTGCTGCGCGGCGCGTCGCCTGGCACCGCTACCCCGATCGCGCTGCGACCGAGCTGCGCACCCGCATCGGCGCACTGCACGACCTCGGCGCCGAGTGGGTCTTCGCCGCCAACGGCTCCAACGAGGTGCTGCAGACGCTGCTGCTCACGTACGGCGGTCCGGGGCGCACCGCGGCGGTCTTCGAGCCGACGTACGCGCTGCACGCCCACCTTGCTGGCATCACGGGCACCGCAGTCGCCGTCGGCGAGCGGACGGCGGACTTCGCGCTCGACCTCGCCGAGGTGCGTCGAGTCGTCGCCGACGCACGACCGTCAGTCGTCTTCCTCTGCTCACCCAACAACCCGACCGGCGTCGTCGACGAGCGCGACGACGTGCGCGCCGTGCTGGAGCTCGTGGCCGCGCACGACGCGCTGCTCGTGGTCGACGAGGCCTACGGTCAGTTCGCGCCCTGGTCCGCGATCGAGCTCCTGGGCGACGACGTGCCGCTCGTGGTCACGCGCACCTACTCCAAGACGTGGGCCATGGCCGGCGCCCGTCTCGGCTACCTGCTGGGTCCGCCCTCGGTCGTCGCCGCGCTGCAGGAGGTGGTACTGCCCTACCACCTCGACGCGCTGAAGCAGGCGGCGGGGATCGCGGCGCTGGACTTCGTCGACGACATGGACCGGCGCGTCGCTCGCCTCGTGGAGGAGCGCGGCCGACTCGTGGCGCGTTTCGCCGAGCTCCCCGTGCAGGTGTGGCCGTCGGGG
The DNA here is from genome assembly GCA_038206295.1 of Acidimicrobiales bacterium. GTDB lineage: Bacteria > Actinomycetota > Acidimicrobiia > Acidimicrobiales > JBBRAZ01 > JBBRAZ01. Next base: position 71,683 of record JBBRAZ010000016.1, read on the forward strand.
GCCAACTTCGTCCTCTTCCGCCCCGAGCGCGCCGATGGCGACGTGGTGTGGCAGGCGCTGGTGGACCGCTCGGTCCTCGTGCGCAGCTGCACGTCGTGGCCTCGTCTCCAGGGGTGCCTGCGCGTCACCATCGGCACACCCGACGAGGACGACCGCTTCCTCGCCGCCCTCACCGAGATACTCCAGGAGCCAACGCCATGAGCACGCGCACCGCCAGCCGCAGCCGCACCACCGCGGAGACCACCATCGACATCGAGCTGGCCATCGACGGCACCGGTGCGATCGAGGTCGCCACCGGGCTGCCGTTCTTCGACCACATGCTCAGCCAGCTCGGGCGCCACGGTGGGATGGACCTGCGGGTGCAGGCGACCGGCGATCTGGAGATCGACGCCCACCACACCGTCGAGGACACCGGGATCCTGCTGGGTGAGGTCCTGCGCGAGGCGCTCGGCGACAAGGCGGGCGTGCGGCGCTTCGCGAGCACGTCGGTGCCGCTGGACGAGGCGCTCGTCAACTGCGCGCTCGACCTCTCGGGCCGCCCGTTCCTGGTGTACGAGATCGAGCCGCCGGGCGAGAAGATCCTCGGCGACCCGCCGTTCGACCCCCAGCTGATGGAGGAGTTCTGGCGGGCGCTGGTCACCGCTGCGGGCATCACGCTGCACCTCGAGCTCGTGCGCGGCCGCAACACCCACCACGTCATCGAGGCCAGCACCAAGGCGGTGGCCCGAGCGCTGCGCGACGCGGTGCGCGTCGAGGGCGGCGGCATCCCGTCCACCAAGGGCGTGCTGTGACCGACGCGGGTCCGCTGCTGGCGGTGCTCGACTACGGCATCGGCAACCTCCGCTCGGCGGAGAAGGCGCTGCAGCACGTCGGTGCTGATGCGCGCCTCACCAGCGATCCGGCGCTGATCGCGGATGCGGCCGCGGTGGTGCTCCCCGGCGTCGGCGCCTTCGGGCGCTGCGTCGAGGCGCTCGAACGCTCGGGCCTGGCCGAGCCAGCGGTCGCTGCGGCGGGCTCCGGCCGGCCGTTCCTCGGCATCTGCGTCGGCATGCAGTTGCTCTACGACGGCTCCGAGGAGGCGCCGGGGGTCGCTGGGCTGGGTGTCCTGCCGGGCACGGTGCGCCGCCTGCCCGACGGCGTGAAGCACCCGCAGATGCAGTGGAACGTGCTCGAGCGACGCGGCCCGTCGGTGATGCTCGCCGAGGCGGCAGATCCGGTGTGGGTCTACTTCGTGCACTCGTTCGCGCCCGAGGACGGCGAGCACGTCGTCGCCACCTGCGACTACGGCGGGCCCGTCGTCGCCGCGGTCGAGGCCGGCCCGGTGTGGGCCACGCAGTTCCACCCGGAGAAGTCCGGCACCGTCGGCCTCGGCCTGCTGCGCGCCTTCGTCGAGCAGGCCGCAGCCGCGCGGTGATGGACCTCTACCCGGCCATCGACCTGCTCGGTGGGCGCTGCGTGCGCCTCTACCAGGGCGACTACGACCGCGAGACCGTCTACGGCGACGATCCCGTCGCCCAGGCCCGCGCCTTCGAGGCGGCGGGCGCCCCGTGGATCCACGTGGTCGACCTCGATGCGGCACGCAGCGGCGAGCCCGTCAACCGCCCCGTCGTCGCCGCCATCGCCGCCGCGGTCGACGTCCCGGTGCAGACCGGCGGTGGCGTGCGCTCGGTCGAGGCCGCCGAGGCGCTGCTCGATACCGGCGTGGCGCGCGTGGTGCTCGGCACAGCGGCGCTGGAGGACCCCGAGCTCGTCGCGCAGCTCGCCGAGCACCACCGGGTGGCGGTCGGGCTCGACGTGCACGGCCGAGAGGTCGCCGTGCGCGGCTGGGAGACGCGCTCGGGGCGCGACATCCTCGAGGTCGCCGCAGGCTTCGCCGAGGCCGGCGTCGAGGCGCTGATCGTCACGCAGATCGCTCGCGACGGCACCCTCGAGGGCCCCGACATCGAGGGCCTGGCGCTGGTGCTCGGCGCGAGCCCGCTGGCGCTCATCGCGTCCGGCGGCGTCGGCACCCTCGAGCACCTCGAGCAGCTCCACGCGCTGCGCGTCGACGGGCGCGCGCTGTCGGGCGCCATCGTCGGACGAGCGCTGTACGAGGGCGCCTTCACCCTCACCGAGGCGCTGGCAGCCGGTGGCTGAGCACGTGGCTCCCGCAGCGCCGGCAGTGACGTTCGATGCCGGACCGGGCACCGCCCGGGTCCCGATCTCCTAGGGGGCGACGTGGATGCTGGAGCGTGGGACGACCGCTACGCAGGTGAGGGATTGGTGTGGCACGCCGAGCCCAACCGCTTCGTGGCCGAGGCGCTGGCCGACCGCGCGCCGGGCACGGCGCTCGACGTGGCGTGCGGCGAGGGGCGCAACGCAGCGTGGCTCGCCGAGCGGGGCTGGGCCGCCACCGGCGTGGACTTCTCGCCGGTCGGCCTCGCCAAGGCGGCGCGCCTCGCGACCGAGCGCGGCGTGGCCGTCCAGCTCATCGAGGCGGACGTGACGTCGTGGACGCCCCCCGCCGTGGGGTTCGACGTCGTCGTGGTCGCCTACCTCCAGCTCCCCCCGGCGCAACGGGGCGAGGCCCTGCGTCGAGCGATGGCCGCAGTGGCGCCCAGCGGCGAGCTGCTGGTGGTGGCGCACGATGCCCGCAACCTGACCGAGGGCGTCGGTGGCCCCCAGGATCCAGCGGTGCTCTACGGGCCCGACGACGTCCTGGCCGACCTCGACGCCTGCGACGCTGCGGACCTCCGGGTCGTACAGGCCGAGGTCGTCGAGCGGCCCGTCGTCACCGACGGCGGCCCCCGGGTCGCGCTCGACTGCCTGGTGCGCGTCCGCCGGGTGGGTCCTGACGGCGAGGGTCGGTAGGTTCGCACGATGCGCAGCATCCGGGTCATCCCCTGCCTCGACGTCGACGCCGGCCGCGTCGTCAAGGGCGTCAACTTCGTGGACCTCGTCGATGCCGGCGACCCGGTCGAGCTGGCCACCCGCTACGACGCCGAGGGCGCGGACGAGCTCGTGTTCCTCGACATCACCGCGTCGTCGGACGACCGGGCCACCATCGTCGAGCTGGCCCGACACACCGCCGAGGTCGTGTTCATCCCCTTCACGATCGGCGGTGGCATCCGCACCGTCGAGGATGCCCGGGCGCTGCTGCGCGCCGGGGCGGACAAGGTGGCGGTGAACAGCGCTGCGGTGGCGCGCCCCGGGCTCATCTCGGAGCTCTCCGAGGAGTTCGGCGCGCAGTGCGTGGTCGTCGCCATCGACGCCCGCACCAGCCGCCCCGAGTCGGGCGAGCCGACCCCGAGCGGCTTCGAGGTGTTCACCCACGGCGGGCGCACCCCGACGGGCATCGACGCGGTGGGGTGGGCGCTCGAGGCCGAGCAGCGCGGCGCTGGGGAGATCCTGCTCACCTCCATGGATCGCGACGGCACCCGCGACGGCTTCGACCTGCCGCTGACCCGCGCCATCAGCGATGCCGTCGGCGTGCCGGTCATCGCCAGCGGGGGAGTCGGCGGTCTCGACCACCTGGTGGAGGGTGTGGTCGAAGGGCACGCGGACGCGGTGCTGGCGGCCTCGATCTTCCACTTCGGCGAGATCAGCATCGGCGAGGCGAAGGCGGCGATGAGCGCCGCTGGGATCCCGGTGCGGCCGGTGTGGGGAATCGACGGATGAGCCGGTTCGGCGACCAGATGGCCAAACTCGCCGCGACCATCGCCGCGCGACGCGGCGCGGACCCGGCGTCGTCGTGGTCGGCCAGGCTGCTGAACGACCGCGAACTGGCGGCGAAGAAGCTCGCCGAGGAGGCGATCGAACTCTCCCTCGCGTCGGTGGCCGGTCGCCGCGAGGGCGTCGTCGCCGAGAGCGCCGACCTGATCTACCATTGGCTTGCCCTGCTGACCGGGGCGGGCGTCAGCCTGGACGAGATCGCCGAGGCTCTGGCCGCCCGCGAGGGCCGCTCCGGGGTGGAGGAAAAGGCGGGGCGGTAAAGGCGACGCCGCAACCGGGAGCGCAAATTACCAGGAGTGCGGCGGCGCGGGCGGCGCTGGCGGAAGTGGCGGCGCGGGAGGCCGGGGCGGCGCCGGGAAGGCGCAGGGGTGCGACTGCGAACCCGATCGGGTGAAACAGACAGTGTTCATCCGCTCGATCACCACATTCCGCGCGTCCGCCAGCTCGGCGCCGGCGTGGGCGGTCATGCGCAGCGTCGCGCCCTTGAAGTCCGCGCCGGTGAAATGGCCGCCCGCCAGGTCCGCGGCGGTCAGATCGGCGCCGCGGAACGAGGCCTGTTCGAAGTGGCCGCCGCGCAGATCGGCGCCGGTCATGCGCGCGCCATCGAAATTGGCGCCCCGGGCGTCGACGCCGTGCAGGTCGGATCCCTGAAGGTCCGCCGCGTCGAGACGGCTGCCCCGCAGGTCGCCGTCCTGGAAGTCGGCCCCGGTTCCGCGCAGGCTGGTCATCGTGGCGCTGGCGAAGATGGTGTGGGCGAAGGTGGCGCCCATCACCGAGGCGCCGGTGAGATCGGCGTGCGAGAAGTCGGCCCGGGAGAAGTCCGAGCCCATGAACGACGCGCCCTTGAGGTCCGCGCCGACCAGGGAGGCCTTGGCGAAGTCCGCCCCCAGGAACCGGGCGCCCTGGAGATTTCTGCGCGACAGGTCGCAGCCGGGGCAGCTGCCGCCCAGCGAGATCTGGCGCGGCACGAGGCGGACATCCTCGAGCGCGTGAGCGGCGGTCACCGCGCCGAGCGACAGTCCGGCGGCGCAGAGCGCGGCGGCGAGGGGGAAGGCGTGTAAGAGACGCGGCATCGGTTTGGGTCCAACGAATTTCGGCGGTCTGAAGCGCCAATGTGCGCCGCCACCGTCAGGGCGCCACTTAAATCGCGTTAAGGTTTGAAAGGGTTGCCGCGCAAAGCCTCACAATTGGCACGATTGCCGACGCGCCTGATTTCGGTTAAGCGCCCCTCCAGTGGTGGGAGTTTTCGGGGGATGGTGGCGTGAGGCTTCTATGAGTCTGTCTTCCACCTATGTTGATTTGGACCGGTATCGCCCGTCCGACGACGAGCCGTTCATGAGCGATCGCCAGCTCGCCTATTTCAAGCGCAAGCTGATGAATTGGCGCGACGACATCCTGCGCGAGGCGCGGGAGACGGTGAGCCACCTGCAGCTCGAGACGGTGAACCACCCCGACCTCGCGGACCGCGCTTCGTCGGAAACCGACCGTTCGCTCGAGCTGCGCACCCGGGACCGGCAGCGCAAGCTGATCTCGAAGATCGACGAGGCCCTGCGCCGCATCGAGGAGGGCGCCTACGGCTATTGCGAGGAGACCGGCGAGCCGATCGGTCTCGCCCGCCTGGAAGCCCGCCCCATCGCGACGCTCGCCCTGGAGGCGCAGGAGCGCCACGAGCGGCGAGAGCGCGTTCATCGCGACGATTGAGGTCTCGCCTCTCGCGCCGACCCTCAAGCGTCGCTAGATGACGGCGATGGCGACGACCCAAATCACCGATCGTCTCACCGTCGCGTCGGTGCAGTCCAATCCCACCGTGGGGGCCATCGAGGCCAATGCGGCCCTAGCAGAAGACCTCATTGGCCAGGCGACGGCGATGGGCGCGGACGTGGCGCTTTTTCCCGAGCTGTTCCTGATCGGCTACCCGCCCGAAGACCTTGCGCTGAAACCCGCGGCCCTGCGCGACTGCCGCCGGGCGCTGGACCGCCTGGCGGCCGCGACGGCGGGGCAGTGCGCGGCCCTGGTCACCCTGGCCTGCTCTCATCCCGACGGTCATCCACGCAACGCCGTCGCCCTGATCGACGGCGGCGAGGTGCGCGACCTCGCCTACAAGATGGACCTGCCCAACTACGGCGTGTTCGACGAGAAGCGCATCTTCGCCCCCGGAGCCGCGCCCGGCCTGTTCGATGTGCGCGGGGTGAAGATTGGCGTTCCGATCTGCGAGGACATCTGGGGTCCGGGACCCTGCGCCGACCTCGCGGCGCGCGGGGCGGAGATGCTGCTCGTCCCCAACGGCTCGCCCTATCGCCGCACGTCGACGGCGGAGCGGATGCGGATCGCCACGGCGCGGGCGGCGGAAACCGGCCTGCCGCTGGTCTACGTCAATCAGGTCGGCGGCCAGGACGAACTGGTGTTCGACGGCGGCTCCTTCGCCCTGGGCGCCGGCGGCGATCTGGTCATGAGGCTGCCGACGTTCGAGGACGCGCTGGCGCTGTCGATGTGGGAGCGCGGCCCCGACGGCTGGACGTGCGCCGAGGCTCCCCGCGCCGACTGGCCGGAGCCGCCGGAAGCCTTCTACCGCGCCATGGTCGTCGGCCTGCGCGACTATGTGCGCAAGTCGGGCTTCAGGGGGGTGCTGCTCGGCCTGTCCGGCGGGGTCGATTCGGCGATCAGCCTGGTCGTGGCCTGCGACGCCCTGGGCGCGGAGAACGTCCGCGCCGTCATGCTGCCCTCGCGCTACACCAGCCAGGACAGCCTCGACGACGCCGCCGACTGCGCCCGGCGCAATGGGGTGCGGCTAGACGACATCGCCATCTCGCCAGCCGTGGACGCCCTGACCGCCATGCTCGCGCCGGTGTTCGAGGGGCGCGCGCCGGACATCACCGAGGAGAATCTCCAGGCCCGGGTCCGCGGCGTGACCCTGATGGCGATGTCCAACAAGCTGGGCGCCATGCTGATGACCACCGGCAACAAGTCGGAGATGGCAGTCGGCTACGCCACTCTCTACGGCGACATGTGCGGCGGCTACAATGTGCTGAAGGACCTCTACAAGGAGGAGGTCTACGCCGTCTGCGCCTGGCGCAACGCCAATGCGCCCTATGGCGGCCCGCTGGAGGCGATCCCGTCGCGGGTGCTGACCAAGGCGCCGTCCGCCGAGCTCCGCCCCGACCAGACCGACCAGGACAGCCTGCCGCCCTACGCCGAACTCGACGCCATCCTTCACGCCCTGGTCGAGGAGGAGGCCACGCTGGACGAGATCGTCGCCCGCGGTTTCGCGCCCGCCACCGTCGAGCGGGTCCAGCGCCTGCTCTACAGCTCGGAGTACAAACGCCGCCAAGCCGCGCCGGGGGTGAAGATCGGAGCACGCGCCTTCGGGCGGGACCGCAGGTATCCGATTGTGAATGGGTATCGGGATCGGGTGGGGGCCGGGTGACGCTCTCATGTGACGGTGCCGCGATGAAATGGGTCGGCTACGATAAAGGCGCAGTGTTCGGCGTCCTAGGATGGTTCTTTCGAAAGCCTGCAACGTCGCGCTCACCGCCGTGACTAATATTTTTCTTCCATATCAGTAGGTTGATCCGGGGAGACAGTGGGCGTCTAAGGGTTTTCCAGCGGTCCAGCCTCTGCAACTCAGGAGCTTAGCCAATGTCCCCCTCGACCACATCTTGTCACAAGCCCGTCAGCCCCGCCGACGAAGCTCCCGCCTCACCTGCCGTTTTCCTGACTGCGGGGGGCGGAGCCTTCGGCGACGAGTATCGCCGGGTTGCTCCGCAGCTTGCCGACCGCCTCGCCCGCCTGAGGTAGCTTCCGGCCCGTCCGGGTGACGCCTCGGCGGATTGCCTGTCCCACCAAGATGAACGACCGGGCCACTTCAAGGTGACCGGTGGTTCGCCCGGGCTCCCCCTATGGGGGAAGCAGCGGGGTTGATCACGCGTATGCCACTTCGCTCCGGTGACCCCTAAAAACCATTTGGCGTCGGCGGGGGGGGGGGAGACGAAGTTCGCCTGACCTGCCGAAAGCACGCTCGCTGTTCGCGTGGGGAGCGGGGGTTCGTCGGCGAGAATGTCTCACCGACCGCTTGCCCAAGCGAGCTATTCGCCAACCACCGGGGTCTCGTCGTCTTGCTGGAGGACTAGCTGTAAGAGGGGTTCGCCTGTCGGCTTTGGGAATTTAAGTTGCCGGGAGATGACCGCGATCTGGGCGGCAATCGCCTCTTCTTGCGCTCGCTCTGCCCCGGTCTGGCCCTCTGGAGGCTCGGGCGGAGGTAGGTATCTGATGTCGATTTGCATGCCCTGTTCGATCCGAGTCATGAGCAATCGTTGCGAGCGGGTGATAGCATTCGCCAGCTCGTGGTGGCGTCCGGGTTCGTTTTGATCATTCGGTCGATAGGTCTCTATCAACTGCTTAGTATGCGTCTCAAACGCCGCCTCAATCGTACGTTTGAGGTTTCCTTCGATTGCCGTCAGTTGCTCCTCAGGAATGTTGAGAGCCTTTCCTTGATCATACCAGTCTTTTATTTTCAGAACTGTGCCCCACGTATCCAATAACCATGTAATTGTTTCGCCAACGGTCCGCGCGACGACTATCATGACGCCAATGGCTATGACGGGGTCGGTCGTGGAAAGCTGGCGAAGCGTAGATGGCTCCGCTTGACCGGTGACTAATTCCGAAAATATGTTCACTATGAAATTTATGAGATCAAGTTCTTTGGTGAATTGACCAAACAAGCCGTCGAATATTGAACGTGGTAGCAGGAAACTAATCTCGGCTTCCCCTAAGATGTCCTCATAGACCTCGATACCAAGGCTTGAGAGGCTTGCTTTAACCTGTTCTATGCGCTCTAGGAACTGTCGTCTCTGGTCACACAACTGACCTAGTGGATTGATCGGGACACAAGAGTCCGGGTTGGGATTCCCGAAGGCGTGGTGTCGTGCGAGTCTGCGGGATGCGTACTGGCGTCACCGTCCACTTGAGCCCGACCGATCGTAAGCACCTGCGGGCGATCGTCGATGA